>NZ_QLIU01000159.1 GCF_003574425.1 Cysteiniphilum halobium | reverse complement strand
GATTAGTCGGAAGAGTCAGAGGAATAGAAAGCAGTAAAAAGCACACAAGCTACGTTCGCCATTACTATGCGCCTGCTACCTAAGGTGATCCTAACGATGACCCCTACGGGCTTAGAAACGCCACTGAACACGCCATTGGGGTGCTGACCAGGTGGGCTGACAAGATCGATACAGCCGTCAAAGCTAAAGAACCCATTAAAGGTTTCAATCGTTTTATACATCGCTCGGTTGCAGCACTCGCCACAAGATTAAACAAAATTGAAGATGTGGGGGTGAGAAAAGCACACTTTCAAATCGCTTCATATAAAATCAATCAAGCGTTCTTTGAATACAGCTACGTAACACAAGACACCATTTAACAAGCCCTTGCTAAAATATCGGCTGAGTTGGGGTTGACTGACGCTATTATCAGCGTTGGCGAAGTCTCACTTAGCACCCCGCAAGCGTCTGCTCTATCTATCCCTGTAGAGATTACGCCCACAAACAAGCTCAATAGTAATAACC
>NZ_QLIU01000158.1 GCF_003574425.1 Cysteiniphilum halobium | reverse complement strand
AATGATTACAGCATGATCAATGATAAGTTCTGTTTTGCGGTTGTCTAAACAGTAATTGATCATGAACCTTGCTTTTCTGGCATAACTGCCATTGTCAAAATAAAAGTACACCGCTGAATACAAATCATCGTCTATGTGATGATGAATGGCGACAACATACTTGCTATCGTCTGGCTCAAATAAGGTCACGTCTTTGTAGGCTTCAATATTTTCAAGGTGCATTGGCAGTATGAGTTTACTGCCTTGAAGCTTTATTTTATCGTGAATATCACGTTGTATATTTAGTTTTAGTTTCATGGATTGGCTCTCTTAAGATGAATAAGAATATGCAATTTTTTTAAAAATTGACGTTTTTCGGCTTATAACGCGGGTGTTTTTTTCCTTATATTTTCAAAACTAGCCTACAAATCCATTTTTTTAGCAATTTTGATCAAAAATTCGGCTTTAATATTTGAGCGCTGTTTAATTATCTTTAATATGCTAATGTAATCGTTCAAAATCAATAAAAAATACGCTGAATCGAAAGAGCACCCTTCTGAACCCCAGTCACCATTGCTTACCTCTTTGCCGGTCTCCTGCTTGAAAAAAAAAAAAATACTAACACACACCATAAAACACTTGCACGCCTACTAAGACACAC
>NZ_QLIU01000157.1 GCF_003574425.1 Cysteiniphilum halobium | reverse complement strand
GCCACTATCTTTATGGGAATGGTATCACAGATTAACGATAGTTTGGCAATGGCAAACGGTAGGCAGTATTTTCTATGCGGGAGTTTTTGCCTCAATTTTAGCATTTAGCTTTTGGAACATAGGCGTTAGAACGGTGGGACGTGCTATTGCTGCTTATTTTTTTAATTTATTGCCAGTGTTTAGTTCCTTACTTGCTATTGGCTTTCTGTGGGAGAAAATCCATACTTACCATGTAATAGGATTTTTACTGGTTTTATCAGGAATACTGTTGGCCACACTTCCTGTGTATAATTTAAAGCAAAAGTTATTCAGTTACGTAAGGAGAAAAATGTATGCCTAACGCACGCAGAGCTATTGCCGTTGTAACAGGTGCCAGCAGTGGTATTGGTAAGGCGCTTGCGCGTTATTTGCTTAGCCAAGACTATAAAGTGGTGCTTATCTCACAAAATAAGGAAAGGTTAGAGAGCGCCTATACGGAATTGTTACAGGTTGCTGATCATGCCAGGGTACACGCAGTGAGTTTAGATGTTGG
>NZ_QLIU01000156.1 GCF_003574425.1 Cysteiniphilum halobium | reverse complement strand
GAAAGTCGCGATTGCTGCCGGTAAGTTAACATTGACGCCAGTGGATGATCGAAATGCGACAGGTTATGGTAACTTTAAAATGACTAGCATAGATGAGACAGTTGGTTAAAGGGCAAGCGATACAAAGTCCATTGATATTTCTGTTTATTAATACGGACACCATCGAGATCTACATTCTTTCCCTACACACCGCACTTCCGATCTATGACTGAGTGAATGAAGTCTTGCTATCATCCTTCCTATCCACTTCGTTTGAAGATGTAGGTTCATATTGACAGTCAGTGTCTACTCTAACATTATCCAATTTTGCACCAGTTACGAGGTATCCGAACTTACGCACCGTCCAAGTACATTCCGTTTGCCCTCAGGTGAACGACAAGTGGCACTCCGTTTTCCACCGCACGATACTCCTCCAGATCGGAGAGAACACGTCTGAACTCCAGTCAAGACGCTAATCTTGTATGCTGTCTTTTGCCTGAAACATAAATCCCTACTCGGGCTTGCC
>NZ_QLIU01000155.1 GCF_003574425.1 Cysteiniphilum halobium | reverse complement strand
GGCTTTCAAAAAAATGAATTTATCTTCATGTTGTTCTTCAGGCTTCTGCCTATTTTCCCCTTTTTTATTATTAATATTGCCGCCGTTGTCTTAGGCGTGAGCCTACGCCATTTTTTTGCAGGCACATTCCTTGGTATTATCCCTGGCACTTTCGTCTACGCCTGGGTTGGCAGCGGACTTGGTTTTGCGCTTAAACAAGGACAGACACTTAATCTTAAAATTATTTTCTCACCGCAAATATTATTACCCATTTGTGCTTTGGCATTACTATCTTTAGTGCCGATTATTTACGAAAGATTCAAAAATAAAAGGCAGACAACATATAAACAACACAAGGAGTGATCATGCCGGATACTCAATATTCAAACCTATTAAAATGTGATATTTGTGTTATTGGTGGTGGATCTGGTGGGCTCTCCGTTGCCGCAGCAGCTCAGCAAATGGGTGCAAGCGTCATATTGTGCGAGGGTAACAAAATGGGGGGAGATTGCCTAAACTCGGGGTGCGTGCCATCAAAAGCATTGATCGAAGCATCGCGTAGTGTAGCACACACTAAAAAAGCACAA
>NZ_QLIU01000154.1 GCF_003574425.1 Cysteiniphilum halobium | reverse complement strand
GTATTCCAGAATAAGGTTATATGAAGATTTATCTGGAATGTTAAATGATGGCATAAATGTAAAGCGTGCTCTTACACACCTGATTGATGTAGAAACAGACTACGGGAAGAAAACGGGGTCTTCTGCAACCTACTATATTTGTTGTGAGTGCCTTAATGCACTGAATAACACAGGGGCAATATCTTCAGCATTAAAAAAATATATAAAGGCGGATGAATATCAATTAATATCCAGCGGTGAAATTCGCGGCGACCTTGCGGGAGGGTTAGTTCAGGCCATAAAAATTGTCAGAAGTCGTTCTGAAATGACAATGACTCTTGTTATGTCGATGATTTATCCATCGGTACTGGTTTTTGGTTGTCTTGCAAACATGTCTGTGGTCCACGGTAGGATAACACCTGTTTTCCTTTCTCTCGCACCGAAAGAACGCTGGGCAAGTTCTATGCGATTACTGACAGATACGTCTGGTTTCCTGATTGAAAACGGAACGTATATTCTCTGCTTCTGCATCGTACTGTGTTTCCTGATCAGATATTCGCTTGCGCGTTATACAGGACCGGGCCGTCAGTATCTTGATTACATTCCCCCCTGGTCACTTTATAAAACATTTAATGGTGTAAGTTTTCT
>NZ_QLIU01000153.1 GCF_003574425.1 Cysteiniphilum halobium | reverse complement strand
GAAGAAAAAGAAGAAAGAAAAGAAAAAAAAAGAAAGAAGAACAAAGAGAAGGGAAAGAAAAGAGAAAAAGAGAAAAAGAAAGAAAGAAAAGAAAGAGAAAAAAAGGAAAAAAAAAAGAAAAAAAAGAGAAAAAAAAGGAAAGGAAAAAAAAGGAGAAAAGGGAGAAAAAAAAAAGAAAAAAGAGGAAAAAAAAAAGAAAGGAAGGAGGAGGAAAGAGAAGGAAAGAGAGAAGGAAAGGAAAAAGGAAGGAGAAGGAGGAGGAGGAAAAGAAAAAGAACGAGAAGAAGAGGAGAAAGAAAAGATAAAAGGAGAAAAAGAAGAGGAGGAAAAAGGGAAAGTAAAAGAAGGAGGAAGAGAAAAGTGAGAATAAAACAGAAAAGAAAGGAAAAAAAGAAGGAGAGTATGATAAGGAAAATGAAGAAACAGGAAAGAAATATATTAAAAAAAAGGAGGGGAAAGAAGGGATTAAAGAAGAAAAGGGGGAAGAAGTGAAAAAAAGCAAAGAAGAAAAAACATTGAATGGAGGGGAGTTAAAATAAGTAGGAAAAAATAAAGTTAAAAGTAGTACGGGTGAAAAAGTAGAAAAATTATTGAG
>NZ_QLIU01000152.1 GCF_003574425.1 Cysteiniphilum halobium | reverse complement strand
CCGGCAGCTAATAGTTTAGACTTGGGCGCGATGACGATGTTCCTTTATGCGTTTCGTGGGCGTGACGACCTGTTTGTTTGTTATGAGGCAGTTTCCGGTGCGAGAATGCATCCGACTTATTTTCGTCCAGGAGGTGTCGCTCGCAATCTACCACTGACGATGCCAAAGTATGAAAAATCACGTTTCACGTCAAAACGTAAACTAAAAGCAATTAACAAAAACCGCCAAGGTTCATTGCTTGATTTTATTTGGGATTTTACTGAGCGTTTTCCAAGGTGTGTTGATGAATATGAAAATCTATTAACGAACAACCGTATTTGGAAACAACGTACTGATGGTACTGGTGTGGTAACAGCTGAGCGTGCCAAGGCATTAGGCTTTGGGGGCCCGATGTTAAGGAGCTCAGGAGTTGCTTGGGATCTTCGCAAAAAGCAGCCTTATGATGTTTATAGCGAACTTGATTTTGATATTCCTGTTGGCAGTCATGGTGATTGCTATGATCGTTATTTAGTGCGTATGGCAGAAATGCGTGAATCCAATAAAATCATTCGTCAGTGTG
>NZ_KZ984547.1 GCF_003574425.1 Cysteiniphilum halobium | reverse complement strand
GAAAAGAAAAAAAAAGAAAAGAAGGGGAAAAAAAAAGAGAAAAGAGGAGAANAAGAGAAGGAAAAAGAAAAAGAAAAAAAGAAAAAAAGGAAAAGAAAAAAAAGAAAAGAAAAGGAAAAAAGAAAGGAAAAAGAAAAGAAAAAAAGGAAGAGAGAAAGAAAGAAGAGGAAAAAGGAGAGGGAGAAAAAAAAGAGAAGAGGAAAAAAGAGGAAGGAGAAGAAGGAGAAGAAAAAAAAACAAACAAAAGGAAGAAAAGAAAGTAGAAAGGAGAAGATGTGGTTAAAGGAAGAAAAAAAGGGAGGAAAGAGAAAGAGAATGAAAAAAGAAGAAGGAAAGAAGAGAAAAAAAAGAAGGAAAGGAAAGAAAAGGAAAAGGAAAAAGAAGAAAAAAAAGAAAAAAAAAAAAAAAAAGAAAAAGAGGAAGAAGAAGAGGAGAAAAGGGAGAAAGAAAAAGGAGAAAAAAAAAAAAAAGAGGAAAGAAAAGAAAATGAAAAAAGAAGAGAAGAGAAGAAAAAAAAGGAGAGAAAGGGAAAAGAAAAGAAAAAAGAAAGGAAAAAAAAAAAAGAGAGGAG
>NZ_QLIU01000149.1 GCF_003574425.1 Cysteiniphilum halobium | reverse complement strand
AAGAAAAAGAAAAAAAGAGAGAAAAGGAGAGAAAAGAAGAAGAGAAGGAGAAAGGGAGAAAAGAAAAAGAAGAAAAAGAAAGAAAGAAGGAAAGAGGGAGGGAGAAAAAGAAGAGGAAGAAGAGGGAAGGAAAAGAAGAAAAGAGAGGAAAGAGAAAAAAAAAAAAAAAAAAGGGAAAAAGGAAGGGAGAAAGGAAAAAAAGGAAATAAAAGAAGAGAAAAAAAAAAAAAAGAGGAGAGAGAGGAGAAAAAAGAGAAGGAAGTAGGATATGTTTTGTAAAGGAGAAGAAGGAATAAGAGATAAGAAGTGGTGACTGGAGTTAAGAAGGGTGCTCTTACGAAGTCTGGTGTTGTATGATATTTGGGATCAATTGAAACAGCACTAGTGTATCTTTTCAGGTTTATGGGGTGTGATAAAGTCAGTGCGAGTACTGCAGGACTTGTAACAGCAGCGATGCCGATCTCGACATTAGCATTTTCATTTATTTTCTTAGGCGAACACATCAC
>NZ_QLIU01000148.1 GCF_003574425.1 Cysteiniphilum halobium | reverse complement strand
GGGAGGAAAAAAAAAAAGAAAAAAGAGAGAGAAAGAAGGAGGGGAAAGAAAGAAAGAGAAAAGAGGAAGGGGAGGAAGGGAGGGAGGGAAAGGAGGAAGAGAAGAAGGAAAAAGGAGGGAAGGAAAAGAGAGAGGAAAGAGGAAGAGGAGAGAAAAGGAAAAAAAAAAAAAAAAGAAAAGAAAGAAAGAAGAGGTTAAGAAAATGATTGAAAAAGGGGAGATTGAAAAGAGGAGAATAGAGAGAGGGGGGAGAAAAAAAGAAGAAGAGAAAAAAAAGGAGAAAAGGAAAAAGAATGGATAGAAAAGAAGAATGAAAAAGAAGAAAGGAAGAAAGAAAGAAGGGAGGAAGAGAAGAAAGAAGAAAATGGGGGTGAGGTGTATGAAGGGGGCGAAAAAGAAAAGGGGAGAGGGGAAGAGAAAAGAGAGAAAGAAAAAGTATAGAGAAAAAAGAATAGAAAAAGAAAAGAGGAAGTTGAAGAAGATTCATTGGAATGAGGGTTAGAAGAAGAGTAGGAGAGATAGAAGTGGGATAAAAAATTAAGGGAGAGAGAGCGTTAATGAGCAG
>NZ_QLIU01000146.1 GCF_003574425.1 Cysteiniphilum halobium | reverse complement strand
GAAAAAGAAATAAAAAGAGAAAAAAAAAGAAAAAAAAAAGAAAAGAAAAAAAAAAAAAAAAAAAGGGAGAAAAAAAAAAGAGAAAAAGAGGAAAAAAAAAAAAAAAAAGGAGAAAAAAAAGAAGAAAAAAGATGAAAAAAAAGGAGGGAAGGAAAAAAAGGAAAAAAGGGAGAAAGGGAAAAAAGGGGGAGAGAAGAAAAAAAAAAATGAAAGAGAGTTTAATAAAGAAAAAGAAAAAGAAAAAGAAAGTGAATAGGGAAAAGAAAAAAAGAAAAGTGAAAAAGGAAAAGAAAAAGGAAAAAAGAGAAAAAGAAGAAAAGAAAAAAAAAGAAGAAAGAAAAAAAAAAAAAAAAAGAAAGTAAGAAGAAAGAGGAAAAAAAGAAAGGGAAAGAAGAAGAAGAAAAAGAAAAAAAAAAAGGGAGAAAGAAAAAAGAAAAAGAAGAAGAAAAGAAGGTAAAAAAAAAAAATAAAGAAAAAAAAAAAGAAGAAAAAAAAAAAAAAGAAAGAAAAAAGAAGAGAAAAAGAAAAAAAGGAAGAAAAAGAAGAAAGAAAGGGAAGAAAAGAAAAAAGAAAAAAGAAGAGAAAGAAAAAGAAAGAAAGAGAAAAAAAGAAAAGGAAAAGAAAAGA
>NZ_QLIU01000145.1 GCF_003574425.1 Cysteiniphilum halobium | reverse complement strand
GAAGAGAAGAAAGAAGAGAAAGAAGGAAAAGAAAGAAAAGAGAGAAGAGAAGAAAGGGAAGAAGGAAAAAGAGAGAAAAAGGAAGAGAAAAAAAGAAAGGAAAGAGAAGAGAGGAAGAAAGAAGAGAGGAAGGAAAAGAAGAAGAAAGAAGAAAAAGGGGAAGGAGAGAAGGAGAGGAAGGAAGAGGGAAGGGAGAAAAAAAGGAAGAAGAAGGGGAAAGAGAGAAAAGAAAGGAAAAAAGAGAGGAGAAAAGAGGAAAGGAAGAAGAAGAGAAAAGAAGGAGGAGTAGAAGGAAAAAAAGAAAGATAAGAAGAGAAAGAAAAAAAAAGGGGAGAAAGAAGAAGGAAAGAAGAGAATGGAAAATGAAACTAAAGAAGAAAAGAAAGTAAAGGAGGAAAAGGAAATGAATAAAGAAAAGAAAAGGAAAGAGGAGGGGATGGAGGAAAAAAAAAAAAAGGAAGAATAAAAGGAAAGACGAAAGAAAAAACATGAGGGTGAGGTAGTGTATAACTCTGCCGATAAATTTGATGACCCACAAATGGGCGGGGCGTTTTATAAGATTCA
>NZ_QLIU01000144.1 GCF_003574425.1 Cysteiniphilum halobium | reverse complement strand
AAGAAAGAAGAAGAGAAAAAAAAGGGTGAGAAGAGAGGGATAAAGAGAGAAAAAAATAAAGGAGTGAAGAATAAAAAAGAGGGAAAAAAAGAAGCGAAGAAGAAGATAGAAAAGAGAAAAAAAAGATAAGAAAAAAAAAAGTAATAGAATAGAGAAGTGAGAAGGGAGGGAGGGTGGAATAAGAAGAGGAGGAAAAAAGAGAAAAAAAAAGAAAAAGAAGGGGAGAAAGAGAAAAAAAGAAAAGAAGAGAAAAAAAGAAAAAGAAGAAAAAAAAAAGAAGAGGAAAGAAAAAAGAAATGAGAAAAAAGGAAAAAAAGGAGAAAAGGAGAAAAAGAAAAAGGAGAAGGAGGAAAAGAGGAAGAAAAGGAGAGAAAATAGAAAGAAAGGAAAGAAGAAAGAGTAGGAGAGAAAGAAAAGTGGAGGAGGAAAGGAAGATAAAGAAAGAAGAGGAAAAAAAGAAGAAAAAAGAAAAAGAAAAAAAGAAAAAAAAGAGGGATAAGAAAGAGAGAGAAAAAGAATCATACAGAAAAG
>NZ_QLIU01000143.1 GCF_003574425.1 Cysteiniphilum halobium | reverse complement strand
GAGAAGAGAGAAAGAAAAAGAAAGAGAGAAAGAAGAAAGAAGAAGAAAAAGAAAAGAAAAGGGAAAAAAAAAAAAAAAGAAAAGAAAAGAAAAAAGAAGAGAAGAGAGGAAGAGTGAGAAAAGAAAAGGAGAAAAAAGAGAGAGAAGAAGAAGAAATAACAAGAAGAGAAAGAAGAGGAGAAGGAAAGTGGTAAAAAGGGCTGGATAGGACAAACAGATAAAAGATAATAAAGATAAAAGAGAAGAAGAAGAAGTGAGAAAAAGAAAAAGAATAAACAATGAAAAAGGAGGAGGAGAGAAAAAGGAAAAGAAGGAAGAAAAGAAAGGAGAGAAAAATAAAGAAAAAAAAAGAGAGAAAAAAAAAGAAAAAAAGAGGGAGAAAAGAGAGAAAAACAAAGAAGAAAAAAAAGAAAATAAAGAAAAGAAAGAAAAAAAAAAAAAAGGGAAGAAAATAGAAGAGGAGAATAAAAGAAAAAAGAGTTGAAAGAAAAGAGAAAAAATAGAGGGGAAAGAAGGAAGAAAAAAGGAAGAAAGGAGAAAAAGAGAAAGAAAAGGAGAATGGAAGGAAGAATGAAGTAAAGAAGGAAAAAGAAAAAAAAAAAAAAAAAGAAAGAAGAAGGAAAAAGGAAAAAAAAAAAAGAAAAAAAAGGCGAAGTAGGGAGAATTTGGGAAAAGAGGAAAAAGAAGAGAAGTAAAAAAAAAAAGGGGGAAAATAAAGGAAATGGAATAAAAGATCGGGGGAAAAAAG
>NZ_QLIU01000142.1 GCF_003574425.1 Cysteiniphilum halobium | reverse complement strand
AAAGAAGGAAAGGGAGAAAAAAGAAAGAGAAAAAAGAAAAAGAGAAGAAGAGAAGAAGAGAAAGGGGAAGATAAGAAGGAATGATGGGAGAAAAAGAGAAAAAGAAAGGATGTAAATAGTAATAGGAGAAGAAAAAAAAAGAATAAAAAGAAGGAAAAAAAAAATAAATAAAAAGGGAAAAATAAAAATATAGATGGAAAAAAAAAAAAAAAAAAAAAAAAAAAGAAGAAAATAATAAAATGAAAAAGTAGGAAGAGAAGAGAAAATAAGAAGAGAAAGAGAAAAAAAAAGAATAGAAGAATAGAAGAGAAGAAAAAAAAGAAAAAGAGTAATAAAACAGAGGAAAAAAATAGTATGAGAGAGAAAGATAGAAAATAAATGAGGAAAAAAGAGAAGAGAAAGAGAAAGAAAGAGAGGTAAAGAAAGAAGATGTTTGAAAAGATGAAGAGGATAGAGGAGGAGAGGAAGAAGAAGAATAAGGAAAGGGATGGGAGAATAGATGAAAGAAGAG
>NZ_QLIU01000141.1 GCF_003574425.1 Cysteiniphilum halobium | reverse complement strand
GAAAAAAAAAAGAAAAAAAAAAAAAAAGAAAAAAAAAAAAAAAAAAAAAAGGAAAAGAAGAAAGAGAAAAAAAAAAAAAAAAAAAGGAAAAAGAAGATATAAAAAAAGGAAAAGAGAGGAAAGGAAGAGAAAAAAAAGAAGAAAAGAAGAAGAAAGAAGAGAGGAAAAAAAAAAAAGGAAAGAGAAAGTAATATAGAAGAAAAGAGATTGATAAAGGAAAAAAAAAGAAAAAAGAGAAGAAGAAAAAAGAAAAAAAAAAAGCAAAAGGAAAGGAAAGAAGAAAAAAAAAGATAAGGAAGGAAGAAAAGGGAAAAGGGAAAGAAAGGGAAGGAAGAAAAGAGAAAAAAGGAGAAAAAAAAAAGAAAAGAAGGGAGGGAAAGGGAAAGAAGGAAAAAGAAAGAGAAAAAAAAGAAGTAAAAAAAAAAGAAAGAAAAAGAGAAAAAAAAGGAAAAAGGAAAAAGGAAGCAGAGATAAGAAGCGAAATAAAAGAAGAGAAAAAAAGGAAAAAAGAAAGAGGAAAAAGAAAGAAGGAAAAAGGAAAAAGAAAAAGAGAAAAA
>NZ_QLIU01000140.1 GCF_003574425.1 Cysteiniphilum halobium | reverse complement strand
CCTATTAGCGTAAAACATCGGAAAATTTTAAGCCTTTTTAGAACTTTTTACATTATCCCAAGATGTTTGCCAGCGATCAATATTCTCTCTTGCTGTAGTATTAAAGTAGACGCTTTGTGTCATTGCAGTATTTAATTTTTTGGTAATGGCTTCAGTTGCATGTTTTTGCCCTAAATACAGATCCAGCTTTTTGTTAAATCACATCACTAGTGTATTTTGCATATCTGTGCCATAAGATTTAATAATCTGCGCCAAAAACTCATTACTAAACATCTGTCTTGGGCTGCTTTCCTCAATATCATTGATGATCTGCATTAATACGCTACGCGTAATATCTTTACCACTTTTATTCTCAACAACGACAACATTTTCATGCTCAATAATTAGCTTATGCACACCTTCTGCGGTGATATAGCAACTATTTTGCGTATCATACAAGCGTCGATTAGGATATGTTTTAATGAGCCTGACTCTGGCTTTATCGTATTGCTTTTCCATGAAAAAATTCCCATCATCTAGCAAATTTACTTGAATGCAGTGTAACATAAATTACTTATTATCAATATATGAGAAAAGAAA
>NZ_QLIU01000139.1 GCF_003574425.1 Cysteiniphilum halobium | reverse complement strand
GGAAGAAAGAGAGAAAGAAAAAAAGAGGTATAAAAAGAGAAAAGAGAAAAAAGAGGAAAGAAGAAAAAAAAAAAAGAAAAGAAGAAGAAAGGGAGAAAAAAAAAAAAGAAAAAGGAAAGAAAGAAAGAAGAAAAAAAAAAAAAGAGAAGAAGAACAAAGAGAAAAAAGATAAAAACAAACAGGAAGAAGAAGAGAAAAAAAAAAAAAAGAAGAGAAAAAAGAAAAAAGAAGAAAGAAAAGGAGAAAAGAAAGAGAAAAAGAGGAAAGGAGAGGAGGGAGAGAAGAGAAAAAAGAGGGAGAGAAGAGAAGGAAGGAAGAAAAGAGAGAGAAAAAAGGATAAAAAAAAAGGAGAGATAAAAAGAGAAAAAAAGGGAGAAGGAGGAGGAGAGAAAGGAAAGAAGAGGAGGAAAAAAAAAAAGAAAAGAAAGGAAAGAGAAAGGGAATAGATAAAGAAAAGAAAAGAAGAAAGGAAAAAAAAAAGGAAGGGAAAAGAGAAGAAAGAGAAAAAAAAAAAGAAAAAAAAAGAGGAGAGGAGGAAAGAAAAAGATGAATGAGAGAAAGAGAGAGAAAAAGAGAGGTGAAGAGAAAAGAAGAGAAAAAGGGAATGAAAAAAAGGTGGGAGAAAAAAGCAAAATAACAGAGG
>NZ_QLIU01000138.1 GCF_003574425.1 Cysteiniphilum halobium | reverse complement strand
AAAGGAAAAAAAAAAAAGGGAGAATAAAAAGAAAGAAAAAAAAGAAAAAGGAGAAAAAAAGAAGGAAGAAGAGAAGGAAAAGGAAAAAGAAAAGGAAAAAGAAAGAGAAAAAAAGATAAAAGAGAAGAAAGAAGAAAAGAAAGTAAAGGAAAAAGAAGATGAATAAGAGAAAGAAGAAATGGATTAAAAAAAAAGATTGAAAGAAAATGAAAAAAAAAAAGAGAAAAGAGAAGAAAAAGAAAAAGGAAGGTAATAAAGAAAAGGAAAAAAAAAAAAAAAAAAAAAAAGGAAAAAAAAAAAAAAGAGGAGAAAAAAGAAGAAAAAAAAAAAAAAAAAAAAAGAAAAAAGAAAAGAGAAAAAGGGAGAAGGGGAAAGGAAAAAGAAAAAAGGGAGAAGAAAGAGAAAAAGAAGAAGAGAAAGAAAGAAAGAGGAAAGAAAAAAAAAGAGAAAAAGAAGGAAGAGAGGAAGGAAAAGAAAAAGAGAAAAAAAAAGGAAAAAGGAAG
>NZ_QLIU01000137.1 GCF_003574425.1 Cysteiniphilum halobium | reverse complement strand
GAAGAGAAAGGTAGAAGAGAAGAGAAAAAGAAGAAGAAGAAAGAAAAGGAAGGGGAAGGAAAAAAAAGAAGGGGAAAAAAAAAAAGAAGGAAGAAAAAAAAGAAAGAGGAAAAGGGAAAGAAAGAGAAAAAGGAGAAAAAAGAAGAAGAGAGAAAAAAAGAAAAAAAGAAAAAAAAAAAAGGAAAGAAGAAAAGAAGGAAAGAAGAAAAAAACGAGAATAAAGAGAAAAAAAAAAGAGAAAAGAAGAAAAAAGGTAGAAAAAAAAGAAAAGAAAAAAAAAAGAAGAAAAGAAAGAAATAAAAAAAGGAAAAAGAAAGAAAAAGGAAGAAGAAGAAAAAGAGAGAAGGAAAAAAGAAGAAAAAAAAGAGGAGAAGGAAGAAAAAAGGAAGGAGAAAAAAAAGGACAGAAAAAAAGAAAGGAAGAAAAAAAAGAAGTAGAAAGAAAAATAAAAGTAGAAGAAAAAAGAAAAGAAAAAAAAAAAAAAAAAAAGGGGAGGAAGAAAAGAAAAAAAAGGGAAAAAAAGAAAAGAAGAGGAAGGGGAGAAGAAAAGAAAAAAGAAAAAGGAAGAAAAGGAGAAGAGAGAAGAAAGAAGAAAAAAGAAGGAAAAGAAAAGAAAAAAGGAAAGAAAAGAAAGAAAAGAAGAAAAAGAAGGAGAAGAAAAAAAAAAAGAAGAAAAAAGAAAAAAAAAAGAAAAAAAAGAAAAGGAAGAAAGAGAGAAAAGAGAAG
>NZ_QLIU01000136.1 GCF_003574425.1 Cysteiniphilum halobium | reverse complement strand
AAATAAAAAAAGGAGAAGAAGAAGAAAGAAAAAAAAAAAAAAAAAGAAGAGAGAAAAAAGGAAAAAAAAAAAAGAAGAAAAAAAAAAAAAAAGAAAAAAAGAAAGAAAAAAAAGAAGAAAAAGAAAAAAAAGAAAAAAAGAAAAGAAAAAGAGAAAAGAAAAAGAGAAAAAAAAAAAAAAAAGAAAAAAAAAAAAAAGAAAAAAAAAAGGAGAAAGAAAGAAGAAAAGAAAGGAAAGAAAAAAAGAGGGGAAGGAAAAAAAAAAAAAAAGAAAGAGGGGAGAAAAGAAGAAGAAAGACAAAAAAGAAAAAAAAGGATAGAAGGGGAGAAGAAAGAAGAAAAGAGAGAGAAGGAAGTAAAGAAAAAAAGGAAGAGGAGAAAGAAAAACAGAAAGAAAGAGAGAGGAAAAAGGAAGAGGAAAAAGAGGAAAGGGTGAGGAAGAAAGAAAAAGAGGGTAGGGTGGTATGTAAGGTAAAAAAAAAAAAGAAAAAAAAAAGAAGAAAATAAAAGGAGAAAAAAGGGGAGAAAAAGAAAATAAGATAAATGATAAAGAAAGAGAAAATAAAAAGGAAAAAAGAAAAAAAAAAAAAGGGAAAAAAAAAGGTGTAAAAGAGAAAGAAAGAAAAAAAAAAAAAAAAGATAAAGAAAAAGAAATGAAAAAGGAGTAGAAGAAGAGAATCAAACAAAGTAAGTGGTAGGAGAAAAGGAAGAGGTGAAAAAAAAATGAGGGGGGTTTAAAGAGGAAAATTACAAGTGAGAAGTGTCAAAAAGGAAG
>NZ_QLIU01000135.1 GCF_003574425.1 Cysteiniphilum halobium | reverse complement strand
GAAGAAAAAAAGAAAGGAGAGAAAAAAGAAAAAGAAAAGAAGAAGAGAAAAGGAGGAGAAGAAGAGAAGAAAAAAGAAAAAAAGAAAAAGGAAAAAAAGGAAAAAAGAAAAAAAAAAGAAAAAGAAAGAGAAAGGAGAGAAAAGATAAAAAAGAAAAAAAGAAAAAGAGAAAGAGAGATATAAAGGAAGAAAAAAAAAAAAAAGGTGATAAGATAGAAGAGGGAAGAAGAGGGGAAAAAGAGAGTGTGGTAAAGATAAAAAGGAAAAAAAAAGAAAAAAGGATAAAAATAGAAAAGGAAAAGAAGGAAAAAAGAAAAGAAAAAAAAAGAAAAAAAAAAAAAGAAGAAAAGAAGGGAGAAAGAGAAAAAAAGAAAAAAAAAAGAAAAAGAAAAAGAAAAAAAGAGGAGAAAAAAAAAAGAAAAAAAAAGAAGATGCAGAAAAAAAAAAAAAAAAAGAAAGAGAAAAAAAAAAGGAAATGAAGAAAAAAGGGGGAGTAGGAAAAGAAAAACAAAAAGAAAAGAGTAAAAAAG
>NZ_QLIU01000134.1 GCF_003574425.1 Cysteiniphilum halobium | reverse complement strand
GAAAGGGAAAGAAAAAGAAAAAAAAAAAAAGAGAAAAAGAAAGAAAAAGGAAGAAAAGAGGAAAAAGGGAAAAAAGAAAAAAGAAGAGAAAAAAAGGGAAAAAAAGGAAAGAAAGAAGGATAAAAAGATAGAAAAAGAAAGAAAAAGAAAGAAAGGAAAAAAGGAAAAAAGGAAAAGTGTGAAAAAAAGAAAAAAAAGAGAAGAGAAAAAAAAAAAGAAGGATAGAAGAAGAGAGGAAAAAAAAGAGAATGAAGAGAGAAAAGAAAAGAGAAGAAAGAAAAGGAAGAAAGAAAAGGAGAAAAAAGAGAGGAAAAGGAGAAGGAGAAAAGAGGAGGAAAGGAAGAGGAGGGGGAGAAGAAAAAGGAGGGAAGGGGGAGAAGGGAAGGAGGAAAAGGGAGAGAGGAGAGGAAAAAAAAGGGAGAGGTAAAGAAAAAGGGGGAGGAAGAAGGAGGAGAGAAAGAAAGAGAGAAAAGAAAAGAGAAAAAAAAAGAAAAGAAGAAGAAAACATAAAAAAAAAAAAAAAAAGAAAAAAGTAA
>NZ_QLIU01000133.1 GCF_003574425.1 Cysteiniphilum halobium | reverse complement strand
GAAAGAAAAGGAAAGAGAAAAAAAAAAAAAAAAAGAGGTAGGAAGAAAAAAAAGATAAGGAAGAAGAGATGAAAAAAAAAAAGAAGGAAAAAGAAAAGAGAAAAAGGAATAGAAGAAAAAGAAGAAAAGGAAAAGAAGAGAAAGGTAGAAGAATAAACTATAAAGAGAAGGAAAGTGGAAAAAAAAAGAAAAAAAAAAAAGAAAAAAGAGAAGAAGAAGAAAAAAAAAAAAAGAAAAAGAAAGGGAAAAAAAAAAAAAAAAAAAAGGAAAAAAAGAAAGAAAAAAAAACAGAAAAAAGAAAAAGAAAAAAAAAAGAGAAAAAAGAAAAAAGAAAAGAGGGAAGAAAAAGAAGAAAGAAATAAAAAAGGAAAAAAAAGAAAAAAAAAAAAAAGAAGGAAAGAAAAAGGAAGAAAAAAGGAAAAGAAAAAAAAAAAAAAGAAAAGAAAAAAAAGAAAAGAAAGGTGAAAGAGGAAAAAGAAGAAAAAAAGGAAGAGGAAAAGAAAAAGAAAGAAGAAGGGATGAGGAAAAAAAGAGAGATAGGAAAAAAAAGAAAAAAAAAATAGAAAGAAAGAGAAGAAAAGAAAGGAAGAAATAAAGAGAAGGGTGATGAAGTAGGAAAAAAAAAAAAAAGATAAA
>NZ_QLIU01000132.1 GCF_003574425.1 Cysteiniphilum halobium | reverse complement strand
GAAAAAAAAAAAAAAAAAAAAGGAAAGAGAAAAAAGGGAAAAGGGAAAGAAAAGAAAAAAAAAAGAAAAGAAAAAAAGAAAAAAAAAAAAGGAGAAGGAAAAGAAAAAAAAAAAGAAAGAAAAAGGAAAGAAAAAAAAAAAGAAAAAGAAAAGAGGAAAGAAAAAGAGAAAGAGAGGGTGGAAGGAGGGGAGTGAAGAGGAATAAATAGAGAGGGAGAAAAAGGAGGTAAAGGAAGAGAAAGAAAAAGAAGAAGAAAAGAGAGAGAAAACAAGGGAAGAGAAAGAAGATTTGAGAGAAAGGGAGAAGAAGAGAAGAGAAAAGAGAGGAAAAGAAGAAGGAAAGAAGAAAAAAGAGAGAAAAAAAAAAGAGAAGAGAGAAAAAAAAAAAGGAAAAGAGGTGAAAAAAAAGAAAGAAGAAGGAAAGAGGAAAAAAAAAAGAAAGAGAGAAAAAAAAAAAGGAAAAGAGGAAAAGGAGAGAAAAGATGAGGAGAAAAAGAAAGAAGAAAAAAAAAGAAAGAAAGAAAAGGAGGAAGAAAAAGGGAAAAGAAAAAA
>NZ_KZ984546.1 GCF_003574425.1 Cysteiniphilum halobium | reverse complement strand
GGGGAAAAAAGGAAATAAGAGGAAGAAAGGGAGGTGAGAAGAAAAGGAAAAGAGAGAAATAAGAGAAGAGGAAAAGAAAAAGGAAGAAGGAAAAGAAGGTAAGAAAAGAGAGGAAAGAAAAAAAAAAAATGAAAAAAAGNAAAAAAAGGGAGAGAGGGAGGGAAGAAAAAGAAAAGAGAAAAGGAAAGGAAAAAGGGGGGGAAAAGGACACGGAAGAGAGAGGAGAAAGAGAAGAAGAGGGAAGAATGAGGAGAAGAAAAAAGCAAGAGGATAGGAGAAGAAAAGAAAAAAGAAAAGGAGAGAAAAGGAAGAAGAAGAAAGTGGGGGGCAAAAAGAAAAGGAAAATAGGAGGGAGGGAGGAAAAAAGAAAAGAAAAAAAAAAAAAAAGAAAAAGAGAAAAAAGAAAAGAAAGGAGAAAAAGATAAAAAAAAAAGAAAGAGAAGAAAAGGAAAGGAGAAAGAAAGTAAGAGAAAAAAAAAAATTAGAGAAAGAAGGAAAGATAGAGAGGAAGAGGGGAATGAAAAGAGAAAAAGAAAAATAAGAATAGATAAGAAAGAAAGAGAAAAAGA
>NZ_QLIU01000129.1 GCF_003574425.1 Cysteiniphilum halobium | reverse complement strand
AAAGAAAGGGAAAAAAGAGAAAAAAAAAGAAAAGAAGAAAAAAAGAAAAGAGAGGAAAAGGGGAAAGGGAAAAATGAGAAGAAAAGAAAAAAAAAAAGCGAAGGAGGAAGAGAAGAGAGAGAAAAGAAGAAATGAGAAGGAGAATAAGAAAAAAAGAGAGAGAGAGAAATAAAGAGAAAGAAGAGAAAGAAGATAAGAGAAGAAAAAAGTAAAAAAAAGAGAAAGAAAAAAGGAGAAAAAGATAAAAAAGGAAGAAATTAAGAATGGAAAAAGAAGAAAGAGAAATAAGTAAAAGAGAAAAAAGAGAGATAAATGAGTAAGAAAAAAGAATGGAGAAAGAATGATACGAAAAAGGAAAAGACGATAAAAAAAAAAGAGAAGAAAGAAAAAAGATAGGAAAAAAAAAAAAGGATAAGAGGAATAAGAGGAAAGGTAGAGGAAGTTGTAAAAGAAATGGATACTTGTGATTTTGTTTTGGCAATAATGTTAGCTAATTCGGTGATACACTG
>NZ_QLIU01000128.1 GCF_003574425.1 Cysteiniphilum halobium | reverse complement strand
AGAAAAGAGAAAAGAAAAAGAAAAGAGAAAAAAAAGAACAAAAGAAAAAGAAAAGAAAGAAAGAAAGAAAAAGAAAAAAAAAAAAAGGATAGAAAAAAGAAAAAATAAAAAAGGAAGAAGAATGAAAATAGAAGAAAGAAAGATAAAAAAAAAGAGAAAAAGAGGAAGAAGAAAAAGGAAGAAAAAGAAAAAAAAGGAAAGGAGAATAGAAAGAATAAAGAGGAAGGAAAAAAAGAATAAAAAGAAAAAAAAAAAAAAAAAGAAAAAAGGTAGAAGAAATCAGCAAGAAAAGGGAAAAACAAGAAGAAAGAGAGAAAAAAAAAAAAAGAGGAAGAGAGAAAGAGGAGAGAAAGAGAGAAAGGCGGAAAAACGAGAAGTAAAGGATGGACGAAGAAGAAGAAAATACGAGAGGAGAAGCAAATGAATGGAGAAGAGCAAAGAAATAAAGAACCATAAATGGAGATAAAGAAGTATCATGTTAAGAAGAATCGACAGACATAAAATAAAAATCTTGAGAGAGATGATGTGGATGAGTGTGTGAAAAAGAAAAGGAAGAAATAAATTTTTAGGTGATTGAATAAGGAGTAAAAATTGCGGGCGCATG
>NZ_QLIU01000127.1 GCF_003574425.1 Cysteiniphilum halobium | reverse complement strand
GGAAGGGATGAGAAATAGAGAAAAAAAAGAAAAGAAGAAGAGAAAAAAAAGAAAAGAAAGAAAATAAAAAAGGAAAAGGAGAATAAAAATAGAGGAAAAAAAGAAAGGAATAGAATGAAATAAAAGAGTATGGAAAAAAAAAAAAAAAAGAAGAAAAAAAGAAAGAAAAAAAAGAAAAAAAAAAGAACAAGAGAAAAGGAAAAAAGAGGAGATAAAGAAAAAAGATGAGGAAGAAAAAAAGGAGAGTGAAAGAAAAAAAAAAGAAAAAAAATAAAAAGAGAGGAGAAGAAAAAAAAAGAAAAAGAAAGGAAAAGTAGAAAAAAGAGAAAAGAGAAAAAAGGAAAAGAGAAAGAAAAAGATGTAAATGGAGAAGGAACGGAAGATAAAAAAAAAAGAAAAAAATGAGGAAGAGAAGGAATAAAAAAAAGAAAAAGGAGGAGGGAAAAGAAGAGAGAGAAAAAAGAAAAAAGAAGGAGAGAGGAAGAAGGGAAAAAAAAGGAAAAAAAAAGAAAAAAAGAAAGAAAAGA
>NZ_QLIU01000126.1 GCF_003574425.1 Cysteiniphilum halobium | reverse complement strand
AAAAAAGAAAAAAAAAAAAAAAAGAAAAGGAAGAAAGGAAAGAAAAAGAAAAAGAAGAAAAGAAGGAAAGAAAGAGAAGGGAGAGAGAAGAGAAAGAAGAAGAAGAAAAAGAGAAATAAAAAAAAAAAAAAAGAATAAAAAAAAAAAAGAAAAAAAAAAAGAAAAAGAGAAAAAAGAAAGAAGAAAAAAGAAAAAAAAAAAAAAGAAAGAAGAAAAAAGAAAGAGGAAGAAGAAAAAAGAAGAGGAGAAGAGAGAAAAAGAGAAGAAAAAAAAAAAAAAAAGAAGGGGAAAAAGGAGGGGAAGAAAAGAAGAGAAGGGGAGGATGAAAAAAGAGGAAAAAAAGGAATAAAGAAGAGAAAGAAAGGATAGGAAGGAAAGAGGAGAGAAAAAAAGAGGAAGGAGAAAGAAAAAAGAAAAAAAGAAGAAAAGCAGAAAGAAAAAAGAAAAAAGAAAAAAAGGAAGAGGAAGAGCAGAGAGAGAGTGAAAGAAGAAAAGAAAAAAAAAAAAAGGCGCTGCAAATAG
>NZ_QLIU01000125.1 GCF_003574425.1 Cysteiniphilum halobium | reverse complement strand
AAGAAAAAAAGAAAAAGGGAAAAAAGAAAAAAAAAAAAAAAAAGAAGAAAAAAAGGAAAGAAAAAGAAAAGAAGGAAAAAAAAAGGAGAAGAGAAGAGAAGAAAAGAAAAAGGGAAGGAAAGAAGGAGAAGAGGGAAGGATAAGAAAGGGAGAAGGGAAGAGAGAAAAAAAGAGGAGAAAGAAAAGAAAAAGAAGAGGGAGAGAAGGAAAGAAGAGGGAAAAGAGGTAAAAAGAAAAAGGGGGAAGGGAAAAAGAAAAGGAAAGAAAAAAAAAAAAAAAAAATAAAAAAAAAAAGGGAGGAGAAGACAAAAAGGGAGTGAAAGGAAGATATAAAAAAAAGAGAAAAGAAAGGAAAAAAAGAGTAAAAGAAAAAAAAAAAATAAAAGAATATATAAGTAAAAAGAAGAAAGCGAACAAAGGGGAAAAAAGTAAATGAAGAAATATAAATAGATACAATCCGACGTATACAGATTAAAAAAAACGGAGAAGAAAAAATAAGCAAAGAAAAAAGATAAGAGAGAACAGAGCGTAAGAAGAAGGGAAAGAATGGGAAAATCACACATG
>NZ_QLIU01000124.1 GCF_003574425.1 Cysteiniphilum halobium | reverse complement strand
AGAAAAAAAGAGGAGAAAGAAAGAAGAAAAGAAAAGAAAAAAAAAGAAAAAGAAAAAAGAAAAAAAAAAAAAGGAAAGAAGAGGAGGGAGAAGGAAAAAAGAAGAAAGAAGGAAAAGAGAAAGAAAGAGAAAAAGAAAGTGAAAAAAGAAAAGGGAGGGGAGGAGAAAGAAGTAAGGAAGAGGGGATGAAGAGTAAAAAAAAAATGAAATAATGTAGATAAAAGAATAGTAAAAGAAAAAGAAAAAAGAAAAGAAGAGAGGAAAAGGCAAAAAAAACAAGTATTGGAAAAGAAAAAAGAAAAAAAAAAAAAATATAAAAAAGAAGAGATAAATGAAAATATTAAGAAATAAGAAAAAAAAAAAATAGAAAAATAAATGGTTAAAAGAAGAGAAAAAGATTGAATATAAGAAAAATTAAAAAAAAAGTGTGAAAGATAGAAAGTGGTGGTGAAAATAAAAATAAGAGAAAAAGATAAAAGAAAAATAATGAATATGAAAAAAAAAAAAGAAAGAAATAAAAATGGTAAATAATAACAAAAAAAGAGAAAGTGGAAAAGAAAAGAAGAGTAAGGGAATAAAAAAGAGAATGGAAGAAAAAAGAGCTAGTATTAAATG
>NZ_QLIU01000123.1 GCF_003574425.1 Cysteiniphilum halobium | reverse complement strand
AGCGGTAAAGTTGTTAAAGTCTTAGATTTTGGCGAATTTATTAATATATTACCTTGTAAGGATGGGTTATTGTCATATGTTGATATTGAAAATGTCGATGTAAATCCACACACGATGGCAGAAGGTAAAGGCATAAACGATATGGTGCAAAATATTGATCGTATGGGCAAAATTAATATTAGGCCGGTCCAATAAATTAAGTTGAATCATCTTTCACCTTTCCCCTTATGGGGAGAGCTCGCGTAGCGCCCAGCTGCGCCGGTGACAAGTAATTGAAACTCGACTTGCTTCTATCGTAGAAATAAGGGGGTGAAAGAAGGAAAAATGAGCGTTCAACGATCACAACCGCTTAATTTCACTGATGCAGCTGCTTTGAAAGTCAAAGAGTTGATTTCAGAAGAAGATAATAATGATTTAAAGTTACGCGTATACATCACCGGTGGTGGTTGCTCTGGTTTTCAATATGGTTTTACCTTTGATGAGGAGCAAAGAGAAGCTGATATTATCTTTG
>NZ_QLIU01000122.1 GCF_003574425.1 Cysteiniphilum halobium | reverse complement strand
AAAAAAGAAAGAGAGAAAAGAAAAAGGGAAAAAAAAAGAATAAAAAAAAAAAGAAAAAAAAAAAAAAAAAGAAGAAAAAAAAAAAAGAGGAAAGAAAGGAGAAGAAAAAATAAAAAAAAAGAAAAAAGAAAAAAAAGAAAGAGAAGAAGAAAAAGAAAAAAAAGAGAGAGAGAAATAAAGGAAGAAAAGAGAAAGAAAGAAAAAAAAAAAAAAAGAGAAGAAAAAAAAAAATAAACGGAGAAGAGAGAGAAATAGAGAAAAGAGGAAAAAGAAGAAGAAACGAAAAAAAGGAGAAAGTAAGAAAAGAGAGAAAAAGAAAAAGACATAGAAAAAAAAAGAAGGAAAAAAGAAGGAAAATGAAGGAAAAGAGAGGAAAGAAATGAGAAAAAGAAAAACAAAGAAAAGGAAGAAAATGAGGAAGAAGAAAAAAAAAATTAGAAAAAAAAGAGAAAAGAAAAAAAAAGGAAAAAAAGAAAAAGAAAAAGAAAAAAAGAAAAAAAAAAAAAAAGGAAAGAGAAAAAAAGAGAAAGGAAAAAA
>NZ_QLIU01000121.1 GCF_003574425.1 Cysteiniphilum halobium | reverse complement strand
AAAAAAAAAAAAAAAAAAAAGAAAAAAGAGAGAAGAAGAAGAGAGAGGAGAAAAGAAGGGAGAAGAAAAGAAAAAAAAAAAAGAAGAAAAAAAAAAAAAAAAAAAAAAAAAGAAAGAAGAAAAAGAAAAAAGAAAGAAAAGAAAAAGAGAAAAAAAGAAGAAAGAGAAAGAGAGAGAAGAAAAGAAAAAAAAGAAAAAGAAAAGAAAAAAAGAAGAAAAAAAAGAGAAGAAAAGAAGAAGAAAAAAAAAGAAAGGAAATGAAAGAAAAAAAACATAAAAGAAAGAAGAAGAAAAGAAAAGAGAAAAAAAAAGAAAAAAAGAAAATGAAAAAAAGCTAAGAAAAGATAAAGGAAGAAGCAAAAAAGAAAGAGAAGAAAAATAGATAAAAAAGAGTAGTAAAGAATAGAAGAGAGAGAAATAGATAAGGGAAAAGAAGAGGAGAAAGGAGGAAAAAAAAAGAAAAAGAAAAAAAAAAAAGATGGGAAGAAAATGGACGCATTAAAG
>NZ_QLIU01000120.1 GCF_003574425.1 Cysteiniphilum halobium | reverse complement strand
GAGAGAAAAAAAGAAAAAGAAAAAAAAGAAAGGAAGAAGGAGAGAAAGAGAAAAAAGAAAAGGAAAAAAAAGAAAAGAGAAAAAAAAAAAAAGGGAAAAAAAAGGAAGGAAAAAAAAAAGAAAGAGAAAAAAAAAGAAGAGAGAGAAAAGGAAAAAGAAAAGAGAGAAAAGGAAAAAAAAAAGAAGAGAAGGAAGAGAGGAAAGAAGGAAAGGGGAGAGAAAAAGAAAAGAAAAAGGGAGAAAGAGGAAGAAGGAATAAGAGAAAAGAAAGGGGGAAAAGGAGTGAAGAAGAGAGAAAAAAAGAAAGGAGAAAAAGGAAAAAAAGGAAAAAAAAAAAAAAAAAAAAACAGGGAGAAAGGAAAAAGGAAAAGTAGTAAGTGGAGAAGAGAAAAAGAAAATATAAAAAATAGTAGAAGAGAAAGGGGAAAATGAAGAAGAAAAAGAAATTGAAGATGAAAAAAGATAGTGAAGGAAAAAGAAAGTTAAATCACTTGATCTAATTGGTGTAACTGAGGAGACTGCTACTTGATCGTCACC
>NZ_QLIU01000119.1 GCF_003574425.1 Cysteiniphilum halobium | reverse complement strand
GGGAAAATATAAAAAAAGAGAGAAGAAGGAGAAAAAGAAAAAGAGAAAGAGGAAGGAAAAAAAAGATAGAGAGAGAAGAGAAAGTAAAAAAAAAGAGGAGAAAAGAAAAGAGAGAGAAAGAAAAATAAAAAAAAAAAAGGAGAAGTAGAAAAAAAAGATAGAAAGAGAAGAAAAAAAAAAAGATAATGAAATAAAAGAAAAATGAAATGGAACGGCGAAAAAAAAGAAAAAAAAAAAAAAAAGAGAGAGAAAAGAGAAAGAGAAGCGGAATGAAAAAAAAGAACAGGAAAAGAGAAGAGTAGAAAAAAAAGAGAAGAGAAAAAGAAGGAAAGAAAAAAGAGAAAAGGAAAGAATAAAAATGAAGGAGATAAGAAAAAAGAAAAAAGAAAAAAAAAAAAATAGAAAGGAAAATAGAAAAGGGAAAAGGCAATACGAAAAAAGAAAGAATATGGAAAAGAAAAAGGGAGAGTAAAAGGAAAAAAAAGATTGGAAAAAAAAGAAGAACAGAAAAAAAAAAAAGAAAATGGGATGAAAAGAAAGAAAAAAAAGAAAAGAGGAAGGAGAGGAAAGAGAAGTAGAAATGAGAGGATACGTAAAAAAGAAAGAAATGAAAAA
>NZ_QLIU01000118.1 GCF_003574425.1 Cysteiniphilum halobium | reverse complement strand
AAAGAAAAAAAGAAAAAAAAAAAAGAGAGAAAAAAAAAAAAAATAGAAAAAGAAAAAAGAAAAGAAAAAGGAAAAGAGGAGAAAGAGAGAGAAAAAAAAGAGAAGGGGAAAGAGAGGAAGGGAAGGAAAAGAAGAGGAAAAAAGAAGAAAATAAAAAGGAAAGAAAAGAAGGAATGGAGGGAAGAGAGAATGAAGAAGGAAGAATAGCGAAGAAAGAAAGGAGAGAAGAAAGAGGAGGAGAAGAAAAAGAAGGAAAGGACAAAGAAGGGAATAAAAGAGAAAGAGAAAGAAAGAAGGGAGAAGGAAGAAAAAAGAGAAAAAAAAAAGAAGGAAGAAAAAGGAAAAAGAAGTGAAAAAGAAAAAAAGGAAAAGAAAAAAAAAGAGAAAAAGAAGAAAAAGGAGAGATAAGAGAAAAAAAGGATAAAGAAAAAGGAAGAAGAAGAGAAAAGAAAAAAAGAAAGAAAGGTGATAAATAAGAGTATATAAAGAATGAAGATAAAA
>NZ_QLIU01000117.1 GCF_003574425.1 Cysteiniphilum halobium | reverse complement strand
GTTTCATACCCATTAAAAACTTCTTTAACAGTAAGCACCGCAAAATAATGTATGATGGGTATATAACTTACGCACCTAATAGGTGGTGATATTAGAGGGCTTTATTGCAAATGGCAAGAGTAAACGTTGGCTTAAGCGTAGTCGAAGCCAATTTCCGTCTTTATCTTTTTTTACATTCGCTTCGACTTCTCTTAGGGCACGGCGAGTAATTTTTGGAGCCTAGTTGTAATAAGCTTAAATACACCCTGTGAATTTGTTACCTCGCCCCTTGTGGGATTGCTCGTGCAGCTTATGCTGTGCGGGTGAGGGGTACTAAATGACACTCCGCGAGCTGAGCGTTAGTGGAGGCTTTCATTTGCTTCTAAGTGACCTTTTTAACGTTGCGTAAGGCACAATTGACTATTGAGTTAATAACATTAAAAGCAAAGAATATTAAGGGTTTTTCTTGAGAAAGGCAGCATAGTAAAGGATACTATGCCACAGAACTAAAGTAGAACAAATTGCTTGTTGTTATGTACAAAACAAATAGTGCAATTTACGCATTATTATCACAGCTTAACTCGCCTTGTGCTTTCCGTCAACC
>NZ_QLIU01000116.1 GCF_003574425.1 Cysteiniphilum halobium | reverse complement strand
AAGAGAAAGAAAAAGAGAAAATAAGGAAAAGAGAAAAGGAAAGAAAGGGAAAAAAAAAAAGAAATAGAGAAAAAAAAGAAAAAAAAAAAAAAAAAGAAAAGAAAAGAAAAGAAAGAAAGAAAAAAAAAAAAAAAAAAGAAAAAAAAAAAAAAAAAAGGAAAAAAAAGAAAGAAAAAAAAAAAAAAAGAAAGAAAAAAAAAGGAGAGTAAGAAAAAAAAGAAAGAAAAAGAGGGGAAAGAGAAAAAGGGGAGAATGAGAAAAAAAGGAGAGAGAGGAGAAGAAAGATAAGAAGAATAGGATAGAGTTAGGAAGAAAAAAAAAAAAAGAGAGAAAAAAAGAGAAAAGAGGGTAAAGGGAAGAGGAGAAAAAAAAGAAAAGAAGAAGAAGAAGAAGAAGAAATATAAGAAAAGAAGGAAAAAAAGGATGAAAAGGAGGAGGAAGAAGGAGAAGAGGAAAAAGAGAAAAAAAAAGGAAAAAGAGGGGGAGGGATGAAAAGAAAAGAAAAAGATGATGGAAAAGAATGTGGAGGGGAAAAAAAAGAAGAAGAAAAAAAAAAAAAAAGATAAAAAAAAAAAGGGAAAGAAAAAAAAATGAAAGAAAAAAAGAAAGAGAAAAAAAAGAAAAAAATAAAAAAAAGAAAGAAAAGAAAGAAAGAAAAAGAAAAAGAAAAAGGAGAGGAAAAAAAAAAGAAAAA
>NZ_QLIU01000115.1 GCF_003574425.1 Cysteiniphilum halobium | reverse complement strand
GAAAGAGAGGAAAAGAGAGAAAAAAAAACAAATAAGAAAAAAAGGTAAAAAAAAATAAGAAGAAAAGGGAGAAAAAAAAAAAAGGAAAAAAGAAGAGAAGAGAGGAGGAAAAAGGAGAGGTAAGAAAAAGGAAAGAGAAAAGAAAAAGGAAGAAAAGGGAAGAGAAAAGAGGAAGAAGGAAAAGGGGGAGAGGAAAGGAAGAGAGAAAAAGAAAGGAAAGAAAAGAAAGAAGGAAAAAAAAAGGGGAGGAAAAAGAAGAAAAAAGGGAAGAAGAGGAAAAAAGAGGAGAGAAAAAGAAAGAAAAAAGAAGAAAAAAAAAAGAAGGAAAAAAAAAAGGAGAAGAAAAAGAAGAAAAAAAAAAAAAAGAAAAAGAAAAAGAAGAAAAGAAAAAAGAAAAGGAGAAAGAGAAAAGAAAAAAAAGAAAGGAGAAAGAAGAAGGAAAAAAAGAAGAAAAGAAAAAAAAAAAAGAAGAAAGAAAGAGAAAGGAGAAAGAGGAAAAGAAAAAAGAAAAGAAGAAAAAGAAGAGAAAAAAAAAGGGAGAGAAGAAGAAAAAAGAAGAGAAAAAAAAGAAAAGAAAAAAAAAAAAGAAAAAAAAGAAAAAAAGAAAAAAAGGAAAGTAAAAAAACGAAAAAGAGAAAGAAAAAAAAAAAAGGAAAAAGATATAAGAAGAGAGAAAAGAAAAAGATTAAATGCAAGTTAAACTGCAAAG
>NZ_QLIU01000113.1 GCF_003574425.1 Cysteiniphilum halobium | reverse complement strand
AAAAAAAAGGAAGAAAAAGAAAAGGAAAAAAAAGAGAAAAAAAAGATGGAAAAAAAAGAAGAAAGAAAGAAAGGAGATAAAGAAAGGAAGGGAAAAAAAAAGAGAAAGGAAAGAGAAAAAGGAGAGAAGAAAAGAAAAAGGAAAAAAAAGAGAAAAAAGAGGGAAAGAAAAAAAATAAGAGTGAAAAGTAGGAGAAGGGTAATAAGGAAAAAGGAGAAAAAAAGGAAAAGGAAAGACGAAGAGGGAAGGAGAAAAAAAATAAAACAGGGAAGAAAGATGAAAGAGGAATAAAAAAGGAAGAAAAAGAGAGGATAAGAAATGTTGAGAAAAAGAAGAAAAAAAGAAAGAGAAAGGAAAAAAAAAAAAAGAAGGAAGAAAAAAAAAAAGAAAAAAAAAAAAAAGAATAAGTAAGAGAGAAAAAAGAAGAAGAAAAAAAAAAGAGAGAGGGAAAGGAGAAAGATGGAAGGAGTAATGAAAAGAGGAAAAGTAGATAAAAAAAG
>NZ_QLIU01000112.1 GCF_003574425.1 Cysteiniphilum halobium | reverse complement strand
GAAAAAGAAAGGAAAAGAAAAGAAGAAGGAAAAAAAAAAAAAGAGAAAGAGGGAGAGAAAGAAAAGAAGAAAGGGGAAAGAAGAAAAGAAAAAAGAAAAGGGAAGAAGGAAAAGAGAGAGAAAGAAGAAGAGAAGAAAAGAGAAAAAGAGGAAGAGGGAAGGAAGGGAAAAAAAGAAAAAAAAAAGGGAGAGACGAAAGAGGAGAGAAAGAAAAAAAAAAAAAAGAGGGAAGGAAGAAGGAGAGAGAAGAAGAAAGAAAAGAGAAAAAAATAGAAGAAGAAAAAAAGAAAAAAGAAAAGAAAGAGAAAAAGAGGAAGAAAAAAAAGAAAAGAAGGGGAGAGAAAAGAAAAAAGAAAGAAAAAAGAAAAGAAGAGAAATAGTGAGAAGAAAAAGGAAGAAAAAAAAAAGAGAAAAGAAGAGAAGTGTAGAAGGAAAAAAGAAAAAAAAAAAGAACAAAAAAAAAAAGGGGTAGATAAAATGGGAAGAGTTAAAACAGAAAAAAAAGAAGGAGAGAAAAGAAAGAACAAAA
>NZ_QLIU01000111.1 GCF_003574425.1 Cysteiniphilum halobium | reverse complement strand
AAGGAAAAGAAAGAAAAAAAAAGAGAAGAGAAAAAGAAAAAAAAAAAAAATAAAAAGAAGAAGAAAAGAGAAAGAAAAAAGAAAAAAAAAAAAGAAAAGAAGGGGAAAAAAAAGAAAGGAAGAAAAAAAAGGGAAAAAAGAAAGAAAAGAAGAAAGAAGGAAAAAAAAAAAAAGAAGAGGAAAGAGAAAAAGAGAAAGGAGGAAAGGAGAAGAAAGGAGAGAAGAGGAGAGAAAAAAAAAGAGGAAAAAAAGAGGAGAGAAAAGAGAGAGGGAAGAAAAAAAAGAAGGGGATAGTAAAATAAAGGGAGTGAGAGAAAAAGAAAAGAAAAAAAAAGGAGAGAAAATAAAGAAAAAGGGAAAAGGGAGGAAGAGAAAAAAGAGAAGAAGAAAAAAAAAAGGTGGCTAAAAAAAGAAAGAACAAAAAAGTAAAAAGAGTTTCAAAAAGAATAAAATAAGGAGGTAAAGAGAAAATGTAAGGTTATGGGAATTATTGTACATCG
>NZ_KZ984545.1 GCF_003574425.1 Cysteiniphilum halobium | reverse complement strand
GGAAAAAGAGGGGAGAGAGAGAAGCACGAGGAAAAAAAAAAAAAAACAGATAGAGCGAAAGAGAAAAGGAAAAAGAATGGAAAAAAAGATTAAAAAAAAAAAGGAGAAAAAAAAAGAAAAAAAAAAAGAGAAAAAAAGGAAGAGTAAAACAAAAGAAGGATAGGATAAGAGGAAAGTGAGGAAAGAAAAGAAGGAAAAAGAAAGNGGAGAAAGGAAGAAAAGGAAAAAAAGAGAAAGGGGGGGAGAAAAAGGAAAAAGAGAAGAGAGGGAAAAAAGGAGAGGGAAAAAGAAGGGGAAAAGAAAAGGAAAGAAGAGAAAGAGGAAAAGGAAAAGGAAAGAAAAAAAAAAGGGGAGAAGGAAAGAAAAAAAAAGAGGGAAAAAAAAAGAGGAGAAGAAGGAGGAAGGAAGAAAGAAGGAAGAAGAAAAAGAAAAAAAAAAAGAAAGAGAAGGAAAAAGAAAATGAGATGAAAGAAGGAGAAAAAAAAGAAAAAAAGAGGGGGAAAAAAAGGGAAAAAAAAGAAAAAAGAAGGAAAAAAGAAGGAAAAAGAGAAAAGAGAATAAGGAGAAAAAGAAAAAAAGAGAGATTGAGGAAGGTAGAAAAAGAAAGAGAGAAAAAGAAGGAGAAAAAGAAAAGGAAGGGGGTGAAAAAGAGAAAAAGGGAAAAAAAAA
>NZ_QLIU01000108.1 GCF_003574425.1 Cysteiniphilum halobium | reverse complement strand
TTCAGAAATGTTTTTAATGAAAAGTGTTTCCTCAGATGTAATTATTTTTTCCTTATTTTGCACACTACAGGACAGTAGTCACTGAAGCCCTTTATTTTTAAGTATTTTCATGTCATTTTTGTTTTGCTAAAAACGTAATAAAAAGAAGCATGGCACACGCAAAGGAACTTCAGCAGCTACTTAAGCATTATTTTAACGATACTCGTCATACTTTAGAATGCCTAACTTACATTATTTTAGGATTATTTGTTGTGCGAAGTATCAACATGGCAAAACTTGCACGAAGCTTCCCAACAAAAAGTAAAGAAGCATCAGTTTATAATCGTTTGCAGCGCTTTATGTAACTCTTCTCATTCTTACACATACTCCTCTACCATAGTATTTGTTAGATTTTTTCCTTACCAATTGCAATCACTTTATGCTTTCTTATGACGAATTTTACTTTTGTTAAAAAGCACATCAATTATCTGTTTGTTATCATCTCTTCCTAGGTCGTTTCATTTCCATTTATTTGTTTACTTCTGTCTTTCACACT
>NZ_QLIU01000107.1 GCF_003574425.1 Cysteiniphilum halobium | reverse complement strand
GAAAGAGAGGAAAAAGAGAGAGAAAGAAGAGAGAGAGAAAAAAGAGAAAGAAAAAAAAGAAGAAAAAGAAGAAGGAGAGAAGAAAAAAAAGTAAGGAGAAAAGGGAGAAAAGGAAGAGAAAGAAGAAGAGAAAGAAATGAAAGTAGGAGAGGAAAAGGAGAAGAGGAGAGAAAAGAAAAAGAGAAAGAAAAGAAGAAATTAGAGAAATATTTAAAGAAATGTATGAGAGGAATTGTGAGTGGGAAGAGTAGAGATATGGAGAGTAATAAAATAATGATAAGGAGGGAATAAAAGAAATTATTAAGAAAAAGGGTTAAAGGAAAAAATAAAAAAGAAATAAAAAAAAGAAAAAGAAAAAAAAAAAAAAGAAAAAAAGGAAGAAAAAAGAGAGAAAAAAAAGGAGAAAAGAGAAAGGAGTAAGAGGAAAAAAAGAAAAAAAAAAGAAAATGAAGAAAAAAGAAAAGAAAAAAAAAAAAAAGAAGAAAAAAGAAATAAAAAGCTTAAAAAAAAAAATAAAAAAAGAAAAAAAGAAAAAGGAAAAGAAGAAAAAAAAAGTGATTAAAAAGAAAATCAGTAAGAAGATAAAAAGAAAG
>NZ_QLIU01000106.1 GCF_003574425.1 Cysteiniphilum halobium | reverse complement strand
GAAAAAAAAAAAAAAAGAAGAAAAAAAGAAAAGGAAAAAAGAAAAAAGAAAAAAAAGAAAAGAAAAAAAAAAAAAAAAAAAAAAAAGAGGAAGAAAGGAAGAAAGAAAAAGGAAGGGGGAGAAAAGAAGGAAAAAAGAAAAAAAAAGAAAAAGAAGAGAAAGAGAAGAAAAGAAGAAAAAGAAGGAGAAAAAAAGAGGAGAAAGGAAGAGAAGGGAGAAGGATGGGAGAGTAAGAGAGAAGAAGAAAAAGGGAAAGAAAAAAAAAAAAAAGAAAGAAAGAAAAAGGAAGAAAAAAAGAGAGAAAAAGAGAGGAGGAGAAAAAAGGAAAAAGAAAAAAAAAAAAAAAAAGAGAAAAGAGGGAAAAGAGAAAAGGAAAAGGAGAGAAAGAAAAAAAAAAAAAAAAAAGAAAAAAAAGAAAGGGAAAGAAGGAAAAAAAAAAAGGACAAAAGAAGAAAAAAGAAAAGAAGAAGAAAAGGAAGGTAAAAAGAAAAAAAAAAAATGGAGGAAAAAGAAGAAGGCAGACGAGAGAAGGAATGGTGAGAGGAGTAGAGAAGTGTGAGATTACGATATAAAGGATAGAGAAGAGTAAATAAGGAATTGCGCAAAAGCATTGGAGATAGAATAAATAGGAGGTAAGAAGAGTAGTGAATAAAAAGTTTTACGAAAGGAAAAGTAATTGGTGAAAAGTAAGTTTAATAAGATTTGAGAAAAGATGGGATTGTCTTGATCTATCAGGTTTTCTGTATTTTCGTTATTTTTA
>NZ_QLIU01000105.1 GCF_003574425.1 Cysteiniphilum halobium | reverse complement strand
GAAAAGAGAGGAAAAGGAAGGGGAAAGGAAAAGATAAAGAAAAAGGGAGAGAGAAAGGGAAAGAGAGGAGAAAGGAAAGAAAGGGAAAAAGGAAAGAAAAAGAAAAAGAAAGGGGGAGAAAAAAAGGAAGGAAGAAGAAAAAAAGAAAGAAGGAAGAGGAGGAAAAAAGGAGAAAAAGAAAAAAAAAAAAGTAAAAAAAATGAGATAAAAAAAAAAAGAGAGAAGGAAGAAAGGGAGAAAAAAGAGAAGGAAGAGAAAGAAAAGAAGAAAAAGGAAAAAGAAGAAAAAGGTGGAAGAAAGAAGGATAAGAAAAAGAAGGGAAGAGAAAAAAAGAAGGAAAGAAAAAAAGAAAGAGAGAGAGAAGAAAGAGAAAAAAGAGAAAGGAAAAAAAAAAAAGAAAAGAAAGCATAAAAAAGAAAGAAAGAAGGAGAGCAAGAAGAAAAAGAAAAGAAGAAAAGAGTGGGGAGAGGAGAGGAGATAAAAAAAAATGATGAAAAAAGGG
>NZ_QLIU01000104.1 GCF_003574425.1 Cysteiniphilum halobium | reverse complement strand
AATAGATGCCTGTTGCACAATAATAAAAAAACTTAAGTAGGAAATTCCTGAGACAGCAGCTACAGCAATCAATGTATATAAATCCCCAATACTAAGCATCCCTATATTCATTTGAATATGTAATAGATACGCCATGTTCAACTTTTTTAAGTGGTAGATATTGCATAGCATAAGGAAAAGCTTTAGTTTTTAATTTGCACAAAAAAACTGGAAGCACACCTTATGCTATTAGAAGACTTTATCATTTCTGTGTATTGTTTGGTAGACAATGAATTAAAAAACCTGACAAAAGAACACCCCTTAAGAGCTCGAGGCTTTGCGCCAAAGCTTTCAGATGCAGAAGTGATTACCATAGATATTGTAGGAGAATTTATGGGCAAAGACACAGATAAAGGTATATGGCAATACTTTAAGACGAATTGGCAGTCCTGGTTTCCAGGTCTTGTCAGTCGTTGCAACTACGTTAAGCAATCTGCAAATTTATGGCTGTTTCATCCGCAAACACAGTATGCTCTGGCAAGTAAGTTAAATGCTTTTGCAGACTCGATCCCTCTAGCAGATGGCTTCCCATTCCCTGTATGCCACTTTACACGAGCACGCTCAAGTATAATTTTCAGGGGTACAGCTACTTATGGGTAC
>NZ_QLIU01000103.1 GCF_003574425.1 Cysteiniphilum halobium | reverse complement strand
TAGCCCGTGGGTATCTATTCTAGAGCATAACGATGCGATTGCTGTAATAGATATGCATACCAAACTATTAAAAGCAATGCCAATTCTATACGGTGGGAACGCAATGATATATGGAATCTGTTTTCCTGTATAAAATAAGGTCATACCCACAATGCCCATTAGTGCAAATGTTTTTTGATCTAAATCTCCTGTAATAGCATGGTGTATTAAAGTTGCTAAGAAGATAAGACCAATATAGAAAGGCAAATGAGATAAAATCATGGTATAGCCTGTTTTGAGCATATGTGCTTTCTCTAATCTGTGCAATGACCCAAAGAATATCCACCAAATTTGAGCAATCAAAATAAAGCAAATGGCAGCAGTTATTATTCGAGTCATACTGAATGTATTTATATTTGAAAAAGAGTTGATAATACTAATGATGGATTCACCTAATATGATCAGTGCAAGTAAGCCTGTTCTTTCTGCAATATGTTTTCGATGTGCAAAAAATAAAGTGGACTCTTTTCTCAATTTAAGATGTAAGAGAATTTCAACAAGAATTCCAAAGTATAAAATAATAATTCTAAGTGAGTCATTGGCAAAAATAGATAACCCACTTATCACAGTGCCAAGTAGTATAATTTTTGAGATTTTATTTGCATATCTGCTTTGAAAATTAGTATTACGTGACGATATGAAATATGCACAATAAATGATTAACTTCATCAGGAGATAGAAAATAAGAAAATAGGCAAAATGTTCATTAAGGGCATCTTTAGTGAAATACATTTGTAAAATAACTAAACCCATTAATATGAGTGTGAGGATTTTTTGCCAATTAGCTTCTTGATCATAGCGATTAGAATAAAGTGTATAAGATGCCCATACCCACCACAAAGGGACAAATACAAGGAAAAAGAAAAAAAGTTGCTGAATTGATATATGGTTATGATCTGTGTGTGATAAGGAGTGGGATACAACTCCTATAACAGCAACAAAAACCAGATCAAAGAAAAGCTCTAGCCATGCAGGGTCACCTCATTAAAA
>NZ_QLIU01000102.1 GCF_003574425.1 Cysteiniphilum halobium | reverse complement strand
GGAAAAAAAAGAGAAAAAAAAAGAAAAAAAGGAAAGAAAGAAAAAAAAGAAGAAAGAGAAGAAAAAAAAAGAGAAGAAAAGAAAAGAAAAAAAAAAAAAAAAAAAAAAGAAGAAGAAAGAAAGAGAAGAGATAAAAAAGAGAAAGGAAGTAAGAAGAAAAAGGGAGGGAAAAAGGAAGAGAAAGAAGAGAGAGGGAAAGGAGGAAGAGAGAAAAGAGAGAGGTAGAAGGAAGAGGAGAAAAGAGAAGAAAAGAGAAAAGAGAGGGAGGAGAGAGGAGAAAAAGAGAAGGAGGGGGAGAGAGATGGAAAGGAAAAGGGAGAAAAAAAAGAAAGAAAAAGAAGGAGGAGAGAAAAATGAGGAGAGTGGAAAGGGAGAGAAAGAAGAAAAGAAGAAAGTAAAAAAGAGAAGAAAAAGAAAAAGAAAAAAAAAAAAAATAAAAAAAAAAAAAAGAAGAAGAAAAAAAAAAGAAGAAAAAAAAGAAAAAAGAAAAAGAAGAGAAAAAAAAAAAAGAAAAGAAAAAAAAGAAAAAGAAAAAAAAAAAGAAGAAAAAAAGGGGAAAGATAGGAAAAAAAAAAAAGGAA
>NZ_QLIU01000101.1 GCF_003574425.1 Cysteiniphilum halobium | reverse complement strand
GGGGGTGATGCGTGCCAGGAGGTGAGAGCGACGGAAGAGTGTGGCCGCGCGATGTCGGATCAGCACAGCCTGGGGCTGAAGCAGGTCCCAAGGGTATGGCTGTTCGCCATTTAAAGTGGTACGCGAGCTGGGTTTAGAACGTCGTGAGACAGTTCGGTCCCTATCTGCCGTGGGCGTAGGAGATTTGAGAGGGTTTGTTCCTAGTACGAGAGGACCGGAATGAACGAACCGCTGGTGTTTGGGTTGTCTCGCCAGAGGCATAGCCCAGTAGCTACGTTCGGAATGGATAACCGCTGAAAGCATCTAAGCGGGAAGCCAGCCTCAAGATGAGATCTCCCTATCGGAGGACGGAAGACAGCGGACGGAGGACAGAGTTTGGATCAAGCAAGCTTGATGGTTTTAGTATTTAAATTAGACCATCGCGCAGCGATTCGATCACTGTCCTCCGTCTTCAGTCCTCCGTCTTCCGAACTGAAGGGTTGTTGAAGACTACGACGTTGATA
>NZ_QLIU01000100.1 GCF_003574425.1 Cysteiniphilum halobium | reverse complement strand
CAATAGGCACCAATAATGCCGTCAATCGACCGATTAGTAACAGTCAAAACGTGGTTGTGACATTAAAGAATATTGGTAAGTTAAACTGGCTACCTTCAACCATGATCGACAATTATATTGTTGCATTACAAGGACAAAGTGTAAATGCCTCTAATATCAATATACTTGGCGCCTTGAATGGTAGTAGTTGTTTAAACACTACTACCATTGCTCCTAATAATAGTTGTAATGTTGTCTTTCAAATTAATCATAATACCGATACTGGTAACTATGCGTTTTTAGTTTCTCCTGATAATAATCTTCAAACTTTACAACGGAATAATTTCTCCATTGCCGGAAGTCTAGGACAACTACAGTTTTTAAATAGTAATATGAATGAATTGACAAACCTTCCTCTTAATATTGGTGATGCAAGTAAGACGATTAGCATCAAAAATATTGGCGAGACCGCCTTGAGTAATCTGAGTATATCTTTTCCAAATAATCTCACCATAGCCAATAACACTTGTAGTAGTAGCTTAAGCGCAGGTCAATCTTGCACGTTTGCCGCAAGTGTGGCTAATGCAGTAGGTAGTTTTAATGCTGTTATTTCAGTCACAGCAAATACCGCAGATAGTTCATCAGTAGCCTATGCGCTTTCGGTGAACGCTGTGGGTACTGATGTAACTATTTCAAGCATTAATAGTATCCCTCAACCCAATGTGGATACAACCATAACACAGGTTGAGTTAACGAATATCTCACCACTTAGCTGGCAGCCTAGTACAGTAGGAAGTAGTTATCAAATTATTGGCAACAATACAACTGGAATAAGCGTAGTAGATGCTGGTGTTGGTAGTTATTGTTTAAATGGCAATGCCGTTGCACAAAACGAAAGCTGTACCTTGGGTATTGCAGTGTCTGATGTTGCCCAAGTAGGCAATTATTCTTTACAGTTAAATTTAGCAAATAATTTAGCTGAAGTGGTAACGCAAGGGTTTAGCATTACCTCAAGTTTAGGCTATGCGACATTTTCTCCCTCTACCATTACGCTAGCAAAAAGCAGTGCGCCAGAGCCTGAATTCTTAACTATTACCAATTTAGGGGATTTAGATATTACTAATTTTTATGTTGATGAAACAGCATTGAATTCTGTAGGAATCGTAATACAAGATAGCTTTTGTGGTAATCTGGCAAACACCATTACCTTACAAAGTGGTGCTACTTGTGATCTAGAAATACTGGCCAATAATGCAGTTGTCGATGGCACATATCAACTTACCGTCTATGGGGATAGTCAAACCCTTGAAAATAACGGCGCGATGTTGCCTGTAACTATTGAAGGTGTTGCTGTTGGGATTTCTGCAATTGCTTCTACTCCAAGACCAGCCGCCGGCTTAAGTGTGATCGATGCCGAGCTTACCAATCTTACCAGCAATAATGATTGGGAACCTTCAACGCTTGCTAGTGATTACCAAATATCTTGTGTGCTAGATGGCGAGGATAGCTGTAGCATAAGTAACATCAGTATTGTCACACCATCGCAAAGCCCTAATTGTTTAGACGGCATACCCATTGGTGATTCAGAAACATGTTTTGTTGGCATTCAAATAGACCCCGCAACCCCCAGAGCAACCTATGAATTGATTGCATTACAAGCTAATAATATGCGTCAAGATAGTTTGCCACAGAGCTTTGCAATTAATTCTGCTTTGGGATATTTAGTTTATAATGATTCAATCGCTGAGCTTAGCTTACCTAATTTAATCTATTTACCTAAAGATGGCTTAGCACTTTCAATCGATCTATATAATTTAGGAGAAACTGACATTCAAAGCATTATTATCAATTCAACATCAGGAGATGAGACGTTTTTTACTGTCACTAACCAAGCTTGCGCCAATGGCACAAGTCTATTGATTGGGTCATCTTGTAGCTTTGATATGAATATTGTTTCTAACTTAGTAACTGTCGGACAAGTATATCAGTTTGTGGCAACCGGTGAAGTAAGTACTATTAGTAATGCACCACTTATTTTAACCACGAGAGTGGTCAGTGTCGAGCTACCGCAAACTGGTCAGACAGCAACAAGCACATTAAATCCATTACCTGATATTCCTGAAGATGAGTTTACAACCGGTGTTGCATGGCCAGAGCCTCGGTTTAGTCAAGGTACTGGTGC
>NZ_QLIU01000099.1 GCF_003574425.1 Cysteiniphilum halobium | reverse complement strand
TTTTCTTCGTGTACAGAGACTTGATACATCAACTAGTTAATTTATTGTCATTAGTTTGATATTTAACTCTCATAACAAAGGCTAAAAGTAATGGAATGATAAACATCATAGGAAGTATAGAAAAAGCATAATTGAAATCACTAGCGGTATATGTACTAGCATTATTTAAATGATGACTTGCGTGATTATCAATTAATACCCCAACAATTGGATCAAGTATTGCACTACTTAACATGACAGACATATTGTTTACAGCCGTCATGATACCTATATTTTCTTTCTGGATTAATCGACCTAAAACAGCAAAGCTGAGTGCTTGACCAGACGCGCTAGTACCATAGATGAAAAATACAATAGGTAATAACCATAGTGGTAGCATAACATAACCAAAAAGGAAAAATGAAAAGATTAACCCAAATGCTGTAAATATGATTAGTGGTATGCGATAAGACTTCAAAAAGTTAGTCATAATACCAATTAAGATACTACCAATGCCAACTCCCAGCCAAGTGATTGATACATAACCTGCAGCTGTTTCCGTTGTTAAATGGTATTGCAATGCTATGGCAGATGTTCCCCAAAGTCCTGCAAATAACTGAACAGGAGTCCAGATAAAAAAGGCAAAACCTATGCAAACCCACACTTGAGGTTTTTTAAATGTATTTTTTAAACTTTTAATTTGGGCTATGAAAGTAATAGCTTTAGCTTCGGTATTTTTTAAATTTGGTAATTTCCATGCAACTAAAATAACAACAATTAATCCAATGATAGCAATAATAATTGAAGTAGTTCTCCATCCAATATTATGAACCATTGATGCAATCGGATATCCTGAAATCATATCACCAATATTTCCCGAGAATTGAACTAAGCCAATTAAGACAGGGGCTGCTACTACTGGAAAATATCGTAAAACTGCTCCAAAACCAACAATGGTTGATGCTGCTGCAAAAGCACCTATAACTGCTCTTGATATAGACGCTGATTCAACACTATGACTCATGCTAAAAGCTATTAAGCCTATTGAACAAATAGATACAGCTAAAACAAAAAGTCTTTTTAGGCCTATAGTATCCATTAAAATACCTGTTGGTATTTGCATAAGTACATACGCATACAGGTAACTACCAGAAACAATCCCTATCCCCGTTGCATTCGTATGAAAGTCATTCATTAATGGTTTAACCATACTTTGAATAGAACTTCAGCAATTCCCGCTGAGTGTCAGGGTCACCTCATTAAAA
>NZ_QLIU01000098.1 GCF_003574425.1 Cysteiniphilum halobium | reverse complement strand
AGACGGAAAACTGAGGACAGAGAACAGTAGTCGAATCACTTCGTGATGATTTATTTTTAATTTCACTATCAACACCTTTATGCCAAACAATAAAATAAAAAAACAATCTGTGCAGCTTGCTGCACTCAAATACCGTCTTCTGCCATCTGTCTTCCGTCCTCTGGACTAAAAAACATCAATTGTAAACACTTAAACACTTCTCGCTATTTCTTATTTCTCTTTGTACTACTTCATTCAACAATCAACATTAAACATTCAAAATCTAACATCAATCATCAAACAACATCATCGTACCTTTAAGGAGGTGATCCAGCCGCAGGTTCCCCTACGGCTACCTTGTTACGACTTCACCCCAGTCATGAATCACAAAGTGGTAAACGTCCTCCTTGCGGTTAGACTATCTACTTCTTTTGCAACCCACTCCCATGGTGTGACGGGCGGTGTGTACAAGACCCGGGAACGTATTCACCGCGGCATGCTGATCCGCGATTACTAGCGATTCCGACTTCATGCTCTCGAGTGG
>NZ_QLIU01000097.1 GCF_003574425.1 Cysteiniphilum halobium | reverse complement strand
ATCGATATAAACGTAACCTTCAGTAATGATTTTCTCAAAACTTGAGATACCAACAGGGTCACCTCATTAAAATTTAGCCCTTAAAATTTCGTCTAGAAACACGGGATTCCAACCTGCCATTTTTCTCATTACTTTAAGGCTTTTCCTTTTGTGCTCAGGCTTTTGCTTTAAGGCTCTTAACAGGTTCATTGTTATTTTCTTTACAACAGCCATATTAGCGGGTGCATTACCTTTGCGAATGCGACTCTGATCATCTTCAAACGTCATATCCAGCACCCAATGCAATTGGTTCTCAACGCCCCAGTGAAATCGGATAGACTTAAGAAGTGTTAAGGCGTCAGTATTTAAGCTCGAAATATAATAACGTTTCTCTGTGCTGATAACATTTTTCACCTCGCGTATGCTCTCAATCTCGATAATGGATGAAATGCTTGACCAGTTTTCATGTTGTTCCTTGAGCCAGTCAACTTCTTTGCACACTCTGCATTTACGATGCTCAAAACAACCATGAGCCTTATCAATTTGCTCTGTTTCTTCAATTTTTGATGATCTTGGTGGTGCCTCAAAAAAAGTTTTAACATCATCATGCAAGGTCGATTGATTACCCTTTAGTGAAAATATATAGCTAGCCCCTTGACCGGTGATTTGAGTTGCGATTTTATGCTGGCAACCCATCGCGTCTATTGTCACTATAGCACCTTTCAAATCCAGCAGTTTTATCAGCTCTGGTATAGCCGTTATTTCATTGGATTTTGCATGTGTTTTTAACTGCCCTAGAACAACGCCAAATTCACTGGCAAAAGCACTCACCATATGCATAGGCTTTGAGTTACCATCAAAACTTCGCCTTGAAGTTTTGCCATCTACGGCAACCACTTTTGCTTCAAGATTTAGCTGAAATGACTGCACCCACTTTATAAAAGCATCTTCAAATGCCTTACTATCAAGGGTGCGGAAAAAACGCCTTAGCGTATCATCACTTGGACAGCCATTTTCATAGGGTAAATACAAACGTAATTCATCTAATTTTGTTTGCCCATAAAGCTCGATATCATCCCAGCTTGAGCAACCTGAAATAACTGCACAAAAGCTTAACAACAATATTTCCTCAACACTGTAAAGCTTTCTGCGTTCAATGCGATGATCTGGTACCTCTTTAAAAAAATCTAAAAACTCTGGCTCTTTAGTCGACATTATAAACAAACATGGTAAATCCCTTATAACAAATGCTTATTCCACATAATTTGCTAGATGTCACCTGTTTTTTAATGAGGTGACCCTG
>NZ_QLIU01000096.1 GCF_003574425.1 Cysteiniphilum halobium | reverse complement strand
GTGCAGGCTCTTGGTAATGCGCGCCTTGTATACCTAAACCATAGATAATTTTATAAGTGGTCTGATTATTACTACCTGACACTGCGACGGTACCTATACGCATCGGCGTTACATTAAGCCAATCATTGTTATTTCCTGGCACTAAAGTAACACCGACATGATTAACATCAGCGGTTGGATTGTCAGTGCCCTTTATGGCATTACCATTAATACCAAATATGGTCTTTTTAAAACCCGAAGTATTCATAGTACGACTTCCCAAATTTTGAAGATAATCCAATGAGGACCCAAAACCTTCTGCAGATGGAAAAGCATAATGATTATATGCATCAGTGATATAGTCGGTATTTGCACGCTCATAATCAAAACTTTGAATACGATGACGCCACATCTGATTGGTAAACAATAATGAAAACTCACTATGAAAAGTGTCAAAACAATGACCAGAGTTTTTATCATTATAATTATAAGTTGTGCCTTCTGTTGTTACATCTTGCCGTAAGATAAAATTATCGATACCATCACTAGTCTGCGTATCAGGAAACCCGCTTTCATAGCTACAATAATCACCTTCATTGTTGTTATTAATCGTATTTGATAAATAAGCGATATCAACAGGGGTATATGAATAATCCCCATCTGTAAAGGTAATACTACCATCACTGGCATAACTTATCCCAACTAGACCTAATAAAGCCAAACTCAATAATTTTTTCTTCAACATCACTATTTCTCCGTGTTGTTTATATCTCTTATGCTTTGTTACTTTTCAATATGCCCAACATTTGACCTACAAAACATATAATGATCATAATTTAATCTATGACGTAACGTTAGAGTCAACAGTTTATTTTGAGTGAATTGCGTGCTAAAGCATGCTCTACTATAAGTTGATTAAATACCACCTAACTTACTTGGGTACGGATACGTAAATACATTGCCATATATATCCATCACCGTATAAGCTGCTTGAATCGGCGCCGTACCACAACGATTGGTTGCAAAAACTCCCTGTGTTTGACCCTCATTTTTTGTCGAACCAGAGCCTTCATAGCCTGTGCCTAAATCCAAGGTATCTTCATTTATCGTTACCCTAGGAAATTCCATCAGATTACTTAAATTATCATTTTGACTGTCACCAGATTCTCCTAGCTCATGGTCATCATCCATACACCACAATAAGGGATCATATCCTTGCGTATATACAATCCACATATTTTTTAGATCAACTTCGGCTAGTGATTGTGGGTAAACTACACCCTCATGCTTAATCGGCTCAAATACCATATACTCAAGCATCTTGCTATTCTTGCCACCCTTTTGAATCGCTACATTTGAGTTTTGCGCCAGTGGATGATTAAATGGTCCAATAAAAGCATAATTATTGCCATGGAGTGATGGCTCAGCAGCTGAAGTTGACGCAGGTTGTAATACACTATGCTCATACTGATTATCAGACTGATATACACCTTCTTCCGTTAAGTTGATGTCATTACTCGAGATTACTGAGATGGTCTTTTGTTGCACCTCTTCATAAAAAGAAATCTCAGCTGAAATAGGCTCTGCTTGTTGACTCCCATTTACATAATCATTAAAGGTACTTAAATAGAAATGGTT
>NZ_QLIU01000095.1 GCF_003574425.1 Cysteiniphilum halobium | reverse complement strand
ACGTATGCTCTGCCGATCTGAAATAGGCTCTGCTTGTTGACTCCCATTTACATAATCATTAAATGTACTTAAATAGAAATGGTTTTCATCTTTATCTTGTGGAGTATATGCATCCTGACCTTCTGTGACATATGACCCCGGTGTTCTTGATATCTCAATTTCATGACTTAAATGACTGTCTGTCACATAGTTGGTAATAATAGAATGCCCGTCACTGCCAGCTTGGTCCGTCGATGCACCTCGATAGAAAAATAAATGACGATACAAAAACATCAGGTGAGGATACGTTGTAGGCTTTACAACAACTCGATCACCATTCGCCTTATATGCAATTAATTGTGCATAAAAGGTGCCCTGGTCTAACCCATTAGCATAAACGTTAACCGCGACATTTGATATATTAGCATTATATTGATTGCTCGGAGATAAGACTAAGCTTAATTTACATCTTGATGCATCCTCCAGCGCTAAACCATCCGTTGGAAACATCTGAGCAACACTACAAGTTTGACCTGCAATCTGATAACGTGCTTGTGAAATTGGCACCATCTTTGGTGTCTTTGCGGTAATATAATGATTGTTTTCCATAGTGATATAGGTTGGCACCACAGTTTTATAATCTGATAATGGATTGGTGAACCCATGTGTAACATCTGCGCCTGCATTTGCACCATATCTATCGTAGCGCATAACCCCTATAAAATTATTGGCTTGTTTAGCTGATTCTATATTTTTTCCTGCTTTGACTCCTTGGCTAACATAATAAAAATAACTGTTATTTGGTGTAATAACACCGTTATTATCAGTTGCAGAACTATTTGGTAATAGGTAACCAAATGTAGGTGCATTTTGATACTGGACCCCCCACTTTGCTGTTGCTAATATATAAGGAGATAATGCTATTGAAAAGTCATGTCCGTCATCATCTTGACCTGATTGGTTCGTCTGACGTGCAGGCTCTTGGTAATGCACGCCTTGTATACCTAAACCATAGATAATT
>NZ_QLIU01000094.1 GCF_003574425.1 Cysteiniphilum halobium | reverse complement strand
TTTAGTCAAGGTACTGGTGCAGAGGCAGATTGTGTAATAGATAATCTCACAGGCCTAATGTGGCCAAGAGAAGACTCCTTTACTGGTCTATCATGGAGTGATGCATTGACTGCGGCTAATAATTATTCGCGTTGTGGTTATACCGATTGGCGTTTGCCTAATGTTAATGAACTTAAAAGCCTTATTAATTATGGTGAAATTCTTAATTATACCTGGCTTAATGGTTTTAGTATAAATGTTAGCCCTGATGCATATTGGACTAGTACAACACGTGTTAATAATATTAATGATGCTTATACAGTACATATGCAGGATTATTATCTGCTAACATTTGATAAAGTAAATCTTTTTCCGCATGCTATCCCTGTAAGAGGTAACAGCAATGGTTACCTTGCTAAAGTGATCATAACGGGGCAAACGTCATCTATGCCGATTGTAGCCCCTGTTGGCGCTGATGGTGACATCATGGCTGGCGAGCCATGGCCGATTACACGATTTGTAGAAGAAGGAGAGTGTATAATAGATTATTTAACAGGACTTATGTGGCCCAAAAATGGAGTTATTGGTTTTGAAGACTTTGATAATGCAGGACCATCACTACAACCTAATTATGGTAATGTAATTATAAATCTCAATAGACTTAACTGGCATGATGCCATCCAAGCAATTAATAATATGAATATCGCTGCAGTTAAACTATGTGGCTACAGTGACTGGCGCTTACCTAATACCAACGAATTATCCAGCCTCATAAATTATGGTGCTGATATTAGTGTTGGGCCGAATTATAATCTTGACTGGCTAATGATGAATGGCTTTGAGAACATGACGGTTAGTTTTTATTGGACTTCAGCCGATTGGATTGGTGGGATGGTCAGACGAGTTAGTCTAAAACAAGGCACTATTAATCCCGTATTAGTTGACAATTTGAATTATGTTTTGCCAGTGCGCAGCTTGATTTATAACCAAGAGAGTAATGAATAGTATTGTTAATAGCAAATAACTCTTAATTGTCTGAAGTTCTTTTATTATGGAAAATTTCTGCTGATAAGCTAGGCTAAATAGGTTAGATAATTGAATAAGCGAAATAAGGAAGATAGATGTTAAGTTTTGCCATTGCACTGATCGTGATTATGAATCCTATTGGTAATTTAGCTATTTATATTGCATTGATTAGTGATAGGGATGAGAAAGATTGTAATACAACAGCAAAGATCTGTGCTGTTGCTATTTTTGTATTATTAATGATTTCATTATGGGTCGGTTGGCCAATTTTAAACTTTTTTGGGATTAGTATTGGTGCATTTAAACTAGCTGGTGGTTTGATTGTTTTACATATTGCTCTATCAATGATCCAAGGTAATAATCATAATCGTAAGAAAGGGGAAAACAAAAGAAATAATGAAAAACAGCAATCTATTGCTGTGGTACCTATGGCAATTCCTGTGATTGCAGGCCCTGGAGCAATGGCTGTCATTATTATGCATGCCCATGACTTCACTCTATGGCAGTTTTGTATTGCAAGTATTATTTGCGCTATAGTATCTGTGCTTTTTTGGATATTACTTAAGCTTACCCCAAAACTTGCACACTTTTTAAATGATGAGGCATTATCGGTAATATCACGTGTGATGGGGCTTATTTTAGCAGCCATTGCCATTCAGATGATGGCAGGTGGGTTGACTTCACTTTTTCCAATATTACAGTGAGCTTTTAGATTAAAAAGTAAAGTATAAACTACATCCTATATAACCTATAACAAATAAAATTCTTTCTAAACATTAAACCTAAAATGAACGACATCACCATCATGGACGATATACTCTTTGCCTTCTAGGCGTGCTTTGCCAGCATCTTTGGCGCCTTTCTCGCCACTGTATTCAATGTAATCATTAAAACCAATGACCTCAGCACGAATAAAACCACGCTCAAAATCAGTGTGGATTTTGCCGGCTGCTTGTGGGGCGGTGGCACCTATAGGGATAGTCCATGCACGGACTTCTTTAACACCTGCGGTAAAATAAGTTTGTAATTGTAGTAGCTTGTAGCCTGCGCGAATCACGCGATTAAGACCTGGCTCATCTAAACCAAGATCCGTTAGAAATTCCATTTTTTCATCATCGTCAAGCTCAGCAATTTCAGATTCGATCGCTGCACATACAGCAACAACATCTGCGTTATCAGTTTTAGCAAACTCAATGACTTTATCTAATAACGGATTGTTATCAAAACCAGATTCATCAACGTTAGCGATATAAAGTGTGGGTTTATGTGTTAATAATGGCGTTTGCTTGATCCAAGTATTTTGCTCATCACTAAATGGGAAGCTGCGTACTGGCTTTTCAGACTCTAAATGCTCTTTGAGATTTTGATAAAACTCAAGTTGCAATTTCGCTTCTTTGTTAGCGCTTTTGGCAAGTTTTTGTACACGCTGAATAATTTTATCAACGCTTTCGATATCGGCAAGTAACAGCTCAGTATTAATAGTTTGAATATCATCAATGGGATTAACTTGCCCGGCAACATGGACAACGTCATCATTATGAAAGCAACGTACCACATGGGCAATCGCATCGGTTTCACGAATATTGGCTAAGAATTTATTACCTAAGCCTTCGCCTTTGGAGGCACCGGCAACAAGACCTGCAATATCAACAAACTCCATCGTTGCAGCGATAACTTTCTGTGGATTAACAATACTGGACAATTGATCTAGTCTTGGATCAGGTACAGATACCATGCCGATATTTGGTTCAATCGTACAAAATGGATAGTTTTCCGCTTGAATACCTGCTTTTGTTAATGCATTAAATAGCGTTGACTTCCCGACATTGGGAAGTCCAACAATACCACATTTAAAACCCATATAAAAACCCTTAGTTTACTGTTCTTTCTGGTGAAGCTCATTCATCACGCTTTGATAATTGCCCTGTATTATATCGTCTAGATAAGAAATCGCACGTGTAATGCTGTGATCAATCGCAATTTTATCATCAATAGATGGTTTACCTAATACATAACCCACAACTTTATTGCGATCTCCAGGGTGATCAATACCAATGCGTAAACGGTGATAGTCACGTGTGCCAAGGCATGCATCAATATCTCTTAAACCATTATGCCCGCCGTGTCCGCCCCCTTTTTTAAGACGAATCTGCCCACAAGGCAAATCAAGCTCATCATGTGCGACTAGGATTTCATCTGGCATGATTTTATAAAATTGTGTTAGTTTAGATACGGCTAAGCCGCTTTTATTCATAAAGGTATGTGGATATAAAAGCCAAAGTTTATTGGCACCAATTGGTATTTGTGCAACGGCGCCATGAAATTTATTATCACTTACAAGTGCCAGGTTTAGCTTATCGGCAACCGCCTCTAGAAACCATTGTCCAGCGTTGTGACGCGTACCTTCATATTGGCTGCCAATATTACCAAGACCAACGATGAGTTTGATGTGTGTCATGTTTGTGATGCCTTTAATTGGATTCATCGTTTAAGATGAATATGTAATTATCTAAATTTTAATGCTGCTGATTATAATCTGGATATAGGAGGTTTGTCATTTTGAATATCAACTATTACAGTCAATGACAGTCACTATTGGAGATAATTATTTGGTTACAGGTGGTCACAAGGCAGAGGTCTACCACAATAAGAAGACAACATTATTACACTCTATTACACTCTCAAATTTTTGTATCAAGGTTATTTAGCATGAGTTTGATTCAATTCGGATATAGGAGGCCTTTGATTTTTTGAATGACAATACTTGTGTCAACGTGCTACCATGAGCGAAATTTATGTCAAAGAAAGATTCCTTTTAAATAATGAGCATAACAACCATAGAGTCTCTAATTGCAGCAGTGCCTGATTTTCCCAAACCGGGCATTTTGTTTCGTGATGTTACACCTTTATTAGCAGATGCCAATGGCTTGACTCAAACAGCAAGTCTTATGGCTAAGCGTATTAAAGAAAGAGCTTTAAAACCTACCATAATAGCTGGTCCTGAGAGTCGTGGATTTATCTTTGGTGTGGCATTGGCAAAACATTTATCCATTGGTTTTGTGCCTATTCGTAAACCAGGTAAGCTACCACGTGCTGTACATACTTGTGAGTATGAATTAGAGTATGGTACCGATAGATTAGAAGTACATCAGGATGCTTTTACAGTCAATGATCAAGTGCTATTGGTAGATGATTTATTGGCAACAGGGGGAACGGCGAGTGCCTGTATTGAACTTGTTAGAAAAGCAGGTGCCAATGTGCTAGGTTCACTATTTGTGATCGAGCTTAATGAACTCAAGGGACGCGATAAAATGCCAAAAGATGTGTTTATTGATTCACTAATAAAGTATGACTGAGATTGAACTTCACTTTGCTATTGAACAATACCATGCGTCATTGCTTACGTGGTTTGCCCACAGTGGTCGACATGATTTACCATGGCAGGGCGACTTTAAGCCATATTACGTATGGTTGTCTGAGATTATGTTGCAGCAAACACAAGTCAAAGCTGTTATTCCCTACTTTCTTAAGTTTATAGATACTTTCCCTCAAATCAGTGATTTAGCACAAGCAAGTCAAGATAGCATAATGCAACACTGGGCAGGGCTTGGTTATTATGCACGCGCTAGAAACTTACACAAGACGGCACAAATCGTTTGTCAAAAATACAACGGTGTCATGCCTGATAATGTTGATGCATTATTAGCATTACCTGGAATTGGTAGATCAACAGCACATGCGATCTTATCTATTGCGTTTAATCAAGCAAAGCCAATTATGGATGGTAATGTTAAGCGCGTATTTGCACGGGTTTTTGTCATTGATGATGTATTATCTGGCGTAAGCACTGAAAAGAGATTATGGCAATTGGCGCATAGACTTATGCCAAAAGACAAAACACAAAATTATACACAAGCACAAATGGATTTGGGGGCAACAATATGTACACGTACTAAACCAAAGTGTGGGCTTTGCCCACTACAAAATATCTGTTTAAGTTTTGCAAGTAATCGTGTTGAGCAATACCCACGAAAAAAAGTAAAAGTTGCCAAGCCAATACGATCAACGGTATTTCATCTTTATCAATATCAAGGTGAATTATTATTAATCAAAAAACCCAATAAAGGTATCTGGGGTGGGCTGTATACGCTACCTGAAACGGCTCTGAACATTGGTGAGTACAGTCACATGCTATGTGAGGAGCAAAAGCATATATTTACGCATTTTGAGCTTTATTATGATATTAAAGCTTATCAGTTAAGCAAAAAGCCAAGGTTTGATAATGCTTATTGGGTTGATAAAAAAGAGTTAAAGAAATATGCTCTGCCCGCACCGTTGGCAAAGCACTTAAGTGGGGCAGCAATCTAAACCGTCACTTGAGAGTGAAGTGTCTTAAAGATTTCTTTAGTTACAATATCAACACTTTGATTGCCATTGACTTTAACATAAATAGGCTTTTTAAGCTTAGTACCAGTTGTATCAAAATGCTGATAATATTCAATCAATGGTGCAGTTTGTGCATGATACACATTTAAGCGATTCTTAACGGTTTCCTCTTTATCATCTTCGCGTTGAATCAAATCCTCACCCGTTTGATCATCTTTTCCGGCAACTTTTGGTGGGTTGTTATCAATGTGATAGGTTCGCCCTGACGACTCATGAAGTCTCCGCCCCGACATTCGCTTAACTATAATATCATCATCCAGAGTGATTTCAATAATAAAATCAATATTTATTCCAAGTTTTTTAAATGCCTCTGCTTGTCCCAGCGTTCGTGGCACGCCATCAAGCATAAAGCCATTTTTACAATCAGACTGTGATAGACGCTCTTTAACGATCTGCATAATGAAATCATCAGAAACCAGTTCGCCGGCATCAAGAATTTTCTTTAATTTCACGCCGATTTCAGAACCTGATTTAATAGCTAAGCGTAACATATCACCTGTCGAGATTTGTGGGATATTAAATTGCGTTTCAATGCGTTTTGCCTGTGTGCCTTTACCAGCACCAGGAGGACCTAAAAGAATGATATTCATATGATTTCCATCAAAATAAAAAATAAAATGTGGCTTTATGATAAAAAAAAATAGCTTAAAAGTCTTTTAAAAAATCAATTCGCTTAAATATTTCGTCCCTCTGTACACGATGATTTTTTCATTTGAGTAGCTCCTGTAATGGTCGATTTAAAATCTTAAGGCAGAGCTTAAAATCTCTTATGCTAAAAGCTGCTCTTTGATAAGCATTAGCAATCATATCCAAGCCATACCGGAAATAGCTATAT
>NZ_KZ984544.1:2442-2960 GCF_003574425.1 Cysteiniphilum halobium | reverse complement strand
GCATTATTACCTGCATTAACCGTTGCATCTATCGATCCATCGCCATTGGCATCTACACTGACTGTGCCATCACCATTGTCGGTAACAACTGCATTATTACCGCCATTAACCGTTGCATCAACTGACCCATCGCCATTGGCATCGACACTGACTGTGCCATCACCATTGTCGGTAACAACTGCATTATTACCCGCATTAACCGTTGCATCTATCGATCCATCGCCATTGGCATCGACACTGACTGTGCCATCACCATTATCTACAACAACTGCATTATTACCCGCATTAACCATTGCATCTATCGATCCATCGCCATTGGTATCTACACTAACTGTGCCATCACCATTATCGGTAACAACTGCATTATTGCCCGCATTAACCGTTGTATCTATTGATCCATCGCCATTAGCATCTACACTAACTGTACCATCACCGTTATCTACAACAACTGCATTATTGCCCGCATTAACCGTTGCATCTATCGACCCATCGCCATTAGCATCGACACTGACTGTGCC
>NZ_KZ984544.1:0-2222 GCF_003574425.1 Cysteiniphilum halobium | reverse complement strand
TCGCCATTGGTATCTACACTGACTGTGCCATTTGCATTTATAGTAACAGTCGCAACATCAGCTGTAGTAATATCAAATATACCATCATTATCAGTAGCTATAGATAGGGTACCATCACCATGATCAACTACCTCTGTAATATCACTAACAGCCGTTGTAACTACCGCACCACTAGGTGTCGTGGTTACGACATTATCTTCACTGACAACAACACTTGAACCAGTAGGTACATCAATATTAATGCTCGGTGTTGCCGTGTTTGTCACACTGAGATGTCCTGCGTTATCATTGACTGTTGCCTCACTATTTTTTGGTAATGAAACACTACTTCCTTGTGCCGTTACTACTTCAACGCTATCACCACCATGATTTATAAACTGACTGGTCGTCAACATGGTTACATCATCACTGCCCTCACCATCACTGTTAACCGTAACCGTTCCATCACCATGATCTATTACTGTTGTATTACTATCAACAGCTGTTTCAATCAAGCCTCCATCCGTCATAGAAGCAATTACAGTAGTCCCATTACCCGTTATATTACCCAATAGCGACGCAGGAAGTGTAATATCAGACACGCCATCATTATTAGAGTCTATTGTCCAAGTACCACCATCAAAATTAACCGCTGCACCACTTGGAAGCTCAACGGTTTGACCATTATAATTTATCGTTAATGTCGTGCCATCATCGACAACAACACCATTGCCATCATAAGGCAAGTTAACTGCACTTCCTCCCGGGTTTGTAGTGACTGTTAAACCCGTACCATTATCAGCAATTTCAGTATTGCTAGATACCACAACATCGATTGCACCATCACCATCCAAATCCACTGTGGTAGTATTTTCATCATTACTAGTGATGATAGCATTAGCATCATGTGGTACAGTTACTACGTTGCCATCTGCCGTTTGAACATTAAACGTACCATCGGCATTATCACTTAGCTTACTTCCTGTAGGAACAGTTAAGGCTGTGCCATTATTGTCCGTTAAAGTGACCACTGATCCGTTATCCGTAATTACTGCCTCGCTATCTGCAGTTAAGTTCAATACGGAATTATTACTTGTAGTTGCCGTAACATCGCCATTAGCAGCAATACTGACATCAGTATCATTCGCCACTGAGCTAATGTCAGCAACTCCCTGACCATCGCCATTAACAGTTAATACACTGCCATTATCTGTGATCACCGTACCTGCATTTGCTTGCGTGATGACCTCAGCACCTCCGGCTGTCGTTGTCGTCAATGTGCCATTGTCATTATTCACAAGCGTTGCATCTTTCGGAACAACAGCATCAACTGTACCATCATTATCTACATCAACACTAAAACTGCCGTTGCCATTATCAGTCAGCACACTGCCTGATGGCACGCTTAAATTCGTGCCATTATTATCAGTCAACGTGACAATTGAACCATCATCCGTAATTACTGCCTCGCTATCTGCAGTTAAGTTCAATACGGAATTATGAGTTGTAGTCGCCGTAACATCGCCATTGGCAGCAATACTGACATCAGTATTATTTGGCACTGAAGTAATATCAGCAACCCCTTGACCATTACCATTAACAGTTAATACACTGCCATTATCACTACTAATCACCGCACCTGCATTTGCTTGTGTGGTTACCTCAGCATCTCCGGCTGTGGTCGTGGTCAATGTACCATTGTCATTATTCACAAGCGTTGCATCTTTCGGAACAACAGCATCAACTGTACCATCATTATCAACATCAACATTAAAGCTGCCATTACCATTATCGGTAATTGCACTGCCTGATGGCACGCTTAAATTCGTGCCATTATTATCAGTCAACGTAACAATTGAACCATCATCCGTAATTACCGCCTCGCTATCTGCGGTTAAGTTTAATACGGAATTATGAGTTGTAGTCGCCGTAACATCGCCATTGGCAGCAATACTAACATCAGTATTATTTGGCACTGAAGTAATATCAGCAACCCCCTGACCATCACCATTAACAGTTAATACACTGCCGTTATCAGTGATTACCGTACCTGCATTTGCTTGCGTGATGACCTCAGCACCTCCGGCTGCCGTTGTCGTCAATGTGCCATTACCATTATTAACGACAGTTGCACTTTGTGGAATGATTGCATCAACGGTACCATCATTATCTCTGTACACGATGATTTTTTCATTTGAGTAGCTCCTGTAATGGTCGATTTAAAATCTTAAGGCAGAGCTTAA
>NZ_QLIU01000091.1 GCF_003574425.1 Cysteiniphilum halobium | reverse complement strand
TTTTCTTCGTGTACAGAGCATCATTATCTACATCAACACTAAAACTGCCATTGCCATTATCAGTAAGCACAATGCCTGATGGCACGTTTAAATTCGTGCCATTATTATCAGTCAACGTGACAATTGAACCATCATCCGTAATTACTGCCTCGCTATCTGCAGTTAAGTTCAATACGGAATTATTACTTGTAGTTGCCGTAACATCGCCATTAGCAGCAATGCTGATATCCGTATCATTCGCCACTGAGCTAATGTCAGCAACTCCCTGACCATCGCCATTAACAGTTAATACACTGCCATTATCTGTGATCACCGCACCTGCATTTGCTTGTGTGGTTACCTCAGCACCTCCGGCTGTCATCGTGGTCAATGTACCATTGCCATTATTCACAAGCGTTACATCTTTCGGAATAACAGCATCAACGGTACCATCATTATCAACATCAACATTAAAGTTGCCATTACCATTATCGGCAATTGCACTGCCTGATGGCACGCTTAAATTTGTATCATCATTGTCCGTTAAAGTGACCACTGATCCGTTATCCGTAATTACCGCCTCGCTATCTGCGGTTAAGTTCAATACGGAATTATGAGTTGTAGTTGCCGTAACATCGCCATTGGCAGCAATACTGACATCAGTATCATTCGCCACTGAGCTAATGTCAGCAACCCCCTGACCATCACCATTAACAGTTAATATACTGCCGTTATCAGTGATCACCGTACCTGCATTTGCTTGCGTGATGACCTCAGCACCTCCAGCTGTCGTTGTCGTCAATGTGCCATTGCCATTATTAACGACAGTTGCACTTTGTGGAATGATTGCATCAACAGTACCATCATTATCAACATCAATATTGAAGCTACCATTGCCATTATCAGTAAGTACACTGCCTGATGGCACGCTTAAATTCGTGCCATTATTGTCCGTTAAAGTGACCACTGATCCGTTATCCGTAATTACTGCCTCGCTATCTGCAGTTAAGTTCAATACGGAGTTATTACTTGTAGTTGCCGTAACATCGCCATTAGCAGCAATACTGACATCCGTATTATTTGGCACTGAAGTAATATCAGCAACCCCCTGACCATCACCATTAACAGTTAATACACTGCCGTTATCAGTGATCACCGTACCTGCATTTGCTTGCGTGATGACCTCAGCACCACCAGCTGTCGTTGTCGTCAATGTGCCATTGCCATTATTAACGACAGTTGCACTTTGTGGAATGATTGCATCAACAGTACCATCATTATCAACATCAATATTGAAGCTACCATTGCCATTATCAGTAAGCACACTGCCTGATGGCACGCTTAAATTCGTGCCATTATTGTCAGTAATGGTTGTCGTGGTACCATTGTCATTAATTATCGTATTGGTATTATCATGACTTGTAACTATTGTTGCAGAAGGTGTTGTTGTCGTGATACTTCCATTGTCATTATCCACAATCACTGAACCACTGGGTGCTGTAACATCATTCACACCATCACTTTCCATATCGACTACGACGTGGGTACCATCATCACTAATTAATGCAATATCACCATAAACAAGCGTTAACTCACTGCTACTATTTGTCGTTATAGTAAAAGTACTACCATTGGCATTATCTATACCATTTGAATTTGCTGGCGCCCAAGCATCTATTTGACCGTTATTATCTGCATCTATAGCAGTTTTTCCATCAAAGGTAATATTATTCGCAGCGATAGCTGTAACCGTATTCACATCAATTTCTTGATCACCCACAGCAATGCTATAACTTGGCGCATTATTGCTACCATCATGCACAAATACAACTTCACCATCTAGCAACTGCTGCTGAGTAAATTCTGTCACGGCAACACTAGGATTACTCACCAGCTCAAACTGTCCTGATTGCACATTACTTAATTTAATGTCCACATCAATAGCATCACTATCTATATCGGTAATGTCGATCATGCTACTATCAACTGTTACTGTCTGGCCAATATTAACACTCATGCTTGCTTTAATGATAACTGGAGCATCATTAATAGGGTTCAGCGTAATATCAATACTCTGGCTATCACTTAAGATACCACCACTGCCTGATTGCTCTTGATCATTTACAACGACAACTAAACTATCTGTTTGATCATAATCTTCATCACCTTGATAACTTAAACCATCTAAAGCCGCATTGACATCTTCTAAACTGCCAGAGAAAGTCATTGCCAAAGTGCCATTTGCACCAGCACTTATAGTCAGACCAGTGGTTTGCGCAAGCGTTAACTGACCATGACTCACACTTAAACTCACCTCAGTGTTTGTAGCTTCAACATCACTAACACTGATGGCATTATTGTTGGCTGTACTGAAGATTAAAACGGCCTCCTCATCAACAGATTGTGCAACCGGTTTGCTAATCACAGGTGCGTCATTTACAGGATCAATGCTAATATCAATCGTCTGACTATCACTTAATACTCCGCCTGCTCCTGTTTGACCTAAGTCATTAATGTCGATACTCAAAGTATCTGACCCATTATAATTCTCATTACCTTGGTAACTTAATCCATTAAGTGCCGCATTTATAGTCATTCCAAAATATTTCCATACTGCTTAATCAATTCTTCTAAGGCTGTATATTCTCCATATATCATTTTCTTTTTCATAATTGCAAAATCTTGCTCAATGGGATTAAAATCAGGTGAGTATGGCGGTAGAAATAATGCTTGATGACCATGTTTTTTTAAAATCTCCCGTATGCTGTCTTTTTTATGAAATGCCGCATTATCCATAATAACCGTTGACCCTGGTTTGAGCTCTTTTACTAAACTATGCTCAAGCCATTGATT
>NZ_QLIU01000090.1 GCF_003574425.1 Cysteiniphilum halobium | reverse complement strand
TTTTTCTTCGTGTACAGAGTTATTTTTTAGATTTATATTGACTTTTACCTAATAGAGTGATTTTTAATCACAATTGTTTTATTAATGATTAGTAATGGGTCAAAATGTTAAATAATAAATCTAAGCTATGTATTGCTATAGGAATGTCGTGTCTTTTTATCACCCAAAGCATGGCGTATTCGCTAAATGGCATTAAAACAGTAAATGAGCAAAATGTAAATCATCAGCGTGTTTTGGTTAGCTCAGCGATTCATTATAATACCAATGGCAATATGTCTATGGATAATAAAGGGGCAATCTTTAGCTATAATGCAGCAAACGAGTTAACACAAGTGAGCCTCGCCGCAGGTGCTAAAGAAAGCAATTATTACTACGCCAATGGTCTGCGTGCTGTAGTGCAAAGCAATACTCAGATACTTGTGCATTACTATTCACGCAATAATGAACTGTTAAATTCAAGTGACGGTACACAACAATCATCCGCGTATTTAATAACTAATAATGTGACTGTGCGTAGTATCATGGGTGATGCAATCGTGCTGTTACACAACCGTCACGGTTCAGTCATTGGTCAGTTGAGTGATAAGCCACAGTTTTATCAATATGGTGTCTATGGGGTTCAGAAGACGGAAGACGGAAGACAGAAGACAGAAAATAAAAATGGATCATTAGATCTTGCAACCAATCCTCTTCAATATTCGGGCTATATGTTTGATCCATTGACTGGCTTATATTATCTTAAGGCACGTGATTATGATCCAAGCTTAAGAAGCTTTATCCAAGTGGATAGTTATGCTTTTAATAGCTATGGGTTAATCAATGGTTATTTCTATGGTGATAACAATCCATTAATGGGTATTGATCTAAGTGGGCACTTTTTTGCTGAATTTGGCATGTATCCTGCTTTAGCAAGAATTGAGTTTATGAGTTTGTTACAAGATACGACTTCTGTTTTAGCAAGACATAGCGAAGATAATTATCAACAAGAATCTGGACTAATGAAAATTAAAAAAGCCTCCAATCAGCTGGAATTAACTAAAAATTCTTCACCAGAAGATATATCTAAAGTAATGCAATTATTACCCGAGGAAGCAAATATTAAATCTATGAAGATTGAAAGGAAAAAGTTTTTAAAAATCATTGATAGAACAACACCAAAATATGATCCGAATAATCCTTTAAAATTAGGGCATGAGCGATTTATTATCGAAGATAATGATGGAAATATATATAGACTTGAATATGAATCAAAGGCAAATATACTCGTAAAGATTTTTGGACGATTACCTTTTTTTCGAGAACCTTTAGGAGAAATACATTTGCAAATTAATATGAAACTAAAGGGTAAATATGATGTAGTTAAAACGCTAAACAAGGAGGAAATCAGCCAGGTTATACAAAATATGGTGAACTTACAAAATAACAATAACATAAAATTACTACCAAATTATAAATTAACGGGAGGAGAGGGAGGAGATAACAGATGGAATTGCCAAATTTTCTGTCGTAGAATGCTAAAAAAAGACAATTGCATTTAATCGCTGCAGGAATGCTTATCTGAACTTCCACATCTACAATGTAAGCTTCTACACCTTATTAAAAAACTCTAATACTTGACTAAGCTTCTGATCAAAACCCTGATTGGCATCAATTGCCAACATCGGCTGGTGCCAGTTACGAATCCAGGTTAACTGGCGCTTAGCAAGCTGGCGTGTTGCTGCAACTCCTTTGGCAATAAATTCCTTATAATCATACTCACCGTCAAGATATTGCCATGCCTGGCGGTAACCGACACTACGCATTGACGGCAACTTAGCATGCATAGATGCTAAATTTTTAAGTGCTTCGACTTCTTTTAAAAAGCCATTGTCCAGCATTTGCATAAACCGCTTTTCAATCATGTAATGCAAGTGTTGACGATCACTAGGCACTAGCGCACATAGTTTAAGTGATTCGCCTAAACCACCCTCTTTTGCATTTTCAGAAATGATGTTTGAATAAGGTCGATCGGTGAGTAAGATCACCTCAACGGCGCGTTCGATTCGCTGCTGATCATGTGGATTAAGCCTATTTGCCGTTAACGGATCTTTATGCATTAAGAAATCATACCAATATGCTAGGTCTTGTAATTTTATTGTTTCACGCAAGTTGCCATCGGCTTCAGGCAGTTTTGAAATACCCTCTTGCAATGCCTTAAAGTACATCATCGTCCCACCAACAAGGAGCACTTCCTTGTTACGTGCATGGATTTCCTGAATCAGTCGATTGCTATCATTTAAAAAATCACTCACTGAATAATTAAGCCACGGCTCTATAATGTTAATTAGATGATGGCAGACACCTTCCATTTCCTGAAATGTAGGCTTAGCTGAACCAATATCCAATCTTTTATATACCAAAGCTGAATCAACACTAATAATTTCAGCATTCATTCGCTTGGCAAGCTTAATTGAAAGTCCAGTTTTACCTGAAGCAGTAGGTCCAGCTAAGGCATAGACTTTTTTTGAAATAACAGGCATGGGGAAATCATTATTGAATCAAGTGATGATTAATCTCAACTTTATATTGTTTTTTCAGTGCAGCCAAATAGTCATTTAGCGCAATATTACTATAATTGTTTTGCAGAACTTGAGTTGGTAGTTGATCAGTGCCATCGATGACTTTTGCCACTTGATAAACCCAATAAGACGCACCATTTTGTGCAAGTCTATATGTCTTCAAGCCATCGCTAAAAATTGCTGTTTTTAAGTCTTGGTCAAGTGTGAAATCACTACGCGAAATCTCTTGTGTTTTCGCCTTGACCATCGTGATTTGCTTTTTATCTTGCAATGCTTTAAGTACATCTTCGGCAGCATTTTTTGCTTGAGATAATGATGCTTTTGCAACATAAGCAGTTTTGACCTTATCTTTAACCTCAGCAAAGCTTAATATATGTTTAGGAATCACCTTATCTACCTTATAGATCATGCCATCTGTCTGACCTTGAGCAATAAAGCCTTGCGTTTTATTATGATCAAATACTGCTTCTTGCAATTTAGCATTACCTTCAATACCTGCACTTGTTGTCTTGTTATCAAATGCCTTTGTTGTTGCGATTGTTAACTTATTGGCTTTAACGACTTGCTCAAAACTGTTGCTATTAATACTTGTCAATACTTTATTAAACTTAGCCAATGCAGCACGGTTTTTAAGAATCTTCTCAATCACTGACTTTGCCGCTTGAAGTGACATCTGCGCAGGTGCTGTAATTTTTGTTAATTTGACAAACTCATTATCTGATGTTTCTTTTACCGGTGATTCAAGTGTTAGATTAAACAATGCAAACTGTGCAAAGCCCGAAGCTTCAGCTTGCGATAATGGTTTTATCTGCTTAATCTTAACTTCTTTTAATTCTTCAGCTGTTAATGCCTTATTTGCTTTAATCTTATCAGCAATTGCTTTGCTGTCTTTAGCCTTTTTATCGATGGTAATGGTCTCACCAGCTCTTAACTCTGGTGACATTAATGCATCTTTATTAGCTTGATAATAGCTATTGATCTTATCTTGCGATATAGCCGCTTTACTGACAAAATCCTGTGATGACAGTTTCACATAGGAAACAATGGCTTGCTCAGTCTGCTCATATTGTGCCTTATGTGTTTCATAATAAGCCTGAAGTTCTTTATCTGTTGGCTTGATCTTCTTAGCATAATCTTTTGCAGCAAAATCATAATACATCACTTCGCGCTTTTGCCCCATTAACGCACTTAGCATTTTTTGCTCATCACTTAATACAAATTCACTTTGTAATAATGGTGTCACAATGCTTGAATTTAATAGACTATTTGCAATCAGCGCTTTGATATTGTCAGCACCACCATATAACTTAGCTAATTCATCGAAACGCTTTGCAGAGTATTGCCCATTTTCAACAAATGCTGAATTCTGAAAAATTGCATTAGATATAGCTGATTGCGTGATGACAATATGTGATGCCGTGGCGTCTTGCTGTAACAGCGCTTGATCTACCAACTGATTCAATGTTTTTTCTTGTAGTGCCTTTTGATCAAGTGAAGGTTGCGCCTGCATGTTTTGAGATAATGCGCGTTGGTAACTGTTCTGAGAAATTTGTATATCACCGACTTTTGCTACAGACTGTGGTGAAACGCCACCTGAGACAAAGAAATAACTAATACCTGTTAATACAAAAACCGCACTCACTGCGATGATTATAATCCACGTAATCCAACCTTTAAATTTATCATTAATCGATTGCAACATATGCCACTACTACCTACTTCCATTGCGCTTAATATTAAGTCGTCACATCTTAGCATGGGAATGCCAAAGCGAAAACAAAAAGGCACACTATAAGCTATAGTATGCCTTTAAAGATGTGGTGGGTGCTCAAGTGTTCAAACTCCATACAGAGCAGAGCATTGCCCAGTAAGGGCTATGCTCTGTATGCTAAGCTAAGCACCCACGATATAGAACTATTTTAGTTCACCGCATCTTTTAATAATTTTCCTGCCTTAAATGAAGGAGACTTAGATGCTTTGATTTTCATTTTCTCACCTGTCTTAGGGTTACGACCTTCACGCGCTGCTCTTGCACGAACCTGGAATGAACCAAATCCAACAAGTGTAACTGTTTGACCTGCCTTTAACGCCTGAGTTACTGCGTCAGTCGTTGCGTCTAACGCGCGCTGAGCGACATCCTTTGTTACATCAGCTTTTTCTGCGATTGCTTTTACTAGTTCACTTTTATTCACGATGCTTTCCTCTTTCGTTGTTGAATAACTCTTTCCTATAAGCGATAAGGTATCGCCACCCGCATAAGTTATAGCAAGCACAATACCTCACGTCAACACGGTTTATTGCTAATTCGTGGTTTTTTAACGTTTTTTTGATGTTTTTACATTTTTTCTAGCTTTTTTTGGCTTTTTTTGAAATAAGCGCACGTGTTAAAACTTCTTCAATTCGCTTTACAGCAATGATTTCCAAACCATCTTTTACGTTCTGTGGAATCTCTTGAAGATCCTTTTTATTTTCAAACGGAATTAAGACTGTCGTAATACCACCACGAAGTGCTGCTAAGAGCTTTTCTTTTAAGCCCCCGATAGGTAATACATCACCACGTAAGGTAATCTCACCAGTCATCGCAACATCTTTTCTAACAGGAATAGCAGTTAACGAAGATAAAACCGCCGTACACATTGCAATACCAGCGCTTGGCCCATCTTTTGGTGTAGCCCCCTCTGGCACATGAATATGAAAATCATGTTTTTCATAAAAGTCATCATCCAAGCCATAATCTTTAGCCATCGTACGAACAACAGTTAAGGCCGCATGGATAGATTCTTGCATCACTTCACCTAGCTTACCGGTGCTCTTAAGCTTACCCTTGCCCGAGGTAGTAACAGCCTCAATGGTTAATAGATCGCCACCGACCTCAGTCCACGCAAGACCTGTGACTTGTCCGACTTTATCCTCTTGCTGTGCTAAACCGAAATCATAGCGTCTGACACCAAGATACTTATCAAGATTTTTACCATTAACAGAGACTTTCTTGCCGTCTTTAGCAGATAGGATGTGCTTCACTGCTTTGCGACATATCTTGTTAAGCTCTTGCTGCAGGCGACGCACACCCGCTTCACGTGTATAATAACGAATAATATCATCGATCACTTTATCAGCAACTGAAATTTCAGTTTGTTTCAAGCCATTATCTTTAATCGCCCTTGGCAGTAAATAGTTCTTGGCAATATTCTTTTTCTCATCCTCGGTATAACCAGATAGATAAATAATTTCCATCCGATCTCTTAATGCATCAGGAATGTTCAGGCTATTTGCTGTTGCTACAAACATTACATCTGATAAATCATAATCAACATCTAGATAATGATCATTAAAGGTATTGTTTTGCTCGGGGTCTAATACCTCAAGCATCGCTGAAGATGGATCTCCACGAAAATCAGCTGACATCTTATCGATTTCATCTAATAAAAATAGCGGATTATTCACTTGTACTTTATTGATCTTTTGCATAATCTGGCCAGGAAGTGCACCAATATACGTGCGTCTATGTCCACGAATCTCTGCTTCATCTTTAACGCCACCCAATGCCATACGCACATATTTACGCCCCGTCGCTTTGGCAATAGATTGCCCAAGGGATGTTTTCCCAACGCCAGGAGGACCTACCAAACACAAAATAGGCCCTTTAAGCTTACGCATTCTTTGTTGCACTGCTAGGTATTCCAAAATACGCTCTTTGACCTTTTCCAAGCCATAATGATCAATATTTAAGACATCTTCCGCTTGCCTCAAATCTCTTTTTACTTTACTACGCTTTGACCACGGTAATGAAGTAAGCGTTTCAATATAGTTACGTGATACGGAAGATTCTGCCGAAGATGGCGGCATTGCTTTGAGCTTCTTAAGCTCAGACAATGCTTTCTCTGTCGCTTCTTTCGACATTTTTGCTGTGTTAATTTTTTCTTTTAACTGCTCAAATTCTTGTGCTTCATCAGCATCACCCATCTCTTTATAGATCGCTTTGATTTGTTCATTGAGATAGTATTCACGCTGATTACGTTCAACCTGTGATTTCACACGGTCTTTAATATTGCGCTCAAGCTCTAATACATCCGTTTCTGCCATTAATAGTTTTAACAACAAAGATGCACGCTGCTGCAGATTTTCTGCTTCAAGCACTTCTTGTTTTTTTGTGACAGTTGCATGCACCTGTGCTACAACCGTATCAATAATTCGTGTTAAATTGGTATCTGACAAAATTGACGATAAAATCTCTTTGGGAATCTGACCATTCATATCTGCTAAAGTTTTAAAGCTAGATAAGATCGCACGAATAAAGCCACTCTCATCAACATCATTTAGGTCATTTTTTGTTTCAATTAACTCAATTTGAGCAGCGATAAAGGGGGTATCTTCAAAATACTTGAGCACCTTAGCACGACGAATGCCTTCAACCAATACCTTATATGTACCATCGGGCAACTTCATCAACTGCAGGATCTTGGCATAGGTTCCTGTGGTGTGTAAGTCCTTGACTTTAGGATTATCGACATCATCGGATTTTTGTGTCATCAAGAGCACTTTTTGTCGTGTTGCATGTGCCTCACTAATTGCAGCAATTGACTTTTCTCTACCGACAAAAAGGGGAACTGCCATGTAAGGGTAAACCACGATATCTCTTAACGGTACAACCGGTACCAACTCTTCAACATTCTGTTTATCATTAGAATATAATTGCATGCACATTAACCTTATTGAGCTGAAGCCAGTCTAAATTGCGCTTGATCTTTTAAAACAATCAGTGGCTCTTCTTTACCATTGATTGCTTGCTCATCGATCACGACTTTTTCAACATTCTCAATCGATGGCGCCTCAAACATGATATTAAGCAGCGCATTTTCCAAAATGGAGCGCAATCCTCGTGCACCCGTTTTGCGTTTAACCGCTCTATGAGCTGCTGCTTTAATCGCCTCATGCGTAAACTCGACATTGACCTCTTCAATTTCAAATAGCTTCGTATACTGCTTAATCAAGGCATTTCTTGGCTCAGTTAAAATTTTCACCAATGCCTCTTCATCGAGTTCCTCCAAAATAGCCATAACCGGCAAACGTCCGATTAATTCAGGAATCAAGCCAAATTTCACCAAATCTTCTGGCTCAACTTGCTTAAGCAAACGATTATGAGACGCCTGATCATTTTTACCAAAAACTTCAGCACCAAAACCAATACCTGACTTTTCTGTTCGCTGTTGAATTACTGATTCAATGCCTGCAAAAGCACCACCACAAATAAATAAAATATTGCTGGTATCCACTTGTTCAAGATCTTGGTTGGGATGCTTTCTGCCACCTTTTGGTGGCACTGATGCAACTGTACCTTCAATTAGTTTTAATAATGCTTGTTGCACTCCTTCACCAGAGACATCACGCGTAATCGACGGATTTTCTGATTTACGTGCAATTTTATCAATCTCATCAATGTAAATAATGCCACGCTCTGCTTTTTTGACATCAAAGTCAGCATTTTGCAATAACTTTTGAATCACATTTTCAACATCTTCACCAACATAACCTGCTTCTGTTAACGTCGTTGCATCAGCAATAGCAAAAGGAACATTAAGCATTTTTGCCAAAGTTTGCGCAAGCAAAGTTTTACCTGAACCTGTTGGGCCTAGCAGTAAAATATTACTCTTAGACAATGTCACATCATCATCTTGTGTTTGCTTGTTATAAATTCTCTTGTAGTGATTGTATACCGCTACTGACAATACTTTTTTAGGCGCATCTTGCCCAATAATATATTCATCTAAATGTTTCTTGATATCAACAGGTTTAGGTAAACTCTGCTTGCCTTCAGGCGTTGATAAATCAGGCTCCTGCGTTGCGTCTTGCGATCCACCTGTTTTGATAATTCCCTCGCATAAGGTCACACACTCATTACAAATATAAACCGAAGGTCCTGCAATTAACTTACGTACTTCTTGTTGTGATTTCCCACAAAATGAACAATACAGCGTGCGCCCGCTGCCACTATCACCCTCGCCACGTCTTTTTCTTGGCATATTTTCCTCTCTAAAAACAATCAAAATTATAAACGCCCACCGAGTTGCGGACGATTAGGCAGAAATTCAAGCTTTTATTCTTTATTTAACACCCGGAATATGTGCTCTTGATTCAATCACTTGATCGATTAACCCATATTCTTTTGCTTCTTCTGCCATCATAAAATTATCACGGTCAGTATCTTTTACAGTTTGCTCATACGACTGGCTCGTATGACGCGCCAACACACGATTCAAGCGTTCTTTAATTCTTAGCATATTACGCGCATGAATCTCAACATCAGATGCCTGCCCTCTAAAACCACCTAGCGGTTGATGAATCATAATTTGCGAATGTGGCAGGCTATAGCGCTTACCTTTTTCACCCGCTGCCAACAATACCGCACCCATACTTGCCGCCAAACCGATACAAATCGTACTAACATTTGGCTTGATAAACTGCATCGTATCATAAACACCCATACCCGCAGTGACTGAACCACCCGGTGAGTTAATATAAAAATAAATATCTTTATCAGGATTCTCTGATTCTAAAAATAATAATTGAGCAATCACTAAATTGGCAGATGTATCATGCACTTCGCCATTTAAAAACACAATGCGCTCTTTTAATAAACGCGAGTAAATATCATATGAGCGCTCACCACGAGATGTTTGCTCAACAACCATAGGAACTAAATTATTTGTAATCATATTTTCACCTTATATTCATATTGCAAGTGTTTTGCACTAACAAGTTAATAATAAAAAAGCCACAAACGTGGCTCTTAGTTTAAGTTGATTATTTCATTTTCTCCAGTGATTTACTGGCACAAATTGCTTTGCTTTAAGCTATCGCTTAAAACATATCACCTTGTGGTAACACTTTCTTAATTAAATCAAAAAAGTCTTCGGTTTTTTCAGTCGTTTGACCCTGCTCAACTACCCAATCAACCAATTTATTTTCAACCACAACGTTTTTGATATTCTCTAGCTCTTTCTTATTATTTTTAACATGATCACGCACTTCTTGCGCATCTTCGTACACAGAAGCCATCTCTTCGATCACTGTATCAATCGCATCTTGATCGGCTTCAAACTTCTGATCACGTACAATCGCTTGCAAGATCAAACCCAACTTAACTGATTTTTCAGCCTTAACTTTGAATAAATCATCCGGCAAGTCTTCTGCTTTCATTTTTGACTTAGCCCCACCCATGCGCTCAATTAAATCCTGCTTAGAGCGATCGATCTCACGCTTGATTAGTGATTTAGGCACATCAAAATCAATAATATCAACCAACTGATCAAATACTTGTGTTTTCACTGTTTTACTAATAGCATTTTTTAGCTCACGTGCCATGTTTTGCTTGATCTCAACATAAAACTCATCAATACCACCCTTGATACCAAACTGCTCAACGAATTTGTCATCAATCTCCGGTAACTCAGCTTCTTTAATATTTTTAACCACGATATCAAACTGTGCTGCTTTACCTTTTAGCTCATCATTTTGATAATCTTCAGGGAAAGTTACATCAATGGTTTTTTCTTCATCTTTTTTCATACCGATGATACCATCTTCAAATCCAGGAATCATTTGACCTGAACCGATCATCACCTCAGAAGCGTTTGCTGAACCACCTTCAAATACTTCACCATCAACACGACCAACAAAATCAATTGTCACACGATCATCAGTTTTCACTTCACGCTCAACCTCTTTCCAAGTTGCAAGCTGTTTGCGAAGGTTGCTAATCATTTGATCTGTTTGCGCATCACCTAGTTCAACGACTGGTTTTTCAACTGAAATTTTATCTAAATCTTTAACAACCACCTCAGGGAAAAGCTCAACATTAACATTGAATTTAAGTGCCTCCCCTTCTTTGTTATTTAGAATTTCAACCTCAACGCCAGCTGCATTTAACTTGTGTTCTTCTATTGCTTTGCTGTATTTGCTTGGTAAAACATCACCTAACACTTCAAAACGTACTTGTTCACCATATTTTTTCTTAATCATACCAGCTGGTACTTTACCTGGTCTAAAACCATCGACTTTCGCTGTTTTAGCAATACGCTGAATACGCTTTGATACTTCTGTATCAATTTCAGCTGCTGGCAACTCAATATTTAAAACGCAATGAATGCCTTCTTTTTTTTCAACAGATACTTGCATTACTAATCCTTATTTGTACACATTATATTTTTAAGGTTTAAAATTCAGGGTCAGAGTTTATATTTTGCTCGCTCAATTGTCTAGCGCTTTAATGCTCGAATTTAAAGCGCCAGCCTATTTTCTCTTTAAGAAGCGCTCGACTTTACTTTAAGAACAGCTACAATAATTACATTAAATGCTTGTGAACAACACAAGCACACACAACCACAAAATAGATATCATGACACATAAAACCTATCAATGGCCTTACTCACCACTTATTACAGTCTTTTTACTAGCACCCGTCGTTTTTAGTTTCGCACTGGCATTAGACACTTATATGCCCGTTATTCCTGAGATGAAAGCGATTTTAAACACCAGTCAGGAAATGGTGCAATTAACCCTATCTTTATTCTTTCTTGTCACAGGGTTTGGTCAACTTATTCTAGGGCCACTATCAGATCAGTTTGGTCGCTACAAAATACTTTTTATTTCCGTTTCTTTATTTTTTATTGGCTCATTATTGTGCGCACTATCAAATCATATCGGCTGGCTTATTGCCTTTCGCATTATTCAGGGTTTTGGCGCTTGCGGTATGTCTGTTAGCGCATTTGCTATTGTGCGCGATGCCTTCTCCGGCAAGAAAAGTGCGATGATTTATAGCTTTCTAAATGCTATGATTTCTATCTCACCCATTTTAGGTCCCATCATTGGTGTCTTATTAACGGCTTATTTTCCATGGCATGCTGTGTTCTATTTTTTAGCAGGTCTTGGTGCATTCACACTGATATTAACAATCCTATTTATTAAAGAAAGTGCACATCCAAATAATCGCAAGCCTTTTAATTTCAGCCTCTTTGGTCGTTATCTAAGCATTTGCAAGAGTCTTACCTTCTGGGCATATACTTTGCCTGCAATTGCTGGGGTTTCAGCTTTTTTCACACTTTTCTCAATGACGCCCTACATCATTCAAACGCTTGAGGAACCACGTTCACAAATCGGTATTTTCTTTGGTCTGGCAGGTGGTGCATTTTTAATTGGTTCGCTAATCTCTGGTGCCGTTGTTCATAAACTGGGCGTTTTAAAAACCTCGATACTAGGGTCAATATTAATATTATCTTCAGGTATTTTGCTTATCATAATCTATCAACTTTTTGGTTTAAGCTTATGGGGCTTTTTTGGTCCGAGCATGCTCGCTACTTTTGGTTGTGCGTTAACCGCAGGCTCAGGTGCCAGTGGTGCACTTGAGCCCTTTGGTGCATATCCTGGAGCCGCATCAGCGATGTTTGGCGCCCTTGAATTAGGTGGCAGCTCAGTAGTTGGTTCAGTAGCAACGCTCTTTGCAATCAATACTTCTTACCCACTGGCACTGACAATGCTTGCAACCTCAATCACCAGCTTAGTTTTATTATCTGCCTTAACCCTCTCTTTAAATAAAAACACAGCAAACACATAAAACATGAATGACTTCTCTGCCCGTAAAATAATTCATATCGACATGGATTATTTTTTTGCGCAAGTCGAGGAAAAAGACAATCCCGCTCTTTGTGATAAGCCTTTTGCCGTTGGTGGTAATAATATCAAGCGTGGTGTGCTTTGCACTTGCAATTATATTGCACGAAGTTATGGTGTACACTCTGCGATGCCAACACGTATTGCACTACAAAAATGTCCCCAGTTAATCTTGCTCCCCACCGATTTTGATAAATATAAACATGTCTCCAATATTATTCGCGATATCTTTAAAAGTATTAGCCCGCTGGTTGAACCATTATCATTGGACGAGGCTTATATTGATGTAACAGATGTAAAAAGCCACGCCAATAGCGCAACATTAATAGCACAAGCTATCAAAGAGGAGATTTTGCAACAAACAGGACTTACTGCCTCAGCAGGTGTTGCCCCCAACAAACTCTTAGCAAAAATTGCCAGTGATATTAATAAACCCAATGGCTTATATGTCATTCGTCCACAAGATGTAAAGCAATTTATTCAGGACTTACCCGTTGGCAAGCTTTTTGGTGTTGGTAGCGTCACAAAAGATAAACTTCAAAAAATGGGACTTAAAACCTGTGCTGATTTGCAAAGGCTTAATATTACCGAGTTAGAGCACAGCTTTGGCAAGCTTGGCACCAGTTTGCATGATTACTGTCGTGGTATTGATCGGCGCGTGGTCAACCCCAAACGCATTCGCAAATCATTAGGTGTTGAACACACTTATCAATACGACCTAACAACACCAGATGAATGTATTAAAGCATTAAAACAGTTATATCAAGAGCTTTTAGTAAAACTAAAGCCTGAACATATACTATGCATCGAAGGTATTTTTATTAAAATCACTGATAACACATTTCACAAAAAAAGTATTGAACGCCACGCCCAAAGTAACGAGCTTAATCTCTACCTTATGTTATTTGACAACTTATATCAAAAACAAACCAACCCCATTCGCTTACTTGGCTTAGGTGTCAAGCTCAATGATCAACCTATTAGACAAATTCCTCTCTCATATTTATAAAAATTCATTAAAATATTATAAACATTTGCTTGCTTACATATTTCTAAAGAGGCGTTCTATATTACTTTGTTTGGATATCTTAAATTATGAACACATAGCTTCATACCAAACAACCTCCGGTAACAGTTCGAAATAGGAGCAGATAAGTAACTAAGCAAATACATATCCCATCAAAAATATACTCACAAACCACTTCCCGATCTGTTATTGCATATAATTTTTCCTGACACTAAACCAACAGCAATACATACAGCAACCATAAACATTTGGCAAGTTTGGTGTAAAGCCAAAATATAATCACCTTGGGATAAACTTACGACCCCTCTAAACCCTACGCTTCCGCTGACTAAAAAGACAATTCCTGGCAACAATATGATTGACTCAGGCTTTTTACATTTATTACTCCATTTAGCAGAATAGATAGAACAAATGAATGCTGCTAAAATATTACCAAAATTTGGACTAGACAATATTTTTTCTGCAAATAAAATTGATACAATCATCAATACTATGGCTAAGCTAACCCACAAAAATTCCCTTTTAGGTATCTGAAAAATAATAGAAAAACCCATTGACATAACCACTGCACTAATCCACTTGTAATCTGTAATTTGACTTAGTAATTGATGATCAATAATTGGCGCTCCTACCAATATTTTTTGACAAAACAACACACTAAAGTAAATCGCTGAAAATAATGTCACTAAATATGTGACCCCATTAACTAGGTTTATAAAGCCTGACAGTGTATATTTATAGCTAATTTCAATAATACCTGAGCTAATTGTAAATCCTGGAATTAAATAAATTATTGCAGATAAACTTATCAGGTATGGATTTAGTTCTGGGGAAACAAAAGAGCATGTCCCAGCTATCAGTCCAATTAGGCTTGCACTCAAAAACGCCTCAAAATATCCTAGTCTATAGCGTTTCATAGCAATCGAAGATAGATATACTATCACACCCAAAACTGCAGACAGTAAAATTGAAATATAGTTACATTGTAAAAAACCAGCGAAACCAGCACTTGCAGCCAAATAACCTATACTCACCGTCCAAACGCTATAATAAGGTAAGCTCTTATCAATTTGATCTAGACTATTGCTAGCTTCTAGTACATTCATCTGACCATGCTGAACTTTCCAGATGAGAGCACTGATTTTAATTATCTTATTTATATCTAAAGCAGCATCTCCCACTCTAAGGAGCTTAGTATGAGAAAAGTTCGTTTTTTGGCTATAAGCATGCATAAAAATTTGATTAGGTAAAACGATAAACTCTCCTACACAACCAAGAGCCAAGGCTGTTTTTGATAAAAACTGTTCCAATCTCTTTGATTGCACACCTGCACTATGAGTTATAATTGCTAATTTAACTAGTAGATTAAAAATTTGACTAAAATAGCCTACAGAGATTTTTTTAATCATTCATATACCTTAAAAGTTTTAACGCTTTGTAAAACTGTTTGAAACTATTTCTATAAAACTTTTCAAATTTTATTCAGAACGATGTATCCATCCTTTATTATCAGCTTTAAATTATCTAAAGGATTAGCCATGACAGAAATATCATTCAATGGATTCTTATCAACGGCAATAATATCGGCATACGCCCCTTGTCCAATAAACCCAAGCTTTTTCTCCATATTAAGTAACTCTGCATTTTTATAAGTTGCCGAATATAATGTTTGAAATGTTGTTTCAGCTTTAGATCTCAGTATGAATTCAGAACATTGATACTGCATTAAACCACCTAATAAATCAGTACCAAAACCTAAATTAACATTATATTTATGCGCAATTTTAATTGCTTTAATACAAGATGCTCTCACCTCTTCAAGCTTTTCTAACACTACTGCTGGCGTGTTATACTCCTTCCCATGCTGATAAAGTGCCTCATATATAGCAAGTGTTGGAACAATAAACACATCTTTTTTTTCATTAATATATTTCGCTGATTTTTCATCCAATAAATTAGCATGCTCCAAAGATCTAACACCAAGCTTAACGCACCGGATAAGCGCCTCCGGAGTATAGGCATGAGCCATAACATAAGTTCCATTTCGATTTGCTTCATCAACAATTGCTAATATTTCTTGATCTGAAAACTGAAGACTTTGAACCTTATCTGTAGGTGAGGCAATACCACCTGCTGCCATAATTTTAATCTGGGTTGCACCTTCCCTTAACTGCTCCCTAGTTGCTTTTAACACCTCTGGAACACCATCACAAAGAGTCGAAATATTTGACCCACTTACTTGACAAGAACAGCACTCTGACTCTGCAGAGTGTCTAAAATCACCATGCCCATTTGTAGCACTTAATGCTTTACCACTATAAAATAGCCGTGGAGTGGATTCTTTTCTCATGGAAAATGAGCGCGCTATACCTAATCCAGCGCCACCAGCATCCCTTAGCGTAGTAAAGCCTCTTAATAAACTCTCCTTAGCTGCATCAATAGCATTGATTGCCAGATAATCTTGTGGCAAATGATCATTTGCCAGATCTACTGATGAAGCTGTTGATAAATGCACGTGCGCATCTATTAATCCTGGCATTAAGTACATACCTTTTGCATCAATGATCTCCTGTGGTGTAAAGTCGGCAATCCTTTCGTTTGTTAATGCTTTTATGATGCCCTCTTCAATATATAAATAATGATAATCTTTAATTTCATTATCCTGACCATTAAATACTGACACGTTTTCAATTAAAAAACTTCTCATGCTAATTCATCCTCAAAAGTGTAATTTTTTCTTTCTTGTATCATGACCGTATGATTAACATTTGTGAAATTTATATTTTTTATGAGACAATATAAATCAAATGAATACCATTCTACTCTTTGTGATAAATATGCGTGTAGATCAATTAAACTTAAACCTTCTGCGCACTTTGCATGTGCTATTGGATAAAAAAAGCGTTACGATCGCCAGTATCAAGCTATTTAGAACCCAACCAGCGGTAAGTAACTCTTTAAAACAACTTCGAGAAATCTTTCAGGATCCTCTTTTATTACCAAACAAAACTGAAACAGGTTTTGTATTAACCGAAAAAGCCAAACAAATACAAAGCCAACTCCATCATATAATGCATAAAATTGATCATCTGTTACAACCAAATACTCTTTTCAACCCAAAAGAAATTAATCTTGAAATATCTATTGGAATTCAAGAACATATAGATAAAGCATTTATTGATCTGCTTTATCAACAAATAAAAGAACTTCCAAAAATTAAAATAAACTTGCACAGAATTACTAGCCTAGATAGCATAAACAAATCAAAGCTTCAAAGCTTTGATTTTTTGATTGGAAGCTTTAGCTCTATTCCGTCAAACTTCTCCCGCGAGTTATACTTTAAAGATACCTATATCTGTTTATCAGGCAACCAAAACTTAAACAAACAGATGACAATAAGTGTCAATGACCTTAATAAATATGAACACGTTGCCATATCCTACAGTTCCAATATTGCAAATACCATCATAGAGAACTCCTTACAAAGCTTTGGCATTCAACGTAAATATCGACTTATTGTTTCAAATATAGAAATGCTAGGCAGTATAATTTTAGATTACAACCTACTTTGTATTACTATGTTCAAATCAGCAGCAGCATTTACCAATTTAGTTAATTTGAAAATATTTAATCTCCCATTCATCACACCAGAGATTGATATTCATTTGCTTCATCAAGATCTTACATTGAGTCCTCAAAAATCATGGTTTAAGCACAATATCTTAAATGAAATATCCAAATTATTTCTTAATACCACAAAATAACTTCCACACTAAATCTAATAGCTTGACTACTAAAACACAGATTAATATCATCAGCAGTACTTTAAAATCTCAACTTATGGAAATATCATGATTGTAAAACCTGAAATCATGCGTGGTGGTTTGGTTAAGAACCCACACCCAATTGGCTGCAAAGCAGTTGTTGAAAAGCAGATTAATTATATGAAAAGCTTACCAAAATTTACGCGTAAAAAACGCGCACTAATTATTGGCGGATCATCCGGCTATGGTCTTGCATCACGCATTGCCCTTGCTTATGGTGCTGATGCTGATACGATTAGTGTATCATTTGAGCCAGGCATTAATGACAAACGCTTAGGCAGTGCTGGCTGGTGGAATAACATCTGGTTTAAAGAGCAAGCTGAAAAGGATGGGCTTATTGCTAAAAACATTATTGGGGATGCGTTTTCTGATGAAATCAGACAACAGACCATCGACATGATCAAAAAAGAATTTGACAACAAAGTTGATATATTGATCTATAGCCTTGCTTCACCAAGACGCACTGATCCTAAAACAGGTATTACACACAACTCAGTATTAAAAAGCACAATAGGTGAAATCGTAGCACCAACACTTGACCTGAACAAGCAAATCATTATCGATGGTAAAATGATGGCAGCAACTCAGCATGATATTAATGAAACCATCAAAGTAATGGGTGGTGAAGATTGGCAGCTTTGGATTGAGTCACTTAAAAACGCTAACGTCTTAGCACATGGCTTTAAAACTACCGCCTACTCCTATGATGGTGCTGATTGCACTGATGCCATTTATAAAAAAGGCACGATTGGTGCTGCTAAGCGTCATTTAGAAAAAACTGCGCTGACAGTTAATAAAGAACTACATGATCTACAAGGTGAAGCATTTGTTACCGTGGCCAAAGCATTAGTAACAAAAGCTAGCGCTTTTATTCCACTATTTCCACTCTATGGCTGCGCGCTTTTTAAGGTCATGAAAGAACTTGGCACACATGAGAACACCATTGAGCAAATCGATCGTTTTATGCGTGATATGATGTATGGTAACAAACGTATTACGGATAAATTTGGACGTGTGCGCCCTGACAATCTTGAAATGGATGCCAACACCCAAGCATTGACTAATATAATCATGTCCAAGATGACATCCGAGAATTTTAAAGATATCAGTGATTTTGCTGGCTTTTATCAGGATTTTCTAGAACTAAACGGCTTTAATGTTGCCGGCGTTGACTATGATGCATCTATTGATGTTGATGCATTAAAATTAAAGCGACCCTAATCACTCACAAGACTTGTGTTACAGCAAAATAGCTAGATGAATTAGGAAAATGGGCGAAATATTTTCTAAGCTACAGGATCAAGATAAGCAAAATAGACTAATACAAATGAATACATACAATTGAAAAAGTAAATTTTTATCCTTCTTGCTGTGATTTTGAGCCCATCCATCTAACTGTGTAAATTTTCCATAGCACTTAAATTCTGCCTTCAAATTTAATTAAAAAATGCGGCATTGCTTCACTCCAACTTCTAATTGGCATCGTCCATTTTTTTGTCATATAGTCAATGGCCAAAAATAGGGTTTTAAATACTGCATTATCATTGGGGAAAGAACGCTTATTTTTCGTTACTTTCCTCAACTGGCTATTCACAGACTCAATTGCATTGGTCGTATAAATCACCTTGCGTATTTGATCAGGGTATTGCATAAATACAACCAGGTTATCCCAGTGAGCATACCATGATTTGGAAATATGCGGGTATTGTTTATCCCATTTCTGTGCAAAAGCCTCTAATGCCATCAAGGCTGACTCTTCTGTGGCTGCAGTATAGATAGGTTTTAAATCAGCGGCCACTTCTTTTCGTTGCTTATAAGAGACATAGTTAAGGCTATTTCTGATTTGATGAACAATACAAAGCTGATGCTCTGTTTTAGGAAAAGCAGCACTAATGGCATCAGACATGCCTGTTAAATTATCTGTACAGGCAATTAAAACATCCTGTACGCCACGGTTTTTCAGCTCGGTTAAGTTGGCCAGCCAGAACTTAGCCCCTTCGTTCTCACTCATCCAAAGGCCTAGCACATCTTTTTTCCCTGTACAATCTATACCTAAAGCAACATAAACGGCTTTATTTAGCACACGCTTATCCTGACGGACTTTAACCACCAGGCAGTCAAAGAAAACAATCGGATAAACTGCATCTAATGGCCGAGATTGCCAATGTTTGACTTCTTCCAACACCTCATCGGTAATCTTACTGATTAAGCTTGTGCTGATCTCAGCACCACCATAAAGCTCCTGTAATTGCAATTGAATATCTGAAACACCAGCAATTCCCGCTGAG
>NZ_QLIU01000089.1 GCF_003574425.1 Cysteiniphilum halobium | reverse complement strand
ATAATATAGTCAATAGTTTACTTAAATTGGATTTATTTTGGAACTACTATAAAATGGCACTTTGATATTGCGCACCCAGATCACAAAACTGTCTACCTTTAACTGTAGGATCAATATGCTTAAAGAAATAATTTAAAAATTGTTTATAACCCAAAATAGCATCCTCATACCAAACTTTAACAACTTCTAAGTGGTCTGTTTTTCCTTGTGATACTTGCTTGTAGTTTGGGTATAAGGTCGAACCACCATCATAGCCTACTTGAGTTTTTATTACACCTTTGAGCTTATCAATATCAGCTTGAACACACCAAAAACATCCACCTGCAACAATGGCTGTTTTCACCTCGGCATACCCTAATTGGAGTGAAATTAACAATCCCATCACCTTTAAAAAATTGATATTTTGTAGCATAACATAGCTCCTGGCTTATATCTCATCTCCTTAAGGTATAGATCATAAAAAAGACAAACACAATTAAGATAAAATTACATAAAGCACTAAAAGTACAAACGATCTATTTTTCATTTGCATATACAATAATTATGGATATCAAATCACTTTTTAAGCAGTTATGCTGTAAACAACATGGAAAGTCAGAAATATTTTAAATATAATTACACACAGTGTGACTATATGTTGTTTAGTTCAATCTATACCCACATCGTAAATCATTTTGTGGTGTTTAGTGTCAAAGAAGTTTTGACGGGTATATTACTAACAATAGTCTGGGAGATGTTAACCAAATAATGATAAGGGATCCTATGAAAAACGACAATACAATATTATTGGTTAGCACCAATAAAGAAAACACTAAAGAGTTACAAACATTACTTCAACGCTACCTACACCAAACAAACGTTGCACACTCAGGCCAAGAAGCATTAGATCTACTGGCTGTTAATAGAAATACCAAATTAGTACTACTTGATCTATTACTGCCAGATATGTATGGCATTGAATTGTGCAAAAACATTCGTGAACGCCATCCCAACATGGCGATTATTTTTGTATCAAAAAGTACTGATGCAACGGAAATTGTCTTGTGTTTTGAAGCAGGTGCCGATGACTATGTCGAGATTCCTTACAACCAGCACGTGCTTATGGCACGTATCAAGGCAAAACTGCGTGATCGCAATACCCAATCACCATATACAATTACAGGATCGGTAAATATTGAAGATATTAACATCAGTGATTATAGCCAAATCCAGTTTGGCAAGTGGGTATATCATCCGCGAAAATCATTAGTGACACACCCTGATAACTCAGATATTTATCTAACAGATAAAGAAGGTGCCTTGCTTAAACTGCTTTTATCTGATCCAAGTAAGACGTTTATGCGTGAAGAAATTGCCAAATATCTTAATCTAAGCGTTAAAGAAAGCATGGTACGTGATGTTAATATCCATGTTCATCGCCTACGTAACAAACTAACACAAGGGCATAATTCAAGCTCACCAATTAAAGCAGTCCGTTCGCAAGGTTATACGCTTGATTCATATTTAACCTATGTTTATGACAATAAAGAAGTATCGTTTTTGTAACTCCCTGTGATTTGATGATTTAACTACAGCTTAGTATTCACCGTACTCTGAGCGAAGTCAAAGGGTGAATACAAAGACAACAAAGGCTTCAGTTATGGTAGATATAATCATAATACCCAATTCTTTTAATCTAAATCCGCTAAATTCCCTTTTTGTTCCAGCCAATGCTTACGATCCAACGAGCGCTTTTTAGCTAGCATTTCATCCATCTCCTCCAGATCAAAGTGTTCATCGCTTGATAATGTTAATTGTACAAGACGTCTTGTATCCATCGCCATAGTTGACTCTCTTAATTGCATTGGATTCATCTCACCCAAACCTTTGAAACGCAGAACATTTGCTTTGGGTGATTTTTTATTTTGGGTAATTTTATGTAAAATCACATTCTTCTCCGCTTCATCCAACGCATAATGGACTTCTTTGCCAACATCAATTCTAAACAATGGTGGCATTGCCACATAGATATGTCCTCTTTCGACCAATGGTTTAAAGTGTCGCAAAAATAACGCACATAGGAGTGTCGCAATGTGCAGACCATCAGAATCAGCATCTGCAAGAATACAGATCTTGCCATAACGCAAGCCTTCTACATTATCACTGCCTGGATCAACACCAATTGCCACAGCAATATCGTGAATCTCTTGTGATGATAAGACTTCTGATGAATCGATTTCCCATGAGTTTAAGATTTTTCCCCTTAATGGCATCACCGCTTGGAACTCGCGATCTCGTGCCTGTTTTGCTGAGCCACCCGCTGAGTCGCCTTCAACCAAGAAAAGTTCACTATACTGTGTATCTTGAGTAACACAATCTGTGAGCTTACCAGGTAATTGTGGGCCTTGGGTTACTTTCTTACGCACTACCTTTTTCTCAGCTTTAAGGCGTTTTTGTGCACGCAAGATAATCACCTCAGCAATTTGGTTTGCCGTTTCAATATTTTGGTTAAGCCACAAACTAAAAGCATCCTTAACATGTGTAGCAATGAAATTAACACAATCACGTGAAGATAAACGCTCTTTTGTTTGTCCTGAGAACTGCGGTTCTGGCATCTTTAATGACAACACATAACAAAGACCAGCAAAAATATCATCCGGCATGATCTTTACTCCGCGTGGTAAAATATTATGAAGTTCACAATACTCGCGCATCGCATCTAAAAGTCCAGATCTTAAGCCATTAACATGTGTGCCACCTAATGGTGTTGGGATTAGATTAACATAACTTTCGGTGATGAAATTATCATTCTCTTGCGGCCAGCATAAAGCCCAATCTACAACATATTGCCCATCAGTAAAAGACCCTGAAAATGGAACCTCTGGCAATACCTCAAGACCATCAATTTTTTCTTGCAAATAGGCTAATAACCCACCATCATACTGCCACGTCATTCGATCGTTTTGCTCATCGTTTTGGTATTCAACGATAAGCCCCGGGCATAATACCGCTTTGGCTTTTAATAAGTTCTTTAACTTACGTGTTGCATATTTTGGTGTATCAAAATACTTAGGGTCCGGCCAAAAACGTACAGTGGTACCAGTGTTCTTTTTGCCTACTTCTGATATGACTTTTAACTCTTCTACCTTATCACCATGCTCAAAAGCGATAAAATAACGCTTCCCATCGCGTTTAATAAACACCTCAACGCGCAAACTTAATGCATTAACTACCGATACCCCCACCCCATGAAGTCCCCCTGAGTATAGATAATTTTCCTTTGAAAATTTACCCCCGGCATGCAATCGTGTCATAATCAGCTCAACACCCGATATCCCTTCTTCAGGGTGAATATCAACCGGCATACCACGTCCATTATCTTCAACCTCAAAACTACCATCATCATAAACTCTGATATTGAGTTTATTGGCATGCCCTGCTAATGCCTCATCCACCGCATTATCAATCACTTCTTGCGCTACGTGATTAGGCGTTTGTGTATCGGTATACATCCCAGGACGTCGTTTAACAGGGTCAAGACCCGATAGGACCTCAATAGATTGAGCAGTATATTGATTCATAACAAAATGGAGCTTATTATTTTATGTCTAATTTTATCGTTTATTCTGGCACAAAATCGAGTAATCTTAAATCTAAATGCTACCTCGTTAATGGAAAATTATGAATATCCGTGACTTAGAATATGTAATTGCTGTTGCTAAACATAAAAACTTCAATAAAGCTGCACAAGAATGCTTTGTTAGTCAACCAGCACTTAGCATGCAAATTAAGAAGCTTGAAGATGAGTTAGGCATTGCTATCTTTGAGCGCTTCCAAAAAAGTGTACTTGTCACTGCAATTGGTCAGCAAATCATTGATAAGGCGCAAGCATTATTAACCATTGCGCAAGATATCAAAGACTTGGCAGCAACACACAATAAAACGGAAGATCTACTTTTTAGAATTGGATTGTTTCCAACCCTTGCGCACTATTTATTGCCACAATTGATTCACACAACATTGGCTGATAAAAGCCCGATTAAAATTTATCCTGTTGAGGAGAAAAGCCCTATCTTAATTCAAATGCTCCAATTAGGTAAAATTGATGCAGCCCTTCTAGCACAAGAATCCCTTCCTCAAGGACTAGAGTTTTTATCACTGTTTAAAGATACATTTAAACTAGCCGTATATGATGGACACCCGTTAAGTCAACAATCAGAAGTTGATATATCCAAACTTGATGATGAGGCGATGCTTTTTTTAGAGAAAGGACACTGCCTGCGTGAGCAAGTACTATCATTAAATATTAATCCGGCACAAAGCATCCAGTGCAATGCTACAGGCCTTGAAACATTAAGACAAATGGTAATTGCTAAACTCGGCATTACAATCATTCCTGAGATTGCCACATTAACCTCACACAATGGTATCCACTATATTGATTTCAAAGCTCCAGCACCTTTTCGTGAAATTGGACTGGTTTATCGTCGCGGCTCAGCCATTACTAAATGGCTAAAAGCAATTGAGCAACTTGTGCAAAAAAGCATGGCAAGTTTGGCTTCTCATTAAATTTGAAACCCGCTATAATCCACCTTGTTAATAAATAGTAAGCTTCTTGTTAATTTTGAAGCGTGCGCTAAAAACAATGAGTAAAATAGGAAAAACATGTCAAACCTGAGTCATTTCATCTCTCAAAACTTAATGCTATGCATTATCTTTGTGGTTGCCATTTTGGTCTATCTTGGTTATGAAATTCGCCAAGCAAAATCAGGACGCTTCCAATTATCCATACAAAATGCGATTAATCTAACGAATCGGGATAAGGGGATATTTTTAGACATTCGCGACAATAAACTTTTCAATGAAAGTCATATTGTTGGTGCCATCAATAGCAGTGTTACAGAACTTAAAGAGAATACTAAAATACTTAATAAATACAAAAACAACCCAATTATTATCTATTGTGAAACAGGATCCCAAAGTGCTGGTGTTTGTGATTTGTTAAAAAAAGCAGGCTTTGATAAGCTTTACACATTAAAAGGAGGCTTTAAGCAGTGGTTGCAGGATAAATTACCCACTGAGAGTAAAACTGAGTCACGTCAAGCCATTAGTGCAGATAAGAAAGATATAAAAAATAGAAAAGACAAAAACGATAAGAACACATCTAAATGATTGAGATATATACTAAACCAACTTGCCCCTATTGCATTAACGCCAAGGCATTGCTTAGGGAAAAAGGTGTTACATTTACTGAGTATAACATCATTGACAAGCCTGAGTTACGTGAGAAGATGATTAAGCGTGCCTTGGGACACACGACTGTGCCACAAATATTCATCAACGACCAGCATATCGGTGGCTGTGATGATTTGTATGCCCTTGAGAATGCCAATAAACTTAACCCACTACTTGGAAAATAACACTTAACTTAACCAAATAAGGAAAGATGATGACAACTGAAACAAATACTCCTGACATTCAATTTCAAATCCAAAAAATCTATACCAAAGATATTTCATTTGAAATCCCTAAAGGTGCTGATGCGTTTAAACAAGAATGGAAGCCTGAGTTAAACGTGGCTTTAAACACTAAAGTTACAGGTTTGCCTGAAGAGAATATGTATGAAGTTGTGCTAACGGTTGAAGCAGACGTCAAATGTGGCACTAGTAATGCTTTCAAAGCAGAAGTACAACAAGCAGGTATTTTCCTTATTTCCAACATGGAAGCAGGACAGCTTGATCACGCACAATATGCATTTTGCCCTAATATTTTGTATCCATATGCACGTGAAGCAATCTCTGACTTAGTTGCTAAAGGAGGTTTTCCACAACTATGCCTAGCCCCTGTTAACTTTGATATGATTTATCAACAAAAGCAGCAAGAGCAAAAAGACTCATCACAAAAAGCAAATTAACATACTTTAACGCTTATAAACTGCACTTAAGTTAACTGCTTAATCCATCCCCTTAATACTCTAGAAAATATATAGTCATTCCCTCTGTACACGAAGAAAAATTTGCAAATTGCTGCTTGAAGCGTTATTTTTTCTTGATTTGCACACCATGAAAAAGCACCTCAAACAGCTGACAAATAGTTTAAAGGAAATTTTTAACTGGCACAAATCAAGATTAGATTGTTTTGCTAATCTTCTGGTTAGCCTAATCTCACGACAAACCGTTAATCTTGCACATTTGGCAACCCATTTTGCACCACATACCAAAATCGACTCGAATT
>NZ_QLIU01000088.1 GCF_003574425.1 Cysteiniphilum halobium | reverse complement strand
AAGGTAATTATAAAGTAAAAGGGATAATGAGTAAAGGAAGTAAAAGCTGCAAAAAAAGCAGTAATATAGTTTAACAGGTCGAAGAAAGAGCACCACGGGTGATACCCGTGGGTGAATGAGCCTTTCGGTGGTATTATGTTTGGATGAAAGCATATAAATCAGCACATGGAGTTTATAGGCTCCAATATCATATAGTTTGGGTATGTAAATACCGGCGAAAGGTCCTGAATCCTGGAGTGTGTAGGTACATTCAGTGGGTAATGCCGAAGCTGCTACGAAAAATTCCTGGCGTATTGCTTGAGGAGATTGGCTTTGATAAAGATCACCTGCATATGGTAATGGTGATTCCGCCCAAATATAGTATTTCGGAGGTTATGAGGGATCTTAAAAGCCAATCGACGGTTTACTTGCGAAAGAAGTTTGTATTTTTAGATAACGTATACTGGAAAGAAAACATATTTTGGTCGCCAGGATTTTTTGTAAGTAGCGTAGGCGTGGATGAGGAAACGATTATGAAATATGTACAGCATCAAGGGCAAGAGGATTCAGGTCAGATCGAACTTGATCTGTAACGCATAACGTAGTTATGCAGCGGCTTGCCGCTTAAGTACCACGGGTTTAGCCCGTGGGTATCTA
>NZ_QLIU01000087.1 GCF_003574425.1 Cysteiniphilum halobium | reverse complement strand
GAAAGAAATAAAAAGAAAAAACAAAAAGAAAAGAAAGAGAGAGAAAGGAAAAAGAAAGAAAAAAGAAAAAAAAGGAGTAAAGAAGGAAAGAAAAAAAGGTAAGAAGGAAAATAAATGGAGAGAAGAAAATAAAAAAGTGAGGAAAGAAGTAGAAAAAAAGAGGAAAAAAGAAAAGAATATTTAGAGAAAGTGATAGAAAAAAGGGTGAAAAGGAGAAGAATATGGAATAAAACAAAAAGAAAAGAGAAAAAGAGAAAAAGAAAGAGAAAAAAGAGAAAAAAAAAAGAAAAAAAGGAGAAAAAAAAAGAAAGAAAAAAAAAGGAGAAAAGGAGAAAAAAAAAAGAAAAAGAGGAAAAAAAAAAAAAAGAAGAGAAAGTAAGAAAAAAATAGGAGAGAAAAAAAAAAAAAAAAGAGAAGAAGAAAAGAAAAAAAAAAAAAAAAAAAAAGGAAGAAGAGAAAAAAAAAAAAGAAAAAAAAAAAGAAGGAAAAAAGAAAAAAGAGAAAAAAAGAAAAAGAAAAAAAAAAAGAAAAAAAAAAAGAAAAAGAAGAAAGAAAGAAAAAAAAAAAAGAGAAAAAAAAAAAGAAAAAGAGAAAAAAGGAAAAAAAAAGGAAAGATGAGAAAGAATAAAGAAAGAAAAAAGGGAAGAAAAGAAAAAAAAAA
>NZ_QLIU01000086.1 GCF_003574425.1 Cysteiniphilum halobium | reverse complement strand
AAGACGGAAAACTGAGGACAGAGAACAGTAGTCGAATCACTTCGTGATGATTTATTTTTAATTTCACTATCAACACCTTTATGTCAAACAATAAAATAAAAAAACAATCTGTGCAGCTTGCTGCACTCAAATACCCTCTTCTGCCATCTGTCTTCCGTCCTCTGGACTAAAAAACATCAATTGTAAACACTTAAATACTTCTCGCTATTCTCTTAATATTTTTGTACCTAAGTACCTTTAAGGAGGTGATCCAGCCGCAGGTTCCCCTACGGCTACCTTGTTACGACTTCACCCCAGTCATGAATCACAAAGTGGTAAACGTCCTCCTTGCGGTTAGACTATCTACTTCTTTTGCAACCCACTCCCATGGTGTGACGGGCGGTGTGTACAAGACCCGGGAACGTATTCACCGCGGCATGCTGATCCGCGATTACTAGCGATTCCGACTTCATGCTCTCGAGTTGCAGAGAGCAATCCGGACTACGAACACCTTTCTAAAGTTTCGCTCCAGCTCGCACCTTCGCTTCCCTCTGTAATGCCCATTGTAGCACGTGTGTAGCCCTGCCCGTAAGGGCCATGATGACTTGACGTCGTCCCCACCTTCCTCCGCCTTATCAGCGGCAGTCTCTCTAGAGTGCCCAACTTAATGATGGCAACTAAAAATAAGGGTTGCGCTCGTTGCGGGACTTAACCCAACATTTCACAACACGAGCTGACGACAGCCATGCAGCACCTGTCTCATAGTTCCCGAAGGCACAATCCAATCTCTCAGATCTCCTATGGATGTCAAGGGCAGGTAAGGTTCTTCGCGTTGCATCGAATTAAACCACATGCTCCACCGCTTGTGCGGGTCCCCGTCAATTCCTTTGAGTTTTAACCTTGCGGCCGTAGTCCCCAGGCGGAGTACTTATCGCGTTAGCTGCGCCACTAAATCTTTTACACCAGATCCAACAGCTAGTACTCATCGTTTACAGCGTGGACTACCAGGGTATCTAATCCTGTTTGCTACCCACGCTTTCGTCCCTCAGTGTCAGTTCAACCCCAGATTGTTGCCTTCGCCATTGATGTTCCTTCCGATCTCTACGCATTTCACCGCTACACCGGAAATTCCCCAATCCTCTAGTGAACTCTAGTCAAACAGTATCAAATGCACCTCCCAGGTTGAGCCCAGGTATTTCACATCTGACTTATCTAACCACCTACGAACCCTTTACGCCCAGTAATTCCGATTAACGCTCGCACCCTCCGTATTACCGCGGCTGCTGGCACGGAGTTAGCCGGTGCTTATTCTTTCGCTAACGTCAAATTATCTAGCTCTTAACATGATAACCTTCCTCACGAACTAAAGTGCTTTACAACCCTAAGGCCTTCTTCACACACGTGGTATTGCTGGATCAGGGTTGCCCCCATTGTCCAATATTCCCCACTGCTGCCTCCCGTAGGAGTCTGGGCCGTGTCTCAGTCCCAGTGTGGCTGATCTTCCTCTCAGAACAGCTATGGATCATCGCCTTGGTCAGCCTTTACCCAACCAACTAGCTAATCCAACGCAGGCTCATCGTACAGCGACTGCCTAAGCAACCTTTGACCCGAAGGTGTCATGCGGTATTAGCAGCCGTTTCCAACTGTTGTCCCCCTCTGTACGGCAGATTCCTACGCGTTACTCACCCGTCCGCCACTAGCCGGAAAACAGAGGACTGAAGACGGAGGACAGATCATTTGTATCGCTTCGCGATGATTATTTTAAATTTAAAATAATCCGTGCACATCACCGCACTCAAAATTACCGTCTTCTGTCTGCTGTTTTCTGTCTTCCAAACCCGTTCGACTTGCATGTGTTAAGCATACCACCAGCGTTCAATCTGAGCCAGGATCAAACTCTTCAGTTTA
>NZ_QLIU01000085.1 GCF_003574425.1 Cysteiniphilum halobium | reverse complement strand
TCTCTCCTTGCTTCAACTCCTGTTGTATCAATCACTTTAACAATAACACCACTCCTAAGAAATTCTAGATTTTCTTTCGATGATTTTATTTCGTTTGTCCAAAATGAATACATTAACCATCCATAAACAATAATTAAAAGCAAAATAAACGGTCTATACAATTTTTTAGGCAGTTTAAAAAAAATAAATATTTTACTCATTGTTAAATCCCTCTGTACACGAAGAAAAATTTGCAAATTGCTGCTTGAAGCGTTATTTTTTCTTGATTTGCACACCATGAAAAAGCACCTCAAACAGCTGACAAATAGTTTAAAGGAAATTTTTAACTGGCACAAATCAAGATTAGATTGTTTTGCTAATCTTCTGGTTAGCCTAATCTCACGACAAACCGTTAATCTTGCACATTTGGCAACCCATTTTGCAAGAAATACCAAAATCGAGTCGAATTATCGACGGATACAGGGATTTTTTAAAGAGGTTGAGTTTGATTATGATGCTGTTGCAAAGTGGAGTGTCGAGCAAATGCTCAGCAAAAAAGCAAAGTTCTATCTTGCGCTGGACAGAACCAATTGGCAATTTGGTAGCACAGATATCAATATTCTTATGCTCTCAGCAGTCCATGAAGGTGTAGCTATTCCATTATATTGGGAAATGCTGCCGCATAAGGGTAACTCTAAGTCTGAGGTGCGTATTGACTTGGTGAAGCGTTTCATTGAACAGTTTGGTACAGGGCGCATAGCTGGCATTTTAGGAGATCGTGAATTTATTGGAGAGAAATGGCTAAAATGGTTGGATGAAGAGTCAATTCCATTTGTTGTTCGTGTAAAGCAAAATCAGCTAACCACAAATTCCCGAGGACTTGAAGTGGATGTGTCAGCACTGTTTTATGGTGTCAAAACACATGAGATTAAAAACATTGAGGGCAAAAGGAAGTTCTCAGGGATTGACGTCTACTTTGCGGGTACAAGAGATATTAATGGTGAATTGTTAGCTGTTGTTAGCAACTCAGAAGCCATTGAGCAGTTGGTCTCAACTTATGGTATGCGTTGGGAAATTGAAAATCTTTTTCAAGCACTTAAAGGCAGAGGGTTTAATTTTGAAGATACGCATTTGAAAGACTCAAATAAAATTTCCAAACTAATGGCGTTGCTTACCGTTGGAGTAGTCTGGGCACATAAGGTCGGCGAATACAAAGATGCCAAGTTAAAGCCAATCAAACGTAAAAAACATGGTCGGTTACAGTCTAGCTATTTCCGGTATGGCTTGGATATGATTGCTAATGCTTATCAAAGAGCAGCTTTTAGCATAAGAGATTTTAAGCTCTGCCTTAAGATTTTAAATCGACCATTACAGGAGCTACTCAAATGAAAAAATCATCGTGTACAGAGAACTTCTCATTGGCGTTATTTTACTA
>NZ_QLIU01000084.1 GCF_003574425.1 Cysteiniphilum halobium | reverse complement strand
TTAGTGTCCTGTAGTGTGAAAAATAACAGCAAAATAATCATAAATCCTACAGTTCAATATATTTTGATGCCTTTTGAACTAGAAAACTATCATGAATATTGCCCCATGGACTATGGACAGTTTATTTATGGTGTTTTTCGTAACTACAATGACCATGTAATAACAAAACTTTTATCAAACGATGAATTAAATTTACTAAGAAATATTCACCTTACTGATAGCCAATTATCTTGGGAAACATACAAACTCAATAACAGTAAGCTTAATCTAACCATATTAACATCATTAACTGAAATGCAATTAGTTCATATTAAACACGAGGAGTAATCTATGATACGAGGTACCATCACTTGGGTAAATTCAGCCTTACACAAAGCAAAATCAATTGATTTTATTGCTCTGTTAGCAATAAGACTATACCTATTGCCCGTCATCTATGAAGGGGTACACTCTAAGGTAACGCATTTTAGCAAAACAGTTGCTTGGTTTGGTGCGCCTGTTGCAAAAGGTGGGTTAAACCTCCCATTTCCTGAGTTATTAGCATTTCTTGCAACATCAACTGAAGTAGTTGGTTTAATCTGTATAGCACTTGGCTTATTCACACGTTTTATTACTATCCCATTAACTATACTCATGTGTGTTGCAAGCTTGATGGTACACTGGGTGCATGGTTGGTTAGCAATTGCTAGCAATAATATGGAATCAGCAATACGACTGAGTGATTTTTTAAATTGGTTATCTATAAATTTTCCTGGTAGATATAACTATATAACTCAACTAGGGGATCCGGTTATCCTTAATAACGGCATGGAGTTTTCTACCACTTATTTTATAATGCTCCTAGTACTACTATGCTATGGTGGTGGACGTTACATTAGCTCTGATTACTGGCTGGCCAAATTATTTAATCGTCCCTGATTTAGTTTAATAAAATTGCTACTTCGCAGACTACCATTTCGCTTTTATATCTTGCATTGAAATTCTGCCATCATGCATAATCTCTTAGTGTCCTGTAGCGTCACTTTTTAAAACCTCATCTATTTTTTTCTTTAAATAGGGATTTGAAATATCTTTTTTCAGCCATTTTAAAAGTGTCTGCATCGAAGGCTGTTTGATTGGTATTATTGAAGCATCTGCCAAGCCTAGAAATAATTTTTCAACTTTTTCACCCGTAGAAATTTTAACTTTATAGGTCCCAACATAAAATAAATCCCCACCATGCAATGTAAAAGCATCTTTGGGTTTTTGAAATTCATACCCAGTAGGATCAAAAAGCCATACTTGCCCCTCAAAAGAAGGAATATAAAACTTTCCTGGAGCTACATTATCCATATAAAAAAGTCCATCGGTATAGACATTCATTTCAGATTGAGATTCAAGGTGACTACCTCCTTCTTGAACAATCATGACTCTATTTAATGCTTGTCCTGTGTCTGACATATCAATATATCCAAAGACCAAGTTAGCATTTTTGCCATTAGTTGTATCAATAGAAAAAGTTGTACAACCAGATATTAGGAATGCTAATACTACTACAAAGCTAATCTTAAACATCATGCAATATCCTTACTCAGTGTTTAAATATCTATATATCCCTAGTTTTAGTACATAAAAAAGCATTTAGCAAACGCTATGAATTTATGAATTAAGGTGCCTATCGTGCGCAGTAATATACAAATTATATTTATTACTGATGTAATTTACTTCTTTAATAATTGCTTTTTTCTTCCATACATTCTTGTACTGTAAAGTGCAGCCCAATAACAAGAAAAAACAATTATAAAGTTTATTATTATTTGCTCTACATCAAATGATGTATTTAGAAGCTTCGGTGCAGCTAATGCAAGAAGTAAATCCTTTATACCGAAAAAAATGATGTTCACAAGAAAGTATACAATATACACCTTTTTAAGATAGCTGGCATAATTTAGAAGTGGATTTTTTTTAGCTAAGCGATAACCAAAAAAAACACTTGCAATAATCAGTGACAATAACACTAATAATGCTTGCCCAAATAAACTTTTTGGAACGCTGGAGAATAAAAGGTAGGTAATACCTGAAAAAGCTATACCTAATACTATTCTATATAGAGCTAGCTTAATGAATGATAGAGTTATAGATGGTTGTTTAGCTAATACAGTTGTTTTTTCCATTATTATCTCCTGTTTTGTTTATAACTTATATCCAACTTTATAGCTAGCTTAAAGTATAACGTAACGTCACAGTCAATAATTGATTTTAAAATAATCAAAAAATTAAAATTTCCTAAGTTCTAAAACATAAGCATTCAAAATCCCAATCTAGCCAATTGCATCCAACTCAGCTTTGGACTTATGAAACTCCTGCTCTTGATAATCATTTGAGCTATTCTGATCAGCATTATTGTTGCTTGTTCCTTTTCTATCATCGCTATTTTTATAGATGCTATTATTATGTATTTTTTGCTGGACATCCTCTGGTAATTTATGATCCACCCAAACAGCTCCTTTAACTAGCCATGGCACGAATAATGAATCCTGCCAAGCTTTTTGCTCAGTTAATGCCTTATTATAACTAAGCACACCAACAATTAAACTAACCACAAGTGTTGATTTAACAATACCAAACAAAAATCCCAATAAACGATCAGTAACTGTTTGGTTATCCTTACGAAAAACACCAAAGATAATATGTACAATACCTCCTAGGATCCAAACAAACACGACAATAATAAAAAATGACATCCAAAACGCCACTTCAGGTGAGTTAAACCATTTTGCAACAAAATGTATATCTAAGGAGTCTGCAAAGAAATAAGCCGATACTGCCGCAATTAACCAAGTTAACAAGGAAATTAATCCACGCACAAAACCTTGCGAAAAGCCGATAACAGCAAAGCCAAATATAATAATAACAAAAACCCAATCAAGCCAATTTAGCAGTGACATTATTTTTCCTTATCAGTCTAAAATATGGCTTTATTGTAGCGCGCTTTAAATACTTAGCAATCATTGTGCAAAACAATGCTTAAAAATTTCCACAAGCTTATACGCCATATGCTACAATTTGCAGCAAATTTCCAAAAAGACGTAAAACACCATGCAATTTGATTCTTTTGATTATGATGTCATTGTTATCGGTAGCGGTCCTGGTGGTGAAGGTGCGGCTATTAAAGCGGCAAAGTCAGGACTGAAAGTTGCGATTGTTGAATCACAACGCATCGGCGGCAACTGCACACATCAAGGCACTATCCCGAGCAAAGCACTGCGACATGCAGTATCTCAATTTTCTTTTCATGCAAAATATCACGATTACAGTTACCCGCAAATGTTGGATAATGCTTCACGCGTGATTAATGCACAAACCGAACTAAAAACAGGTTTTTACAAACGCAATAATGTTGATATGTTGCATGGCTTTTCAAGATTCATTGATCCGCATACGATTTGTATTTGCTCAACACATGAAGAAGAACAAACCAAAGAGCAATTCAAAGCAAAGTACTTTGTCATTGCCACCGGCTCAAGACCATATCACCCCAAAGATATCGATTTTAATCATCCACGAATTTTGGACAGCGATAGCATTTTGCACCTTGATGATAACAACCCCAAAACCATCTCAATTTATGGCGCGGGTGTTATTGGCTGCGAATATGCTTCCATTTTCCGCACGTTAAAAATCCGTGTAAACTTGATTAATAATCGCGAACGTCTATTGTCTTTTCTTGATAATGAAATTATTGATGCTTTAAGCTACCACTTTCGCGAACAAGGTATTCGCACGCATCACAATGAGCATTATGACAGCATTACAGCTAATGAAAATGAAGTTGTACTTAAATTAAAATCAAATAAGATTATCAAATCAGATTACCTGTTGTTTGCCCAAGGACGCACAGGAAATACCGATCAATTAGGACTTGAAGCTATTGATATTGAAGCTAATATCCGAGGATCAATCGAGGTTAATCAGAACTATCAAACACTTAAACATCCACATATTTATGCTGTTGGTGATGTCGTTGGCTATCCATCTCTTGCCTCTGCTGCTTTTGACCAAGGGCGTTTTGCTGCAACACACATTGCTGAAGGCAAATGTACTAATCATTTAATCAAAGATATTCCAACCGGAATTTATACCCTACCTGAAATCAGCTCTGTTGGTAAAACTGAGCAAGAGTTGACCGAGGAAAAGGTTCCTTATGAGGTAGGGCATGCCTTTTTTAAGGATCTTGCGCGCGCACAAATCTCGGGCAAAACGACTGGCATGCTTAAGCTTATTTTTCATCGTGAGACACTACAACTCTTAGGTATTCATTGTTTTGGTAGTCAGGCTTCTGAAATTATTCACATCGGACAAGCGATTATGTCACAAAAAGGCAAAGCCAATACATTGATGTATTTTATCAATACGACATTTAATTACCCAACCATGGCAGAAGCCTATCGTGTTGCCGCCTTAAATGGCTTAAATAGATTGTAGGTTCATTGCCAAATTTCTTTTAATCGTTCATCTCTCCCACATTGCCAACGGTAAAATGCATAACTAATGGGGTTTTTCAAATAATATTTCTGATGATACTCCTCAGCGGGAGTAAATATCGTGCTCGGACGCAACTGGGTATATACGGGTTTATTTAAGTAACTTTTAGTTTTATCAATAACTACTTGCGCCATTATCATTTGCACATCATCTTGATATATAGTCATTCCAAAAT
>NZ_QLIU01000083.1 GCF_003574425.1 Cysteiniphilum halobium | reverse complement strand
GAGGAGCATGAAAAAAGGAGAAAGGAGAAAAAGAAAGAAAAAGGAAAAGAGAAAGAAAAGAGAAAGGGGTGAAAAGAAAAAGAAAAGAGAGAAAGAAAAAGGAAAGAAGAAAAGAAGAGTAAAAGTGAAAGAAGAAAAGAAAAAAAGAAGAGAAATAAAAGGAAAAAAAAAAAAAGAAGATAAGAAGAAGAAAAGAGTGAAATGGAAGATGAAAAGAAAAAGAAGAAAGAGAAAAAAGGGGGAGAAAAAGAAAAGAAGATTGAAAAGAAAAAAAAAGAAAAAGAAAGGGAGAAAGAAAAGAAAAAAAAGAAAGAAAAAAAAGAAGAAGAAAAGAACAGGAGAAGAAAAAGAAGGAGAAAAAAAAGAAAAGAGAAAAAGAGAAAGAAGAGAGAAAAAGAAAAAGAAAAAAAGAGAAAGAGAAAAAAGAGAAAAAAAAAAAAAGAAAAAAAGAAGAAAAAAAGAAAAAAGGAGAAAAAGGAAAAAAGGAAAAAAAGGAAAAAGAGGAAGAAAAAAAAAGAAAAAAGAAAAGAGAAAAAAAAGGAGAGAAAGAAGAAAGAAAAGAAGAAAAAGGAGAAAAAAGAGAGAAAAATAATAAAAAAAAAAGAAAGAAAAAAGAAAAAAAAGAAAGAAGAGAAGGAAAAAAGAAAAAGGAGGAGAGTAAGGAAAAGGAGAGGAAAAAAGAAAAAAAGGAAAAAAAAAAAGGGGAAGGAAGGAAAGAAAAAAAGAAAA
>NZ_QLIU01000082.1 GCF_003574425.1 Cysteiniphilum halobium | reverse complement strand
CAGAAATCCCAACAGCAACATCTTCAATAGTTACAGGCAACATCGCGCCGTTATTTTCAAGGGTTTGACTATCCCCATAGACGGTAAGTTGATATGTACCATCGACAACCGCATTATTGGCCAGTATTTCTAGATCACAAGTAGCACCACTTTGTAAGGTAATGGTGTTTGCCAGATTACCACAAGAGCTATCTTGTATTACGATTCCTACAGAATTCAATGCTGTTTCATCAACATAAAAATTAGTAATATCTAAATCCCCTACATTGGTAATAGTTAAGAATTCAGGCTCTGGCGCACTGCTTTTTGCTAGCGTAATGGTAGAGGGGGAAAATGTCGCATAGCCTAAACTTGAGGTAATGCTAAACCCTTGCGTTACCACTTCAGCTAAATTATTTGCTAAATTTAACTGTAAAGAATAATTGCCTACTTGGGCAACATCAGACACTGCAATACCCAAGGTACAGCTTTCGTTTTGTGCAACGGCATTGCCATTTAAACAATAACTACCAACACCAGCATCTACTACGCTTATTCCAGTTGTATTGTTGCCAATAATTTGATAACTACTTCCTACTGTACTAGGCTGCCAGCTAAGTGGTGAGATATTCGTTAACTCAACCTGTGTTATGGTTGTATCTACATTGGGTTGAGGGATACTATTAATGCTTGAAATAGTTACATCAGTACCCACAGCGTTCACCGAAAGCGCATAGGCTACTGATGAACTATCTGCGGTATTTGCTGTAACTGAAATAACAGCATTAAAACTACCTACTGCATTAGCCACACTTGCGGCAAACGTGCAAGATTGACCTGCGCTTAAGCTACTACTACAAGTGTTATTGGCTATGGTGAGATTATTTGGAAAAGATATACTCAGATTACTCAAGGCGGTCTCGCCAATATTTTTTATGCTAACCGTCTTACTTGCATCACCAATATTAAGAGGAAGGTTTGTAAGTTCATTCATATTACTATTTAAAAACTGTAGTTGTCCTAGACTTCCGGCAATGGAGAAATTATTCCGTTGTAAAGTTTGAAGATTATTATCAGGAGAAACTAAAAACGCATAGTTACCAGTATCGGTATTATGATTAATTTGAAAGACAACATTACAACTATTATTAGGAGAAATGGTTGTAGTGTTTAAACAACTACTACCATTCAAGGCACCAAGTATATTGACATTAGAGGCATTTACACTTTGTCCTTGTAATGCAACAATATAATTGTCGATCATGGTTGAAGGTAGCCAGTTTAACTTACCAATATTCTTTAATGTCACAACCACGTTTTGACTGTTACTAATCGGTCGATTGATGGCATTATTGGTGCCTATTG
>NZ_QLIU01000081.1 GCF_003574425.1 Cysteiniphilum halobium | reverse complement strand
GGCATTATTGGTGCCTATTGCTTCAATTTCAATCTCAGCGCCAGCAATCGCAATATTTGCCTCAGCTGTAAATAGCTTATCTTGCATATCTTTATAGCTAACAGCAATTTTTTTATTATTTTCAGGGATACTATTACTAACCACAGCTAAGGATAATTGGCAACGGTCATTGGAAGTGCCATTAGCGGATAGTACTGTACCAGTAACACACGTGCTGCCACTATTGAGACTGACACCAGTAGGTAAATTGTTTGTATCAATGCTTTGTATGGTAAGATTGACATTTGAATGGTTAACAAGCACAGCTTCTCCGAGGATTGCAGGGTCACTTAATAGCACTGTTTGAGAGAGCTCAGCAGGTTGTGTCTGTAGTACTAATGCAGGGGCTAAATTTCCTCCTCTTATGTTGGCGGCTTTAATTTTTATCAGTTGCGTATTTGGATTGGTCGTTAATTCATGATAGACACTTTGCAGTGCGTTTTTGGTTGTATCATTTGCAGGAAGGCTAAAGCTAAATAAATGACTCGAACCTTTTGCTAGATTCTTAGCCTGACCATTGTCATCAAATGCAATCGTTTTGCTCCCATCAGAC
>NZ_QLIU01000080.1 GCF_003574425.1 Cysteiniphilum halobium | reverse complement strand
GAAAAAAGAAGAGAGGAAAGGAGAAAAAGAAGAAGAGGGAGAAAGAGGAAAAAAAAGAAAGGAAAAAGTAAAAAGAAGAAAAGGGAGAGGAAAAAAAAAAAGAAGAAGAAAGAAAGAGGGAGAAAAAAAATAAGGAGGAAGGGAGAAGAATAAAAAGAGGGAAAAAGAAGAGGGGGAAAAAGAAAGGGAGAAAAGAAAGATGGAAATAAAGAGAAAGAGGGAAGAGATAGTGAGAGAGAAAAAGAAGTAGGAAAAAAGGGAAGGGAAAAAGAAAAAAAGAGAGAAAGGAAAAAAAAGAAAAAGAGAAAAAAGAAGAAGAAAAAACAAAAGAGGGAGAATGAAAAAAGATAATAAAAAAAAAAGAAAAAGAAAGAGAAATAAAAGGGGAAAGAAAGAAGAGCTGTGGAATAAAGGAAAATGAAGTGAAAAAAGGCGTATGAAAAAAAATTAAAAGAAGAAAAAAAAGAAGGAGAAAAAAAAAAGAAATAACAAAAAAAAAGGAAGAAAAGATAAAA
>NZ_QLIU01000079.1 GCF_003574425.1 Cysteiniphilum halobium | reverse complement strand
TACTCTATGATAGATTGTTAAAGGTTTTAGAGAACCTACAAGTTGCTTGGCGACGATAGCAAATCGGCACCACCTGACTCCATTCCGAACTCAGAAGTGAAACGATTTAGCGCTGATGATAGTGTAGCATTCGCTATGTGAAAGTAAGACATTGCCAAGCATATTATATTCCACCTGAGCTTTTGCCATGTGACAAATTTGTTGGGAACGAATTTAATCAATGGAAGCATGACATTGACCATGTAATGGCGTAAGGTAGGATGCCTGAAGTTAAGTAACCTCAGTTCGGAATTACGGTTCATAAAACACTCAACCTTTTCTGCCCCACAATAGCGATAGGATCGATAACCCATGCAGCAAGGCATGCCATTAAATGTGTGCATGCATTTACAGGTGAGCGATGCCTTGTATGCCATAACATTAAACTATTTTTCAAATGATCAAATAGAGTTTCAATCATACCTCTATGCCGTAACAATTGCTTTTCCTGTGGAGTCCTAAATAGTTTTTTCATATTCTTTTTGAGCGTAGTAATTAATTTAAGCCCTTGCTCTGCAAGGCATTCTGCTTTGGCTTTGGATATATAACCACGATCGCCAAAAATCATCCCTTGAAGTTCCTTACACATATCCAACAATGGCGTCCTATCATCAGTGTTGCCACGAGTGACTCGAATACTAACAAGTTCACAAAGATTATTAACCACCAGATGCAATTTCAATCCAAAAAACCAACCTGTACTCGTTTTACTTTTACCTGCTAATCCCTCAAAAACCTTATGATTTTTCTCGCGTAAGTTATGACAAACTGGCAATTTTGTTGCATCAACATAATAAATACCTGTGCGCTCACCTTGATGATAAGTTAAAAAGTAAGACAACGGTAAGATCGCTTGGCTCATCAACTCTACAAAGCGATTATACGATGGCGCTTGAGGGAAATATTCATGCCAATAAACTTTGATAAACTCGTTGTAATATGTTTTGAAATTGCGATATTGAGTTATCTGAAACATAATAAGAATTGTCATAATTTCACTCACTGCTAACTGTTGCGCTTTGCCATATTTTCTGTTTCTATCCATGCCAATTTGTTTGAGTTTAAGTTGCTTTTCATAGATAATGCAAAAGTCGTCTATGCGGCAAAATGTTGAAATAAGTAGTTCTATCATGTTGATCTTGAGAAATTACCATAAGAATTACTTATTTTAACACCATAAAACCTCTTTAAATCAAGGGTTTTAATTCCGAACTCAGGTTAAGTAGAACATCATCAGGTTTTTTATTTAGAAAGGCACCTAAGGGTGCCTTTTTTGTTTCTATCACTTTAACTACAACTATACCGCTGTAAAATGGTTTATGGGCAGTATATCTAGCCTTTTGGCCATCGAGCGCATACAATAAACCAATCTGTTTTTCTGGAGGTTTTATGAAAAAGCAAACAACAGTTTTATTGATACTTGATGGTTGGGGTTATCGTGAAGAAAGTAAAGATAATGCCATTAATAATGCCAATAAACCCAATTGGGATAATATTTGGCAGCACTCCACACATACCTTGATAAATGCTTCAGGATTGATGGTTGGTTTACCGCAAGGACAAATGGGAAACTCGGAAGTTGGGCATATTAATATTGGTTCAGGGCGTATTGTTTACCAAGAGCTAACACGAATTGATGCGGCAATTAAAGATAAGAGTTTCTTTAATAACGACGTGCTAACCAACGCTGTTGATCAAGCTGTGAAAGGTGACAAAGCCGTGCATATTATGGGGCTTTTATCTCCTGGTGGTGTGCATTCTCATGAAGATCATATTATTGCTATGATTCAGCTGGCAGCCGGGCGAGGTGCTAAAAAAGTATTTGTTCACGCTTTTTTAGATGGTCGCGATATGCCGCCACGCTCAGCACAAGCGTCACTAGAAAAAGTTGATGCGTTACTAGCAAGGCTGGGTGTTGGCTATATTGCTAGTGTCAGTGGGCGCTATTATGCAATGGATCGTGATAATCGTTGGGAACGTGTTGAGAAAGCCTATGATGCGATGACAAATGCTACAGCAGAGTATACCGCTGATAGTGCTGAAGAAGCATTGCAGATGGCATATGCACGCAATGAGAATGATGAGTTTGTTAAGCCAACGATTATCAAAAAGCAAAACCGTGCCGTGACAATAGCCGATGGCGATAGCGTTATTTTTATGAACTTTCGTGCTGATCGTGCGCGCCAATTGTCACATGTGTTTACCGATAGTGCATTTTCTGGCTTTAAGCGTAAAGTGTCCCCTAAAGTGCATTTTGTTACCTTAACAAAATATGCCGATGATATTAAAGCACACGTTGCTTACGCGCCTGAGAAGCTCACCAATATATTAGGTCAAGTATTAGCAGATCATCATATGACGCAGTTGAGAATTGCAGAAACTGAGAAATATGCACACGTGACTTTTTTCTTTAATGGTGGTCAGGAAGCCCCGTTTGTTGGTGAAGATCGCATTTTGGTGCCATCACCAAAAGTTGCTACTTATGACTTACAGCCTGAAATGAGTGCTTATGAGGTGACGGATAAACTAGTTGACGCAATTCATGCACAAAAATATGATGTGATTATATGTAATTATGCCAACTCTGATATGGTTGGGCATACCGGCAAATATGATGCAGCTGTGAAAGCAATTGAAGCTTTAGATAAATGTCTTGGACGTGTTGCTGATGCTGTTCATACTATCAATGGTAATTTGTTTATTACCGCAGATCACGGTAATGCCGATCAGATGGTTGATCCTAAAACTGGCAAAATTCATACGGCACACACCACCAATCCTGTGCCTTTTATCTATCAAGGGAGTAAGAAAGCCTCTGTTGCTTTAACTGATGGTAAGTTATCCGATATTGCACCAACGATATTAGCAGTGATCGGGGTAAAACAGCCTAAAGAAATGACGGGCAAGTCTATTTTAAAGTTTGACTAAAAGTAAATGTGAGTAAAGCGTAAATGATTGATCCCAAATTATTAAGAAGTGATATTGAGGAAGTAGCTAGAGAGCTTTTAACGCGCGGTTATGTGCTTGATATTAATGCCTTTAATGCACTAGAAGAAGAGCGCCGTATCGTTCAGCAGAAAACCCAAGATTTGCAAGCTAAGCGTAATGTCGCTTCAAAGCAAATAGGTATGCTCAAAGCACAAAAGAAAGATGTCACTGACATTCTGGCGGAAGTTACTAATTTAGGTGATGAGCTTAAAGCGCTAGAAGACGAGCTAAAAGGCATTCAAGAGAAAATAACGGCGACTATTGCGAGCATGCCAAACTTGCCAGCGGATGATACTCCTGTGGGCAAAGATGAAAATGATAACCTTGAAATTAGACGCTGGGGCGAGCCTCGAGCATTTGATTTCGAAGTGAAGGATCATGTTGATTTAGGCGAGAAGATTGGTGGCATGGATTTCCAAACCGCATCTAAGTTAACAGGCAGTCGTTTTGTTGTGCTTAAGAAAGAAATAGCGCAATTACAACGTGCGTTGACACAGTTTATGATTGATCTGCATGTTAATGAGCATGGTTACAATGAAGTCTATGTGCCTTATCTTGTGAACAAGGAATCATTATTTGGCACAGGGCAATTACCGAAATTTTCAGAAGATCTTTTTAATATTCAAGCGCAATTTCCATTTAGTCTAATCCCGACGGCAGAAGTCCCTATTACCAATATCGTACGTGATGAAATTGTTGCAGCAGAAAAATTACCACTTAAGTTTGTCGGACATACACCATGCTTTCGTAGTGAGGCGGGGTCTTATGGGCGCGATACCCGCGGACTTATCCGTCAGCATCAATTTGAGAAAGTTGAAATGGTGCATATCGTAGCACCTGATGAAGGTTTAAATGCATTGGAAGAATTAACCTCGCATGCCGAAGCTGTGTTGCAAAAGCTGGAACTTCCTTATCGCGTACTAACATTATGCACGGGTGATATGGGCTTTTCAGCACGTAAAACCTATGATTTGGAGGTGTGGATTCCATCACAAAATACCTATCGTGAGATTTCATCATGTAGCTGGTGTGGTGATTTTCAAGCCAGACGTATGCAGGCGCGCTTTAAATCAAAAGATATGAATAAACCAGAGCTATTGCACACTTTAAATGGCTCAGGTTTAGCGGTTGGTAGAACGCTTGTTGCCGTATTAGAAAACTACCAGCAAAAAGATGGATCTATTGTAGTACCAAAAGTATTGCGTAAATATATGGGTGGCTTACATGTCATCAAAGCCTAACATGAAGTTTTGGACAGTCGATGCCTTTGCGCATAAGCCTTATGCGGGTAATCCCGCGGCTGTTATTTTAGTTGATGATTTTCCCGATGGTATGGCGTGTCAAAAGATTGCGGCAGAGATCAACTTATCAGAAACAGCTTTTGTAAAGCCCCTTTCTAAGGGGCGCTTTCATATTCGCTGGTTTACTCCTGCTGTCGAAGTGAAGCTATGTGGTCATGCAACATTAGCAGCTGCGCATGTACTAGATAAAAACGATTTATTTCATACGAATTCAATTGTCTTTCAGTCGCTAAGTGGTGAACTAACTGTCAGTAAGCATGAAGATAAATGTTATACCTTAAACTTTCCGCTACAAGAGACTCAGCAGATAGACAAATCTTCTTTTATAGTAAACTTTCCACAAGTAACATTGTGCGAAGTAGCACAGGCTTATGATGATATTATTGTTGAGCTTGAGAGTGATCAAGCAGTTAGATCATTTAAGCCTGATTTTAGTTTATTAACCCACATTGACTGCCGTGGTGTTATTATCACAGCCAAAGGTTCTGAATCATATGATTTTGTATCGCGCTTTTTTGGGCCACGAGTTGGTGTTAATGAGGATCCAGTGACGGGTTCGGCACATTGCAAATTGGCGCATTACTGGATGCAAAAGCTGAATAAAAAGCATTTCCAAGCCTATCAAGCATCATCTCGTGGTGGTGAAATTAACATTGAAGTAGATGATGATCGCGTACTATTAAGTGGTCAGGCTATATTGATGTCTGAAGGCTATTTACAGCATGCGCACAATATTTAGTTTGGGGGCTTTATTGAATCTGAATGTATGCATGCTACAATGCAAATACTTTACTTAAGAATGAATATCATTTTTAATATGAAAAATAATGTGGCAATCGTTTATTATAGTGGCTATGGTCATACTAAGAAAGTAGCAGAACACATTAGAATGGGTGTTAATGCTTCAAAACAAGTGCATGCGGTGCTTATTAGTGTTGATGAATTGCAAGATGTCGATGCGCTTAATGATTATGAAGCGATTGTTTTTGGAGCACCAACTTATATGGGCTCGGTACCTTATCAGTTTAAAAAGTTTATGGATGACGCGTCAAAAGTCTGGTTAAAAAAAGGCTGGAAAGACAAGCTTGCCGCAGGATTCACCAACTCAGGCTCTTTAAGTGGTGATAAGTTTAATGTATTAATGCAGTTATGTACCTTTGCTTGTCAACATGGCATGTTATGGCTGTCCTTAGGTGTTGATAATACCTCAGGACAAAATGAGCACAGTAGCGGCCATTTAGAAGCACTAAATCGGATGGGGGGATCTTTAGGACTCATGACACAATCAGAAAATGACTCGCCTGAAGTAACACCTCCAATTGGCGATAAAAAGACAGCTGAATTATTTGGGCGACGCATCGCAGAGTACGTGATTCGTTTGGCAAAAGGATAGTTATAAATCGTTCACGCCATCATTGTTCTTGTGTGGTTATAAGAGAGTTTTATAGAGGTGGTATTTAAAATTTAAATAGTTGTATTAGAACAAATTAGTATTAAAATCGTTCAATTTTTTTTACAAACATAAACAATTGATCTATTATGTAAAACAGGCATATCGCCTTGTTACTTTATTTTCCCCGCAACAGTAACACTGAAATCCTCATCATGATCATTATTGTATGGTCGTATTGATGAGATATTTAGTTAATGACAATTTTAAGAAAGGTGATTGTTATGTTGCGTGTAAAAAATTCTTATCAAAAAATTAAAACGGCACTTCTTGCAAAAAATATAACAAAGTGTCGTGATACTCAAATAGAAAACCCTAAATATGAATATCCATCGCTTTTGCAAGAGCTAGAGCCGCGGATGATGTTTGATGGCGCTGCTGTTGAGACGGTTGATTTAGCCGATGGGGTATCCGAGCAAGAGCAGATTTATGTACTAGATGCAATGAAGCAAAACGAAAATGCACATGCTACAAATAGTTTATTAGAAGCGATTGCAGCCAATGCCGAAGGTTTTCAAACCGACTATAGTCAATTCAAAGAAGTGGTTATTATCGATGCCAATGTCAAAGACCCTCATGTACTGATTAAAAGTATTTCAAGAGAGGCAGCAATTGAAATTATTTTACCCGAACAAGATGGGGTGGAGGCGATTGCTAAGATTTTAGAGAAATATCAAGACCTAGATGCGGTACATATTATTAGCCATGGTGATCAGGCAAAGCTTGAGCTAGGCAGTGTTAGTTTAACGGATAATACTTTGACGGATTATCACAATGATCTGCAGCAGTGGGGGCAGGCATTAACCGATAAAGGTGATATTTTATTCTATGGCTGTGATGTTGCCAAAGGTGACAAAGGACAAGCTTTTGTTGATGAGTTAAAAGCCTTAACCTCAGCGGATATTGCCGCCTCTACGGATACGACGGGTGCCGATGCGTTAGGAGGGGACAGTATATTGGAGATGGCAGAAAATGTTGATGTTGATGAAGTTGTTAGCTTTGATAGATATCAATCAATCTTAGAGGCACCTGAGATAGTTTCCACGGCAGGTGGTGATGGTTATCAACAAATTGATAGTATAACAGGATCTGGGTTTTCTCCATCTGTTGGAGGTATATCCACAAGCTTAGATGGACAAGTGATGGCTGTGTCAAAAGCCTATGCATCAGTTAAGACAGTAGAGATTTATCAAAGAAATGGTAATAACTGGGAATTGATGGGAAGTCCAATCAGTGGCAGCAATGGAAACGTAAGCTTAAGTGCTGATGGTCAAACCATTGCAATCTCAACTGATTCTGCGAGTAAAGTATATTATTGGAATGGTGCACAGTGGCTACAAAAAGGTAATAATTTAGATGCGCTTAGAGCACCTCTAGGGTTTCAACAGATTGCTTTAGCTGAAGATGGGGAAATGCTTATACTTACCAACTCGTCCTATCAAACGAGAGTTTATAAATATAATCAGGCAAACTCTCTATGGGAGCAAATGGGAGCCAACTTGGCCAATGGTAGTGAAGGTCATGTTGATATAGCACTTCTAAATGGTGCGGGAGATCATGAAGCCGTCAGAGTGATGCGCTCTACAGGTTCTACAGTCATAACCTATATTTGGAATGTATCAACAGGGCAATGGAATAGTGACTCTTATATTCAAGGAACCTCAACTTATGGGATTAATAATCACTCTGTAAGAAGTATAGATTTAAGTGATGACGGCACGACATTAGTTTTTGGGAAATCTGATGCTAATTATTATAATGGAAGTGTACAGACGTATCAATATAATGGGACAAGCTGGGAGGTTTCAGCGCCACCTATTATCGCCGTGAATAATGAAATATTCTCTAATAATAGCACGCAAGGATCTGCTTATGGTTACGGTGTGAGATTAAGCGCAGATGCTAAGACGCTAGTGGTTGCTGCAAATTGGGCAAGAAGTGATGATGGTAATGCTCGACAAAGGGCAGGAGGTGTTCAGATATTAAAATATATAGACGGTGCTTGGCAGGAGCAGTCTAAGCTTTTTGAAGAGACGGCTGCTACTAATGCTGCTTATGGATCCGGTATTGCATTGACTGCAGACGCTTCACTTTTATTTGTGGCACAACCGGGGGTTGGTTCCAATGCCTATACTACAGATGAGATATTTGTTTACGAATCTGTTGCTCTATCAAGTCAATTTATCTATACCGAAGATGATGGCGAAGTTGTCATTGATGATCAAATCCAATTATCTGATGTTGATAGTTCTGTACTACAAAGTGCAAAAATTCAAATCACACAAAATTACCAAAATGGTGAAGATGTTTTAGATTTCACCACAATTGGTAATATCACGGGCAGTTTTGATACCACTCAGGGTATATTGCTATTAAGCGGTGAAGATACAGTTGAAAACTATCAAGCAGCACTACGCACTGTTATTTACCAAAACACTTCACAGAATCCAGCAGAGCTTCAGCGTTATATCCAGTTCACGGTGAACGATGGTGTTGATGAGTCAAACTTTATTCGAGCGATTATTGATGTTGTCTCTGTGAATGATGCACCAGAGATTACTCTGCCAAATACTGCGATTACGAATGAAGATAGTCCTCTTGTTTTTAGTTCTGCTAATAGTAATGCAATTGTAGTAAATGACCTCGAAGGGGGATTTGACAATATTGTATTGAATGTAAGTCATGGTACGCTTACTGTGATGCTCTCAGGGTCTGCTACGATTAGTGCGGGAAATAATAATAGCCAAACATTAACACTTTCTGGAACTCAAGCTGATGTCAATGCAACCTTAGATGGATTGGTTTATACACCAGATGAAAATTATTTTGGTAGCGATACCTTACAGATAACTTCAAAGGATACTGAAAATCTAACAAATATACAAACACTTGATATATCGATTAATAGTGTTAATGACATACCTAGTTTGACGAGCGTGCCTGAGCTCTTAACTGTAGAAGGTGTCGTGGCAGGTGATTATTTTGGCAGCGCATTAGATATCTCTAGTGATGGTAACACCATGGTGATTGCAGCTCCTGGTGACAACGGTAATATTGGCGCATTGTATGTCAGAACCTATGGTTATAACGGTTGGGAAGTTGCAAAAATTAGCAATCCTGATGGGACCCAAGTTGATTTTGCCAATAACAATAATGTTAGAATCTCAGGCGATGGGCATACCATTGTTGTCGGTGCGCAATCAGATGATGTTGCAGATAATAATGCCGGAGCGATATATATATTTACTTTCGATGGTACAACGTGGAGTACTGGTGAAAAAATAGTAGCGCCATCACCTGCGGCAGATGCGCAGTTTGGCAAAAAAGTCTATATATCTGATGATGGTCAGCGCTTGTTAGTTGTTGATAAGATCAATGATGGTACAGCGCATGTATACCATTATGAAAATAATGCGTGGACGTATAAAGCAAATTTTCAGGTTGCAATTACGCCCGATGGTGATAGTGAAGCGGCTGTCTATCAGCTATCAGGTGATGGCAAACATATTGTCGCTGCCAATAAAGATGAAAATCTTGTTAAAGTCTATAGCTATGATGAAGTCAATGGTTGGAGCGGAGCCGATGAGGTAACTATTACTGTACCTACAGATGCGAATATTTTTGGCTTATCTGTTGATATTACTGATAACGGCAATCGTCTTGTTGTCGGAGGCATTGATAATACAAGCACTAATGTGGTGTATATTTTTGATTTTGATAACAACAGTTGGGTATTAAACACTAGATTTAGTAGTGATGAGATCGGGATAGATAAAGGTTTTGCTTATAATGCTGATCTTCATGAACTAGATACATTGCGTTTATCAGGAGATGGTACGGTCTTGCTGGTTGGTGAACAGGCGGCAGGTAATAGTGGTGCGGTCTATATATTTAAAGAAACAGCAGGCAATTGGTCTCAGCTGGAAAAAATAGTGGATGACGTAAACTTCACTGGTTCATTGTTGGGAACGTCACTCGCGCTTTCAGCAAATGGGCAAGACATGCTAATGTCTTCTTTCCAAAGCATTGAGAAAGTGGTGTACTATACACCATCACAAGTGGGGGCTTCCTTAAAAACACTTTTTGTACAAGAGAATGTGCCGACTTTGTTAAACTCAGCCACAACAACATTAGTGCTCGATGACGTTGAAGGTAATTTTGATGGTGGCAGTGTTGTGGTTACAGGTTCAAATTTATTGGTGGAGGATAAACTAGCGGTCGAAGACCAAGGCAATGGAGTGGGGCAAATTGGCTTTGATGGTAGTAGTGTGAGTTACCAAGGAGTAATAATCGGTGTGATAGACAGTACTGATAATGGGCAATCAGGTAATAATCTGAGAATTAATCTATCTGCTAATGCCAACGCAGCATCGGTTAATGCATTAGTAAATGCGCTCCAATATGAAAATACATCAAACACGCCAGATACAACAGCGCGTCATGTCGATATTGTCGTTATTGATGATGCCGGCGCAAATTCAGCGACGTTGGATCTTGATATTAATATTACTGCGGTGAATGATGCGCCAATAATTACTTTGCCTGTAGCGCAAGTGGTTAATGAGGATACTGAGTTGGCAATTGCTGGAATCAGTGTGAGCGATCCTGAGACCACTGTGTCATCAGTTACACTTAGCGTTAATGATGGTATTTTGAATATGACCTTGCCAACGGGTGTTAATGTTATTTCGGGAGAAAATGGTACATCAATGATTGAAATAAGTGGTACTCAGGTAGATTTAAATATTGCTTTAGCCACATTAGCATATCAGGGAAATGAGCATTTTAATGGAACAGATACATTGATGATTAGTGCTAAGGATAGTGATGAATTAATACAGCAAGAAACCTTGGAAATTACAGTAAATCCAGTCAATGACGCACCGACGATTTCAGCGCCAACAACCGTGAAGGTTAAAGAAAATCTATCTGTTTTATTTAATGCAGCGCATGGGCTTATTGATGTTAATGATGTTGATCTGACAGGCAGCGAGACTATTCAGGTGAATTTGAGTGTTAGTCAAGGTATATTAACCTTAACACAAACGGTAGGACTAAGCTTTGTCAATGGTACAACCAATCAAAGTGCAAATATAACGATTGAAGGCGCCTTAAATGACATCAATGCAGCATTACAGCTATTGGAGTATCAGGTAAATACTGGCTTTGTTGGTGAGGATACTCTACAAATTAATGTGGATGATTTAGGTAATATTGGTGGCGGTTCCCTGACTGAACAACATACTATTACCCTTGTAGTAGAAGCTGTGGCTGATGTATCGATTGTTAAAGTGCTACCTTATGATAATGGCGATAATAATAATTCAATCACCTTAATGGTGAAAAATGCAGCCACGATTGCAACAGGGGCCCAGTTGATTGCCAATATTAATGAAAATAACCCAAATGGCACAGTTGTTGCTGAGTTTGATGGTAATAATTGGTTTGGGCAAAATGGTATTAATGTCAATACGATGTCTGATTTAGTCCATGAGTCAGGTAATGTCTATACTACTATTATTGTCTCACAGCAAAGCAATTGGCTTGAAAATGGCACAAATGGTTTAGCATTGGTCAGTGGTGATCAGCTGCTAGAGTTTATAAGCTACAATGGTAACGTAACCTTTGAACATGCCAATAATACCTACTTGTCTATAGATATAGGGGTGACTGCTAATAATGAAGACAGCTCACTCAACAAAGAATTTAATGGTGATTGGCAGCGCCATAGTGAAAGTTCTGTGCAGGTGAGTGAGGCTTATTTGCCAGCAGGCTTTGGTGGTGATACCTCTGGAGAGTATGCCGCAGCGCTAGCAAATCCTCAGGCTGCAACAGCATTTATCTCGATGTTTCAGTATGCACCAACGAGTGTCGATGAATTTGTAAGCATCACGGTCAAGCAAGAGAGTAACCTTAATGGCTATCAGTTACAAATCAACAATGTTACTGTGTTAGAAAATAGTAATGGTGCTTGGAGTTCACCAACAGCCAATAATGTTATTGCTGTTGAATATGCCAATGATGGCTATGCGGTGATTTCTGTCAGTGCAGCTGATTTACTCAATAATAGTGCGGATCAAATCGTTTTAGTAGATAGTAATGGCAACCCTGTAGACTATATTAGTTATGGTAAAGCATTTGATCAAAACTTTAATGGTGTGGAGTACTCATCTGTCATCGTTGCTGAAAAGTCTAGTGCAGACTACGCTTTCATCCGTCGGGCAGATAACACCTTTGCACCGATGTTTGATTTAGATAACGCTTCTGGAGACGTTTCTAGTGACTATCGCAATTATTTATCCTTGGATTTAATTTACCCACAGGTAGCGACTGAGTATAGAAACTCAGGTGTGTTAATTAGTAAGGTGGTTTATGATAACAGTGGAGTGGATGATAAAGAATATATCGAAGTTTTTTATCGTGATAATGGTGTTGCCGAAGGCACACAGTTATTGGCAAATATCAATCCTGTGACAGGCAATAATGGTGAGGTTATTGCGACGTTTACTAATGGCGTATGGGAAAGTGCAAGTGGATTTGGTATTTTGAACAGTAGCAGCCAAGGTGGCTATAATGCCATTGCATTTGATGGCGCTAATGATTGGCTAAGTAATGAGCCTAGTGCAATGGCACTAGTGGATAGCGATGGTAATGCAATAGAATTTATTTCATTTGAAGGGCAATTTTCTCGTGACTTTAACGGTACGACTTATGTTTCTAAAGCGATAGAGAACTATCAGCAAGATAACGATAGTGCAATGAAACGTCAGTTTGATGATACTTGGGTAAGTTATGCTAAGAGCGATTTCTATAGCAGTGCAGCCGTGCTTGAGCTGATTAACAACTTGCCACAAGGACAAGACAAAACGATCGAGATAGTTGAAGACAATAGCTATATTTTAGATGAAGCAGACTTTGGTTATAGCGATGCTGAAGGGAGCCCTTTTGCTAGTGTTAAAATCACATCATTACCCGTTTTGGGGGACTTAACCTTAGATGGTAATGTTGTCAATGTTGATCAAATTATTGTGGTTGCTGACATTGTTGCCGGTAAACTCGTATTTACACCAGTAGAAGATGGCGCAGGTGAGAGTTATACCAGCTTTGCATTTACAGTTAGTGATGGCACAGTTGAGTCAGCCTTAGCCAATGTCATTACTTTTGATATATCGGAGGTTAATGATGCGCCTGTTATTAATGTACCGCAAGCACAAAGTGTCAATGAAGATAGTCCGCTTGTCTTTAGTGTGGATAACAATAATGCGATTAGTCTTGTTGATGTTGATGCGAATAATCTCGAGGTGATACTTTCTGTCACCAATGGTGTACTTAATCTGGCGCAAACAGCTGGGTTGAATATCATCTCAGGAAACAACAATAGTGCGAGTATGACTTTTAGCGGTAATATTGCGGATGTATAGTAGTTCCAAAATAAATCCAATTTAAGTAAACTATTGACTATATTAGTGTTTGGATTATGGAATGGATGTCATATAGTTT
>NZ_QLIU01000078.1 GCF_003574425.1 Cysteiniphilum halobium | reverse complement strand
GAGAAATGGAGAAGATGAGAAAGAAGGAAGAAAAGAAAAAAAGAAGGAAGAAGAAAAAAAAAAAGGAAGAAAAAAGAGGCATAGAAGAAGAACAAAAAAGAAGAAAAAGGAAAAAGGAGAAAGAAGTGAAAAGAAAAAAAAAGAGGAAAAAGAAAGAAGAAGAAAGGAGAAAAGAGAAAAAACGGAAGGGAAAGAGAAAGAAGAAAAAAAAAAGAAAAAAAGAGAAAGAAAGAAGAAAAAAAGAGAAAGAAGAGAAAGAGAAAAAGAAAAAGAAAAGAAGGAGAGAAAAAAAAAGAAAAAAAGAAAAAGGAGAAGGAGGGAGAAGAGAGGGAAGAAGAAAAGGTGAAGAAAAAAGGGAAGGAGAAGAAGATGATGAGGAAAGAAAAAAGGAAAGAAAAGAAGTGGAAGGGAAAAAGGAAGGAGAAAAAGGGAAGGGAGGGAAAGAAAAAAAAGAGAAGAGACGAACAAGAAAGAAAAAAAGGAAAAAAGGCTAAGGAAGGGGATAGAAATAAGAGAGAAAAGTTGGTAGGGGGAAATGGAAAATAGAGAAGAGAGGTAAAAAGGAGTGAGATAAGGATAGAGAAAAAGAAAAAAAGAGGAAAAAAGGGAAAGAATTGGAAGGAACTACAAGAAAGAGGAAGATGATGGAGAAAAGAAAGGAAGGATCTGATTTCAAAGGAATATAATAATAAGAACACGTCGGATTG
>NZ_QLIU01000077.1 GCF_003574425.1 Cysteiniphilum halobium | reverse complement strand
GTTAATTCAACTGCAGCAACTAGTACCATTAACGTTACTGCTGTTAATGATGCACCGGTAATTAATTTAGCGACTTTAGTGGTAAATAGCGGGCAAAGTGTTCTTATTGATAATACCATGCTTAGTATTACAGATGTTGATACAACTGCTATTGACATTGATATTCAATTTAGTGATATAGCAGGTGGTCATTTCGCTTTAATTTCTGATTTAACAACAGCATTAACTGATTTTACTGCAGCACAATTAAATAATAATGAAATTTACTTTGTCCAAAGTGGGTCAACACCACCAAGTTACAAAGTGGCTGTCGGTGACGATCAAGTAGCAGTCTCCTCAGTTACACCAATTAGAGCAAGTGATTTAACATTCAATGGCCTTAAAGAGCTAGATTCAACTGCAAATGATATTGCTGAAGCATGGGCGCCTGTAGGTTCAACGATTGTTGATAATGGCAATAGCACATCAACAATTACAACGTTGAATGGTTCCGAAATCACAGTTGTTAATGATAGTGTGAGTACCATTTTTGACAATGGCACTACTGCCACAATTGACTTTAACAGTGATGGTATTATAGATGTCACCGTTCCAAGTGGTGCGACTGTTGTCGACAATGGCAATAACACGCAAACAGTTATCATAAATAATAAGGAGATAACCCTCACAAGTAATAGTAAGGCAACAGTTAGTGACGCCATAACGGATCAACTGGGCGTTGATATAGGTAGTAATAGTATTGTTGATGTCTTTGTTCCAACTGGGACAACCATCGAAGATAACCTTTTGCAATTATTAGTTACCACAAGCTCAGGAGATCATATCATCGTTGATAAAAACTCTAAGGTAAATATCATCGCAACAGCGCTGAATATTTTTAATAGCAAAACAGCCGCAAATATTGAGCCAAATGTGCAAAATACATATGTGATAGGTGGTCCCCTTTCAGATGCCAATACTACTTTAGTTAATGATCGAGACAATATTGTTACCTATGCTCAAGCATTTGCTGGATTTGAAGATAGTACCTTTAACATACATGAAACTAACTTTCAATCTGGTCTAGGCACCGTGGAGTCTCCGTTAATAAATGAAATACAAAACGGTAAGAAAATTTTAATTGCCAGCTTATTAAGTAGTGATATTGTCAGTGCGCGTATATTAGGCATCACACCAGATAAAGGTAAAGTTGAAGTCACTCGCTCAGCCAATAAATTAGATATTTCGTTTATTGCTAACCCCAATTTCTCAGGTAAAGTAGATTTTGTGTTTGAAATCTATCATCGTCAACAGCTATTAGATCAACGATACTTTGGTATAAATGTTATTTTGACGCCAGATGTATTAACGAATCTTTCTAACCGCAACTCACAAGGGTTTAATATCACGTCTGATCCGTTAATAGCAAATACTTTCTTGGTAAAAGACTCCTTTAATAAGCCTGTATTATTGAATTTACCAACACTGGCAACACCACCAGTAGATGCTTTACTGAAGTTTACCGAAGCTTTAGCCGCTGATTCATCAGTATTGGATTTAAAGGATGTTGCTGGAAATATTATTCAAGAAAGTGGGTATAACTCATATGATCAGGTAGTTGGAGGAGTATTGCAACAAATGATTAATGCGCGTGAGCCTGAGTCTAATATTGGAATAATTGCAGCAAGTGTTGTAGATACTAGTTTGGATATCGGTATTTCTAGTGAAACTATCGTTAAAAGCATTGTCCAGAGTGTGACAGATTCTCGATTAAGCTTAAATGAGGCAGCAAACGTAATATCTTATATGATTCAAGGGGTTAATCGTGAAGCCCAAAGTAATATTATGACGGTTATTGCGCATCAATCAAATACAAGCGAAGACTTTAATTCAGCTGTTCATGGAGCTTTGCAGAAATTAGATCCAGCTTTAGCAGAGCAATTTATGACAATAATCCAACAAAATCAAAGAAAAGCAATAGATGAAGTCGAGCTTGAGACAAGAAGCTCTGTTGAGTCGCACACAAATCAAGGTATTTTGATTGCATTAAAAAATAAACTATTAGGCAATAGCATGGTTGACAAAGACGCGCAAACCTTTAGTGAGGCAGAGCAACGTTATAAACTCGCCTATGCCAAAGCCAATTTATTAGCATTAGATGATAAAAACAAACAAAATAACCCAGCTAAAAAAAGCTGATAACTAAAACACTCTGGATAATATCTTTTGTTCAAGGAAAGACATTATCAGAGCGACTATACTTTGCTCACATTGTTAGTCATTGCCATTTTTTTGCGGCTATGACAGCTAACCAGGAGCCCCGCTATGTTTAAACAATTATATCGATTAATAAAAGAACAGCTCAGTCTCAATAAAAAAGTAGACAAAGACTTAATTCTCAAAAAGCTATTGCAAGATAACCAGCTAAAAAACCAGCAGCAACCATTCTTATTGCAGGAGTTAGAGCCTCGATATATGTTTGATGGTGCTGCAATTGAAGCAGTGGATTTAGCCGATGGCGTCAGTGAGCAAGAACAAATTTATATATTAAATGCTCTTAAACAAAACGAAAATGCGCAAGCAACAGAAAGTCTGCTGGAGGCTATTGAAGCAAATAGTGAAGGCTTTACAACAGATTATAGTCAGTTTACTGAAGTAATGATTATTGATAGCCGAGTTAAAGATCCTCATATTTTGATTGAAAGCGTGTCTCGTCATGCATCCATTGAAGTGATTACATCAGAGGTTGACGGTGTTGATGCAATTGCTCATATTTTAGCAAAATATCAAAATTTAGAAGCAATTCACATTGTATCCCATGGTGCCGAAGCACAGCTGCAATTGGGAAATGTCGATCTTACAGCGAGCAACTTGATGGACTATCAAGCACAGTTAGCGCAGTGGGGCCAAGCGCTGACGGAGCAAGGTGATATTTTATTTTATGGTTGTAATGTTGCCGAAGGTGATAAAGGACAAGCTTTTATTGATGCATTAACAGCATTAACCAGTGCAGATATTGCAGCGTCTATTGATTTCACAGGTCAAGTAAATAATGTTGTCGATTGGGATTTAGAATATGAAAAAGGCCAGATTGATATTACAGGCCTATCATCAGAACATTGGAGCCATCTCCTGTTAGGTGATCCCCCAGATGCAGTTAGCGATGCTTTTACCGTTATCTCTGGAGTTCCGGTTACCATCACCCCACTTGATAATGACTCAGATCCTGAAATGGAAAATCTCCAAATTATCAACCTTAATGATGGTACTGATCACCCTATTTCACCCGGCCAAACAGTAACATTGGCATCTGGTACCACAGTGAAACTACTTGCAGATGGTCAGAGGCTAGAAGTCACTGCAACAGGAACAACAGAAAACTTCAGCTATACGATTGAAGACTCTCCTGGTGGTGGAACAGATAGTGCAACGATTAGTTTAACGATTGCTGATGATCAGGCAAGTGCCGAAGCGATCGGTTTTGTGATGACGGTTGATACAAATGTTACATACTCAGGCAGTAGCGATTCAAGCACTTATATTTTGCCAGTTGCCGGTGGGGCAGGACAAAGTTATAAGGTATTTTGGGGAGATGGGACATCAAATACATATACAAGTGGTGGTGATATCACGCACAATTACGCTGTATCAGGACAATATACGATTGCAGTTGTTGGTGATATTGATGGTTTTAATTTTGGCAATAATGACCGCTTGAAAGTACAAACTGTTGAGCAATGGGGGAATGTCGTTTGGAGTGATTTAAATTCCGCTTTTTCTGATACAGATAACGTAAGCTTTAATGCTTCAGATACGCCGATATTAACCGATGTTACCGATCTTAGTAGCATGTTTTCTCTCAATGACAGTGCTAATTTAAATGTCTCAAACTGGGATGTGTCAAATATTACCAATATGTCATTTATGTTCAATAATACAACAGCATTTAATCAATCATTAACTAACTGGGATGTATCAAGTGTCACCAATATGTTAGCCATGTTCAATGGTGCAACAGCATTTAATCAAGCATTAGATAATTGGGATGTCTCCAATGTTACCAATATGGCAAGCATGTTCAATGGTGCAACAGCATTTAATCAAGCACTAAATAGTTGGGATGTCTCAAATGTTACCACTATGGGTAGTATGTTTCAAAATGCGACCTCATTTAATCAAGCACTAGATAATTGGGATGTCTCCAATGTTACCAATATGTCATTAATTTTCCAGTTTGCAACGGTATTTGATCAGTCCATAAATAACTGGAATGTCTCCAATGTTACCAATATGACTCAGATGTTTTATGGTGCAAGTTCATTTAATCAAGCACTAAATAGTTGGGATGTATCAAGTGTCACCAATATGTTAGCCATGTTCAAAGATGCAACAGCATTTAATCAAGCACTAAATAGTTGGGATGTCTCAAATGTTACCAATATGGCTCAGATGTTCTATAATACAGCAGTATTTGATCAAGAACTAGATAACTGGGATGTCTCAAATGTTACCAATATGTCAATTATGTTTCGAGATGCGAGCGCATTTAATCAAGCACTAAATAGTTGGAATGTCTCAAATGTTACCAATATGACTCAGATGTTTTACAGTGCAACATCATTTAATCAATCATTAGATAGTTGGAATACCTCCAATGTTACCAATATGTCATTTATGTTCCAATTTGCAAGCGCATTTGATCAAGAGCTAAGTGGATTTGATTTATCTAGTGTCACTAATATGAGTAATTTTTTATCAGTCAGTGGCATGTCGGTAGCAAATTATAATGCCACTTTAATTGGTTGGGATAGTGCTCCGGTACCAAGTGGTATCACTATTGGAGTCGATAATCTTTACTATGGTGCAAGTGCCGAGTCCGCTAGAGATAATCTAATCAACGCTAAAGGCTGGACATTTATTGGCGATAGTTTATCGCCCGCGCCAGTAAACACCGTGCCAGGCGCACAAAATGTTGATGAAGATACACTACTTGCCATAACAGGCATATCAGCAACGGACCCTAATGGTAATTTAGCAACAACCCGTTTACAGGTAAACAATGGGGTATTAAATGTCACATTATCCGGTTTAGCGACAATATCCTCTGGAGCTAATGGTAGTAATGATTTAACTATTAGTGGAGATGAAACAGATATTAATAACACGCTAGCAAGTCTAACCTATCAGGGGAATCTTAACTTTAATGGCAGCGACACCTTAACAGTTACTTCAACCGATAGTGGTGGCACACCCTTATCTGATATCGATACTGTAGACATCACCGTAAACGCGGTCAATGATGCACCAACAGCAGCTAATAATACCGTTATTACTGCGGAAGATACGGATTATACCTTTGTGATCGGTGACTTTAACTACAGTGATATTGATAATGATACAATTGCCAGCATTCAAGTGACTTCGCTTGAAACGGTTG
>NZ_QLIU01000076.1 GCF_003574425.1 Cysteiniphilum halobium | reverse complement strand
AGCCTTGGAGCCCTCTCCTGTTAGGTGATCCCCCAGATGCAGTTAACGATGCTTTTACCGTTATCTCTGGAGTTCCGATTACCATAACCCCACTTGATAATGACTCAGATCCTGAAATGGAAAATCTCCAAATTATCAATCTTAATGATGGTACTGATCACCCTATTTCACCCGGCCAAACAGTAACATTGGCATCTGGCACCACAGTGAAACTACTTGCAGATGGTCAGAGGCTAGAAGTCACTGCAACAGGAACAACAGAAAACTTCAGCTATACGATTGAGGACTCTCCTGGTGGTGGAACAGATAGTGCAACGATTAGTTTAACGATTGCTGATGATCAGGCAAGTGCCGAAGCGATCGGTTTTGTGATGACGGTTGATACAAATGTTACATACTCAGGCAGTAGCGATTCAAGCACTTATATTTTGCCAGTTGCCGGTGGGGCAGGACAAAGTTATAAGGTATTTTGGGGAGATGGGACATCAAATACATATACCAATGGCGGTGATATCACACATAATTATGCTGTATCAGGACAATATACGATTGCAGTCGTTGGTGATGTTGATGGTTTTAATTTTGGCAATAATGATCGCTTGAAAGTGCAAACTGTTGAGCAATGGGGGAATGTCGTTTGGAGTGATTTAGATTTCGCTTTCTCTAATACAGATAACGTAACCTTTAATGCTTCAGATACACCGATATTAACCGATGTTACCAATCTTAGCAGCATGTTTTCTGCCAATAACAGTGCTAATTTAAATGTCTCAAACTGGGATGTGTCAAATATTACCAATATGTCTAATATGTTCGAAAACGCAACAGCATTTAATCAATCGCTAGATAGTTGGGATGTCTCAAATGTCACCACTATGTCTTCTATGTTTAATCAAGCAACGTCATTTAACCAGACGCTGAGTAGTTGGAATACCTCAAATGTTACCAACATGTCATCTGTGTTCCGATTTGCAAGCGCATTTGATCAGTCCATAGATAGTTGGGATGTCTCCAATGTTACCAATATGACTCAGATGTTTCGTGGTGCAGCGGCATTTAATCAATCGTTAGCTAACTGGGATGTCTCAAGTGTTACCAATATGTCTTGGATGTTCTCTGAGGCAACAGTATTTAATCAAGCACTAAATAGTTGGGATGTATCAAATGTTACCAATATGGCATTTATGTTTCGATTTACTGGGGCGTTTAATCAAGCACTAGATAGTTGGGATGTATCAAATGTTACCGACATGTCTCAGATGTTTGAGAATGCAGTAGCATTTAACCAATCCATAGCTAGCTGGAATGTCTCAAATGTTACCAATATGTCTAGGATGTTTGTAAACGCAACAGCATTTAATCAATCATTAGATAGTTGGGATGTATCAAGTGTTACCCATATGGGTAGTATGTTTCAAAATGCGACCTCATTTAATCAATCGTTGAATAGCTGGGATGTCTCAAATGTTACCCATATGGCTCAGATGTTTGAGGATGCAGTAGCATTTAACCAATCCATAGATAGCTGGGATGTATCAAGTGTTACTAATATGTTATCTATGTTCCGAGATGCAAGTGCATTTGACCAAGCACTAAATAGCTGGAATACCTCCAATGTTACCAACATGTCAGTTATGTTCCGAGGTGCGACCTCATTTAATCAATCATTAGATAGCTGGAATGTCTCAAATGTTACCAATATGTCATCTATGTTCCAAGATGCAAGCGCATTTGATCAAGACCTAAGTGGATTTGATTTATCTAGTGTCACTAATATGAGTAATTTTTTATCATTCAGTGGCATGTCGGTAGCAAATTATAATGCCACTTTAATTGGTTGGGATAATCCTTCGGCACCAACTGGTATCATTATTGGTGTGAACAATATTCACTATGGTTTAAGCGCCCAATCCGCTAGAGATAATCTAATCAACGCTAAAAGCTGGACATTTCAGGGCGATAGTTTAGAGCCAATTCCACCAGAGAACACCGTGCCAGGCGCACAAAATATTGATGAAGATACACTACTTGCCATAACAGGCATATCAGTAACAGATGCTAATGATAATTTAGCAACAACCCGTTTGCAGGTAAACAATGGGGTATTAAATGTCACATTATCCGGTTTAGCGATAATATCCGCTGGAGCTAATGGTAGTAATGATTTAACTATTAGTGGAGATGAAACAGATATTAATAACACACTAGCAAGTCTAACCTATCAGGGGAATCTTAACTTTAATGGCAGTGATACTTTAACAGTTACTTCAACCGATAATGGTGGCACACCCCTATCTGATATCGATACTATAGACATCACCGTAAACGCGGTCAATGATGCACCAACGGCAGCTAACAATACCGTCACTACTGCGGAAGATACAGATTACACCTTTGTAATCAGTGACTTTAACTACAATGATATTGATAATGATACAATTGCCAGCATTCAAGTGACTTCGCTTGAAAGCGTTGGTGCTTTGAAACTCAATAATGTTGATGTCACCTTAAATCAAGTAATTAGCAAAGCCGGAATT
>NZ_QLIU01000075.1 GCF_003574425.1 Cysteiniphilum halobium | reverse complement strand
TATAGTCATTCCAAAATATTTCCATACTGCTTAATCAATTCTTCTAAGGCTGTATATTCTCCATATATCATTTTCTTTTTCATAATTGCAAAATCTTGCTCAATGGGATTAAAATCAGGTGAGTATGGCGGTAGAAATAATGCTTGATGACCATGTTTTTTTAAAATCTCCCGTATGCTGTCTTTTTTATGAAATGCCGCATTATCCATAATAACCGTTGACCCTGGTTTGAGCTCTTTTACTAAACTATGCTCAAGCCATTGATTAAACCAGTGGCTTGTTGTTGTTTGCTCATACAAATAAGGTGCTAATAGCTCTTTCCCCCGTTTAGCAGCAATCAAATTAGTGCGCTTATACCTTACTCCAGCTTTATCGCCATAAGCCTTTCTTCCTTTCATTGACCAGGCATAGGGACGATAGGTATTAAGCTCAAACCCTGACTCATCAACATACACAATCTTATCTTTTCCGCCTTTAATGACCAGCTTACGTAAAATCTGCAAGTAGTTGATACGTTTTAGATGGCAACGTTCACTATACTTTGTTGTTTTTTTTGTGGGTAAGACCCATTTTTTTGCAAGCATGCCAAATTGAATTAATCCTAACACCATATTTCTTAGCATGTTCTCGCAAAAGCCTATCAGGATGATCCTGAATATCTTTCTTTAATGCATCCCAATCCAATTTATTACGTGGTCGACCAGGTGGGGAAATAGGCTTTAAACTATCACGTTTGCACCATTCGTTTACACACCAGAGACTGACTGAAAACATTTGAGAAGCATCTGCTTTTGAACCACCGGCTTGGACAAACTCAACTACCCGCTTACGAAGATCTAAACTATATGACATCCATTCCATAATCCAAACACTAATATAGTCAATAGTTTACTTAAATTGGATTTATTTTGGAACTACTAT
>NZ_QLIU01000074.1 GCF_003574425.1 Cysteiniphilum halobium | reverse complement strand
TTTGAACCACCGGCTTGGACAAACTCAACTACCCGCTTACGAAGATCTAAACTATATGACATCCATTCCATAATCCAAACACTAATATAGTCAATAGTTTACTTAAATTGGATTTATTTTGGAACTACTATATACCCTTTTGGAATGCTGGCATCCAAACGGGTGGCGTCACCCAGTAGATAGGTGTAAGTATCTTCCTTTAATAGGTCAAAATAAAGACTATCTTTGAAATGATACTTTAACCAAGATGTCTTGCCAGTGCCTCTTGGTCCAAACAAAAAGTAGCTTTGTTGCGAGCTAGGTTCAATATTGAGCAGTCGTTTAAACATAATATAGTTGCAATTAGCTATTGATAATCTCTATTTTGCACAAAAATAGAGATTATCAATAGCGATTTTTGATATTTTTTCCTGCTAACCCATAATATCAAGCAACAATAATTGCATTTCAGAAAGTAATATTCGCTGAATTTGGGCATTATTTCTGATATGATCGGTGGCGATTTGAGTAGCTAAAAGTGAGACTTTATGAAGATTGCAATTTTTGGTACGGGCTATGTTGGACTCGTGACGGGAACTTGTTTTGCAGCGATGGGAAATCATGTTTGTTGTGTTGATATCGATCAAATCAAAGTCGATAACCTAAAAAAAGGCATTTCACCCATTTATGAACCTGGCTTAGATGAACTCATTAAGCGTAATGTGACTAAGGGGCGTTTGCGTTTTACCACGGAGGCAAAATCGGCGATTGATGAAGCGCAAGTCATCTTTATTGCAGTAGGTACGCCACCTGATGAGGATGGGTCAGCAGATTTGCAATATGTGTTGCAAGTGGCTAAAACAGTGGCTCAAGAGATGAATGAATATAAAGTGGTTGTTAATAAATCAACGGTTCCAGTGGGTACAGAATATAAAGTTACCGAGGCGATTTCTAATGTGTTAAACCAGCGTGGAGTGAAACTTGACTTTGATGTGGTATCAAATCCAGAGTTTCTCAAAGAGGGGGACGCCATTAGTGACTGTATGCATCCAGATCGTATTGTGGTGGGAGCAAATTCAGAGCGCGCAGCAGAGATTATGCGTGAGCTTTACGCACCATTTGATCCCAATCAAAATCGCTTAATGATCATGGATGTGCGATCTGCTGAGATGACAAAATACGTTGCCAATGCAATGCTTGCGACAAAAATTAGCTTTATGAATGAAATGAGTCAGATTGCTGAGCGTGTTGGTGCGGATATTGAGAAGGTGCGTATTGGTATTGGTGCTGATCGACGCATTGGTTATCACTTTATTTACGCAGGTTGCGGCTATGGAGGCTCCTGTTTTCCTAAGGATGTGCGCGCCCTTGGACAGACTTCGCATGAATATGGCTATACAGCGCGTATTTTGCAAGCTGTGCATGCTGTCAATGATGCGCAAAAAGAAGTACTTTTCACCAAGTTTAATGATTATTTTAACGGTGAGATTGAAGGCAAAACAGTTGCCGTTTGGGGGCTTGCGTTTAAACCAAACACTGATGATATTCGTGAGGCGTCAGCGCGCGTATTGATAGAAACACTGTGGCAACATGGTGTCAAAGTCAAAGCATATGATCCTGAGGCGATGGAGAATTTTGCCCAGAGTTATGGTCAGCGTGATGATTATGAGCTTGTGGATGAGGCGTATAATGCTTTGTATAATGCAGATGCTTTATTTGTAGTGACAGAGTGGCAAAGCTTTAGAAGTCCAGATTTTAGTAAAATTAAAGCGCGATTAAATAAACCAATTATTTTTGATGGGCGTAATTTGTATAATAAATCACGGATGAAAGACTTAGGTTTTGACTATATTTCTATTGGCAGATAAGTAAGGCGCACATTTAATTCAAAATATCCCAATTAGAGTGCGCTCTAAGCAGAAAATATTAACTGTCTTTGATCTAAGTCAAAGAGCATAGTGATGCTGATAATAGTGCTTTCAAACACATAATCACTTGGGTGCAACAGCTGATTGATCATGTGAGTCTTTCCAGTAGAATTGATTCTGAATAATCGGTTGTTGGTTTTGTGGCATAGCATAGTTTTGATTGTTGGGATTGTAATAACCAGGTGTTTTAGGCTGGCTATCAGCATTAGGAGAATTAAATGCGCTAAATTGATTATGCGTGCAGGCACCCAATGCGATGACAAACAATCCAAAAAGAATTGCCTTGATGAGCTTTTGTATTGTCATTGTGGGATAAATCCTTTTAGTTAAATGTCTTGTGAGTATGGTAGATAAGGTATCGATTTGCAAGTAAATGCTGGATCACAGTAGTGGTTGCTGTTTAAAAAAGATAGAATTATTAGCGCTAAGTTAAATAAAAATTGATTAGGATGAATTCAATGAATAAAACAAAAAAAGTCATATTATTAAGTGCTGCGTCATTACTGTGTCTAAATGCTTACGCTGACAATAATACACCTTCAGAATCAACAATCAGTTTTTCTAAAAGTAGTGAAATTGTGGTTAAATCAAATACTGCATTAGTGAATATTATCGTCAATGCAACCGCCTTACAGGGTGATAATACAATTATTCAAAAAGCGGCTATTGATAATCTATCCAATATTTTACCAAAGATTGACTGGAAAGTTGTAGATTATAAGGAAACGCAAGCAGATAGTGGTGCGCAAAATATTCGACTAGTTATTCAGGCACGTTTAACAAGTGAAGAAATTAAAACCTTACAAAAAGAGTTAAAGAATAACAACTCGAATAATAGCCGGTTTAAGATTGAGGTAATTAATTTTGATCCGACACCCAAGATGCTAGATCAAGCTAAAGAAAATACCATGATCTCAATGTATAAGTCGATTGAACAGTATGTGAATGACTTTAATAGTAAGACTAATAGTCATTATTTTATTCGCTCAGTCAATTATAGTGTTAATGAGGCTCCTGTTGAGCAGCGTGCTGTGATGTATAACAAAGTGAGCATGCTGGCAGATGCAGCGCCAAGTAATAATAACAATCTTAGCGTTTCCAAAAAAATGGTGATGAATGCTTATGTGACATTGGCACAAAAGGATACGAATCATTTAACGACAAAGGATGTAAATATGAAGACAACTCAAGTATTGCCACCTGCTTATTTACAAGTGCCAGGGTTTAAACAGTGTCTGCAAACAGTTGATAAAGGTACATGGACTGCCTGGTGCATGCCAAAAACACAACCTCAAGGTTGTAATAATGCCAGTTGGAAAGCCTTGAGTGATTTAAAAGTGCAAGGCAAACTTAATGGTATGGATAATTGTGTTAATTAAGGGAAATACAACACAAGCATCTAGTTTATTTTATGATAACTCTTAAAGTGCTTCACCAATCTTAAACATTGGTACATACATGCTCACAATCAAGAAGCCAACAATACATCCTAAGATAATCATGATAATGGGTTCAAGCGCACTGTTGAGATTGGTGACCAGAACATCGACATCTTCTTCATAAATTTTAGCGATGTTGGCAAGCATTTCCTCCACTTGTCCTGATTCCTCACCAACGGATATCATCTGCAACATTAATCCTGGGAATACATGCGTTTCAGATGCTGCATGCAACATAGTGCGTCCTTTAGAAACTTCGTCCCTAATAAATAAAGTTGCTTTTTCATAGCGTGCGTTGCCCGTGGCGTTGGCAACAGTGGTTAATGCATCAAGTAGTGGCATCCCAGCTGATGAAGTTGTTTCAAGCGTACGTGCAAAGCGTGCAAGCGATGACTTTTGGATTATTTTTCCTAATATTGGCACTTTAAGTAATGTGTAGTCAATCCACACTTGTACTTTGGGATAACGTTTTTTAGCCACTTTAAATAACATAATGAAAAACGCCACAAACAAAACAAAAACCCACCAGTACTTCTGACTAAACTCAGAAACATCAATGGTAATTTGTGTGATTGTAGGTAGTTTAGTACCTGATGAGATAAAAATATCCGCAAATGCGGGTACGGCATAATTTAATAAAATCCAAGTGACGATGATTGCTACACCAATAACCATAATAGGATAAGTGAGTGCTTTTTTGACTTTCTTTTTAATGCTTTGTACCGATTCGCGATGTGAGGCAACGCGATCAAGCATTACATCGAGTGTTCCTGACTCTTCACCAGCAGCACACAGGCTACAAAATAATTTATCAAAGTGTTTGGGGTGCATTTTAAGCGTATCACTGAATGAGTTACCACCTTCCACATTTTGTTTGATTTGGATAATGAGTTTTTTAAATGATGTGTTTTTACTTGATTCCATAATGGTATCTAGTGCACGAATAATTGGTACACCTGCCTGTGCCATTGTGGCTAACTGGCGTGCCAGTAATGTGATTTCAGTTTCTTTAATTCGTTGAGGAAATAACTCGATTGGCTGTTTTTTTATTTTGCTGATTTTTATTCCATTTCGTTCAACTTGTGCCTTAGCGAGATCGACGTTAATCGCTTCAATAATTCCATTGGTTTTAATGCCGCGACGATCATAGCCTGACCACAGGAAAGTTTGCTTTTTGATTTTGGTTTTTGCTTTCATCTATTCACCCTGATCAATATTAGATTGAGGTAACACGATGTGCTTCTTCAATTGAAGTCACTCCATGAACTACCTTAATTAAAGCAGACTGTTGCAGATTATCAATCCCCTCCCGCTGTGCTTGCTCAGCTAAGGTTAACGTACTTCGCCCCTCAACGATTAAACGACTCATCGCAAGGCTCAATGGCATTACTTCATAAATCGCAACACGCCCACGGAATCCTTTAAAACAACGCGCGCAACCATGTGGATCATTGGTGTATGCTGTAAACTTTTGTTCAACATGCACTGGCCGAATACCCATATCTAAGAGTAGTTCACGTGTAATATCGGGAGCTGGTTTCTTGCAATGAGGACAGAGCTTACGTGCCAAGCGTTGAGCGATGATTAAAGAAACAGAAGAAATGATGTTATAGTGTGGAATCCCCATGTCTAATAGACGGTTTAACGTTTCTGGTGCGCTATTGGTATGTACAGTTGATAGTACTAAATGCCCGGTTTGTGCCGCTTTAATCGCGATATCTGCTGTCTCAAAATCACGAATCTCACCAATCATAATAATATCTGGATCTTGACGCAAAAAAGACTTCAAGGCACGGGCAAAAGTCAGTCCTTGCTTGTTGTTGATTTGTACTTGATTGATTCCGTTGACATTGATTTCAACTGGATCTTCGGCGGTTGAGATATTCTTATCAACTGTGTTAATGATGTGTAGTCCGGTATAAAGTGTCACCGTTTTACCACTACCTGTAGGACCTGTTACCAAAATCATACCTTGTGATTGTTTTAACGCAGCAAGGTAGATCTCTTGTTGATGCGGTTCAAAGCCAAGTTTATCAACGCTCAAATTGGTTTTTGCCTGATCTAAAATCCTTAAAACGACTTTTTCACCAAAGGCTGTTGGGCAAGTACTTACCCTAAAATCAATTACATGCGTCTTGGAGATTTTTAATTTAAAGCGCCCATCTTGTGGGATACGCTTTTCAGCAATATTTAGCTGCGACATGATTTTAATTCTCGCAGCAGTGCGCGCGGCAATTTTAAGCGGAGGGGAGGCTATTTCTTGTAAAAGTCCATCAATACGATAGCGAATTCTAAAGTTTGTTGCATATGGTTCAAAGTGAATATCCGATGCACCTTTATTGATGGCATCAACAATGATTTTATTGATGTATTTAATGACTGGCTCATCGTTATCACCAAAATCATCCTCATCTTCGAAATCATCTGCTTCAACAATATCTAAGTCAATCTCTTCAAGATCCATGCCTTCAAGCGTTTTAAGGGCATTATCAGTGGTGTTCTCAGTAACCTCTTTGATAAAGCGCATAAGTATTGTGTCATCGACAACTACCTGTTCAATATCCAGATTACTAAAAAAGCGAAACTCACGTACGGCATTTAAGTTTAGGGGATCACTGGTTGCCAATAGTAAAACATTATCTCTTTTATAAAGAGGCAAGCACACATAATCATTAATTAAACGTTCGTCTAAAAAGGCGCGTGGAAAAAAATCCAAATCATAAGCATTAAGGTCAAAAAGTGGTAGGTTGAAAAACTGGGATGATTTGATAGCAAATACGTTTGCATCAAGTAGTTTATTGTGAATCAGGTGTGTGATGAGTTGTTCATTGCTATCGTCTATTTTATCAATAGCATGTTCAAGGTCTTCATTACTAATAAGGTTCTGGCTAAGTAGGAAACTACTGATTCCGTGCTGAGTCATAAGCAGTCAAATGGTTATCCATTACATGCTAGATAGTATAGATTGAAAGTTAAAGATTTGCTACGAAATGAGAAAAGTGATTTATTACTTACTCATATACACAGTTTCAGGTGGTGAGTAGTCACCACTGACCTGTGTCAGTTTATTATTCTTGAATGTTAAAATAAGTTGTTTTTCCGAGCGTGGTGCATCAAATGAGTTTTGATAACTGTAAATATAATTCCATTGATCTTGTGCAAAAGGATCAATCACATCTGGGGTGCCTAAAATGTATTTTATCTGTTCTTTTGTCATCCCTGGTTTAATTTGTTTCATAACATCTTGAGAGATGATTTTGCCCTGTTGAATCGGTGGGGTGTACGGGGTAAAAATACTGCAGCCTGAAAGCAGTAGTGTGCCGCAAGCAGCAAAAAAAATGAGTTTATTTTTCATGTTTACAACTTTTATTACTAGTATTTATGCTTGGTTATACGCCAAAGAGACCATGATCAATTGCTTCACAAAGGCAATTTATTATCGTCAATTGCCCTTCGTGGATGCAGGCAACTTGCTCGGAAGGAATACAAATTTCAAGGTCGCCAGACTTGTACATGGCACGTATCTTACCACCATCTTTGCCGGTTAAGCTAATAATATGCATATTTTTTTCATGCGCTGTTTTGATGGCCTCTACAATACTTTCAGCATTTCCTGCGGTGCTAATGCATAACAGAATATCCTCGGATTGTCCCAAAGCACTGATTTGCTGTGAAAATGCATAGCGGAAACTTTGATCATTAGCAATAGAAGTTAATACAGTACTATCACTAGATAAAGAGATAGCCGGTAACGCTGGGCGCTCCATTGAAAACTTATGTAAGAGTTGTGTACTAAAGTAGTTGGAAAGTGCAGCTGAACCACCGCTGCCACAGCTTAAAATTTTCTTACCAGATAAAATGCTTGATACCAAGACTTGGCCTGCATGAGCGACAGCATCGGCTAAACCATCGGCAATCAGGATGCTTGTTTGAATTGAGTGACTGAAATGGTCTTTAACGCGATCTGAGAATTCCATATTTAAATTCCTGCCATCTAAACATTGCTATAACTATAAGATTTGATTAATCTGCCACAATAACTTTTTTAGGTCAAATAGCTTTATGGAAATAATCGATGTTAAAAAATAAAGGTGCTATTGTTAATACACTCAAAAGCGCATGGCAGATGTATCGTGTGACACTAAAATCGTGCTTTTTATTAGCAATTATTAGTGCTGCGATTGCTGAGTATTTTAAATTATATGCCTTAAATTCTGGTGTTAGCAAGGCAGTACACAGTTATATGCAAACAGGTGAATTGCCAAATGGCTTTCCTGATGCTCAATTTCTGGTATTTTTGGGTTTATTTTCAATGTTTGTAACCATGTGTGTCTATGGGCTTTTGATATGTGTTGGTGGTAATTACCTTAAAGAAGGTATGGCACAAAAAAATGCTATCCAAAAAGCCTTTTCAATTTTTAAAAAGCGCTTTCCATCGTTCTTAATGGTCTGTATTTTAAATGGTTTTCTATGGTTCTTGGCAAGTTTTTTAAATATATTTGGCCTTTGGTTGGCAGCAAGCTTTACACTTATCTTGTTACCGACAGTGCTTCTTGGGAATGTCGGTGTGTGGATGAGTTTCCGTGAGAATTTTCGCTTACTAACTGGCAATTTACTCTATGCCTTGCAGTTGGGTTTTATTGTAATGTTAGTGCTTCTACTTAAATATGTTATATATGCGCTATTTATGGCAATAGGCCAAGCCGGGAATGTAAACTTTGGTGTTGAGCATGTTGTTATTATCTTTGTTGATGCATTAACATTGCCTTTTATTATTATGATCATGGTAGCGGCATTTTATGAATTAAATGCGCGTGATGACATGCCTATTTAGTCCTAAGCTATTAAAGTCTACTTATAGTAAAACTATCGTAATGATGTCAGCAGTACAATAGCGCTATTTTAGTATTCTTTTCAATCAAAGCCACAAAA
>NZ_QLIU01000073.1 GCF_003574425.1 Cysteiniphilum halobium | reverse complement strand
TAATTAAGCTTGTAAAAAAATTGGTTCACAGAACCTAGATAAACGCCATGTTCAACTTTTTAAATTCCTAATTTTTCAAACTGTATGGTTGAATAGCCTTTACTTTTGCATATTACAGCACCAATAGTATGAGCAAGTAATTTTCTAGCAATCCGTTTTGTTAAATGCCAGCAATCACGCGCACGAACTTTCTCAATATTAAACCGTTCAGTTAATTGACCAATAACAGTTTCCACTAGCCTGCGAGTAGATACAATCCAGCGATTGGCATCTTTTCCTCGATTATCTGACATATTTCCCCTTGTAGGGGTTTGCAAATTAACACCAGTCTCCTGCCTGAAATCCTTTTGATAATCCTGACCAATTAGACCTTTATCAGCAAGTAATAAACCATGGATGCCAGGCACAACCTCGTAAAGCGATTCCCTTTCATCAATATGCGCTGGTGTCACTGTGATGCCTGTAATAACACCCTCTGAGCTAATACATATATTACCCTTGAAGCCATAATATGTTTCCTCCTTGGAGGCACAGTACCCATAAGTGGCTGTATCCCTGAAAATTTTACTTGAGCGTGCTCGTTTAAAGTGGCACACAGGGATTGGGAAACCATCTGCTAAATGGATCGAGTCTGCAAAAGCATTTAATTTACTTGCCAGAGCATACTGTATTTGCTGATGAACCTGCCATAAATTTGCAGATTGCTTCACATAGTTACTACGACTGCCAAGACCTGGAAACCAGGACTGCCAATGCGTCTTAAAGTATTGCCATATACCTTTATCTGTGTCTTTGCCCATAAATTCTCCTACAATATCTATGGTAATCACTTCTGCATCTGAAAGCTTTGGCGCAAAGCCTCGAGCTCTTAAGGGGTGTTCTTTTGTCAGGTTTTTTAATTCATTGTCTACCAAACAATACACAGAAATGATAAAGTCTTCTAATAGCATAAGGTGTGCTTCCAGTTTTTTTGTGCAAATTAAAAACTAAAGCTTTTCCTTATGCTATGCAATATCTACCACTTAAAAAAGTTGAACATGGCGTAAAATAATAAAAATAGCAAAAGGATAAAGG
>NZ_QLIU01000072.1 GCF_003574425.1 Cysteiniphilum halobium | reverse complement strand
GGGAACTTCAGCAGCTACTTAAGCATTATTTTAACGATACTCGTCATACTTTAGAATGCCTAACTTACATTATTTTAGGATTATTTGTTGTGCGAAGTATCAACATGGCAAAACTTGCACGAAGCTTCCCAACAAAAAGTAAAGAAGCATCAGTTTATAAACGTTTGCAGCGCTTTATGAAACGCTTCACATTCTCACACAAACGCCTCTACCAAAGTATTTGTGAGATTTTTTCCTTACCAATGGCAATCACTTTATGCATGGATAGGACGAATTGGAAATTTGGTAAAAAGCACATCAATTATCTGGTGGTTAGCATCGCATACAAGGGGGTTTCAATTCCATTTATGTGGTCACTGCTGACAGATAAAAAATGTGGTAACTCCGACTTTGAGGATCGACGTAAATTATTTGATCAGTTGCTTCAATTCATAGCCCCAAGCCAAATAAAATGCGTGCTCTGTGATCGAGAGTTTTTAAGCGGCGATTGGATTGCCTACCTTAAGAGTCATAAGATCTCATACACCATTCGAGCTAAAGGATGCTTTTTGGCAACCAACAATAAAGGAAAAACCATGTCATTCAAGAAAATGTTTGCCAATTTAAAATTAGGTAAATCAGCGGTTTTGAAATCGCCTCGTAATGTGCTTGGCTGTGATGTTTACGTCTGTGCACGCCGATTAGCAACTGGAGAATTGCTTATTTTGGTATCTGATTATCACGGCAAAGCCTCTTTTGATCAATATCGCAAGAGGTGGGAGATCGAAACACTTTTTAGCGCAATGAAAACACGAGGTTTTAACTGGGAGGATACACATATCACTGATCCTGATCGCTTAAGCAATATCCTTTTCATCTTAACTTTAGCGTTAATTTGGTCTTATCGCCAAGGTGATATGCTTATGACAATTTACCCAGAAAAGCTTAAAAACCATGGCTTTCCCCAACGCTCGATTGTCCGTAAGGGCATGGATTTTATTAGCAAATCATTGTCAGAAGTTGTCATTAGTACGAGTAAAATTATGGCATCAATTAAGCTTGTATTTGAGCTAAAGTTAACAAAAATTCAAATGGAAAAATTAGTTAGTGTCCTGTAGTGTG
>NZ_QLIU01000071.1 GCF_003574425.1 Cysteiniphilum halobium | reverse complement strand
AAAGTTGAACATGGCGTAAATTAATTGCTCTTAAAGACTTTACGTACGGTTTGACAAGTGGGTTGCTGTGGATATGATCAAATTTTGAAGACTTTTGGCAGTGGTCTGAAGGTACTCATGACGATGCTTCTAAAAAATATAACGAAAGTCATTCTTGAAATGATTATTAGGCTCGTAGCTTAACAAAACTTGGGAAAATTCTGCAAAAAGTGGGGTTTATAATGGGTATATATCTATATCTCAGGGGACGGTTGACTATATTAATGCTCCATGCTAAGTCCTGTGTTAGCAGGTTTGCTTAATAGCAAAATAAATGGAATCGAAATCGCTAGCAATAAATAAGACAAGTAAGCAACATCATTAAAAGCAATAATATTCGCTTGAGTATTAATCGTTTGTGCGACAACACCAAGTGTTTTAGGGTCTTGGGCGTGCCATCCAGTGGCTTGTAACCAGGTTTGATAGTTAGAATTAGTAGGGTTAATATATTTTATCATATTATTCCAGGCAACTTGTGCTTGCTGACTTAACACGGTAATCATTACGGATGTGCCCACCGATGTCCCTAAATTTCTAAAAAAACTAAACATACCGCTACCTTCAGCAAGATCTTGAGGGCTTAATGTTTGCAATGCCATTGTTGAGACAGGGACAAAGAAAAAGCCCATACCAATACCTTGAATAATGCCAGGATAAGTTAAATTCCAAGTGTCACTCATCAGTGGAGTTTGTCCATAAAGGTAATTACCATAAGCAGTAATTATTATGCCGACCAAGATAATAATACGTAAATCAATGCGTTTAGCTAATGGTGCAATCATCATCATGGCAAGGGCCGCAGCAATGCCACGAGGCATCATCAGTTCTCCAGAGAGAGCGGCTGAATAATGCATAAAGCCTTGCATAATAAGTGGCTGAACAGTCATAAGCCCAAAAATGCCTGCAGTATAAAAAACCAATAAAATGCAGGATGCCGTATAATTGCGATCTTTAAATAAATGAAGGTTTAAAATATTTTTAGGATTAAACCAACCACGAATAATAAAAATCATACCGGTAACGATCCAAAATATCAGCATAGCAAGGATAAAGTGTGATGATAGCCAACCATCGTTATTACCCCGATCAAGGAAAATTTGTAAAGCAGCAATTGTTAATGCCATAAGCCCAAGTCCAACCCAGTCGATATTGAGTTTCTCACGTTTGGTTTCACGAATAAACATCAGCACCATGACGACTGCGATAAGGCATACTGGGACATTGATGTAAAAAATCCAACGCCAGTTGATCCAATCAGTTATATAGCCACCTAATGTTGGCCCTAGCACGGGGGCTGCCATAATACCAACACCCCAAACTGCCATGGCTTTAACCTGCTCTTTGGGTGGAAAAGTGTCGCGTAAAACATATTGTGATAGAGGGACCAAAGAAGCGCCAAAAATGCCTTGCATGATTCTAAAGAAGACCATTTCGCCAAGTGAGCTAGATAATCCACATAACATGGAAAAAATCAAGAATCCAGTGATGTTGATCAAAAGCAGTCTGCGTCGTCCAATAGTGCGCACGAAAAAACCGGTAAGTGGCATGCAAATCGCAGAAGATACGATATAAGAGGTAACAATCCAAGATACTTCCTCTGTATTTGCAGCCAGAGATCCTGCCATATCTGGTAGCGCGACGTTAACAATCGTTGTGTCAATAATCTCAATCATCGCCGCAAGCATAACAGTAATCGTAATTAACCATTTGGTTGCTGATGAGATAGTTTGTTGTTTATCTAGTTGTTGTGTCATTGGTATCAGCTTAAATCAAAATCGCGCTTTATTGTAAAGTGCTTTAGATCTATTGTATAGCGCTAAGCATGATTGGGTTTATGTAAACAACTACTGACGTCTTTTTTAAAAATCCGTTATACTTGCCAGTAACAGGAAAAAATCACATAAAAAATGAAATATAAAATAATTGTGCTTTTAGCAGTAATAGTTTTAAGTAGTTGTGCTACTCAACAACATCGAGATCCTTGGGAAGGATATAACCGCGCTATTTTTAAATTCAACCAAGTTACCTATGATTATGCATTAATTCCAATGGCAAAAGGGTATGATTATGTCATACCTGATCCTGTACAACTAGGGATAGATAATGCCTATAACAATATTCTAGAGCCTGGGCGTATTGCTAATGATTTGTTGCAGTGGGATTTTGACTATGTATGGCGTGATACCGCGCGCTTTGTTGCCAATACCATCTTTGGTGTTTTTGGTTTGTTTGATGTCGCTAAAAATATGGGATTACCCCGTCGAGTACAAAACTTTGGTTTTACTATGGCAAAATGGGGGTATCGTTACTCACCTTATTTTGTCATTCCTATCTTAGGCCCCAATACTTTTGGAGGTGCAGCAGGTGATCTTGTTGACACGGTATTTAACCCGCTAAGTTATGATGTTTTTGCACCAAGATTTGTGAGTTGGAGTGTATATGGTGTGTATAAGGTAAATGAAGGTGTACAGTACTTATCCTTATATGAAAGATTAGTGAATAGTTCAATCGACCCATATGTGGCAGCACGTAATGCTTATTTACAAAACTATGATTATAATCTGGAGAAAACGTTGCAAATTAAACCAAACATCAATGTAAAAACGCAACATTTTGACAAAGATGCAGAAGTGTTAGATATTCTTGATCAATCGGGTAATTAAGTGATTTATTTAGCATCTCAATCACCAAGACGGGCAGAGCTGTTGCGACGTGAAGACATTGAATTTAGTCAGTTTTCCGTAGATATTGATGAAGCTTCTTTAGCAAATGAGAAACCGCTTATATATTTAGAGCGAATTGTTAAGGAGAAGCTTAAGGCTGCATTTAAACAACAATTAGAGATACCTATTTTGGTTGCCGATACCATCGTCGTGATTAATGAGGAAATATTGCAAAAGCCCATAAGCTTTGATGTGTTTTGTGATTATATGCACAAGTTAAGTGGGTGTTGGCACCAAGTGATTACTGGCTTTGCCGTGGGTAATAAGACATCCTCATATTATGGGCATCAAAAAACGGATGTGTTATTTGCACAATTGACTGATGCTGAGATAAAAGCCTACTGGCAGACCAATGAACCGCAGGATAAAGCTGGTGGCTATGCCATTCAAGGGATCGGTCAGCGCTTTGTCAAAGAGATAAAAGGGGATTTTGATAATGTTGTTGGTTTGCCGGTCAAAGAGATCAAAAAAGTCTTAAGCAAATTTGCATTTCCACATACAAAGTAATGGATTATTGATAATAACACTCGTACACTGTTGCCCATTACTGGTAAACGATCACTCTAAATTTTATGGCAATTGAAAAGTTTGAAGCAGAATTGGTTGAATCAAAGCAGATTGCACCCAATGTCAAGCATTTGGTATTTAAAAAAGCAGATGGGAGTTCATTTAACTTCATCCCTGGGCAGTTTATTACTTTCTTATTTGACCATGAAGATGGTAAAGTCAGGCGACGTAGCTATAGTGTAGCAAGTATTCCTAAAGATACGGATTTAATTGAAATCGCCATTTCTTATGTTGATGGCGGGATCGCTTCAGAACATCTGTTTAATATGAAAAAAGGTGATAAGTTCAATGCCATGGGTCCTGCTGGACGCCTTGTATTAAAAGATGGTGAAAAAATTCGTAAGCTCATTCTGGTAGGAACAGGAACAGGTATTGCACCATATCGTGCGATGTTGCCAATGCTTGAGAAAATTTTATCTGAAGATGTAAAAGAAGTTTATATCTTACTTGGTGTGCAGTATAAAGCAGATGCAATTTATGCAGAAGACTTTCGTCAATATGCAGATAAGATAAAGTTACTACACTTCAAGACATGCTTGTCTCGAGAGCAAGATACATTAGCCACTGACGAGCAAAAAGGCTATGTTCAGCATGTATTTGATCAGTTAGATTTATCCCCTGAAGAAGATGTTGTATACCTGTGTGGTAATCCAAACATGATTGATGATGCATTTGCATTGTTAACAGATGGTGGCTTTGATGCTAAACGTGTACGTCGTGAAAAGTATATTTCATCGAATTAGTAAATTCGTTAATTTAATCAAGCTAAAAGCTTGAGAGATGATAGGCTTTGCGCTATTATGTGGAGCGTTTTTACTCTGCGGTGCTTAAGATGGGCTTAGGTGGCGGCAAGAATATATTTAAAGAGGTAAATAAAGATGAATTTAGAGATTCAACCAAAGTATGAAAAAGTTTCAGTAAGCTGTAGCTGTGGCAATACATTTCAAACACGTTCAACAAAATGTCAAGATATCCAATTGGATGTATGTTCAATGTGTCACCCATTTTATACTGGTAAGCAACGTGTGGTTGATACAGCTGGACGTGTGGACAGCTTCCAAAAACGTTTTGGCAGCTTAAAATCTCGTAAACTATAAGCTTTATTATTGATTGTTAGATCTTCGAATAAGGTCTAACTATTTTTTTCGTAACGTTCTTGTTCTAATGAGCGCAAAGAGCGTCCTTGAGTGTTTGGAATCATCAATAATCCAAAGATCATACTGATTAATAAGAAAATAATCATTATCGTTCCAGAAACCGTAAATCCAAAGTGAGAAATCATTAAAGGGATAACTAATGATATAACACCAACACCTGCTCTGACTATACAAAACATCAACCCTTGCGCTTGAGCTCGATATTTAGTATGAAACAATTCGCTGGCAAATAGTGCATAAAAAGCTTGTGCACTAAAGCCTGCTGCTACTCCCCATAATATTATAAATATTAATAACTCAGTTAAGCCCATGCCCCAGTATGAGAGTATAACCCAAGCGATAATATTCATAATAGAACTAATTCCAAATAACACTTTTCGATTAACTTTATCACCTAAGCGGATAAATACAAAATAAGTTGAGATTACCGTAAATGTCCACAATACTCCCTGAACTAAGTTTGCCATTGTATTTGTGAGGCCGCCAACGCGCTCATATATATATGGCATAAAATATCCCATCGTTCCTGCAACTAAATTCCAAAAGAAATATATCCCTATTAAAAAGAGAAAGGCCTTGAGATTAACGCGTTGCATGAACATTTCTTTCATATTGGATATCATTATTTTTAGACCATTATGATCATGAGATTGCTTTTTAGTTTCTTGTTCCCATATTTGAGATTCTCTAATTTGTTGCTGCAAAATCCAAGTAAATAAGGCAACAATAAATAGTTGAGCAAAGATAATACGGCTACCTAATATGCCAAGTGGTGCTAAGATAGTAGATAGAAATAATGTGATGGCAGGGCCCATAGACCATGCAAACTGACTCCAACCAACTCTAGCTGCACGTTTTTCTGGAGGCGCTTCTTCAGCAATATAGGTCCAAGCAGCTGGGATCAAAGCACCAACAGCAATGCCAACAATTATATATCCTAAGAGTAATATTAAAAAAGAGTGTGCAATGGTAATCATTAAAATACCTAGCATATATATTAGTAAATCATACTTATAAATAAATTTTCGGCCAAAATGATCGATGAAATATCCTCCAATGATCGCGCCTATAGCAGCACCAAACCCATTGGCACTTAGTGCGCCAAGTAGACCAACCCACCAATCTGTTAAATGTAAATATTTAACCCATAATGATAACCCACCAGCTCCTGCAACAATAGCGCCTGCTTCTAGATAGTTTGAAGCTGCAATTGCAATGACAGCTTTTTTTTCGTGTTTATATGACATACTCCCTCCCCCATATTATTGATATGATGTTTATTTTAAATAAAATACTCTTTCAAGTTCCTTAGTAATTGGTTGATTATTGTTATGTGTTTTCATTAAAGGTGCCATAAACGCCCACCATTTTTGCATTATCTGTGTTTGAGCTAACTCTCCCCATAAAGCTTCGTTTTCAATTTCAAGATATGCAAACAGCTGCCCAGTTTCGCGATAAAGGAAAATAGAGTAGTTGCTAGCGCCATGTGCTTTTATGGTCTTTTTCAGTTCAGGCCATATTTCATTGTGACGTTTAATATATTCATCATATGCTTCAGTAAAGACATTCATTATGATTGCTTTTGTGATCATTATATTATTTGCATATTGTGTTTTGTAGTAAAATAACTTTTATCACATAATGTTGCTGGAGTAAAAATAATTTTAAAGGCGAATGTCTTGAGTACTATACTCACACAAAACATTTTATAGTATTCCTGCTACTGAACTTATCGCGCTTTTAGGCAATGCAAAATAAGCTATGATGAGCGCAGATGCTTAAACTTAAGCAATAGCGGATTGTGATCTGATATTCTACGGCTATCGATTGCCGTGGCATATTGACAATGTAAGTTACGATACATTACTAGGTCAAGTGGGTGCCTTGCAAAACGTTTGATATGTTTATCTTCTTGAAATTGTGCTTGTGTTAAGTTCAATGCATGGCAGAATTCATGAATCAATGAATTGCGCTTCTTATTCCAACTATTAAAATCACCGGCAATAATCACTGCAGCATCCCGATAATTGGCAAGATAATCGTGTAATTGTGCGATTTCTTCAGCATAAATACGTGAATGATTAAAATTAATCGCATGCACATTAATAATAATGAGTGGTGTGTTGTCAGCAAACACATAGTGATTGGCAAGGCTTGACTTATGTGTTTTAAACAGTATCTCTGTTTTTTTGGATAAGATTTGCTGTGCCTTATGACTCATAATACTGCTGGCTGTCATCACTCCATAAGCATGTGATTTAAGCTGCAGGTTGGGTGCGAAATGCAAACAGAAATCATTCAGTGGAAAGCTTGTGCTATCGGTGTGTTTTGCTTCTTGCAAGCAGTAAAATCGAAGATTATATGCTTGTTGTAAACTTTTGATAAAGTGTTGAAATTCAACAGGGTCTTTATGGTTAATCTTGTAGATGTTCCAACTCAGGATGCTAAAGAAGTCAGGGACAAAAGCAGATTTAACCTGATTCTCACAGCTTAGGGTAATTTGTGGCGGCTTAAACATAACTATAACAAAGGGGATAAGACTTTAACCATACTTTCCCCCAACTTACGTGCTTTTGATGGTGCTGGCAACGTATTGCTAGCATCTTTTAGAAATTCACTCATCCATTCTTCAATTTGCTGGATAATAGTTGGTTCATAAGCATAGGTTACTACCTCATAATTTAAAAATAAACTTCTATTATCAAGATTAACTGAGCCAAGCATTACGGCATTATCATCAAATAAAACTGCTTTTGCATGAATCATTTTCTTATCAAATAGGGCAATTTCAATACCAGTCTTTGCAAGTTGTCGCATGAAGTTACTACGTGCTAAATCAGCAATTAGGTGATTGGATACTTTAGGGGTAATTAATTTAACATCAACGCCACGATAATAGGCGATTTGTAATGCTTCAAGTAACGAGTCAGACGGTACAAAATAAGGGGTCACAATCCAAATACGTATTTGGGCAGCATAAATTCCTGCAATAAGGGATTCATATAAGGCATCATTAGGGATATCAGGGCCTGATGGGGCGATTTGAATTAAATTTTGTCCATAGTTTTTTTTCAAACAAACTTCGGTCATATGATCAAGATGCTCTTTTGCTGAGTATTCCCAGTCAGAAGCAAAGATATTGTGAAAGTGGCAAATCGCATGGCCTTCTATTTTAAACAAGATATCATCCCAGCGTTTATTACAAGCAGTGGGCCCCATATATTCATCACCTAAATTCATACCACCTGTCAAGACGGTGTAATTATCAAATAAATAAATTTTTCGATGGTTTCTAAAGTTAATATAATTACGAAAAGGCATTTGAATAATTGGCATAAAAAAACATACTTTGCCGCCAGCCTTGCGCAAATGCTTAAAAATGCGTTGGTTGAAGTATACGCGATATGAGCCAAGAGAGTCGATTAAGAGTTTTACAGTGATACCTTGTTTGGCTTTTTCGGTGAGTGCTGAAAGAAGTTTTAAGGTGATGTGATCATTCTGAAAAACATAGGTGCTGATATAAATACTTTTTTTAGCTTGATAGATGTGATTAATCAATGCTTCATAGGCATGAATTCCATCAAGATAAAGTTCAAACTTATTGTTGCTTGTGGGTGCTGGGATATCCTGATTGATCAATACTGTGCGAATGGGGTGTGGATTATAGGTGTCAATATGGTCAATTTTACGCAAATTAAATGCATGTTTGTGACGTTTACTCTTACGTTTGCGGATGCCAAAAATAAAGTAAAAAGGGACAGCAACATAGGGTAGCAAAATAATTGCCAAAAGCCATGCCATCATGCTTGTTGGTTTTTGTTTCTCAGCAACCATACGCACAACAACAATTAAAATTAAAATTTCACAAATTACTAAAAATGTGTGTAGTTCAAGAAAATTAAAAATACTCATTTATATTCCTTCTGTTAAGTGCCCAAGGACTCTGCCAAGGGTAGCTTATCTGCAGCCCAATCACCTAAAGCATCAAAAAGCTCTTTAACATTAAACACCGCAAAATAATCTATGATCGGTATATGGTGAGTATAGCTAAAGCGCATCAAATTCTATAACAATAATAGCATGGCTTTGGTAAATGGATAGGATTAAGCCATGCTAAAAATTACAAGCATTTTCAATCGCTAGTTTTCTTTACGTTTTTTTTATCTTTTATGCTAGTATACCCACCAGAACCATTTTCCAGAATTTCTTGCTTTGCGTTTTGTGTGATAAAGTATTCACATATTGCGCTGCAGTTAAGCACCACAAAATAATTTATGATGGGTATGTGAGACATCTTTGCTGTTGTTAAGGGGAAAAAATGATAGTTGTTGAAAATGAAAATGTGACGGATCAAGAAGTCTTGTCACGTCTGCGCTGGGCGGCAAGAAGGGGAATGCTTGAATTAGACCTCATTCTTTCACCATATATTGATTTTGCTTATTTAACAGCATCTCAAGCTGAGAAAGAGGCATTTCATGCATTGCTTAAGTGTGAGGACCAGGATCTTTTTAACTGGTTTATTAAGTCAAAACCGGCAGATGATGAACATCAATCAATAGTTGATAAAATTTTGGCGGTTAAAAAGCAAATGGCTCAACAGCAGGCAAGTAATATCAATCTGCCTCTTCAGGAGTTAACGATGATTTTAGATAGAAATAATAAGTTTGATCAATCACACTTAATGCAAGAGATATCAAAGCACTGGTTGTGTGATGAGCAAATGATTGTGGAAAAGCTTGCCAAGCAAGCAGAACTGACTGATAAAGAACGTTCTTTGGTGCAGGATATTGCCAGTGGTTTGGTGGCAAATATCCGTGAAACGCGCCTTAGTAAAAGTGGACTAGATGCCTTTATGACTAAGTATGATCTTTCAAGTGATGAGGGGATTGTACTGATGTGTTTAGCGGAAGCCTTATTACGTATTCCGGATAAGCATACTGCGGATAAATTGATTAAAGATAAATTAACAAGCGCCAATTGGCATGAGCATGTTGGTGATAGTGAGTATTTGTTTGTTAATGCCGCCACTTGGTGTTTGATGTTAACAGGCAAGATATTAAAGCCAGGGCAATATCAAAATAAATTCAAAGGTGTGTTAAAGCGCTTTTTAGATAAGCGTTCACGTCCTGTTGTGCGTCGTGCGGTAATGCATGCGATGAAAGTCTTGGGTCAGCAATATGTTATGGGTGAGACAATTGATAAAGCTTTAAAGCGTGCCCAAGAAAAAGAAGCCATAGGTTTTACTTATTCATATGATATGTTGGGGGAAGCAGCAACAACTAAAACCGATGCTGAGTATTACTATAACGAGTATCGTCAGGCGATTGATGCCATTGGGTTTGCTGCAGCAAAAAACAGTGTGCGCACCAACCCTGGTATTTCGGTTAAGCTATCTGCTTTACATCCGCGTTATGAAGTAGCACAAGCAGATCGTGTACATGCTGAGATGTACCCTAAAGTTTTGAAACTAGTTGAATTGGCTCAAAGTTATAACATTGGTTTAAATATCGATGCTGAAGAGACTGAACGGTTAGAGTTGTCACTTGAGCTTATTAGTCGTTTAGCACATGAGACATCTTTACAAGGTTTTGAAGGTATTGGCATTGTGGTTCAGGCTTATCAAAAACGTACCAGTTTTGTACTTGATTATTTGATTAACTTGGCTGAGTGCACGGGGCATCGATTCATGATTCGTCTTGTCAAAGGCGCTTATTGGGACTCTGAGATCAAACATGCGCAAGTTGAAGGACTGGAAGGTTATCCGGTGTTTACACAAAAATGTTACACCGATGTTTCCTATCAAGCATGTGCCAAAAAGCTTTTTGCCAATACAAAACATGTTTACCCACAATTTGCAACGCATAATGCCTATACAGCGGCATTGGTTATGCAACTCGCTGGAGAATATCGCGATTATGAGTTTCAATGTTTACATGGCATGGGCGATGCATTGTATGACCATGTGGTTGGTAAGGATAATTTTAATATTCCTTGTCGTATTTACGCACCAGTAGGTACCTATAAACACTTGTTACCCTACTTGGTCAGACGTCTATTAGAAAATGGTGCTAACTCATCCTTTGTGCATCGTATTGTGGATGAGCAAACACCGATTGAGAGTTTGGTTGAAGACCCTGTCGAGAAAGCACGGCGTTTGGGCTTTAAAGCGCACCCACAAATTGCTTTACCTGTGAATATGTTTGGAGAAGAAAGAATGAATGCAAAAAGTTATAACTTAAATGATACACGCACATTGGAGAAACTGGCTTTACAGATGAGTCAGTTTGATCGTAATGATTATATTGCTAAACCATTAATAAAAGGTGTCGATGTTTCAAAGCTTATGGCGGAAAATGTGTTTAATCCAGCAAATAATCAAGTCTTTGGTAAGGTATACAATGCCGATAAGGGAATGGCTGAAAAAGCGATGGAAATTGCGCATAATGCATTTGATGCTTGGAATTTGGTTGATGCGGATAAGCGGGCTGATGCTTTGGATAAATGTGCTGATTTGTTAGAAGAAAACATGCCAAAATTGATGACCATTGCCGTTCGAGAAGCTGGTAAAACTTTAGCAAATGCTGTCAATGAGATTCGTGAAGCAGTTGATTTTTGTCGTTATTACGCCGCGCAAGCGCGTGCTGAATTCTCAGCACCTAAAACGCTAACAGGTCCTACAGGTGAGCTTAATCAAATTAGCTTACATGGGCGTGGAGCGGTTGTGTGCATTAGTCCGTGGAATTTCCCTTTAGCTATTTTCTTAGGTGAAGTAACAGCCGCTTTGGCTGCAGGGAATACGGTAGTTGCCAAACCTGCGGAGCAAACACCTATTATTGCTTATGAGGCGATTAAATTATTGCATCAAGCAGGTATTCCTGAAGATGTATTGCAATTTGTGCCAGGCACCGGTGAAGAAGTTGGTAGCACTTTAACGCAAGACCCACGTGTTGCTGGAGTGATCTTTACAGGATCAACTGAAGTCGCCAAAATTATTCAGCAAACACTATCAGCCAAAGAGGGTGCAATTGTACCGTTTATTGCGGAGACAGGTGGGCAAAATGTGATGGTGGTTGATTCATCATCCTTGCCTGAGCAGGTGGTGCGTGATGTGATATCATCGGCTTTTGATAGTGCAGGACAACGTTGTTCTGCATTACGCGTTTTATATCTACAAGAAGATATTGCAGATAATGTGATTACCATGCTTAAAGGAGCGATGGACGAGTTAAAAGTACATGATCCAGCATTTATTGAAACTGATGTAGGACCTGTGATCGATCAGGAAGCACAAGAAAATCTAAAAGCACATATTAACAACATGCGTCAATCAGCAAAGCTTGTGCATGAGATTAGTGAGGATAAAGCACTGGAGAAAGGTAATTATATTTATCCTGTGGTGTTTGAGATAGATAGTATCCACGCTCTTAAGCGCGAAGTCTTTGGCCCTGTTTTGCACATTGTGCGTTTTAAAGCAACAGAGCTGGATAAAGTAGTCAAAGATATTAACTCTACCGGGTATGGTCTAACCTTTGGTGTGCATAGCCGTATTCAAGAGACGGTTAATTTCTTTAAAAAGCATATTCGTGTGGGTAATATTTACGTCAATCGCAATATTGTTGGTGCGGTTGTTGGAGTGCAACCCTTTGGTGGACAAGGTTTATCTGGGACAGGGCCCAAAGCAGGTGGGCCTTTTTACTTACATCGCTTAGCTGTTGAGCGTACGGTTAGCATTGATACAACCGCCTCAGGTGGTAATGCGTCGTTAATGAGTTTAGAACAGTAAGGACAAATTATTAGGAATGAATGAGTTAGAGCAGCAGCTGCGTGAGGATCTTGCGACAAGTCATCATATTGTCTATCACTATGGCTGGGATGATTTATTGGCAACGCATTTGAGTACACGTATACCAGAATCAAACGAAGTTTTGATTACGCCACATAATGTCCCCTTTGAAGAAGTGAGTGCAACAAATCTGGTTAAAGTTGACCTAAATGGTAAAGTAATATCGCAAAATGGCTATACGGTAATGCCGCAAGCGTTTAATATTCATGCTGAGATTTACAAAGCAAATAGTAGTATTCATAGTGCAATGCATACCCATAGTACCTATGGTGTTGCCGTGTCTTCATTGAAATCAGGTTTACTATTTTGTAACCAGCAAGCATTGCGTTTTTATAATGATGTTGCCTATCATGATTACAATGGTCTCGCACTAGCAAATGAAGGGCATGAAATCGTTCAAAGTTTAAGGGATAAAAAAGTCATGATCTTACGTAATCATGGCTTATTAACAATGGGTAAAAGTATCTGTGAGGCGCTTTACTTGCTGTACTATTTAGAAAAAGTCTGTGAATTACAAATTAAGCTGCAAAGTGTTAATGATTCATTGATTGAATTGGACGAGGCAGTGTGCTTAAAAACCAAGGCGCAATTTGATCGTATTTTAACGCCAGAAAAGGAATTTGCTGTGCTTAAGCGCCGAGTGCAATATTTGCATCCCGACAAATAATAGGAAATCCGTTGCTGCAAAATGGTTTGTGAGCGGGATATATTAACACAAAGGCATATAATCACGTATAATTGCTTAAGTTTTTATATGATAACGAATGATTTAACATGCTTGAAAAAACAGATGTATTGATTGTCGGGGCGGGTACTGCAGGCTTAACAGCTGCACTTAACTTAGCAGATGATTGCCAAGTGGCAATATTGTGTAAATCTGCGCTAGGTGAAGGCTCTAGCCTTTATGCCCAAGGTGGGATTGCAGCAGTGATGGATAAAGGCGATTCATTAGAGGCACATATTGAAGATACGCTTATCGCTGGTGATGGATTATGCGATAAAAGAGCAGTACGCTTTACTGTTGAGAATGCTAAATCATGTGTTGAATGGTTGATTGCTCAAGGCGTACATTTCACTTTGGATAGTGCGCATGAAAATTATTACCACTTGACTATGGAGGGGGGACATTCCTATCGACGTATTTTGCATGCTGCAGATGCTACCGGCAAAGAAGTGCAAACGACCTTAACAGCTTTGGCTAAAAACCATCCGAATATAAAAATCTATGAATATTACAATGTGGTTGATTTGATTCTGCAACAACAGCGTTGTGTTGGTGCTTATGCACTAAATCTTAAATCAAAGAAGATTGAAACCTTTGGTGCACGTGCTGTAATTCTAGCCTCAGGGGGTGCCTCACGCGTCTATCAATACTCTACTAATCCTGTGGTTTCTAGTGGCGATGGTATTGCCATTGCTTATCGTGCTGGGTGTCGTGTGGCAAACTTAGAGTTCAATCAATTTCATCCAACATGTCTTTATCACCCAAAAGCTGGATCATTTTTATTAAGTGAAGCATTGCGTGGTGAAGGTGCTTATTTGCGTTTGCCTAATGGTAAACGTTTTATGCTTGAGATTGATGAACGCGCTGAGCTAGCACCAAGAGATGTTGTCGCACGTGCTATTGATTTGCAGATGAAAAAATATGGTCTGGAGTGTGTTTATCTCGATATCACGCATAAAGCGGAAGCATTTATCAAAGAACACTTCCCGATGATTTATGAAAGTTTACTAAAGTATGGACTTGATTTGACCAAAGATCAGATCCCCGTGGTGCCTGCGGCGCATTATACCTGCGGCGGTGTTATGATCGATAATAGGGCACGAACCGATGTTGTCGGGCTATATGCTGCAGGAGAGGTGACTTATACGGGACTTCATGGTGCTAATCGCATGGCAAGTAACTCATTGCTAGAATGTCTTGTTTATGCCTTTGCTGCTGTAAATGATATTAAACAAAACCTCTCAGGATTAGTGCCAATGTCAGATATTCCCCGCTGGGATGATGCGCTTGTAACTGACTCAGATGAGGAGATTTTTATTCGTCATAACTGGCGTGAAATCAGACGTTGTATGTGGGACTTTATGGGTATTGTTAGAAGTAATAAACGCTTGGAGCGCGCTATGCATCGCATTAAGCTATTGCGTCAAGAGGTCTTTGACTATTATTCTGACTTTACTGTGACTGCTGATTTGTTGGAGCTTAGAAATCTGGTGTTAGTTGCTGAGTTAATGGTTGAATCTGCGATGCGCAGGAAGGAAAGTCGCGGACTTCATTTTACGTTAGATTATAAGCAAAAAGATCCACGGTTTTTAAAACCTACGGTTTTGCATCCTGCTAAAAATTAATAAAACGGCAATGACTGAATTTATGCTATCGTGCTTGGATAGCAAATTAATTGAAATAATGAGTGAATAAGCCACCAGGTAAGACAAATATTATGTGTAAGTACAATAATGTGATTTTTGATTTTGATTCAACGCTGATCCGCTTTGAATCACTAGAGTTAGTTATGGCTGAGTTGCTTCAAGGAGATCAGTCTAAAATACAGCAAATTGAAATCTTAACTAATGCCGGCATGAATGGAGAGATGAGTTTTCGTGATAGTCTGGAGGCGCGCTTAAAAGTAGCGAAACCAACAAAGGCGGCGTTGAATGCATTTGTTGCTCAGCATTGTCCTGACGCATTAACGGTTGGTGTCAAGAAATTAATTGAGCAACTGCATCAGCAAGATGTTAAAGTATGGATTATTAGTGGTGGTTTTAGTGAGCTTATTTTACCTTTTGCTGAGTATCTGGGTATTCCAGCGTCACGCGTTTTTACTGTGAATTTACACTGGGATGACAAGGGATACTTTGATTGCTTAAATAATGACAATGGTTTTTGTGATTCAAAAGTCACGGGTGCTGCAAAAATCCAAGATCAGTTAGCTGGCAAAACCGTGATTGTTGGTGATGGCTTTACGGATTATGAGCTTTACAATGCTGGTATTGCTAATGATTTTATTGCCTATGTCGAGCATGTTCAGCGAGATAAAGTCTTATCTGTTGCTAAGCTTTGCGCGAAAAATATTGATGAGCTTAGTACGCTAATTGGCAATTAGAGTATTGTTGATTTAGTAATGAAAACGACATTGGGCGATAAGTAAATTGTTACCCTCAACTTTATAGACAAGTCTATGCGTCAAGTCAATTCTTCGAGAGTACCAACCTTGTAGATTATGCTTTAGCGGTTCAGGTTTGCCAATTCCTTTGAAAGGGTCACGCATGATTTCTTTTATAAGTCTGTTAATGGACTTTACTATTTTTTTGTCATGTGCTTGCCAATATAGATATTGTTCCCAAGCAAGACTATGCCAACATAGGATCATTCCATTAGGTCTCTTTGAATAACATTTTTCATCTTCTCTAAATCATGAATGGCTTTATTAAGTTGTTTAGCATTTTCAGGTGAGCTCATCAGATAAAGTGTTTCATTGTAAGCGTTATAATCTTCAAGTGACATTAAAACGGCATCTTTTCCTCTTTCTCTAGTAATTAATAGCGGAGCATGATCATCATTTACTTTATTAATCATGGAGGCTAGATTGTTTCTGCATTTTGAATAGGTTACTTTTTCCATATTTATACTCGCTCTGCTTATAAGTAATTTAAATTGTACAATGTATTGTCAATTTAAACAAGAATGTCATAAGGCAATGGTGGAAATACTGTAAAATGGTTTGTGCTGATTTGCCAGAGACCTTTAGTCTACGTGGATAAAAAATATAGTTAGCAAGAATGATCAAAAAATTAGAAATAAACTGACTTATCATAAACCTCAGTAAGTAAGCGAGACTAAGTTTGAAAATGAATGATAAATTACAAAAAGTGATTACTTATATTGCCAAGCATCTTGATGAGAAACTTAGCTTGGATCAATTAAGTGATATTGCATGCATTTCCAAGTACCATTTTCATCGTTTATTTACTGGTCATGTCGGTTTGTCTGTACAGCAGTACATTCGCTGGTTGCGCTTAAAAAGGGCAGCTCATCAGTTGATTGTTGAATCGGATAAATCAATTATTGATATTGCAATTGATGCAGGTTTTGAATCCCATGAAGCATTTACAAGAGCCTTTAAGCAGACCTCAGGTATCAGTCCCAAGGCATTTCGTATGCAAAAAGACTGGTCTTTATGGGAAAAAGCACCTTATCAGTTATCTCAAGAAGGAATAAAGGAAATGAATGTTGAAATTAAAGAAATGAAGGCAAGACGTTTAGCCGTGGTTGAGCATAGAGGTGATCCTAAGTTTATGGGCGCTAGCGTCAATCAATTAGTCACTTGGGCAAAAGCGCAAACGATGGGTTTAAAACCTAAGTCTGGAGAGGCTTTTGGTTTTGCTTATGATGACCCAAAGACAACGCCTGTCACTGAGTTTCGATTTGATTTGGGTATTACCGTGTCTGAGAGTTTAAAAATGAGTGAGGATGTTGTTGTTGAGAAACATTTACCAGCGGGGCGCTATGCGACAGCTCTACACAAAGGCTCGCGTGATAATATTGATCAGCTAATATGCATATATTCGCTTTATAGGGATTGGTTGCCTAGCTCAGGTGAGGAGCTTGCTGATTTGCCTTGTATATTTTGCTATTACAATTTCGATCATGAAGTGGCTGATACAGAACTTTTAACGGAGTGCTGGCTATTGCTGAAATAGTTTTTATACTTAAGATAAGGGTTTATAGGTAAAAGGCAATCAGATGGATAGAGTGGATCATGTTGCCATTGTGGTCAAAAACTTAGAAGAGACAATTAAGTGGTATTTGTCGCACTTTGATGCCAAACTGATTTATCAGGATGATACCTGGGCGATGATTGAGTTTCAAAACATAAAGCTTGCATTTGTCGTGCCACATCAACATCCGCCGCATATTGCATTTAATTCTGAAAAAGCAGAAAGCTTTGGCAAGCTGAAGCAGCATCGTGATGGCACTTTATCTTGTTATGTAAAAGATCCATCTGGCAATATTGTTGAATTTATTAAGCCTTGAATATTGCTATTTGCTGCAAAAAACAATAGAATTTGCGAGCTTTTTAAAAAGCGTTTTAAATTATGATAACAAAAAGTCAAGCGGCATTATGTCAGCTTGAGCATTCGGAGAATACTATGTTCGCAATTATTAAAAGTGGCGGTAAGCAGTACAAAGCCAAAGAAGGTGCTGTACTTAAGCTAGAAAAAATTGAAAAAGGCGTTGGTGAAACGGTTGAGTTTACTGATGTGTTGATGTTGCAAAATGGTGACGATATCCAAGTTGGCAGTCCTGTTGTTGATGGTGCCAAAGTGGTTGCTGAAGTCGTTGAGCAAGGTCGTCATAAAAAAGTTCAGATTATTAAGTTTCGTCGTCGTAAGCATAGCATGAAGCGTCAAGGTCATCGTCAGTATTTCACGGCGGTAAAAATCACAGCAATTCAAGGTTAATTTAAGGAGTATAAAACATGGCTCATAAGAAAGCAGGCGGTAGTACTCGTAACGGTCGCGATTCGAATCCTAAGTACCTAGGTGTTAAGTGCTATGGTGGTGAAACTGTTAAAGCAGGTTCAATTATCGTGCGTCAACGTGGTACAAAATTTCATGCTGGTGTTAACGTTGGTTGTGGTCGTGATCACACATTGTTTGCGACAGCTGATGGCATTGTTAAGTTCCACACAGGTGGTCCTTTAAATCGTCAATTTGTTTCAATCGACGCAGTTGCTAACGCTTAATTATCGATTAGCGTAAGCAAACAAATAAAAAAGGCGCCGTATTGGCGCCTTTTTTTTGCTATTTGTTTTATACAAGGGCGTATTGCATACGCCCTTGAGAAGTTTATCTTATTAAATTGTATTGTTTATAGAGGATATGACACTCATGAAAACAGATATTTTTGATTATGAATTACCTGAGCATCTTATTGCGCGTTATCCGGCAAAAGAGCGTGATCAAAGTCGTCTGCTGGTGCTTGATCGTCAAAAAAAAGCATTAAGTAATCATGTTTTTAGTGAGATTATTGATTATATACAAGCGGGTGATTTGGTTGTTTTTAATAATTCGCGTGTGATGGCCGCACGCCTTTTTGGACAAAAAGAAACTGGTGCCAAACTTGAGTTTTTAATTGAAAAAGTAGTGAATGATAAACTTTTTATTAGCCATATTCGCGCCAATAAAGCACCTAAATTGGATTCAATTGTTGACATCGCTGATATCAAAGCACGCGTGATAGACAAAAATGACGGACTTTATCATGTTGAATTACTTAATGGTAATGTTTGGCAATTAATGGCAGAGCATGGCCATATGCCGCTGCCTCCCTATATTAAGCGTCAAGATGAAACCTTTGATATAGAGCGTTATCAGACGGTTTATAGTGAACTTCTGGGCTCTGTGGCAGCGCCAACTGCGGGACTTCACTTTACCAAAGAGATATTGCAAAAAATAAAAGGCAAAGGTGCTGATATTGCTTATGTAACGTTACATGTGGGCTCTGGTACCTTTAAGCCAGTGCAAACCGATGATATACATCAACATGTTATGCATAGTGAATTGATTGATGTGCCACAGAAAGTATGTGATCAGATCATCAAAACTAAATCACAAGGCGGGCGTGTAATTGCTGTTGGTACAACCTCAGTGCGTTCACTGGAAACAGCTGCAGCAAGTGGTGAGATAAAAGCATTTTATGGTGAGAGTGATATTTTTCTATACCCTGGAAAAACATTTCATGTCGTTGATGCATTGGTGACTAATTTTCACTTACCAAAGTCAACATTAATTATGCTTGTTAGTGCCTTTGCTTCGATTGATATGATAAAAAAAGCATATCGCCATGCAATAGGTGACAATTATCGCTTTTATAGCTATGGTGATGCTATGTTTATTCACTAAAGATAAACCATAATGAAAAAAATATGTGCCACTTTGTTACTGTTAACAGGAAGTATTTTTAGTTTCTCACCAAGCTTTGCATCCATCAAAGCAACAACTGCTCCAGATCATACATCTACGCCAGATGCGCATACTAAGAAACAAGCAACCATTGTCAGTGATACAGCTCAAACAGGTAGCAGAATGAAAGTCATTTCTCCGGGAAATCAATCGATGTCTTTGGAAGATCAACTAAGAGGTGTGCAAGCACCTCAAGCAATTATGCCTGAAAATCCTGTTGCAGTTTCACAAACAGCACAAATTAATTACCCGGTGACGGTTGGTAATGAAGGTCAAATTGATGCGCTTCAAACTGAGCTTAGTAATATGTTTGCTAAAGCGGATAAAAATGCTGATGATTTGACAAAATATCAGCAATATAGCCTATATCTCGCTTATAAACAGGCGCAGCAAAATCAGTTAATACTTGAACAAAATAATAAAATTATCTTAGCACTAGAGAAAATTTCGCTACAGAATCAGTTGTTGCTCGCACACCAATCTTCAAAATAATTATTTCAACTCCTAACTCCTAACTCCTAACTCCTAACTCCTAACTCCTAACTCCTAACTCGTGAGTCGTCTTTTTATATTTAAAATGTAGGCTATGACCATATTCCTGCCCACTTTGATTGTGTAAGCGTTGGCTGAGCGTAAGTCGAAGCCTCTATGAAGTGTGATTACTCTTCGACTTACGCTCAGGGTATGGTGAGCACTTGTGGGTGAATATTTAGTCTTAGCCAAAATGTAAATATTGCATTTTAAAAATTAAAAATTATAATAATCATTAATTATAAAATATATGCTTAAGTTAAATTCAATGAAAAATAGTTATTTAGGGGTTAGTTTTACTTTACTTAGTGCATTAATTTATGCATTTCAAGCAGCAGTAATTAAGAAGTTTAATATTGGATTAAGTGTACCAGTTATTGTATTTAGCCAAAGTTTAGTTGCTTTGATACTTATCTTGCCAATTATTTTATATAAAAAGCATCAGTGGCAGGTTAATTTATTTAAAACTCAAGTGCCATGGCAGCATTTGGCAAGAACGATTTTTAGTTTGGGAATCAGCTATTTTCTATTTATTGCGATTATGCATGTACCATTAGTAGATGGTGTGCTATTGGCAAATACGGCGCCATTCTTTGTGCCATTTATCTTATTTATTTTTATGCGACAAAGGTTCCAGCATGCGCTATGGCTGCCACTTATCATTGGTTTTGTTGGTGTTGTTATGATTTTAAAACCGGATGCTAAAATCATGAATCCTTATGCAATTGTTGCTCTGGGTGCAGGCTTATCGATGGCGCTATCAATTATCATGGTGCGTAAAATCTCAAGCCATGATAATGGTTTAACAACTGTTTTTTATTACTTTTTATTCTCAAGTATTATTGCAGGGGTTGTCAGCATTCCTTTTTGGCAAGCAGTGACGTTCTATGCACTATTGATACTTATTGCAATTGGGGTGTTATTTTTCTTTGTGCAATATCTTTTGGTGTTGGCGTTAGGCTATATTCAGGCGCAGAGCTTTTCAGTACTTTATTATGCAAATGTCATTTTTGCGGCACTCATCGGCGTATTTTTCTTCGCGGATCGTTATGATTGGTTAACACTAATGGGAATAGTGCTGACAATTATGAGTGCCATTGTTATAATCCAGCTTCAGGCACAACGTCAAAGGGTAACAAGCTAAGCATGTCAGACGCGACCACACAACTATTAGAGTTTGCGATTTGTGATACCGGATTATTGATTCGAAAAATTTATAATTTTCATGCAAAAGAATTAGGCTTAAATGTTTTAGATCGGCGTGTATTAGTACATGCGAGATTTCGTCCGAAGTTGACACAAATTGAACTGGCAGGACACTTAGAGATAGAAGCACAGAACCTTATTCGTGTGCTTGATCGCTTGAGTGATCAAGGTCTTATTGAACGCATCGCACATGAAAGTGATCGTCGAGCTAAGTGTATTGTTGTTACTAAGCGTGGACTTGCCGTGTTAGAGGAACTGGATAAAGCAGTCAAGCAGCATTATGCGCAAATCCTAGTTGGTGTGAGCCTTGATGAAAAAAATGCGCTTATTACGACACTGGATAAATTAAAAATTAACCTAGCAAAAACGCTAGAGGATATACAAGGTCAAAATACATAAATTTAGGCATAGCTTTTTGTTATGTTCTTGATTATTTTATTTTATTGGATTGATCAAATGTTCTATGTGAAAATTCTTTTTATGTTTAGAGAGTTGTTCATTTAGGAGCATAAGATGCCAAATCAATATAGCAATAATTTTGAACTGAATATTCTAAAAAAATACGGTAAACCTGCTGAAAAAGTTTTAACTGATCTACATAATCAGGGTATTTCTTACCTTGAAGCTTCTGAAATGATGGGGTATCAGGTGTGGACAGTAAAACGCTGGTGCCGTCGTTATGGAATTAGTCTTGCGCAGAAAGAGTTAAATACTGAAGTTAATAATCGTGAGTTTATGAATAAATTTCATGAACAAGAGCTAAATAAATATAATATTTTAAGTCGTAAATGGGTGGTACTGCATTAAGGAATCATCATAAAATAAATGTTTGCTTTGCAAACCTTTTACTTTATGTTTCTCCAACCCTTAAGATTATTCGCTAAAGCCAGCAATTTTTTTAGCTGTTGCACTTTTAGGGACATCATTGCGTTCTTTAAATGTGCCAAAACATAAGTCACCTAGATAGTTAGTAATACCCCAACAATAGTTTTCGTTATGAAAGTGATGGCGCATATGCGCGCGTTTTAATTTGTGCCCCGTGTGAGTTTTGGGTTGGTAGGTAGGTGTGTGGTGTGCCAGATGCATCCATTCATAGAAAAGATAATACAAAATACCAAAAGTAAATGGTACGAGTGCCACGCTAAAACTCCAGGTAATAAGTGCAAATAAAAGATAAGTCTGGATAAGGTGTAAGATAATCGCTGTCCAAGGAGCAAATAACAGCTCGATATCTTGTGGGTATTTATGATGCCCATGATGTAAACGTATTTGAAAATTTCGAAAAATCCCGGGTTTTTTAGTGAGTTGGGCATGCAATAAGTATTTATGGGCATACCATTCATAAAAGGGTGCAATAATAATGGGTAAAAATAGCCACCACCAGTGGCTGCTAAATATCCCTAACAAAATACTAAGTGTCAAAAAAGCAAAAAAAAGAATCCACAATACTTGTACCGTGCGATGTGTGAAATAAACTTTAAACACTTCTTGCATAAACCTATTTAGTTTCCAATAAATCAAAGATATGTCGATTGTAACAGCTGGTAGTTTTTCGTGCTATTAAAACAGTTGATGGATATTTAGCTGACTTCTTAATTTGGTCGATAAACTCACAATGTACATAGTCTATTTCTCAATTAGAAAGCGAATTAAGCTACTTTATTTTTCACAAAATAGTCTATTATTTAAACAGTTAAATGATAATTAATCTTAAGGTTAGCGATGAAAAATATACTCCATATAAATCAAATACTTATCGCTTTATATGTCAGCGTTAAAAGACTTGCTGTGATTGCAATCAGCTTACTACTGATAAGCTGCAGCTCGAAGTCATCAAATGACGGATCAAGTTCAGTCACTGTATCTGTAACAAGTAACTTACCAGCTGAAATTGCAGAAGATGAATCCGGTATTTATGAAATGACGATAGGAGCCTCTGGGGCCTTAGCAGGCGCAACAAACTCCATTAAACTAAATCCTGTGACATTAGGCGTCATACAAGGTATTGGCTTTCCTGGCGTTGCACTTGCATCCGGTGGTCAAGCACCAGATAATGCATGGACATTACTTAACAATACATCAGGTTTACCAGACTGTCGTATTGGTACTAAGCTAACAAGTGATGACCCAAAATGTGTACTAAAAGCACAGCTACAAGTTACAAGTGTCGGCGCTACAGTAAGTGGTGGTTTTGCTATTGCGACAGATATTGGCGAAGTTGCTGTTCCTGTAACTACGCGCATCGTTTCAAGAAACGCCTCAACTTTAGCGATTGCCCAGATTATATCAACACCGATGATTGGCGAGAGTATTGTGACTCAAATAGAAGTGAAAAATAGTGAACAAAGCAGTACATTTATTAATGGATTATCCTTGGTTTTGGCCGAGCCCATTGCTAGCCTTGCAAGTGATATCATCGGCGGTCAAGTCACCACTAACTCTGATGGGAGCAAAACGATTGCATTTGATGACAATGGTCAGGCTAAGAATCTAGCAAAAGGTTCAAGTCATTTATTTAGCTTTAG
>NZ_QLIU01000070.1 GCF_003574425.1 Cysteiniphilum halobium | reverse complement strand
CCAGTGGCAGGGATTGCATTGGGTGCTTACTATAATAAATCGGGCATTGTTGAAAATAATTTAAATAATGAGGAATCAGTTGCTTCGCAATCTATTCATGAAGATCAAATTATTCAGAATATTCATAATAATAATCATGTAAATAACGTTATGTTGGACAATTTAAATGTTATTGATGACCCTGAAATATCACAAATAACATCTTATGAATACTCTGATAATATTTCTGATCATCCTATTCATAATGAAATAGAAAGTTCTGACTACTATAGTGACCCTAATAAGACATATAGCAATCTTAAAGTTGATTCTGTAGGACCTGATTTTGATAACTATTATATAAGGTATATAGAAGGAGATAACTTCGTAACTAAAAATGATGTTAGAAAACAGCTTAACGAAAAGATAAATTTTATTGATCCTCAGGAAATAGACAACAACGCTAATACAGAAACCAAAACACTAAAGCCTTTTATATTAGATATGGTGTTTGGTAAGAACCCCAATAATGAACAATAGTATGATTTGGGTAGTGTTATTAACTCTATACACGCTTTTCTAAAAACTTCCCCTTTAAGAAAGACGGCACATCTTGCACAAAATAATCAATCTCAGGGTGTGCAATAAAACGTGCATGTGCTGTATCATTGGCATTAACAAGCACTGTTGTCATGCCCAGATGTTTCGCCGGAATAAGATTATGCGATGAATCTTCAAAAAATACCGCCTCCTTGGGATCTATATTCAAACGCTCAAAGCAAAATTGATATGCTTGAGGGTTTGGCTTAGGCACAAGTCCTGTGCATTCTAATGTCACAACATCTTCAATCACTTGATTAAGAGATAATTTAGACATCACACGATCAGCGTGATAAATCGAGCCATTGGTAAAAATAGATAAATGCTTACCTTGTGATTTTAAACTAATTAACAAACCCAAAAGCTCATCATCCAAGCGCAAACGCTCCAATGGCACATTATCAATTACCGCCAAGAATTCATAGGGGTCAATGGCATGGTGATGCATCAAACCATGCATTGTAGTACCAAAGCTGTGATAGTATTCTTCACGCAAAAAGTCTGCTTCTTTGCGCGTTACTTTTAACTTCTCAACAATGAAGTCTGACATATTGCGTAATTGCAAATCAAAAAATGCCGAGCTTGCTGAATAAAGTGTGTTATCTAAGTCAAAAACAAAGTGTTTAAAATCCAAGTGCATAAGATGTTGTAGCTATTTTGTATCATGCCAGCTTATACCACTTATACACCATTTCACAGATTTTCTTTGTAATGTTTACTCTTTTAGAGCCAAACGATATAACGCATGGTCATATATTTTGTCTACAACGCGCTCGTGATTTGGTCGGTCACATATATATTCAAAATTTAAGCGCTCAGCAACGCGACGACTTCTTGTATTATGTGTTGCTACACTAATACTTAAGCTTGCTAAACTTAATGATGTTTTAGCATATTCTGACAAGGCATGAATTGCAGCAGTAATAATACCTCTCCCCACATAACTTTGCGCCAGCCAGTATCCTACCTCTGCATTTTTTGACACTTCATCAATGGTATTAAAGCTGCACATACCAATCAAACTATTGTTACTAAATACACCTAAGATCAATTTTTTCCGTTGTAGAAAGTTTATTTGCGCCTGAGCAATAAATTGGTGAGAGTCCTCGATATAAAATGGTTTATTTGCCCAGTCATGCCATGATTGTAGGTGTGCTTTATTATCAACTTTTAGTTGATGTAAATATTGCGCATCACTAAGACGCAACAAGCGTAAGGATATTGAGCCATCCACAATAATTAAAGTATTTTCTAAACACATTAACTGTTCATATAAGTGCTCAAGTGTTGGCATTTCTAGATCCTTTAAGCACGCCATTTTAAGCACATTCTCATAAATACTACCAAGTTCCATCGGTTTATTTTCATTGTAGTCATACCACATACTAAAGTAAGCACCACTGTATTCGGGCTTAGCTAAAGCAATAAGTAGATTATCAATCGCCTCAATATTAAGCTTAATGTTATAGGCATGAGCTACCGTAATGACTTCAAGCGCAATTTCACGAATCATCTGAGCAATCTGTGGATTATTTGCCAATGCATTCATATCTGCCTGAAATATCACAGATGCACCATTGCATGGCGCACTAACGAGTAATTTATGAAAGCGTAAATCCAATACACTCTTTTTCTTATTTGCTTCAATAAAAGCCTTACTCAACACGCGGTCAACACTTACATTATCTCTTGGCTGCAAATAGGCATAGTCAATATTACATAACTGGTTATGCCACATGATTTCATTACCAACTTTACTGACCTTAATATGACTTACTGCACCAATTACTGTGTTACTTTTATCAATGTTTTGTAAAAGTTTTTCTTCCTCACCAATTCCATTTTGCAATAAAACAATCCATTTGTTGTCTATACTTGTTAATGATTCAAATAATGCACTATTTGCAGTTGATTTGGTACAAATAAAAATAAGATCACCATCAATATCCTCGGTGCAATCGACAAGATCATTAAAGCTTCCTGAAAGTGTCATGCCACCAGAGACTTTAAGATCAACAACACTTTGATCCATTGGTTTTTGTTTTAATACCAGCTGCACAGCAATACCTGCATTTTGTAATCGCACGGCGATAAATCCACCAATGGCACCAACACCAATAATACTTACCTTCATAGCAGTCCTGGCTATAACCATATTGCTACCCACCTTGATTGTGTAAGCGTTGGCTGAGCGTAAGTCGAAGCCTCTATGAAGTGTGATTTTTCCAAGCTTACCCTTCGACTTACGCTCAGGGTACGGTGAGCACTTGTGGGTGAATATTTAGTCTTAATCATAATTCTTTTAACCCTTTTTATCCTACCTTAGTTTTTAACTCCTGCCACAAGCCATTTTATGATGCTTAATTGCAAAGCAAGAAACTCTGGAAAATGGTTTGTGTTGGGTATATATTGCCTTTTATTATGTGAAAACAAAAGTGTATTATTATGCCCATTCGTTCGTTTAATGGCAAAACACCAAGCATTGCCAAAGATGTATTTATTGACCCAATGGCAACCGTCACAGGAGATGTCACTATTGGTAAGATGAGTTCCGTATGGCCAAATGTCAGCATTCGGGGTGACCTTCTAAATATCACCATCGGTTATAAAACCAACATCCAAGACAACTCTATTTTGCATACGACACAATTTTTTGATAACCCCGGCACGGGTTACGATACACGTATAGGTGACGAGGTCACTATTGGACATAGTGCGGTTATCCATGGCTGCCATATTGGCAATCGCGTATTAATTGGCATGGGCGCTATTATTTTAGATGGCGCTATCATTGAAGACGATGTCATTGTTGGCGCAGGTTCACTGGTGCCACCGGGCAAACACCTTGAATCAGGATTTTTATATATTGGCTCACCCGCGACTCAATCTCGCCCATTAAAGGATAGTGAAAAGGCTTACATTAAAGCTAATGCACAAAACTATTATGAAGTAATGCAAATACATAAAGAAGAGCTTGGAGTCTAAACCAAATGCTCACAAAACAAACTTTTTATTCTATTGCTTTATATTTTTTTATTGCAGCCTTTACTTTATTCATAGCTGGTTGCTCCACAATAAGTACACCTAAAGCCCCACTTACTCCTATCGTTTCAAATCAAGAAAATATAGCATATAAACAAAATTTACAACCAAATCAAAACCCTGAACTCAAGCTAACCAAGGCTTGGCAAAGTTACCAACAAAAACTACAAAAACTAACCCAATGGCAAGCATCTGGTGTGCTTGGAATTATCATCAATCGCAAAGGGGAATCAGCTAATTTTATCTGGAAGCAAAATAAACAAGATTTCTGGATTCAGATTTATGGACCATTAGGTATAGGGGCTACGACTTTCTCTGGTAATCATCATAAAGTTAAACTTAAGCGTAGTAATGGAGAAATAGTAAAATCTCAAAACCTTGAGCAACTTATGCAATCGCAACTTGGCTGGAGTATACCCATTGAAGGCTTATATTATTGGGCACGTGGTTTATACATGCCACAAACACCTTATAGCAAGATACTTAACAACTTTGGCCTTATAGAAAATCTGAAACAACAAGGTTGGCAAATCCAATATAAAGATTACATGCTCTATGATGCGCAATATCCGCTTGCTGAGAAAATTATATTTCGTTATGGTGATGATCTAAAAATTACACTTGTGATTAAATCATGGCTTTTGAACCCATAACTTATCCATCTTATGCCAAGATCAATCTTTTTCTGCACATTACAGGCAAACGTGACGATGGCTACCATAATCTACAAACTTGGTTTCAATTTATTGATTTGAAAGATTTTCTACATTTCTCAGCTACAGCAGATAATCAAATCAAACTGTCTAGTAACGTCAACATTGGTAAAGATGAAGATAACCTAATCTACAAAGCCGCACTTGCTTTAAAGCCTTTTGCCAAAGGACATGCTGGCATTGATGTTCATATTGATAAAAACATTCCAATGGGTGCGGGCCTTGGTGGTGGCAGTAGTAATGCAGCAACTACACTTATCGCCCTTAATACACTGTGGCAGTGCCACCTTTCTAATAAGCAATTACATGGCATTGGATGCAGTCTTGGTGCCGATGTCCCAATATTCTTATTACAAAAAGCAGCATGGGCTGAAGGGATTGGCGAAATGCTAATACCTAAGCCTTATATCGAACAATATGCACTGATTATCAAGCCAGACTTTCATGCCAGTACTACAGCGCTATTTAACCACGCATTGTTAAATAAAAACAAATCCATATTAAATCATCAAGAGATTACTGATCCACTACCTTATGATAATGTCTTTCTTGAAGTCATTCAAAGCCTTTACTCAAAGGTATGGTTAAATTTACAAAAACTCCCTAGTGCTAAAGCGCTCAGATTGACCGGAACAGGGGCTTGTTTTTACCTCCTTAGCACGGATTACAACCACCTTTTACAAAATCAGAAAAAGTTAGAAAAAGATATTGACAGCTGGATAGTGAAAACATTAAACTTTGCACCTGTCGAGCGATGACAACCCGCTTAACTAAGCGGTTTTCACGATCAATATTGGGCTGTCGCCAAGCGGTAAGGCAACGGGTTTTGATCCCGTCATGCGCAGGTTCGAATCCTGCCAGCCCAGCCATGCTATATCAAGGATTTCGAGCATTTCCCTAAAACAATAAAAATTAAGCTGAATGCATATGGGGAACAACAGAGAATTGTCTATTCTTATTTTTTGACATGAAAGCAAACCAACGACATATAACTGCTTCATTTTCAAACGCTTTTGCTTTTAATCATTGTTAATCTCCTTCATACGTTTTAATGCTAAACTAATCTCTTTTTGAGGTGATTTGAAAAGATTCTAATTTTCATAATTAATACCTTTGTACCTTGGTAGTCATTCTATGATAGTTAGAAACGTATTCAGTTAGCACCTGTCTTATTAATGGCTGATAATTAATGCCTTTATCTAATGCTATATGCTTTAAATCATCTATTAAATCTTTCTGCAATCTGCAAGATATTAGTTTAAGATTTAAGTTGTTGTCTAAATTAGAACTATGAATTGAAGCATGTTTTATATCAGCGCCAACCTCTCTATTATCCCAGCTATCATCATTTTCTATTTGCATGATGTCTTCTTTAGTTAATTTTTTGTGTTCATACATGTGTAAATCTCCAGTTCTTTTGCATTTGGCTCATACGTGGTTTTGATAACTACATCTTCATCAAACTCAATAAAAATAATTTTAAGTTTCTGTCATTGTCAGTTTTAGCTATAAACCACTGCGTTGGTGGAACAGTTCTGTTGTTTTCTCTATCATCTATAAGAGTACAACCATCTCTATTTATAAAGCATTGTGTAACTTCTGTAACGGTAACTCGATGTTTATGCCATAGCTTATCTTTGATTTTAGGTGTGATTATAAGCATATGTTTTTATTGTATTTCTTTAATATATCTAATGTATATACAATATACTAAAAAGTCAAATATCAATTCTCTACGACAAATCAACGGGTTTCTTTTTGTGGTGATTTGAAAAGATTCTCATTTTCATAATGAATGCCTAACAGAAACGATAGAGCCTTTATCATTTTTTTCTAAGGTTTAATTCACAAACTGTATAAGATCAACACCACGCATTACAAGTTAAACCAAGATCTGTTCTAACTCCAACCGCACATGATACTGCTCTAATACCACCTTTTTAATATGCTCAACCAACTCAAGTATATGTTGCCCTGTAGCATTATTCGTGTTGATAATTACACCACCATGCTTGGGTGATATCTGCGCTCCACCAATTTGAAATCCTTTAAGCCCAATTTTTTCAACCATCTCACCAACAGTAATATGGTAATTAGGACGTTTAAACACACTCCCTGCACTTGGCTCATATGGCAACTTTGCTTGACGTTGCAAGAGGATATCATCCATTTTGGTTTTAATCTCCGCTTGCGGTTTTATTGATAAATCAAAACAAGCCCCAAGAATAATCACAGGCATTTTTTTAAACATCGAATAGCGATAGCCATAATCGATGTCTGCTTTATCAATCCGTTGTTGTACAAAAGTTTGTGTATCTAAAATATCAACATACTGTACATGATCATAAATCTCATCACCATAAGCACCAGTATTCATAATCATCGCCCCACCAATACTCGCTGGTACATCAAAAAATGTCTCAACACCGCTTAAGCTATGTTCATAAGCATATAGTGATAACTCTTTTAACAATACACCAGCTTCAGCATACGTACCTTCTTTCACTTCAGAAATACGTTTAAACTGATCTTTGATCACAATAAAAGCAATGTTCTCATACACGCTTTGAGTTAGAATAATATTACTACCATTACCTAAGACAACCACCTTTGTGTGTCGCTTATAGATTTCCATGATTTCATTTACCGATTGCGGAAAATAAACATGCTTGGCAAAACTCTCAATATGATAGGTGTTATAAGACTTCAACGAAAACATAATCACTCTTCTTTATCAATGCTTACATGCATAAAATGGGTTAAGTTCTCAAGTAGATTTTCATATCCGCGAAAAATCTGCTCAGCTGAGGTAATCGTACATACCTGATCGGATAACGATGCACCCATTACCACTGCCATTCCAGCACGCAAGTCATAGCTTTTCATACTTGTAGCATGCAAAGGTTCAGCAATACTGCCTAATACTTTGATCTTATTGTCTTGATAATCGATAGGGAAGTTAAGCTTTTTAAGCTCATCAACATACTTAATACGTTCAGGATAAACGGTATCCGTAATGTGAGATACGCCATTTGCTTTAGCACACATCACCGCAAAAATGGGCTGTAAATCTGTTGGAAACTCTGGATAAGGCATCGCCGTAATCTGAATCGGTGTTAATAAACTCTTTTTACCATAGAAACAAATACGCCTATGCTCAGCATCAAATTGCCATTTCGCCCCCATTTGCTTTAAAATATCCAGCGGTTTAGTAATGTACTCTTTGGTATCAACCCCTTCAACACAAACATTTAGACCATGTAAATAGGCTAAAGCAGCATAGGTCATTGTCTGAATACGATCATACATTACACGAAAAGTCACACCAGAGAGCTTCTCAACGCCATCAATCTGCATAATACGTGCGCTGTGGTCGATTTTGATCTTAGCACCAGCATAATTTAGGAAGCTCGCAACCTCAATCACCTCTGGTTCCAAAGCGATGTTATTAAGCTTAACTTGAGCGCTACCAATCACTGCATATAACATCAAGTTGATACTCGCACCCACTGATGGATAACGCAGCGTGTGTTCAACTGACTTATCTATCTGATGTTCAATGACAATATGATATTCATCATGTGTAACCTTCGCACCCAAAGCTTCAAAACCTAACAAATGAATGTCAAAAGGTCTTTGCTCACTAAATGAACACCCGCCAGGATAACCAATTTTTAATACACTAACTTTTTTAGCCAAGGCACCAAGCAACATTAATGATGTCCGCGTGCGGCGCGTGTAATTGCTTGAGAGCTCTATTTTATTGACTTTTTGCGGAGCGGCAATAGTCACCACACCATCTTGACTATCGAGCTTACCTCCGATTGCCTGCAAAATATCACACACTGCATGATAGTCATGCAGACTTGAGGGAACATTATGCAACGTCGTTGCTTCTTCGGTCAACAAGCTAGCAAACAACAAATGCAATAAGGCATTTTTAGCACCCGAGAGCTTAATATTCACATCTTTGAGATAATGACGTTTACTGACTTTTAACTGCATAAACTTACTGATCTTTGTATTGTTTTAATGCACGTTTTTTCTGCATTTTCTCCTTTTGCACCTGCTTATCCTTATAACGCTGCAATGGCGTTAATTTCTTCTGCTTAGCTGGTTCATATGGATTTTCCGATTGTTTAAATTCAAAACTAATCGGGGTGCCCACAAGATTAAAAGCTTCACGGAAAAACTTCTCTAGATGACGCTTATATGATCCAGGCAAGCTATTTACTTGATTACCATGAATCACGATAATCGGCGGATTATGCCCGCCCATATGCGCGTACTTTAGTTTGATTCTTGATTTACCAGACATCGGTGGCACATGATCTTGTGTCGCCATTTTCAAGACTTGTGTCAGCTCTGGTGTTGGTATTTTTTTCGTCGCACTTCTATAGGCATTTTTCAATGATGCAAACAAATGCCCAACATTGGTGCCATGTAACGCTGAGATAAAATGAATATCAACATAGTCTTTTAGAAATACCAAACGGCGATTGATCTCTTCTTTGAGATTCTCCCTATCTGATACAGTCATGCCATCCCATTTATTGACTGCAATAACCATTGCACGTCCAGCATTTAATGCAAAGCCCATCAAATGCATATCTTGATCGGTTAAACCCTCTTTGGCATCAATAAGTACGATAACAACATTGGCATCTTTAATGGCTTGTAAGGTTTTAACTACCGAGAATTTCTCTAAGGTTTCTCTGACTTTTCCCTTACGGCGAATGCCTGCTGTATCAATAATTGTATAATCTTCATCATTACGTGAAAAAGGAATATACACGCTATCAATCGTCGTTCCCGGCATGTCATACACAACGACACGATCCTCACCTAGCATACGATTTGTCAGTGTTGATTTACCCACATTAGGGCGCCCTATTAAGGCAAATCGAATGCCGCGCTTATTAGCCTCACCCTCGGCATGTTCGGAGTCTTTAATTTCTTTTTCACACAAAGGTAATAAGGTATTTGATAACAAATTGCTAACGCCACGACGATGACTGGCAGCAATAGTAAATAAATCTTCAAAACCAAGTGAATAAAAATCAGCAGCCGCCACCTCTTGTTGCAAACCATCTGTTTTATTAATGACTAATACAGAAGGCTTACCACGTGTACGTAACAGCTCAACTATATACAGATCGCCTGCGGTTAATCCGGCTTGCGCATCCACCACAAAATAGACAATATCTGCCTCCTCAATGGCAAGGATGGATTGATCAGCCATTGAACCATTAACACCAGCATCGTTGTCAGACAAGCCACCGGTGTCAATGACGATAAAAGGCTTTTCTTCAAACACTGCTTGACCATACTGGCGATCACGCGTCACCCCCGGCATATCATAAACCAAAGCATCACGCGTACGCGTTAATGCATTAAAAAGTGTTGATTTGCCGACATTTGGACGACCAACAATAGCAATGACAGGAACCATAATTTTAGAACTTAAATATTATTGATATTTCTGCTTGGCACTATAGCTTATTTAAGTCTAAAGAACAAATGCTGATACACGGTGTTAACGCAGCTTCTCACGTAGCTCATGGTCATCATCTTCACTACCATCGCATACTTCATCATTATTGTCATTATCACTTTGAATAAACTTCTCATCTTCCTGACGTGCTTTTTCAATTAATGAATTCATTTTATTACCATATACCAAAGATTCATCATAGAAAAAGCGCAAAGCAGGTGCCACACGTAAACGCAGTTCTTTGGCAAGTGCTGTACGGAAAAAACCTTTGGCTGACTCTAACGCTTTCAACACTTGTGTTGCATGTACTTCTGTGCTTAATGATGAAAAAAACACCTTAGCATAAGATAAGTCTTTGGAAACCTCAACACCAGTAATAGAGACCCATTTTAGACGTGGATCACGCACTTTGGTTGCCAGCAATGCAACGATAATTTTTTGAATTTCATCGCCAACACGCTCAACGCGTGGATTACTTGCCATAATTATATCTCTCTTTTAATTTCAACCGTTTCAAAAACTTCTATCTGATCACCGGCTTTAACGTCATTATAATTTTTAACACCAATACCGCATTCCAGACCCTTTTTCACTTCAACGGCATCATCTTTAAAGCGCTTTAGTGACTCTAAGGACCCTTCATAAATGACCACCTGATCACGCAACACACGAATTGGATTGTGTCGCTTAATCACCCCATCTATAACCATACAGCCTGCAATCGAACCAAATTTAGATGATCTAAAGACATCACGCACCTCGGCCACACCGATGATCTGCTCTCTAAGCTCAGGGGATAACATCCCAGACATCGCTTGTTTCACATCATCAATCAGGTCATAAATGATACTATAATAACGCAGCTCAATGCCATCAGTTTCAGCTTGCTTTCTGGCAGTTGCATCAGCTCGCACATTAAAGCCAAAAAGAACTGCTTGTGATGCAACCGCCAAAGAAACATCAGAAATAGTGATTCCACCGATACCAGAAGCAATTACATCGACTTTGATCTCATCATTGCTAAGCTTAACCAATGACTCTCGAATTGCCTCAACCGAGCCTTGAACATCTGCTTTAACAATGACGTTCAAGGTTTGACGCTCACCTGTTGATTCACCCATGCGATCAAATAAGCTGGATAATTTACTTGCTTGTTGTTGCTTTAAGCGCTCATCTTTTTTCTTTTGCGATCTGAATTCAGCCACTTCACGTGCTCTTTTTTCATCTTTAACCGCAACCATCTCATCGCCAGCATTAGGAACACCCGAAAGTCCTAAAATCTCAACTGGTGTTGATGGGCCTGCAGTATCAATTTTTTGTCCAAGATCATTCATCATCACACGAATACGTCCGTATTCTGTTCCGCATAATACGATATCACCTTGGTTTAATTCACCACTTTGCACCAATACAGAGGCAACAGCGCCACGCCCTTTATCTAAGCGTGACTCAATAACAATACCTTTTGCCAAACCTTTATCAACAGCTTTAAGCTCTAATACTTCAGCCTGCAATAACACAGCATCCAATAATGTATCAATACCTAGTCCTGATTTCGCTGAGACGTGCGCAAACATCACATCTCCACCCCATTCTTCAGAGATTACATCAAGCTGTGATAGCTCTGTTTTAACACGATCTGGATCAGCTTCAGGTTTATCCATCTTGTTAACAGCAACAACAATTGGGACCCCTGCAGCTCGTGCGTGCTGGATTGCCTCTTTTGTCTGTGGCATCACACCATCATCAGCAGCTACTACAAGAATTACAATATCCGTACTCCCAGCACCGCGAGCACGCATTGCGGTAAATGCTTCATGCCCTGGAGTATCTAAAAACGTAATCTGTCCTTTTTGCGTTGTCACGGAATAAGCACCAATATGTTGCGTAATACCGCCTGCTTCACCCACTGCAACGCGTGTTTTGCGAATATAATCTAAAAGTGACGTCTTACCATGGTCAACATGCCCCATAATAGTTACTACTGGCGCGCGAGGCATCATCTCTTGACTTGATGAATCAACGACAACTGTCTCTTCTAGCGTTTCATCACGATGTAATGTGTATTCATGCCCCAACTCTTCAACAATAAGTATCGCCGTCTCTTGATCCAATGGTTGATTAATCGTCGCCATAACACCCATTTTAAATAGCACCTTGATAAGCTCAGCTGCTTTGACTGCCATCTTTTGTGCCAGCTCATTGACTGTAATGCCTTCAAAAATCACTACCTGCTTCATAACCTTCTCAACTGGTTTTGTGAATTGCTGTGTTTTTACTTTGTTTAACTGCAATTTCTTAGGCTTAGATGACTTACGTGAAAACCCAGAACCATAGTCATCATCATCCTCATATATACTACGTGAGCCTTTCTTACTTGCTGCTGATTTAGCTTTTTTTGAGCCCTTGCGTGAAGAGTCATCATCATCTTCATCCACTCGACGCTTTGTTTTATCGAGTGTTTTCTTATGCGCAGCCTTTGTTTCATTGGTCGCATTATCAGCAATATTTACATCTTCTTTATCTTCAACCACAGCTGGTCTTGAGGTAATTTTAAAGCCATTATTTTTTGGCTTATCAGCAGATTTTTCCGTAATTGCAAAAGCACTGTTTGGCTCCTCATGCGCCACTACATCATCAGTTACTTGCTGTTTCTTGACTTTTGCTGGCTTGTCTAGCTTTTTAGGTTTAGGGATAGATTTGCTTACTTGTGCTTTAGTGCTCTTAACTTCTGTTTGTAACTCATCAACAGTAACAGATTGAGCTTCATCATTCGCCTGAGACTGCTCAGATGTAACCACTCCATCAACTGTATCATCATGCATTGTTCTTGCTTTTGACTCAGCTACTGATTCATTTTGAATGTCATCATTAACCTGTTCAATATCAACTAATGCATGCTTTTTAGCAGCAAAGTTTCCTTCTGCATGATGATCATCAGCAACATCAAGTGTTGGTGTCACCAAAGTTTTCTTTTTACGTACTTCAATATTTACTTTGCGATTACCCGCAACTTTCAACTGCTTAGTCGTTTTTCTTTGCAAAGTTACTGCAGATTTCTTCTCTGTTGAGCCACCTTGGATAAAACTAAGAAGTTGGTTTTTTTCTGCATCAGTTACTAAGTCATCGATGCTGTTTTTATGCACACCTGATTGTTCAAATTTCTCAAGTAATACACTTTCATTAATCTTAATTAGTTTGGCTAGTTGCGCCACTGTCATCTCTGCCATTACATTTCTCCTACTTCTCGTTATCCTCTTCAAACCAAGGCGCTCGCGCAGTCATAATCAAAGCTGCTGCCTCATCTTCAGAGATCGAAATAATTTCGCGTAAATCATCAACTGCTAACTCAGCTAAATCTTCCATCGTAATCACATCTTTTTGCGCTAGTGCATCTGCCCATTCAGCCGTCATACCTGCCATATTTAACAAGTCTTCAGCTGGCTTATTTGCAGCCAAGGCTTGTGAAATAAGCGCTGTCTTAGCACGCTCTTGTAACTCTTCACAAATCTCGTTATCAAAGCCTTCAATCTCGAGCATTTCTTCACGCGCTACATAAGCAACTTCTTCCAGACTAGTAAAGCCTTCTTCAATTAATACTTCAGCAACGTCTTGATCAATATCTAGTGCTTCCATAAACAATTGCATGGTTTTTTCTTCTTCTTCCTGCTGTGCTTTTTCAGCAACTGAACTTGAAATCACATTGATATGCCACCCGGTTAAAGCAGTTGCCAAACGCACATTTTGCCCACTTTTACCAATCGCTTGCGATAATTGATCTTCTTTCACGGCTACCTGCATCGCTTGTTTGTCTTCATCCTGAACAATAGAAGTCACTTCAGCTGGTGCTAATGCATTCATTACAAATTGTGCTGGATTATCATCCCACAATACGATATCAACACGCTCACCTTGTAGCTCATTGGTGATCGCCTGAATACGTGAACCACGCATACCAACACATGCTCCTACTGGATCAATACGCTTATCATTTGACTTCACCGCTACCTTAGCACGCGATCCTGGATCACGCGCGATATTGACAATATCCATTAATTCTTCAGCGACTTCAGGTACTTCAAGAATCAATAAAGCATGCAACATTTTCTTATTAGCACGCGATAAAATAATTTGTGGCCCCTTGCCATCATCATCAATGCGTAAAATACAAGCACGTAGCTTATCATTTAAACGATAATTTTCCTTAGGCAATAACTCTTTTCTGGGCAATACACCTTCGGCATCTTCACCTAGATCAATAATCAAAAAATCACGCGTGGTACGCTTGACTTCACCGTAAACAATTTTACCCACTTTATCACGAAACTTTGCCACCATTAAACGGCGCTCTTCATCACGCACTTTTTGCATGATGATTTGCTTTGCCGTCATTGCCGCAATACGCCCAAACTCAACCGATTCGACCGGTTCCATTAGCACATCACCAACAACCACATCATGCCCTTTCTCTTGAGCCACATCGACATATAATTCTGCCGCATAGTTTTCAATTTCGTGATCTTCATCAACGATTTGCCATTGACGGAATGTCTCATAATCACCTGTTTTGCGATCAATCTTGACAATGATTTCAGCATCTTCTTCAAAACGCTTTTTAGTTGCCATCGCCAAGGCTTCTTCCATGGCTGAAAAAAGTAAATCTCTTGAGACTTCCTTCTCATTAGCAACGGTTTCAATAACCAGTAGTAATTCTTTACTCATAACTTTCACCTATATCCACATTTATTAAAGATTAAAACTTTGGCACAACGCGCATCTTGTCAACATTGTGAAAATCAAAACGAATTTCTTCCTCTTCTTCCGTCTTCACTAGCACCTCGTCATTGGTTACCAAGATGATCACCCCTTTAAAGCGGCGGCGATTATTCTCAGTTGCCTGATGCAATTGCACTTTAACCTCAAAACCCTCCAAAGCTTTTGCCTGCACCGCATTAAACACGCGACGATTGACTCCCGGAGAGGATACCTCCAAGGCATATGCACCACTTATTGGGTCTTCAACATCTAGAATTGCACCCACCGCGCGACTAACCTCTTGGCAGTCATCAATTGAAATACCTTCTTCATGATCGATAAAAATACGCAATGTCATACTACCAGTATCTGCCGAATACGCATCCATTTCAATTCCCCATAGAATAAATCCAAGGCTCTCTACTTCTGGCGCAATAAGCGCTTTTAATCGATCAATCAACATTCCAACGCACTCCTTGGGGTATAAAAAAAGGACTACTCTGAGTCCTTTTTATCTACAAAACAAAAAGGCCCATAAGGGCCCGAAATTTTTCAAAATCTTTTTAGGTTGGTAGCGGGGGCTGGATTCGAACCAACGACCTTCGGGTTATGAGCCCGACGAGCTACCAGGCTGCTCCACCCCGCGTCAACTGGGGACATATTAGCAAATCTTTTTTAAATTGCAAGACTTAAGTTCAAAATTTTCTTAATCCGAATTGAATCAAATTAAAAGCTACTGAAATAAAAGTTGCACTATACAAAAAATAACTCAATTAAATCATATTAGGAGTTACCCGTGTTTAACATATGTTTGTTTGTTGTCATTCATCACATTAATGACATTGTCTGGCTCCAGTGTTATTGACATTGCACCATATAGACTCACCACATCTACATTCTTCATCTGCCACTTGCCATCAACCTGATATGCTTTAAATAGAATATTATCTATATAGCTTCCTGCAATATCTGGATCAAATACCATGATATGACCACGTATTACCTTCGAACCAGGGTCAGGTAACAATTTAGCCTGGCTATTGAGCCCAATAGGGTTTTGACTGCAATACCCTCCAATCATCTGTGTACATTCAATCACATACTTAGAACCATTATCAAGGGTTAAAAAATGTGTATTTTTATCGGCAGTTATTTGATGTGGAACAGCCGATAACTGCGGGTACTGTGCAGAATTGTTTGCCGTTGTACAACCTGTTAAAAAGGATGTTGAAAACACTAATATTAGCAATAGTGATCGTAATAATTTATGACTTTTATCAATATTCATAAATATCCAACCCCGCTATTTACCAACTATTTGATTTATGATTAATGTATCACTAAAACCAGGAACTATTGAAATTTTAACTCCCTTGTCATATAGATTCTTTGTTTGTGGGGCAATAAATGACCACTCACCATTTTTACCCTCTTTGTAAGTAAATACAACATTATCTACATACTTGCCTGGCACATTTTTATCAAAAACCATAATATGACCTTTTATCATATGTGATCCAGGATCTGGGAGCATCTGCAGATAACCATTTGCAGGCATAGGATTGTTTGCACAATATCCACCAATAACCTGTGAACATTCGACCACATAGGTTGTATTATTATTAATACTTCCAAAATAGCCCGGAACAGACAAAGCAGAGCCAGGAGCTGACTCTGCAAAAACATATGAACCTGACATTAATGCCATTGATAATACAGCAATTGCAGCGGCTTTCTTCATAACGCACTCCTTTATTTAGGTTATAAATATACAAATTTAAATATAATTTGTAATTAAATAACATTTTTACCTCAAAAAACAATGGGTACAAGCAATAAATAAGAAGGTTTTTTACAAAAATAAACTATATGGCAGAGACCACATGTCCGTAGGAAATAAACGATACCTATCGCAAATCATATTATGTGGTGTTTAATATTGAAGAAATTTTTGATGCTTTCACATGATTGAGTTATAGACAATAATAATCAAGCATCTTATGTATTGTAGCAAATCATGTCATCTGGATCTCCACTGCCACTAGGAACGCAAATAACCTGTGCGGCAACAAAACTCATACCACAAAGAAAAAATAATGCCGTGGCTATTTTGATAATAGAATTTTTCATAATTAATGTCCTTATTTAGTTGTGTTTAATAGGCGTAGATAATTATATGATAATAATTCCAATTATCAATAAAAATTGTAAGATTTTTCAAAATCTGCCACTTAATTTCAACCTAAAAAGTTGAACATGATGTAATTAGCTAGTCGCCCCTGAAAAAGTATTAGACGATTAAGAAAAAGAAAGGAGTCTAAAAACTTTTTCTTCTTTGACTAATTCATCTATACAGTCTTTATCTTTATAAAGATTGTTAATATCTTTGTTTTTTAAAATAATATAGCATGCAGTATCATTTAAAGAGAAGTCTCTATTATTTTTGGCACTTGAATCTTTACTCTTCAATATCCTACTATCTAAATAAGAAGATAGATGTTGAATAGGTTCAAGGTTTAATTGGTCATAAGGCGTATTAAAATTATTAAGAAAGTATAGAAGATAGTTTTCTTTTATTTGCTGAATGTTTATGGGTAAGTCAAGTAATAATCTGCATAAAGCTTCCTGTTGATCAATACCACATGCTTGTTTTTCTATATAATTAGCACATCCTGCGCTTCCAGCAGGTCTTGGATTGAGCTCAATTAAGTACGGTATACCATCTTGTATTTTTATCTCGGTATGTGCAAAACCAGTTTTAACACCTAATATATCTAATACTTGTGATATATATCCATTGACTAATTTTAATAATGAGGATCCCCTAATAAGCTCTTGAGATTTATATAAAAATTGTCCATCACTAATATTCTTATCATATCTAGAGACAGAAATTAAATAATGCTGACCCTTATAGCTAACTGTATTCACTGCATATTCTTCTCCATCTATATATTCCTGAATAAGAGCTGTTGTGTCATAACCATACATACTACTTTTTGATAAAATTGCTTCTATTTGTTTAGTAGCTTCTTCTTTATTAAAGCACTTTTTCACCCCATATGATGATGAACTGTATGCGGTAGGTTTGACAATCATAGGGTAATTGTATTTATTAGATTGAAACTCTTTTACATTTCTAATGTGAAATTGGTATTGTGTTGGTAAACCAGCATCTTTTAAGGCTTGTATCATTTGAAACTTATCAAAACGCAAAACACTTGTTTTAGAATCATTCGCTAGATAAGGACAGAAATAACTATTTAATTGATCTGAATAAGCTACAGAAGAGTCTGTTCCACAAATTACTAATGATATTTTAGCATCACTAAATAACTCTTTATTTATTGACTCCACATCTTTTTCAAAATTTTGTGTACTCAATAATGATTTGTCAAAAAGATCTATTGTTATACTGTTTTTAAAATATGGTATATCAACTTCTTTTGTCCATAGTGCAAATATTTTAAATCCATATTTCCTGAATACTCTTACTGTATATTCTGTTGATATTAAAGGATCTACTATCAATATATATCTTACTTTATCCGACATTGTTTGCTCCTTATTTTTTAACTAAAAAATGTTATGTAAACCATCCGTATTTATTCATTTATTATCTATGAACATAGTTTGTAATTTTTTCTAAAATTTGAATATATTTTAATCACAAAGATCCTATGCTGTTTACTCTCATCTTAGCTTTGTCAATTTCATCAGGATAGCAATGATGTTTCGATTTAATATTTAATTCCCTGAAAATGTGTCTTGCAATGGTAGCTGTTGCTACTAGTATACAAGCTAATCTTCTGCAGAAAAGATCAAGTCGATGATGGTACCAAAAAAAACATACAATACTCGATAGATTTTGCTTATTCATAAAAACAAGTCCGTTAAAAGTGGCAGATTTAACTAGTTATCCTTAAAATTATCCAACCGTAGCATAATTTAAATTAAAAATTTACTAACCGGTTAACCACACCGTACCAAAAATCCTAACAAAACTCTATCAACATTAATTACATGGCTGTTGAATTAACTTCCGTCTTAATCCGAATTGAAGAGTAGCCTATCTGAACTTAAAAAACTGCTGCAAAATGTAAGGCTTGATCCTGCCTAAGGTTCATAAAAGCTCCCGTGATTAATTCCATGGTGCGTCAACTCCAAGCATTTTCGCCACTTCAACGGCACTGAAAATACCATCTTCATGAAACCCATATCTTAAATATGCCCCACAATAATAAGTATTGTGTTGCCCTTGAATATCCATTAGCTTCTGTTGCGCGATGATAGCCGCATGATCAAATACAGGATGTCGAAACACATGCTGATCAATAATGCTTTCCTCGCGAGGTAATATTGCCGGATTTATCGTCACAAAATAATCTTTTTCTGACGACAATGACTGCAATTTATTCATCCAATAACTTAATGAGATAAACTGATCTGAATTAGATAAATAAACCCAGCTTGACCATGTTTTTTTCCTTTTTGACATCAGCCTTTGATCACTATGCAAAACCATCTGATTATCTTGGTACTTGATCGCACTGAGATAGTCACGCTCTTGTGTTGTTGCAGTGTGCAAAAGTTTAAGCGCTTCATCTGAATGCGTGGCAAAAATCACTTTATCAAAAGTTTGTGTAGTTCCCTGCTGGTCTGTAATAAAGACTTGATCTTGAGATCGTTTGACACAATCAACGCCAGATTGAAAAGTGACATTGGCAGCCTCAAGGCTATCAATAAGTTTAGTAGTATATACCTTACTGCCGCCATCCACTGTATACCATCGAACAGGTGCCTTGATATTTAATAATCCATGATTGTTAAAAAATCTTAAAAAGGTTATTGCTGGGAAGTCATGCATTTGACTTGAAGGGGTACTCCAAATTGATGCTCCCATCGGCAAGAGATAGTAGTGACGAAAATACTCACCAACATTAATTGATTGTAGAAACTCAGCTAATGTAAAATTAATATTTAAAGGATCATTCGCTAAAAATTTTTTAGCCGCCTTGTTAAACTTAACAATATCTCGTAACATCATTAAAAATTTGGGATTAATTAGTTGCCTTTTCTGAGCAAATAGACTCGAAAGACGCTCAGCACCATATTCAAAAGCGCCATTACCAATAGATACCCCAAACGACATTCTACTTTTTTTAACTGGCACACCCAGTAATTCAAACAATGCAGTCAAATGTGGATAGGTCTGATAATTAAAAACAATAAAACCAGTATCAATTGGCAATTGCGCTTTTGTTAGAATTGTCCGTGCATGGCCGCCATAGTATGAGTTTTTTTCATAAAGTGTAATATCAAAGTGATCTTTCAATAAAAAAGACGCTGATAAACCCGATATTCCGCTACCAATAATTGCAATTTTTTCCATTTGCTTTCCCACCATTTTGAATAACCACTTCCTTTTAATATTTTATCTGGTACTTTATTTTAAATTACTGAAAGTACCAACAAAAAATAATATCTTTAATATATATAAAATTGTAAACGCCAGAAAACGTTTTGAAAACCACTTTGATAACTAAAAACAAGGTTAGTATGATGGAAAATGCACTAAAACAAAGCTGTAGTATTAATTTAACTCCTTTTTACCACGCACTATCACCTGAAGAAATATTCAAAAAAATGTCTGATTACTGTCGTAAATATAATGTTGATTATGATGTATATGGCAATGGAGAGTTTTTACAAAAATTTGAACAAAAAGTGGCAAAATTATTTGGATTTGAGTCAGCCGTTTTTGTTGCATCTGGAATTATGGCTCAGTCAGTCGCATTAAAAATTGCATGTGAAACAAAAAACAAGCAAAACAATCTCGTAGCAGCCCACCCTAGTAGCCACATATTAACGGATGAATGTCAGAATTTTCAATTCGAACAAATATTTAAAGTTTTACCAATGGGAGACCCTTATAAGATACCACTTTTAGAGGATTTCAGCGTATACCCAGAGCCATTATCAGTTATTTTTTATGAGTTACCTATGCGCCGACTTGGGGGGCAACTACCTAGTTGGAATGCATTAACTAAAATTAAAAATTATGCAAATAAACAAAATATACACCTTCACCTTGATGGCGCAAGAATTTTTTGGGCACAACCCTTCTATCAAAAATCTTACCAAGAAATTGCACAGGGATTTGATTCAGCATATGTATCAACATATAAAGGCATCGGCGGATTAAATGGGGCAATCCTTCTTGGAAAGAATACTTTTATCAACAGAGCAAAAGTAATGATTACAAGACAAGGTGGTCGTGCTTTTTGCAAAATAGCTGACATTGTCTCAGGTGCAATGCACTTTGATCGAGTAATTAATGAAGTAATGCCTGCATGTTTTAAAAAGACACAAAAAGTATATGAACTGCTAAGCCAATTTAACAATATTCGCCTTAATCCATCTACACCTCAATCCAGTATGCTTCATGTTCATTTACCTTATGGTGTTGATAAAGCAAATGCACGACGTGATAAAATTGCCAAAGAACTTGGCGTATGGATATTTGAGTTATGCAGACCATCCTTGATACAAAATAGCAGCTACTTTGAGTTACCTATAGGTGAAAACTGCTTATCTTGTGAAGACCATATCTGGGTAAGCGTATTTTCAATTCTAAATGAAATTTGATTTATCCTTACAGATGGCTCTCCATAAAGAGTTAAGCCAACATTCCTACTTCTAACAAATATAATACTATGTTGAAATGCCTGACGATGTCTTACTTTCACATGGCGAATGCCACACTATCATCAGCGCTAAGCTGTTTCACTTCTGAGTTCGGAATGGAGTCAGGTGGTACCAACTTGCTATTATCGTCAGACGAAGAGCATTCTATACATTTTAAGATAAAAGTCTAGAGGTTTTTTTGATTAAGCGCGTTTTGCTTTGTAAATCGCAGTATATTTCTTAGTGATATACCACTGTTGCGCAATACTAATGATGTTGTTTGTTAACCAGTACAATACCAAACCTGATGGGAATGATGCAAAGAACACCGTGAAAATTACCGGCATCAACATCATAATTTTTGCTTGTGTTGGATCCGCTGATGTTGGACTGATTTTCTGCTGTACAAACATCGAGATACCCATCAAAATTGGTAAGATAAAATACGGATCTTTGGATGCCAAGTCATGAATCCAGAAGATAAAAGGCGCTTGACGCAACTGTACACTTTCCAATAACACCCAATAAAGCGCAATAAACACAGGAATCTGAATCAAGATAGGTAAGCAGCCACTGGCTGGATTTACCTTTTCTTCCTTGTACATCTCCATCATTTTGCGCCCAAGCTTCTGGCGATCGCCCTTATAGAGCTCTTGCAACTTCTTCATACGCGGCTGCAGCATACGCATTTTTGCCATTGATTTATAGCTTTTGGCAGACAATGGGTAAAATAACAATTTAATGAGAACTGTTACCAAAATAATTGATAATCCCCAGTTAGCAACAACACCATGAATAACCGTCATTAACCAAAAGATAATTACGGATATAAATGACAACATCCCATAGTCAACCAGCTTATCTAAACCATCTGGTTTATTGGCACCAAAGCCTTTAACAGTCGCTTCAATGTTCTTGGTAATCGTTGGTCCCGTGTAAAGAATATTAGTATTTTCAACGCTTTGATTAGCATGTAGCACAACAGGCTGCGTTTTAACACCAGCTTGATAGGTATTATCAGCAAGCTTATTAGCATAAACGCTAAAGCTTGTACCTGGATTATTGGGCACCCAAAGACTGACAAAATAATGCTGAATCATCGCTGCCCAACCTTTATTGGTTGAAATATTAACTTTTTCATTGGATTTGGCTAAATCCGCAAACGACTCCTTTTGGAAGGTGCGTTGTGATGATGATAACCCCACACCTTTGAAAGAATAAGAATGTGCATCTAAAATACTAAAACTATGACTTTCAGGGCTTACCTGACGCGTAATCTCATTATCAAAACTGACACTCAGTGGCGCTTTAGTCGTGTTTTTAACACTTTGCTTAACCGTGATATCATAGGTTGTATCGCTAATAATATACTGACGCGTAACATCCAAACCTTGCACACTTGCTGTCAAAGTCACAATCGTTTGATCATTTTGCTTAGTCGTATGTTCTTGACCAAAAACAATACTTTGTGGTTGGCCATTAATATAAATAACACTTTGCGCAATGTACTTGCTTCCGGCTGTGTTATTTAACATTGGCATCGGGTTTTTATCCGTTAAGCTAATGTTATAGTCCTTCAAAGCCGCACTTATAATTGCTCCATTTAACGGACTGATTTGTAAATTACTAAACACAGAAGTATTTAATGTAATAGGCTTTAAATCCGTCTTATCAAAGTTCTGTTTAGTAACATCCGTCGTTACACTTTGATCAGCAGCACTGCTGACACTAACATTTTTATTATTTTTGTTAGCTTTTTGCACTTGCGTTGTTTGCGTTGTAGTATCGGCTGTCACCGACTGTTTTGGTGCAAACATCTCCTCCCAGCGCGCCATCAATGACATAAAAATCACGACAATAAGCGCAATCAAGAATATTCTCACGTAGTTTGACTTCATTATACTTAACCTTTTTACCCTTTTTTAACCTTTTCTTTCGTTGGCACTGGATCATAACCACCTTTGCAAGCTGGGTGGCATTTTAGCAGCCTTTTTGTCATTAGCCAAAGCCCAAACACTAAACCATGCAATTTAATTGCTTCTAGCGCATATTGTGAACAACTTGGATAAAAACGACAGCGTGCCCCCAAATAAGGACTAATTGCTATTTGATAGAAACGAATTAGAACGATAAAAGGTAAGGCAATAACTAAGCGTATTTTGCGAGAAATTCGTTGATAGAATGCCACAATTCCTCCTTTGTCGCGCGTGCGGCATTGTGATTTGTGATAACGATCAACATCGTCTTTTCAAACAACGCCTTATGCTGGCGAAACATCTCTTTATTTAAACGGCGACACAGGTTTCGCTGCACTGCTCTTTTAACTTTTTTTTTGCCAGTGATAACACCTACACCTGAGTGTAAATCCTCACCTTTAGCAATTAAATAAGAAAAATGTTTGGTATGAACTTTTTGACAGATACGCGAAAAGCCAAGTGAAAATCCCTTGGCATCTAAAATAAATTCTTTTGCTAAGCTATTAAGCGGCAAGCTTATGTCTGCCCTTAGCACGTCTGTTACGAATCACTTTTTGACCGCTTAGCGTCTTCATGCGTGCGCGGAAACCGTGTGTTCTTTTTCTTTTTAAGTTACTTGGTTGAAACGTTCTTTTCATCGTACTATCCTCAGTTTGTATTTATAAAGTTTACTGCAAATCTGCCAAATTCATGCAAGGCGCCGATTCTACGCCAAAAATAAATTTTGGTCAATTCACAAATGCCCCGACAATTTCAACCGCGCATTCTAGCGCAAAATATAAGCGCTGTCGATAACTATGCCTTGATTATCTCTGTACACGAAGAAAAATTTGCAAACTGCTGCTTGAAGCGTTATTTTTTCTTGATTTGCACACCATGAAAAAGCACCTC
>NZ_QLIU01000069.1 GCF_003574425.1 Cysteiniphilum halobium | reverse complement strand
CATGAAAAAAACATATCTTAAAAAATCAATCTCTATAGTTATCCTCGGTCTACTTACAGCAGGTGCTGTCAATACCTATGCTGATAATGCACCAGCTACATCTGAACATACACACCTTTTAAGTGATCAAAGCAATAGCTCCCAAGCTTCAGGGAACAACGATACCTCCGCCGGCGTCTCTATTAACCCTAATACCGGACGCGTTACACAAAGTGTCCACATTGCCCAAGCACCAATGCTTAGTTTAACCAATGCCGCACCTGCCGATTTAAGCCAATACTTCCCAGGACTACCGCATGGCTTTATCCCAACCTCCGCGTCCATCATTCATACCGATCAAAGTGATAAAACTTCCGTAATCTATCTGCCAGATACTCAACAGCGATATATCATCGATCCAGCTTCTGAAACAGGATTAAAATACTATACGCTCAATAACCTTAAGCTTGTTAAACAAAGTGGTAAAATTGGCGCACAAAGTTATGACTATGTCTTAACTACCGATATCGATCAGGCACACCCTGATGGTCAGAAACTCTATTATTATCAACAGCAGAATCCGGGTAACTATTATCTTATTGCTGCATCTGATCAAAACAATCAAACAGTGTATTATCAATATGGGACAAATGGCCATATCTTCTCAGTTACACAAGAAAATGGGCTCACCTTTGCGATTGATCAATCACAAAACCATTCCCTTTCACTGCATCTGTATGATGGCAGTGTGAACAAAACACTCGGCAGAATTAATACCGATGAGAATAATCGCATCAGCAGTTATACAACCGTCTCTGAAGATGACCAAACTCAAGATATGACAACCAGCTTTATATATGGCACCGATAGCGATCAAGCCGGACAGCTTATTTCTGTTCAACAACCAACCGGTGCTGTGATTGCGTTTGACTATACACACATCACATTAAGCGATGGCAGTCATGTCCCTGTCGTTAAAAGCATGACACGACGTAATCAAAACTCAAGTGATGATGATAATCTGCCTCCTGCAATCACCAGCTTCTTTGATTATAACCCTCAAGGCAATGGTGGACATAACTATCTTGGCAATACCCCATCCCCTGCCGGCTCCTCTGAAGATGCACTGATGCTCTATGGCAGCAACGATTATCACTATCAGGTAATGACCATGAGTCAATCTGATGTGATTAAGGATACTCCACGTAAAACACAAAACCTTGTCACTTACAATCACCTGCATCTGCCAATTGAGAATACCACCAACTATCTAATCGCAGGCAAAGTTGTGCCATTATCCAAAACACAAACCTTTTATGTCGGTGCCAATTATACCCATCGTGATGGTGATCCCAACAATGCACCAATTGATAAAGACCTGAATGATCTTTATAACTTCAAACCATTTGATGCACTACCTAGTAACTATCAGGCACCACAAGATATATTCAATACCGTCTACAGCTATGATGATCAAGGTAATCTAACAGGCACCAAAGTCTACTGGACACATAATGAATATGATACGTTTGGACGCCTTATCCGCACTGTCAGTTATCAAAAAGACAACAACGATAGCTTTCAAATTGTCAGTGAAAATAAAATTCAAAATGGCTATGATCAAAATACACATCAGGGCTATTCACTCGCTATCAGCTACGACAGCAAAGGTGCTAACAGTTTTATCGACAATGATAAAAACAAACCATTTAATGATCACCCTTATCGCTTTAGCTACGCACAAAGTGATCAGTATGGGAACCCCATAAGTTCAATGACAGGATATGCGCATAACGGCTTTAATGAAAGCATCGATGATGTAAAAGATGATGCCATCCTACAAGCGTCTACCAGCTATTATAATGCCGGTGGTGCGCATGACTTATCCATCAATGGTCAGTATCCGTTGCTGATTAAACATTATCAAACCAGCTGGGCACAGTCAGGGCATCAAGGCATACAACAAACGGCAAAAGACTATCAGTACCAATATATTGCCGATGCCAGTCATCTGATCTCTGACCCATTATACGGTACCGATCCCGTGATTAAGAAAACCACTCTTTCTGGAGGCATTCAAAGTAGTCAATACAATGATGCCTATACCGGTATGTTGCTAAGGCAGGATCTTCCTCACGCTGCAGATTCAGATAATGATCTTAAAGCTAACCAATATATATATGATGGATTATTACGACAACACGCCAGCATCGCCCCTGATGGGAGTGGGGTAATTCAGTTTTATTCCACTAAAAACGTCGATCAGGTCAATGATACTGTTCAATGTAATGCACTTTTTAATGCGCATGGCCAACTTATCTCGACACAAGCATGTACCCGTAGTGTGACCGATGGCTTCGGTGTCAAGCTATATACACAAAGCAATCTGTTTTCTGAGCATACCGATGTCTCAGATAAAAACAACTGGCCTGTCGTGAGTCAATATACTTATGATGATCAAGGCAATATGCTTAAATCACTGGATTACCAATGGGATGCCAATACACAAAAATATAAGGCCTTTGCCACGACCATACATCTTGATGCTTCAGGACATACTGATGCTGTGAGAAAATGGCAGGATGACAGAAATCAGTCGACGCAAACAGGCGATGCTAGCTGGTATGATGATTCAAGCGCTCTTATGATCAACAAAGATAATTATCATATCGATATGGCAGCACAGATATCTTCTCAATACAGTAATGATATTCTGGTTTCCAATACAAAAATCGATGATCAGGGTAATACGCTGTCTCAAACTGATTTTGTCGGTAAATCTGACAGCAATGGTTCAGATGTCGCCGCAAGTACCGTCACTGTCGCTTATGATGGTCTCTCTCAAGCCATTGTCGGTGATGCGTTTGTCAATCATGCCACAGGAAATGCAAGCATAAATGATGCAAATTTCCAGATTGCACATGTGATTAATCACTATGACTATCAAGGCCAAATCGATAAGCTAACCACATTAAGCTATGGGCTTAATCATGATCAAAGTATGATTATCTCGCAGTGGGATAAAGATCTCCTTGGCCATACGCTACAAAAGCATTTAGCTGATGATGCCGGACACCAGATATCAGGAGAGCACTTTGTGTATAATGATCAAGGACAGATGACAAGTATCTCCAACAATCTTAATCAAACCAAAACATATCAGTATGATGATCAAGGACGCATTACACAATTTGTTGATTTCTCAGGCACGGTGACAAGCTATGTCTATGGTGATAATCAAGGGGATAATTATGACGGTGAAACACATCTTGTGTACAAAGAAATTCAAGGCAAAACACAGAACAATGATGCACAGCTGATCGAATATCAATACCAGTATAATCCAATTGATGCAAATAACGGTGCCGGTAAAATTGCTAGCATCCGTAAAATCATGCATATCAACGATAAAACAGTATCTGATCAGACTATCTTGTATCAATATAATGACTGGCAACATGGCAATGCCTTAATTAAAGTGACCTACCCTGATCATAAAACTATCCAGTACGGCTATGATGATCATGGTCAACTTATCTCAATGACCGATGCAATAGGGAACACCACATACATTACCTACCAGAAAGATGATCATGTTAATAATCAGATCTTAGGGCGCATTGCATCACTTTCATTAAACAACTCTGACCCTGATCAGGCGATTGCCTCAGTTAACTACAGTTACTATGACCGGATAAAAGACAACGACCCAATTAACATGGGACAGATCAAGACCATTGAGATTACATCCAAAGGTCAACGTAATAGCCTAACAAGCTTAAGCTATTACGGCAAAGCAGGTAAAAGCCCAGATGGGTCATCTGCCCAACCGACCAGTACTGGTAATCTGCGTGAGTCTAAAACGATTGATGGTAATGGTAATATTCTTCAGGATGTCGTTTATACCCATGATGATGCTGGTCACATCAATAGCATTAAAACTACTTCCAGTGCACTCAAAACACCATTGATACACAACTATCTGTTCAATGCTAATGATCAATTGACAGATGAGTATATCTGCGAAGGAGAAAGCTGTGCTCCTGAGAGTGCAAAAACGCATAATCATTATGACTATGAGCCATTAACAGGAAATATCAGTCGTGTTACCACAACCGATGCCTCAGGTACACAAAGTACGACTTACCACTATGATGCTGATAATAGACTGCTTAGCAGCGATGGCTATCAGTATGATCAAAATGGCAATATGATTAAAGATAAAGAAGGCAACAGTTATCAGTATGATATCGAAAATCGATTGACAGCTTTTAGCTCAAACAAAGGCCTTAATGCACAATACAGTTACTATCCTGATACAACTCGAGCTGATAAGATCGTCACCGCTCCTTCTGCATCTGAGCAACGTATTGATTACTACTATGATAATAGTGAGAATGCCCAAGTTGTAAATGAAATTGAAGGTAATACCAGTGCAAGCTATCTTAAGCTGGGAGATGTACGTTATCTTCGTATCTACAATGATGGCATCAATAGTCACCTGACTTGGCTTTTTAACAATGGTAAAGACACATCACTTGAAAAAGATGATACCGGCGCGCTAAGTGCTAAACAGTATAACGCCTATGGCAGTCTACTAGATACGCTTAACTTAACGACTTTTGATATCTCATCGTTTATTCAGCCTGAAGATAACACATTGATCATTGAACAAAATCCGTTTGGTTATTCAGATGAGTATACTGACAGTGAATCAGGGTTACAGTATCTGCGTGCGCGATACTATAACCCAAAAATACAGCGTTTTATCCAAAGAGATCCTTATATTGCTACGCTGAATAAATATGCTTATGCAAATGGTGACCCTGTTGGCAATACTGACCCTAGTGGCATGGACCCATGGTATAGTTATCTGAATGATGTTGCACAAGGCGTTGTAAATACAGTAACTGGATTTGTTGGGGTTTCTTTCTCAGGACAAAACTGGAGCTATAGTGGAGTGTGGGGTAAAAATACAAAATATGGAGATTATGGATTTGGTGAGTTTTTTGAAGGGCTTGTATCCGGCGGCTTTTTAACCGGAATGGCAGATGGTGCCATTCATGGTAAAGATGCATCAGACTCCGCCATTCAAGGTGTGCAATCAACTGCTGTTGTCGGTTCAGTCTATAATGCTGTTCAGGCAGGAGAAAAGGGTGATTATCATCAGATGACAAATCAAATTGCAAGTGCTACCACTCAGGTTGCCATGGTGTATGCAGGGGCAGATGATGTTTATACAAAAACAGGCAGCTTTGCTAAAGCTGCTGGTTCTGCAGCTGTCGCACTGACTATTAATCCAGTGGCAGGGATTGCATT
>NZ_KZ984543.1:767-1729 GCF_003574425.1 Cysteiniphilum halobium | reverse complement strand
GATTGCTGTGGCACTATCATTCTCGGTATAGTTTAAGGTGCTACCGGCACTTATCACCGGTGCATCATTGATTGCATTTACGGTGATGTCTACAGTATCGACATCAGATAAGGGTGTGCCACTACTATCGGTTGAGGTAACTGTTAAAGTATCACTGCCATTAAAGTTAAGATTTCCCTGATAGGTTAGAGTTGCTAATGTGTTATTAATATCTGTTTCATTTCCACTAATGGTTAAATCATTACTACCATTAGCCCCAGCGGATATTGTTGCTGTACCGGATAATGTGACATTTAACACCCCATTGTTTACCTGCAAACGGGTTGTTGCTAGATTACCATCAGCATCCGTTACTGATACCTCTGTAATTGCAAGAGTAGTATCTTCACTTACTACTAAACTTGGTATCAGAATATCATACACGCTAACATGCCCGGAGTTAGTACCATTATTATCACTAAAATTAGCACCTATTATAACTTTTGAGCCATCGGCATTCATTGAAACTGAACGACCAAATCGATCTGCAGCTGATTGACCATTTATATCATTACTTATTTGAACCCAATCATTACCATTCCATTGATAAACACTTACATAACCTGGATTAAAGCCACTACTAAAAGCTTGATCAGCCCCAATTGCAATCATTGACCCATCACCATTTATTGATACCGACCAACCAGATCGATCACCAAAGCTTTTTCCATCTATATCAGCACCTAGCTGAACCCAAGCATCATCTTGCCATTCATACACTCTAGCATGACCCGCTCTAAAGCCATTATCGCTATTAAAAGGAGCACCTATCACTATTCTTGAGCCATCGTTATTCATTGATATTGAATAGCCTGAAAGATTATTAGTCAACTCTCCATCTATATCAGCACCCATTTGAATCCAGTCATTACCATCCCACTGATATATACGGACGTGACCGGCATTATTCCCACTATCATCAT
>NZ_KZ984543.1:0-592 GCF_003574425.1 Cysteiniphilum halobium | reverse complement strand
ATATATACGGACGTGACCGGCATTATTCCCACTATCATCATTAAAAGGAGCGCCAATGGCAATTCTTAATCCATCATCACTCATTGCTATTGAATAACCTGATTGATCATTAGCAGTACTGCCATCTATATCAGCACCCATTTGAATCCAGTCATTACCATCCCACTGATATATACGGACGTGACCGGCATTGTTTCCATTGTCATTATTAAAAGGAGCACTAATGGCAATTCTTAATCCATCAGCACTCGTTGCGACTGAATAACCTGATTGATCATCTGCAAACTCACCAACTATATTTGTTCCAAGCTGGCTGATAACAATATCTGGAACAATATTAATCGGTGCATCATTAACAGCAGTAACGGTAATGGTACTGGTTGCCGCAGTTGAATTAACATCGCCATCATTAACAACGAAGCTTACAGTGCGTGCCAGTGGATTTGGATTATCAGAAGTGTTTTGATATGTCACACTACGCAATGCTGCCTGATAATTGGCAAGGGTATCACTACCACTTAAGCTTAATACCCCTGTGGTGGCATTAAAGCTACCACTGATATTGGCAGTATCAACAAAGGCTAAGATATCC
>NZ_QLIU01000066.1 GCF_003574425.1 Cysteiniphilum halobium | reverse complement strand
ACACTCAGCGGGAATTGCTGTAGATAAGTATCTTAAAACATGATGCTTAAAAAGGAGGCGAGTGCTAAGGCTAAATAGTTTAATAAATTCAATAGTGATCAGTACAATCAACTCTTATCTCTTATCTTTATAATTAATATTAAAATCATTCTTTATTTTTATATTTTTTGATCTATATTTTTCTGTGGATGGGCAAATATTTGGGGAAGATAATGCGAGACGACCAACAAAATACTGCGTTATTAGCATTGATACAAGTAGCCAGTTTATATCAAGTGGCATTGGATCCTAAAACAGTTTTTCATCAGTTTGCTGTAGATGGCATATTTGAGCATATGGCATTGCTGCGAGCACTTAAAGCTAATGATTTTTATGCCAAAGAGATAAGCTGTGATATCGAGAGTATTAAGTCATCTGCTTTACCGGCAATTATTATTGGCAAAAGCAATTATTTCGTTTTGGTAGGTGTTAATGACCAGCAGGAGTATCTTGTTATTTTAGCTAATAGTAGTGAGTTGATCAGTTTATCGTCTGCTGAATTTAGTCAATTGTTTAACGGTAAAGTCATTTATCTTAATCCTAAAAATAATCCTTCGAAAGATAAGGTATTTAATATCAAATGGTTTATTCCCGCATTATGGAAATATAAACACGTTTTTCGCGATGTGCTTATTGCTTCATTTTTCTTGCAGTTATTTGCTTTAGTGACACCACTATTTTTTCAGGTGGTGATGGATAAAGTTGTTGTGCATCAAGCCTTAACTACGCTGGAAATCTTAGCAATTGGTTTTGTTGCTGTGAGTATTTTTGAGGTAATTTTAGGTGCAATTCGTACCTATTTGTTTGCACATACGACAAGTCGTGTTGATGTTGAGTTGGGTACTAAACTATATCAGCATTTATTAAGTTTGCCTTTAGCCTATTTTGAGGCGCGGCAAGTGGGTTTAAGCGTCGCACGTGTTAAAGAGCTTGATAGTATTCGTGAGTTTTTAACCAGTAGTGCATTGACATTGATTATTGATCTTGGGTTTACCTTTATCTTTTTTGCGGTCATGTGGTTTTATTCAGCTAAGTTAACATTAATCGTATTGGCAACTATTCCTTGTTATGTTGTCTTATCACTTTTGATTACACCCATATTATAGTCATTCCAAAATA
>NZ_QLIU01000065.1 GCF_003574425.1 Cysteiniphilum halobium | reverse complement strand
AATACAGCGGGAGCTGCTGCGCAAGCTCAGAATCTCTTGCAATATTAGAAATATTCGTTCATTTAGAGGATTATACTATTTTGCCAAATTACACACTTTTTCAAATTGAATTGCTAAAATCAGATATCAGCTATTTAAGCCATGATCTATTGCCACATTCATGGCAAGATCAGCCAGCGCCTCCTGAAACAGCAGATATTGGTGATCAGTGGCTCAAACGTTGTGAGTCTTTAATATTAGCTGTACCAAGTGTCATAGTGCCAAGAGAATATAATTATATTCTGAATCCGCTACATAAACGATTTGCAAAGATAGTCAAAAAAGCCAAAGTATTAGACTTTAAATTTGATACACGATTAACAAAGTAAGCGTTCTTTAGACCTACCACAAATCATTTTACTCTGTACACGATGATTTTTTCATTTGAGTAGCTCCTGTAATGGTCGATTTAAAATCTTAAGGCAGAGCTTAAAATCTCTTATGCTAAAAGCTGCTCTTTGATAAGCATTAGCAATCATATCCAAGCCATACCGGAAATAGCTAGACTGTAACCGACCATGTTTTTTACGTTTGATTGGCTTTAACTTGGCATCTTTGTATTCGCCGACCTTATGTGCCCTTCCTACGCGAAC
>NZ_QLIU01000064.1 GCF_003574425.1 Cysteiniphilum halobium | reverse complement strand
GATGAGGAAACGATTATGAAATATGTACAGCATCAAGGGCAAGAGGATTCAGGTCAGATCGAACTTGATCTGTAACGCATAACGTAGTTATGCAGCGGCTTGCCGCTTAAGTACCACGGGTTTAGCCCGTGGGTATCTATTCCAAATGATTGGTATCGCAACAACCAGATCGATCAATATGAAGGGTTTTATGCCAGTATTGTCTATAGCTTCTTAAGCGCTTTGGGCTATGACACAATACCAGAGGACGTCACCAACCATGGTAAACTCGACTTAACGATAATAATGCATGACAAAATCATCATTATCGAATTTAAACTCGCTAAACTAGGTGATGCCAAGACCGCAATAGAACAGATCAAAGTAAGAAAATATCCTGAGAAATACCTTGCTCTGGCTAAGCCTATTTATCTTGTTGGCATAAGCTTTGATACACAAGAACGTAATGTTGCTGAATTAGAGGCTGAGCTGTACCAATCGTGAATTATTTGCAGATGACGTAAGCAAGTGGCATTTTCCTCTAGGTGTGCCATAACGTTGTTACATAGACCTCGTAATTTGTCGGTCTGATTTCCTGAAAATCCATACCCTTTTAACCACACAATTGTTACAATACTGGCGATTTTCAACAAGCACTGAATTCTTTGTAATCGTTTTGGCAGTGCTCACACAAACTAAGGGATAGAATAATGGATCGTAATTTAGCACTAGAAACCGTCCGTGTTACCGAAGCTGCTGCTTTATCTGCTTGGCGCCAGATGGGTCGGGGAGATGAGAAAGCTGCTGACCAAGTTGCAGTTGATGCTATGCGTCGCGCTTTAAATGGTCTGGATATCGATGGCACAGTAGTCATTGGTGAAGGTGAACGCGATGAAGCACCAATGCTTTATATCGGGGAAAAGGTTGGCAAAGGTGGTCCTAAAGTTGATATTGCACTTGACCCCTTAGAGGGTACAACCATTACTGCCAAAGGTGGCTCTAACGCCTTAGCAGTAATTGCTATGGCAGAAGATGGTGGATTTTTAAATGCACCTGATGTCTATATGGAAAAAATCGCCGTAGGAGGGCATGGCATGCCTGCGGATATTATTGATATTAATGCAACACCAGCACAAAATTTAAAAAATCTTGCCCAATTTAAACAAGTCCCAATTGAAGCTTTAGTTGTCTGTATCTTAGAGCGTCCACGTCATGAAGACATTATACGCCAAGTCCGAGAAGCAGGTGCTCGCATTACCCTTATCAGTGACGGTGATGTTTCAGCAGTCATTGCTACCGCACAAGAAAATACCGGGATAGATATGTATATAGGCACAGGTGGCGCACCTGAAGGGGTACTTGCTGCTGCAGCTCTTCGTTGTTTAGGTGGACAAATGCAAGGTCGCCTTATTTTTAGAAACGATGATGAAAAAGCACGTGCTAAGAAATGGGGGATCACGGATCTAAGTAAGATCTATCATTTAAATGACTTAGCTTCTGGGAATGTCTTATTTGCCGCAACAGGTGTTACTGATGGTCAAATGCTTAAAGGGGTTAAACGCAAAGGTAAGTTTGCACAAACCCATAGCCTTGTAATGCGCTCGCTTTCAGGCACTGTAAGACATATTGAGGCAGAGCATAATTTCAACTTTAAAAAAGGCTTTGAGTATTTATAACTCATATCTAGGTATCAGGTAAAATATGCTTTCACATAAACAATTACTTATCTTTGCTGCAATTGCCAAACATAGCAGTATTACCAAGGCATCAGAGAGCTTGAATCTAACACAACCTGCATTAAGCACGGCACTATCAACGCTTGAAAATCAGCTTGGTGTTAAGCTTTTTGATCGTGTTGATCGAAAAATTATACTCAATCATTACGGACAACAACTCTACCCTAAAGCAATGCAGCTGTTAGAGGCCACCGATAAAATTGAACATTTTTTCAAACACACACAAGCACTCATTGGCAGTTTGCATATTGCAGCAAGCAACACCATTGGCAATTATATTTTGCCACCATTGATGTCATCCTTTAAACAAAAACATCCAGAAGTGGAACTATCACTTAGTATTAGTAATAGTGAACACGTCATTGAATCAGTGATTTCACATCAGGCTGATTTGGGGTTTATTGAAAGTGCCAGTTTGAGTAACCAAACAAACTGTTTTGCCTTTGCCAAGGATGAGTTAAAACTCTTTGTGCATAAAGATCACCATTTAGCGAAAGAAAAAACCATTGACATTAAAACACTTAAAAAGCACCAATTTATTCTACGGGAAAAAGGTTCTGGTAGTCGAACATTAATTGAACAAACCATGCTGCCACTATTTGATTATCAATTGAATCTATTTTTGGAATTAGGTAGTAGTGAGGCAATTATTCTCGCTGTGTTAAATAGTCAGGCGATTGGTTGTATCTCACTATCTGCTCTACACAATCAATCAAATATTCATATCCTCAACTGCCCTGAAGTAATACTTGAAAGGGATCTAATCATTGTACAGAATAAGCGTGCGCACATCTCAGAGCTCACCGAAGAATGGTTAGATTGGGTTACCAATAATAAATAATTTCAATCTAACCCATAAAATTTAACAAATTTTATTTATATAAGAGTCAACATAAACTAACACCATAACAATACATATATAGGTGTTCTATGATGACTCAGAAATTACATGGTTTTTTAGAAAAAGTTCCCACACCAATGGCAGGCTTAGCTCTTGGCATCTCAGGTTTAGGCTGGTGTGCTGAAAATGCATTATCAGCACACCATGGCTTACAAATTGCTTCAGCTATTATTGCTGGGATTTTATTATTATTTGTCGCTGCTAAATTTATCGTTTGGCCACAAAAACTTAGCCAGGACCTTGCTCACCCTGTTGTTGGTAGTGTCGTACCTACTTTTGCTATGGCATTGATGATAATTTCCAATAGCATCAACTATGCAAGTCACCTTGCTGCTGAACTCGTATGGATCTTTGCTGTTAGTATTCACTTACTCTTTTTAGCAGCATTTATCTATCATCGCATGCGTGAATTTAAATTACACCACATGGTGCCATCATGGTTTGTGCCGCCTGTAGGCATTATTGTTGCAGACGTTGCTTTCCCTGGTGGAGTGTTACAGCCACTTGCCACAGTGTTATTATATTTTGGCTTAGTTAGTTATGCTATCTTGTTACCAGCAATGCTATATCGCGTAATGTTTACACATGAGATTCCTGATGCAGCCAAACCTACTATTGCAATTTTTGCAGCACCTGCAAGCTTATCACTAGCAGGATACTTAACCGTCACCCAAGATCCATCTCCTGTCATTGTCATGTTGTTATTCGGGATCGCTATATTAATGACCGCAATGATCTACTTAAGTTTTGTGAAGTTAATGAGCTTAAGCTTCTCTCCTGGATTTGCGGCATTTACGTTCCCAATGGCAATCGGCTCAACCGCACTGTTTAAAACTGCTTACTGGGCAGAGCACACCTTAAACCTTGCACCACAATATGTCAGCGAAATCCATTATTTAGCAGTGTTTGAACTTATCATTGCCGCATTGGTCATTGGTTATGTTGCCTGGAAATACTTCTACCATCTTGTGATTGAAAATTTATTTATTGCTCAAGCAACTCCTATCAATTAACATATAGCATCAAAATAAAGGTCACGACCAAATTTGTTCAAGCACACCACTCATTCGCCTTAGTTTCAAAATTAGGAAATTATTTTTTAAAAAACCCCTTATCCTCTGGGTTTTATCAGTTCATATACTGGTTTTACTCTCATCGTCAATGGGTTTTTCGTTGATCGAGTCACATAGTTATGATCAATATAACGATACATAAGATCAGCATCTCGATGAAGGGGAATGCCAAGTCTATTTGTTGCGATGATACATGCAGGGGTATACTGTTGGTCCTCAAGATAAAGATCATCATTAAACTGCTTCTGATCCCATTCTTTTACTGTAATATTTAAGGCTTTACATAGAAGTGTCTGCCCCGATAAAAGCCTCAACACATCTCTTTTTCTATCATTGACTGGGTTAAGTCGGTGCATAACGCTCACTACCTTCTCATCATTGAGCATCACATCAGGGACAATGGCTGACTTAATAAGCACCGCTGCACCTTTACCTTTTGCAGAGATGTTAAAAGAGTCGGATCCTCTTGAATAATACATATAGATAGTTCCTGGTGCCATAAACAATGCCTGGCGCTTTTTTGTGAATCCAAGCGAACCATGACTTGCTTTATCATCTACCGCATAAGCCTCAGTCTCTATAATTTGTGCTTTCAGTGTTATACCGTTGTATTTTCTACAAATCAGCATGCCGATTAGTTTTTGTGCAAGCACTACTGCATCACAGTCAAAGAAGTCTGATGTTAGTCTCATCAATCTAATTCCGAAACCTTTTCACTCATCACATTTACTTGGCTTGTTGATCACAATGAGTCACTGTCTTATTTACTATCATCGTTATAGTAGGCATTAACCCCTTTAAGAATTTTAAGTGCTTTTAAGCGTGCTTCAGCCTCAGCAAGCATTTGACGCGCTTCCTCGACTTCCACTTTGTCGCTATCACGCGCTTTCTTTAATGCTTCTTCAGCTTGTTGGCGTGCTTTTTCGGCAGCCGCTTCATTAAGATCTTTAGCGCGTTCCATCACATCAGAGAGGATAATTACTTGATGTGGTTGAACTTCCAAGATACCACCAGAAATATAAAGCGTATCTTTCTCATTATTTTCACGTTCAATGCGGACGACACCAGGTGGTAAGGTCGATAGAAGTTGCGTATGACCAAAGGCAATACCCATCTCCCCTTCTGTACCTCTGAGACTAACCATTTTGGCTTGTGCCTCATAGACTGAGCCTTCTTGACTAACCACATTGACTTTGAGCAGTTTATCAGACATCACTGATACCTCTTAGATTGACTTTGCTTTTTCAATCGCTTCTTCGATGGTTCCAACCATATAGAAAGCCTGTTCAGGTAAGTGATCGTATTCACCAGCAATAATCGCTTTAAAGCTTGCAATCGTATCTTTCACTGGCACGTACTTCCCAGGATTACCCGTAAAGACTTCCGCAACGTGAAACGGTTGCGACAAGAAGCGTTGGATCTTACGCGCACGTGATACGATTAATTTATCTTCTTCAGATAATTCATCCATCCCTAGAATCGCAATAATATCTTTTAGCTCTTTATAACGTTGTAACGTTTGTTGCACACCACGGGCTACTTCATAATGCTCTTGGCCAACGACTAATGGATCTAATTGGCGTGAAGTTGAGTCTAATGGATCAACTGCAGGATAGATACCCAACTCAGCAATTTGACGTGACAATACGATCGTTGCATCCAAATGCGAGAAAGTTGTCGCAGGTGATGGATCCGTTAAGTCATCCGCTGGTACATATACTGCCTGAACAGAGGTAATTGAACCGGTTTTAGTTGAGGTAATACGCTCTTGTAATACACCCATTTCATAGGCAAGCGTTGGCTGATAACCAACGGCAGATGGCATACGTCCTAAAAGTGCAGATACTTCTGTACCTGCTAATGTATAACGGTAGATGTTATCGATAAACATCAACACGTCACGATTCTCATCACGGAAGCTCTCAGCAATGGTTAATCCTGTTAGTGCCACACGCAAACGGTTACCTGGCGGCTCATTCATTTGCCCGTAAACCAATGATACCTTATCTAATACGTTAGAATCTTTCATCTCATGATAAAAGTCATTTCCTTCACGCGTACGCTCACCAACACCAGCAAACACAGAAAAACCACTATGTTCTTTAGCAATGTTGTTGATAAGCTCCATCATTGTCACGGTTTTACCAACACCCGCACCACCAAACAAACCAACTTTACCACCTTTAGCAAATGGACAAATAAGGTCAATTACTTTAATGCCTGTTTCAAGAATTTCAGCACTTAGTGCTTGATCCTCAAATGCAGGGGCTTTTTTGTGAATTGGCTGTCTTTCATCACACTGCACTGGACCACATTCATCAATCGGATTACCCAATACATCCATAATGCGCCCCAAAGTACCATGACCGACAGGAACAGAAATGGGTGCGTCCGTATTTTTAACGTGAAGTCCTCGCTTTAACCCATCAGATGAACCCATTGCGATACAACGTACCACACCGTCACCGATCTCTTGCTGCACTTCTAATATTAATCCTGTTTCATTAACAATTAATGCATCATAAACTTTTGGCACATTATCGCGCGGGAAAGTTACATCAATCACCGCACCGATAATTTGGCTAATTTTACCCATACTCATTTTCATGTCCTCTTAAATTTAAACTGCCGCCGCACCGGAGACAATCTCCGCGAGCTCTTGCGTAATCATTGCTTGACGTGCTTTGTTATATTGCAGCTTCAATGAATTAATAATATCACCTGCATTGTCAGTTGCATTTTTCATCGCTAGCATTCTTGCTGCCTGCTCGCAAGCAAGATTCTCAACCAACCCGCAATAAACCTGTGACTCAACATAACGCACTAGCAATACATCTAATACAGCCTTTGCCCCTGGCTCATACAAATAATCCCAATGCCCTGTAATAGATTTATCCTCCTTTACAGCACCCTCTTTTGGCTTGGCAATTGGTAACAGCTGTTCTTTGGTTGGCTGTTGTTTTATTGTGTTAACAAACTTATTACTAAAGAGAATTAAACTGTCAATCTTCTTCTCATCAAACGCCTTCACCATCACTGAAACAGCACCAGTGATCGAGCTTACTGAACTATCATTGTGAAAGTTTGCGACAGAAACAATATTCACCTTACGTAAACGCTTAAAAAAGCTCTCAGCTTTAGAACCAATTAGACACAGATCAACTTCAATTTTCTGATCTTGATAATGCTTAATCGACTTTAATACTTTTTTAAACAGATTAATATTCAAGCCACCGCACAAACCGCGATCAGTTGAGATAATGACCATACCAACACGCTTAACTTCACGTTCTTGGAAGTATGGATGTGTATACTCCATACTCGCGCGCACAACGTGATGAATAATATCAAGGGCATAATGGGCATAAGGCCTTGCCTCCTCCATACGATCACGTGCCTTGCGCATTTTACTCGCTGCTACCAGCTCCATTGCTCGCGTAATTTTCTGGGTATTCTTAACGCTGTTAATTTTAGTACGTATTTCACGACTACCAGACATGATACCCTCCTATTACCAAGATTGCGTTTCTTTGCACTCTTTGATCACTTTATCAAGTTGAGCAGCAATCTCATCGTTATAGTTGCACGTCTTGTTGATCTCATCAAGCAAGGCTTTGTGTTGACTTTCAGCAAAGGCATGTAATGTTGCTTCAAATGATCCGACTTTGCTTAGTTCAATTTCATCTAAATGACCTTTATCAACAGCATATAGTGACAATGCCATTTTAGCGATGCTTAAAGGTGAGAATTGCTTTTGCTTCATCAACTCCATCACACGCTCACCACGCTTTAATTGTGCACGTGTCGCATCATCCAAATCTGAGGCAAATTGTGAGAACGCCTCAAGCTCACGATATTGCGCTAGTGCCAAACGCACACCACCACCAAGCTTTTTAATGATCTTAGTTTGCGCTGATCCACCCACGCGCGAAACTGAGTTACCCGCATTTATCGCTGGACGAATACCCGCATTAAATAGATCAGTCTCTAAGAAGATCTGACCATCAGTAATTGAAATAACATTCGTTGGAACGAATGCCGAGATATCACCTGCTTGCGTCTCAATAATCGGCAATGCAGTTAACGAACCTGTTTTACCTTTGACTTCACCATTTGTTGCTTGTTCAACGTACTCAGTATTCACACGAGCAGCCCGCTCTAATAATCTTGAGTGAAGATAGAAAACATCCCCAGGATACGCTTCACGTCCTGGTGGACGGCGTAACAACAATGAAATCTGGCGATATGCCCATGCTTGTTTTGTTAAATCATCATAAATGATCAAAGCATCTTCACCGCGATCACGGAAATACTCACCCATTGCACAGCCAGCATAAGGTGCTAAATATTGCAATGCAGCTGAATCTGAAGCATTAGCAGCAACGATAATCGTATGCGCTAAGGCATCATGCTCTTCTAGTTTACGTACAACATCAGCTACTGATGAAGCTTTTTGGCCAACTGCAACATAAATACATTTCACACCCGTATCTTTTTGATTGATGATCGCATCGATTGCCACCGCTGTTTTACCGGTTTGTCTATCACCGATAATCAATTCACGTTGACCTCGCCCTATTGGTACCATCGCATCAATTGCTTTAATACCTGTTTGTACTGGCTGATCAACTGATTGACGCCAAATTACACCTGGGGCAACTTTTTCAACAGGTGAAGTGACGTCTGTTTTGATGTCACCTTTGCCATCGATGGGATTACCCAATGCATCAACAACACGACCTAATAATGCTTCACCGACAGGGACCTCTAAAATACGTCCTGTGCAATACGCTTTTTGACCTTCTTGAATATGCTCGTAATCACCCAAGACAACGGCACCGACAGAGTCTTGCTCAAGGTTAAGGGCTAAACCATAAACCCCGCCTGGTAACTCAATCATTTCGCCGGCGGCAACTTCATTTAAGCCATGAATACGGATAATCCCATCGGAAACAGAAACAATGGTACCTTCTGTTTTTGTTTGTGGCGCGTTGTCAAACTTGGCAATACGCTCTTTTATTAATTCACTAATTTCTGCTGGAGTAAGCTGCATAGTCTTTCTTCCTATTAATCTTGTTTAAGCTTGTAGCTCGTGCTGTAATTTTTGAAGCTTGCCTTTGACCGAACCATCAATAATATGGTCCCCTATCTCAATCGTTGCTCCACCAATTAAACTTGCATCAACTGCCACGTCAATTTCAATTGCACACTGATATTTTTGCTCAAGTTTTGTTTTTAATTTTTGAATCTCTGCATCAGAGGTTTCAAACGCCGTTGTGATCTTTGCCTTTTTAGCTTGCTCATCTTCGGCTTTATGTAACAAAAACAACTGATAAATCGTTGGCATAACTGTCAAACGATTATGCTCTGCAGCCAATTTGACAAAATTCTTACCATGCTCATCAAGCACATCTTTTAAGACATCAAATATCAGTAGGGATACATCTGACTGTGAATAGGCAGGATTATCAAGCAACAATGCAACCTGATTATCTATCACACATTCTGACAGATTAAGTAGCATAATATTCCAGTTTGCAACGGCATTATGTGTCTTAGCATACTCGTAAGCAGCTTGGGCATAAGGTCTTGCAATCTGAGTTAAGTCTGCCATGATCGTACCTCTTAAAGTTCAGCTGCCATTTCTTCCAATAAGTAATTATTGGTGGTCATATCAATGTTTTTACCAATAAGCTTCTCAGCACCAGCAACTGCAATACCTACGACTTCTTTGCGTAGTTTTTGCTTCATTGCAATCATGTGCGCTTCAGCTTCATCATTAGCGGCTTTACGAATACGATCTGCATCAACACGTGCTGCTTCTTTGGCTTCTTCATCAATTTGCATCGCACGCATATTTGCTTGCTCAATAATTTTAGTCGCTTGCGCTTTTGCTTCATGGATTAGCTCTTGTGCTTTTCTTTTAGCAACTTCAAGCTCTTTTTCCGCACGATCTGCGGATGCAAGACCATCTGCAATCTTCGCACGACGCTCATCCATCACCTTTTTCAGCGGTGGCCAAACAAATTTCATGGTAAAACCGACAAAGATGATAAATGTGATCATCTGGCCGATTAAGGTAATATTAATATCCATGATTTCTCCTTGTGGATATGTTCAGGATTTATCGTCAATTATGCACCTAGTGCTTTTGTTGCAGCTTCTGCTAAACCGTTGATCGCCAATGGGTTTGCATAAAGAACCAAGAAACCAATAGCAATTGAGATTGCCGCAAATGCATCAACAAAAGCCGCTACAATGAACATACGACCTAACAACATACCGCTTAATTCAGGTTGACGTGCCACACCCTCTAGGTACTTACCGCCTAACACCCCAAAGCCGATCGCAGTTCCTAATGCAGGCAAAGCGATTAATAACGCAACGGCAATCGCTGTTAGACCGTTTAGTTGACCTAGTACTTGTAATGACATTTCCATTTTTTTCTCCTTAGTTGGTTTTTGTTTTAATTTTTAATTCTTAATTCTTAATTCTTAATTCTTAATTCTTAATTCTTAATTCTTAATTCTTAATTAATGATCATCTTGTGCAAGATTGAGATAGACCACCGTTAGCATCATAAATACAAACGCTTGGATCACGATAACTAAGATGTGGAAAATCGCCCACAACCCACCCAGTGTCCATTGAATCCACCATGGCAATAAAGCGATCAAGATAAAAATCAGCTCGCCTGCAAACAGGTTGCCGTACAAACGCAGTGATAATGACAACGGCTTAACGACTTCATCAATGATTCTAAAGGCGATATTTAATGGAAAAGCCCATATGCCAAATGGTGCACTTAAAATTTCTTTTAGCAAACCAAAGCCACCTTTAGCTTTAAGGTTGTAACCGATAATCAAAATAAAGACGCTCAATGATAATGCAAAGGTCAAGTTAGGATCTGCCGTTGGCACGATTTTAAAATACGCTTCAGACGAACCACCAAAAAGTACGATCAGGCGCCCTGCAAGATCTACTGGAATCAAATCCATAAAGTTCATCAACAATACCCATACGAAAATTGTAATCGCTAAAGGTGTGACAAAGTCACGCTTATGATGATAAGTATCAGCCACCGCACCATCGATCCATTCACATATGAGCTCGACCCCATTTTGGAACTTACCTGGTGTGTCTGAACTTGCTTTTCTTGCTGCTAAATACATTAAGCTTAAGAAAAACACGCCCAATACAATACTGACTAAAAGTGTGTCTAAGTTTAGCGTCCAGAATGAAGAATCACCCAAGCTCACCTGCCAATGGTGAAGATGGTGCCTTACATATTCTGAAGAAGTTAAGCTTTCTCCTGCCATATCACTCTTCTCTTATTTTTTTAGGGTTTATTTTAAATGGGTTAACTTCATAAAAAGCGGCATAAACCACATTGCCAGTTGTAGCACCAAAAGACCCGCAATATATGGTAGAAATTTTGGTTGCACATAAATTGCAATAAGCACGGTCCCCATAGCAACCATGACTAACTTTGCAAACTCACAGGCATATAAAATGCACACTTCTTTGAAAGGATGATATTGCGCTTTGCGCAAAAAAAGACGTAATAGAAAAATAATATTGGCTACAAACATCAAACACGAGCCTAACAGGAAACCAACGGCATAGCTTTTACCCCATAAAAGACATACCAAGCTCCCCAAGATTACAAGAATCATTTGGAAAGCAAAAAAGTGCCTTTTATATAGTTTACGGTTTGCTAGCATCGTTAGACTTTATCCCTTAATTTTACGCCAAGCAGTATATAGAGCGTAAGCTATCGGTGCAAGCGAAAAGTGTTCTTTATTATGTAAAGGCTATTAACACAAGCATCAGTCTGTTTTTCAAGCAGACAACCTTGATTTTATAACAAATGTCTCCCAAGTTTGGCACTTGGTTATTAAAAACTCTTCATGCAATAAATATTATACAGATACTTTGTATCTAATGATTTGAACTTTGAAAGAGTGATAACAGCAAACAAGCGATAAACACAAGCCATGGAATTACTAGAGTTACCTCACCAACCAAAATCGCAAGATGTGATTGCTTCACGACGGGGACATAATAGGTCAATATCATTGCAAAAACGATAGAAACAATGCCAACAAAAAGTGTATAAAGAGTGATTTTATTTAACCTCTCAGCTAGCATGTCATTTATTTTCTCCAACCACGTTTGAGCACTTAGTATGCCGAGCCGTATTGGATGTGTCCAGTGTGTCATATACACTATCTTTTATGACCTTTGCTGATTAATAAAATCAATAGCTTTTTGTAACCGTAAAATCACGCGCTCTTTACCAAGCCACTTCAGAGTTAACCCAATATCAGGCGACTGCCCAGAGCCGGTAACAGCGACACGCACTGGCATGCCAACTTTACCCATACCAAGATTTAACTCCCTTGCAGTTTCCTTCAGTAAATGATGCAATTCAACTTCATCTTGCCAACTTTCATCATCTAATTCCTTTGCCTTGTTTTTGACATACTGAAGCACAGTTGACGCATCGTTAACTAAGTGCTTAGCAGCAGACTTCTCATCAAATCTATCAAACTCACGGTAAAAATAAGCAGACTGTTCTGCAAATTCTTTCAAAGTTTTTACTTTTTCTGCCATCACCGGAATCAGCACATCAAACGCAGGACCTTTACTAGCATCTAAACCTTGAGCTTGGAAATGATAAGTTAGCTCTTTTGCCACTTCTTCTGTTGGCAAATGACGCATATAGTGCTGATTAAGCCAGTTTAATTTTTCTGTATTAAACGCTGAGGCAGAGGCATTGATATCATCTAGTTCAAAGTATTCTAAAATCTCATCCATGCTAAAGACCTCTTGATCACCATGCGACCAACCCAAGCGAATAAGGTAATTAATCAATGCCTGAGGTAAATAACCCTCTTCTTTATATTGCATGACACTAACCGCACCATGGCGTTTAGAGAGTTTCTTGCCATCATCTCCTAAAATCATCGGGACATGTGCAAATATGGGCACGTTGGCATTCAAAGCATGATATAAATTAATCTGTCTTGGCGTGTTATTAACATGGTCATCACCACGCACCACATGGGTAATTTGCATATCCATATCATCAACAACTACACAAAAATTATATGTTGGCGCACCATCTGAGCGCTTAATAATCAAATCATCCAACTCACTATTGGCAATCGTGATTTCGCCTTTAACCGCATCGATCCAGCTCACCACACCGTCCTCTGGATTCTTAAAACGAATAACATAAGGTTTCGAAATATCTTCTTTATTGGCATCAAGATGACGACAATGTCCATCATAGCGCGGCTTTTGTTTATTTGCCATTTGTGTTTCTCTTAATTGATCCAGACGCTCGCGCGAGCAATAGCAGCGATATGCTTTTCCTTCTGCTAAAAGCTGATCAATAACCGCGTGGTAGCGCTCAAAATGCTCAGTTTGATAGTATGGCGCACTATCTGCATATAGCCCCAACCAATCCATTCCATCTAAAATTGCCTGTACAGCCTCTGGTGTTGAACGCTCAAGATCAGTATCTTCAATACGTAATACAAACTCGCCATTATTTTTACGTGCATAAACCCACGAAAAAAGTGCTGTTCTTGCACCACCAACATGCAAATACCCCGTAGGACTTGGAGCAAAACGCGTTTTTACTTTTTTAGTCACGTTATTTACCTTAATTATTTATTTTGTCTTTAATCAAAAAATAGTACTTATTGAGAAACGCTAACAGTGTACTGGAAAACACTGTATGAATAAACCATGATGTTATCGTCAAGACTTGCATTCTATCTTTCATCTTTTAGCAAAGAGCTGCTACAATAAACCACTTTTAAGCAATTTTCGGCATAACACTACGCCACTTTTATATGTCTTTCATCTACAGTTGCCATATCAACAATAGTTATTCATCCTCACATATTATTTATTTACTCAAAAATCCTTAGCGTTTTTTTGCTGTAACTCGCAGCTTTGACGTCTATACCCATCGTAAATATAAAACCAATACCATCACGCTTAAGGTAGAATCATGAGCACTCAAACTTCACAAATAATTGAGGCTAAAACCCTCAAAGTTAATTTTATTCTTTCTATTGTTTACGTGCTATTTAGCCTAGTCATTGTCTATTTCGCACAGTCCTTAACTGTACTACTAGACGTCGGCTATTCAGTCATTACGCTATTGATCTATGCCGCTCCACTCTATGTCATCAAAAAAATTAATCAACCTGCTAACAAACGTTACCCTTATGGTTATCATCGCTTAGAGCCTGTGTTTGTTCTTTTACAAGCTGGATTTATTTTAATCGTTGCCGCAAGCGTTATCATTATGGCGATTGTTAATCTTATGACTCATGCCGTCACACCTAATTATTTATTTGCCTTTATCGCTTCTATCACTGGCACGCTTACTTGCAGCATAATGTATTTTTATGTGCGTAATGCTGCTCGTAAAACGGGCTCAAAAATATTGCATGCTGATGCTGAGTTATGGAAAGCTGACGCCTTACTCAGTGCCTCTGTTGATATCTCTCTTGCTATTGCTTTGATATTGGTGTTTTTTGGCTTGCCAAATATTGCCATCTATATCGACCCGATTGTTGCTATTATCATGGGGCTAGTGATCACAATCAAACCATTAAAACTGATAAAGGAAGCGGGGCTTAACTTATTAGATGCATCCGTCTCTTCTGAGTTACGTGAGAAAATCACCAACGCTGCTAATTTGATTTGCTCTAACCAAGGGCTAAGCATTCAAAACAGTATCGTTACCCAATCTGGGCGGTTTTTATTTGTCGATCTGCATCTAAAACTTCCTCAAACTTTGCCAACTCAAGAACTACGTCATTTAAAAGCAACCCTACTAAAGCATTATAAGGATCAGCATAAAGAAAATGTCGTTTATGTTTACCTAAGTATCTAATCTCATACCTTCCGTGCAACAAAGCTGGTTGACTGAACCTCTAAAATCTCAACTGAATCACCAACCTTGGCATCCTCGACCAAGACGCGCCATTCAGTATCACCAATTTTTGCCTTGGCAACACCTGAGTGACTCTCTTGTGTGATCTTAACAACCTTACCAATATAGCGCCCCAAACGATCATTGATATCAAGGTGAGCATTGTTTTGTTGCTTACGCTTTTTCAAAACATAGTACCCCAATAGCATCGAGCCTAATGCAAAGATACCCGCAAATAGCAATTGCCAATTGATCGGCAAGCCTGGATAGAACCACATGATCACCCCCATAAAAAGGGCTGATATGGCAAAAAACAAGAAAAACATCGTCAAGGTGAAAATCTCAATAATCAACAAAACACCCATCAAAATCCACCAATGCCAATACAACATATTCTACCCATCCTATTTTGTTATGCTTTAACCTGCATCGACTTTAATAACTCACTGATTCCTCCGACAGAGCCAATGATATTTGACGCCTCTAATGGCATCATAATCGTTTTACTATTATCCGATGAGGCAATCGCACCAACCGCTTCAATGTATTTTAATGCCACAAAATACTGAATTGCTTGAATATCTCCCTTGGCAATGGCATTTGAAACAGTCTCAGTAGCCACTGCTTCGGCTTGAGCTGTTCGTTCACGCGCTTCAGCCTCACGAAATTGTGCTTCTTTATAACCTTCAGCTTCTAAGGCCTGTTTTGCTTTTTGTGCTTCTGCGGCAAGAATTTCGGATTGTTTTTCACCTTCAGCTTTTAAAATAGCAGCTTGGCGCACCCCTTCAGCACGCAAGATCTCAGCGCGTTTTTCACGTTCTGCTTTCATCTGCTGCGCCATTGCATCTAATAGGTCGCGTGGAGGTGTAATATCTTTTATCTCAACACGGACGATTTTAACCCCCCACGGATCAGTTGCCTCATCTAAAACCGACAATAGTTTGGCATTCATAAAATCGCGATTTGACAACATTTCATCTAGATCAATTCCGCCTAAAACCGTACGGATATTGGTCATAATCAAGTTTTCTAATGCCAAAGGCAAATCATTAATCACATACGTAACTTTTTTAGCATCAAGCACTTGGAAAAACGCAACACCATCGACTTGTACACTGGCGTTATCTCGACTAATGACCTCCTGCTGTCTGACATTTAACACGGTTTCCTTTAAACTCACGCGACTACGTACACGATCAATCAATGGGAAAATGATATTTAAACCTGGGTGCAATGTTTTATAATATCGTCCAAAACGTTCAACCACAAATTCAGAAGCCTGTGGCACCACTTTAACTGAAGTAAAAACAAAGACGATAGCTAAAACAATAATCACAATAGGAATCAATGAATGAAGTGCCATTTTAAATTACTCCTGTATATCAATCTTTCATCGATAAAGTGTAAGTTAATTTCACCTTATTTTCCAAGCATTTGTAGTAAATCCCCCTGATTTGTTTTACAACTTAAAAAAAACATCTACACTGAAACGCACAGTCATCTACGATATATATGTTTGCTATGGATACTATTGCTATTATTGATGATGAATTAGATATTCGTGAAGGACTTGCTAGTTACCTTCAGCAAAACCATTTTGATACCGCTGTATTTGAGGATGGTTTAAGTTTTTTAGAGGATTTTCATAAACGCGATTTCTCATTAGTAATTCTTGATGTGATGATGCCAAAAATCGATGGTCTTGAAGTCTGTCGTGAACTGAGGAAAAAATCCAGCGTACCTGTGATCTTCTTATCAGCAGCTGGAGAAGCATTTGATCGCATTTTAGGACTTGAGGTTGGTGCTGATGATTATATCAGTAAACCCTTTAACCCGAGAGAGGTACTTGTTCGCGTCAAAACAGTCTTACGTCGCCGAGGTAGCACAATCAACAATACTCATGGTGCAATTGAGACAGACGACTGGGTCATTTCTCCTAATAAACGCACCCTGACTTACCCTAATGGAGAAGAAGTCAAATTCACTCCTGCTGTTTATGAACTTTTTGAGTATTTATATCAACACAAAGGCGAAACCGTCTCACGCGAGCAAACCTTTGAAGCACTTTTGAAACGTCCATTTGAAGAGTTTGATCGTACGATTGACATCCGTATTAGTCGCTTGCGCAAAATGCTTGATAATAACCATAAAGATGGATCAAGCTACATCCAGACAATAAAAGGCTCTGGCTACTTATTTGATCTAAAAAACTAAACTACTAGCAGATTAAAGCACCATGAATATTAATCTTCGTAAAGTCATTCGCAGTCAGAAAAAAGCCTTTCATATTGGGATAAGTTGTGCGTTTCTCCTGATTCTGTTGCAATTTATCACCTCTTGTTACTATGTTTATTCTGGAACTCATTTTCAACGATCGGCTGAGATCAAAAATTATGACGCAACAAAACAAAATGATATTTCAACCCTAAGTTTATTTGATTTTGCCAATATTGAAATGAATGAGGATAACTATATTCATGATCGCTTTGCTTTTTATTCCACTTTTCCATCCTGTACCGAGCTAGGCATCTCACAACTCTTAAACAAAGTTGAAAAACCCATTCATAAATGTGAGAGTTTTTTAAATAGCAATGGTACCTGGCTTAATGTGATTTATTACTCAAAATTTCAGCTTAATACACCTGTAAGTATTGTTTTTGGCCTCGCTGTTGGTGTGTTGCTAATATTTATTGTGTTATTTTTAATCCAAATCAAATGGAGTATTCCTTTTTTTGAATTTCAACGCTTTGCACAAGATATGGGGCTGCGCCTTGAAGCAACGCCTTTACAAATGCGTCATGGTATTTTTGCCAAGGAAACCGCTGATACGTTCAACTTTATGCAAAATCGAATCAATCATGTATTAACTTATCAGAACAAACTTCTTGCAATGACCTGCCATGATATCAGAACTCCTTTAGCACGCATTCAAGGACGCCGCCTACAAGATCAAAGTGCCCTGTCACTCAAAGATCAACGTGATATTCAAGAGATCAATCATATGCTAGACGATTTAGTCCTTTTCTCCAAAGAGAGCTGGTTAAACGGCATTCAATTTGAGCAAACCAATGTCTGTGATTTCTTTGATGAAATCATTGCCGAGTACATCGAACATAATAAAAATGTACGCCTTATTAACCAAATGGATGATGATTTAGAGCTAGACCTTAAAAGACCTGCATTCAAACGTGCTATTAATAATATTATCAATAACGGACTTAAGCATGCCACGGAGGTTTTAGTTACTTTACAAACAAGACCACAAGAGGCAACCAAACCATCGCTTATTATCGATATTCTTGATAATGGTCCAGGTATTCCAAATAGTGAAATCAACAATATATTTACACCTTTTTATACAGGATCGTCAGAAAAAAAAGGTAATGGCTTAGGTCTTGCAATTACCAAAGAAATTATTGATATTCACCAAGGAAAACTGAAAGTTAACAACGCTAAAAATGGGGGGCTTAATGTTCAGATTATCATCTAGGGCATGGCAGCTCAATGTACTATTACTACTTTGCTGTTTAATATCTTCAGGTATTGCCTTTACCTTGTATTCTGCTTTTATCATTCAAAAGGTCGCCTTACATGATGTTTACTACAACAGTCGGTTATACACATCTACCTATCATTTCTTACTGGTAAGCTTGTTTTCACTGGGCTTTTTTTTGTTACCTTTTTTAAATATTTTCTCGCGAAGCTTTAACCACAAGCGCCTATTATCTATTTGTCTTGCGTTACAATTCATATCAACACTTATACTTTATTATCACTTTAACTTTATTAGTCTTTTATTTTCTGTGGTGTCAATGTCATTAACAAATATTATCTTTGTGCTGATTATCTTGAATTTATGGGCGGCAGCGCCTGCTAAGTACCGTTTTTTTGTGATCTCTATCACTTATGCAATTAAAACCGCCATTTTGACTGCTTTTTTTAATGCCACTTATGGCTATCGCCACTTGATTGATAATCCCTATTTTCTATTGTTTTGTGCTGTTTTTATTATTATCAGTGCTGCTACTTTGCTTTTTTGCAGAGTAAATATGGAACGAAAAGCAGCATATCATAGCTATACTGATCATTTGTTTATTAATATCTTTTATCTTATGCGTCACTCTCGCGTATTTTTCAAAACCGCTGCAATTGCCACTCTTATCACGGTAGTATCTATTTATTTAGATAAAATCAAGTTCCAAGCACTTGCAAGTTACAGCGATTACTTAACACCCAGTCTATTTTTAAAAACCGCTCCCATTAATCTCTTGCTGGCGGCGATTATTTGCTACGTTGCTAGCATCAAAAAGCTCAAAACGCAACTGGCTATTTTGCTTATCGTAATCTTTTGTGTTAGCTCCTCCATATTGTTGAGCCTACTGTATTTAAGCAGCGAGATGAACATTAACTTATTCTTTAGCTCACTGTTTATAATCGATCAAACCATTGCCTTTCTCACTTACGCTTTTATTATTGGCATTTGTATCGATAAATTATTGAATGAGTTTAAACGCAGTCAAGTGTTTGCTTTTAGCGTATTCTATGTATTAACAGGAGTTATGGTATGGACAATTTTACAGATTTTAAACGTGATATTTTGATTATTATTTCAACTTATGAAGCTGCCCCTTCGCTTTTTCAGCCACATCTGCATGCGGATATTTCTCAACAACACGTTCTAAATAGATTTTGGCTGTCTTTGTATTACCTTTGCTTAATTCCAATAATGCTAAAGCATAAGTAGCATCAGCAATTTTAATGCTTTTAGGGTAACGTGTCACAATCGTTTTAAACTGTTTATAAGCATCATCAATATTGCCATCAATGAGATATACTTGTCCTAATAGGTACAATGACTCTGAATAATGCTCACCGTTGTAATACGCTTTAAGATATTGTTTGAAAAGAACCTTTGCATCTTTATAGTTTTTGGCAAGTAGTGCCCTATTTGCTTTATCAAAGGCCGCATTATCTTGCTGTAGTTTAAGCTCTTTTGGTGATGGTTTATTGACTTCAGCCTTAAGACTTTCAATCTCTTTTTCAAAAGCAGTTAACTTTGTTGAAACAACATCATTTAGCTGACTTATTTTATAACTATTGACTTCAATCTTACCACGCAAATCATCTAGTTTTTGATTAAAGTTCTGATTAGTTGCATTTGCTTGTTGATTAATAAGATATTGTACTTGGTTATTAAGTTTGCTTATTTGCAATTGTAATGCTTGAACGTCTGCTGACGCAACACTAGCAAAGCTCATACACGGCAGTATAGCCATTGCCATCATGCCAATGCTAATAATTTTTGTTTTCTTGAACATCATACACATATGCACTAACCACAAGTTTGTCCAAAGTCAAGCTCGGCACGTCGATCTAAATAATAGGCATGCTGTTGTGCCTGAGCTTTTGTCATCTCACCATAAAACTGTGAAGGGGCGGCCACGGGTTGTGATTTGCCATAGCTTACGGTACACAACTGGCTACCATTAACTCCTTGTTGTAATAAATATTGCCGCACACTATCGGCACGACGCTGCCCAAGGTTTAAGTTATATTTCTCACTGCCACGTGGATCAGTATGTCCTGCCAAACGCAATGGCTGGTTGTATTTCAATAAGTAACTGGCTACTTGATTTAGGCATGTTTTTGCATCATTGGTCAATGCTGTGCTATCAAAGGCAAAGTAAACTGTTTTGCATGAACTCATACTATTTAATGCCGTTATCATTGCCTGCTGCTCGGCTGGTGTATATTGACCAATATTAGCAATCTGACTTTGCAGATCAGCAATACTCTGACTATCCAAACTGCCTGCTTGACCTAGTGCATTGGTTTCGACACCACTGCCATGAGCTGATACCCCAGCCCCACCTTCAGGACCAATGCCCTCAATAGGCGCTTGACGCTGTGAAGCACAGCCTGCAATCAATAATACAGACAAAATGCCTGCCACCGCAAGTGAAGAGGTTTTTTTAATTCTTAATTTCATCGTGTTCCTTAAGTCTCTAGTTCTTCTTTATTTGGTTGATCTTTTTTTTACGAGTCACACCTTTAAACAGCTGGTGACCATGCCGGCGATTGAATTGTGCCTTGTGTGTTAGATGGTAAGCTAATTTGAACCTTGCCGTCAATCGACACCATCGCTAAATTTGCCCCTCCTGAAGGCTGACCTTGCGCGTAGATAATCATATTGCCATCTGGTGAGACACTGGGAGATGAATCCATTGAACCATGCGTTAGCACAGTAACATTCTTATCCCTTAAATCCACTTTAGCAATTTGCGTACCTGAACTACTATCTTTCTGATACATAAAAACAATACTTTGGCCATTTGGTGTGTATTGCGGGTCAAATGCTTGTTTTGCGCCATAAGTTAAGCGTTCTGAGGCCGGATATTTGCTATCAATGTCGGTTGTGTAAACTTGTGGATTACCGCCTCGATTTGAAACAAATGCAATCTCCCTCCCTGATGGTGAAAACGTTGGCGCCGTGTTAATACCATTTAAAGTAAGCTTCTTATATAACTTATCATTATTTAAGTTCATTAAGTAAATATTAGTATTCTCAGAATAGCCTTGAGATAGGGCCATTGCCAAGGTTTGACCATTTGGTGAGAATGCCGGTGAGCTATTAATCCCTTCATAATTAGCAATTCTTTTACGCACACCGGTATACACTCCAATCGTATAAATTGCCATACTGCCTTTGTGATAACTGACATAGGCAAGATATTTGCCATCTTTCGACCAAGTGGGAGACATAATCGGCTCTTTAGTTTGACGCAACAGCACATGCGGGTTAAATCCATCATAATCAGATACAACCAACTGATAAACAGCCTTTTTCACATTATAAGGATTCTCCACATCAACATAGGCCAGTTTTGACGTAAAATAGCCTTTACTACCAGTAATCGCCTCATAAATATAATTACTAATCGTATGCGCTAATAGTCGCAGCTGACTCTCCTGAAGATCAGTAAATTTACGTGCGCTTAGTACGCTACCACTAAGCTTACTAGCCAATTCATAAGTGATATTATAGCGACCATTGTTTTTATCAATTTTCCCAACTAATACATAATCTGCTGACCACTTTGACCAGTTAATTTGTTTTACATTATCAATATCAATGTATTGCGGAAAATTTGTTGTTTGCGATTCAATCCGCCCAGAATTGCGTAGATCATCGGCAATAACTGCCGCAATCCCATTGGGCAACTGGCTATTTTTAATCATCTGACCATTAAATGGTGTCACCGCTACCGGGATTTGTTGTGATACTCCTTGGGTAATGTTAATGCTTAAACGCGCCTGTGCTAAGCAGACCGCGATGAATGTTAAAAAAATCATCCAATATATTTGTATCATTTTGCGCATATTTATCACCCTTGTTGTCCAAATTTAAAATCAATACCCTGTGCAATAAGCTCTCTGGCACGTGCATCTTGCGGTAAGTTTGGTGCTTGTGCATTCCTAAATGCCAGTAGTAACGAACGATCGCACTGTGCATTGCCACTAGAGATTGAGATCACGGGATTACTCCCTGGAACCACCATCACGGTTGGCAAATGCTCCGCACTTATTTTGCGACAATCATCCATTATCCATACCGCTTCAATCCGCGCTTTATAGGAACTAGCATAAACTTGTAGGGCTTTTTCCGTTGCATTTTGCGCAGTAGCTTCAGCACTTTGCGCATTTAAATCATTTAGCGCAGACTGCCTTAAAGCATCTAATGCCGCTTTACGTGCTGCCATGGCTTTCGCCTCTCTTTCTTTCTCTGCTTGCGCTTTACGCACTGCTTCTTTTTCTTGTGCTAAGGCTTTTTGTTTTTGCTCTTCTTTAGCACGAGCTTCAGCCTCTGCTTTTAACTTAGCTTCTGCTAATGCCTTTTGCTTGGCAACTTCCGCTGCTTTCAATTCTTCTTGACGCTTTATCTCAGCAGCGCGTGCTCTTGCAATCTTTTGCTCAATAGCTTTAATTTTCTGTTGACGCTGTTGCTCTTTGGCAAGTCGCTCTTTATGTAATTGCTGCTGTTTTTGGTTAAATGCTGCCACCTGTTGATCCACACTGTTGCTTGAAATCGCTGTTGCTTGTACAATCTCATGCGCATTTAACGTAACAACCTTGCGTGCCCCAGAGAGATTAAGCGTATTCTTTTTTGTTTGCAAAATACCCGCAATAACAATTAAGCCAACCAACAATGCCAAATGCAATAATACCGAATAGCAAAAGCTTAAACGCTCAGGGGTTGCCGTTGCTGCCAGATAAAACCGTTTAATAAGTGCTTGCAACTTCTTTAATTTATGTGATTGCTTTGACTTATCTATCATCAATAAACTACTTACTCTTTGGTATCATCAGTCACCAACCCAACACTGGCAACACCTGCTTTTTGCAACAACACCATGGCCTTAACCACCTGACCATAGCTTGCATTCTTATCACCACGGACATAGACCTGTTTATTTTTGTCTTGTGCTAAAGTTGTGGCAACAAACTGGCTTAATTGACTTGCCGTTAATGCATTTTGTTCATCGTTGCGATTAATAAAATAGTGACCTTGTTGATTCACCGTTACGATCAAAGGCTTTTGATCAGAAGGTGGAATTTTTTTTGCTTGCGCCTGTGGTAAATCAACTTTCACCCCTTGTGTTAACATCGGTGCAGTAATCATAAAGATAATCAACAAAACCAACATCACGTCAATATAAGGTACGACATTGATCTCAACCATGGCTTTACGTTTGGTGCGACGCGAAGTTCTTCGACGCATTATACTTCCTCGCTTATCTCAGATTTATAAGCTTCACGATAAAGCAAAGTACATAACTCATCTTGAAAGTTTTCATACTCCAGTAATACCCCATCTACCAAACGCGAATAACGGTTATAACCGACCACCGCAGGAATTGCTACAAACAACCCCAAAGCAGTAGCAATAAGCGCTTCGGCAATATGTGGTGCAACCATCGACAAAGTAGCCTGCTCAACACCACCTAGTGCAGTAAAGGATGCCATAATACCCCATACTGTTCCTAATAAACCAACATAAGGAGCAATAGAACCAATCGTTCCTAATAGCGAAATTTGGTGCTCAAGCTTCTCACTCTCTTGCATCATTGCTACACGCATCGAGCGCTCAACACCCTCCAAAACAACATCACCATGCAGTGTCCCTTGCTTACGTAGGCGCATAAACTCACGAAAGCCACAGCTAAAAAGATAAGATAACCCGTGATTTTTATGTTTATTATGTTGCAGCTCTTGGTAAACTTTATTGATATTGCCACTCGACCAAAAGCGTTTCGCAAAGGATCTTGCTTCAACTTTGGCAGATTTCAGCACCTGATAACGCTGAATCATAATTGCCCACGACCAGATAGATCCGACAATTAAAATCAACATAATTAACTGCACGACAACGTCAGCATTTAATATCAAATGCCAGAAAGACATATTATTGGACACACATGATCCTTTTAAACTTAAGTAAAACAGGTGCTTTATTGTATTATGATTACATAAATTACCAAAGGAAATTACGGCGGATTTCTTTCGATGAATGGCGTCAAATTTAAATTTACTAAAACACAAGTTAAATTAGGTTATTGTTCACTCAAATTGTTTCTGCAACGTCCACAACCTATTCAACTCATCAGCGTCCACATCAAGCATACTGCGATTTTGTTCCTTTAGTGCGGACTCTACACCGCGGAACCGTCTGGCAAACTTTTGATTCGCTTGACGCATTAATGCTTCAGGATCTGCTTTTAAATGTCTTGCGAGATTGACACAACTAAAAAATAGATCACCTAACTCCTCTTGCGCTTTTTCTTGATCAAATAACACCTCCTTGAGCTCTTGCACCTCACTTTCAAGCTGAGCAAAGACATCTTCTGTTTTATGCCAGTCAAAGCCTACACCTGAAGCTCTTGTCTGTATTTTCTTGGCAATGGTTAATGCTGGTAAGTTTAAGGCAATATCATCAAGCTCGCTTTTTAGTTTACCGCGCTCATATCGCTTCATATCTAGCCACTGCCGTTCTAAAGCTTCAACATCTTTGATATTACCTTTAGCAAAAACATCTGGATGACGTTCAATCAACTTTTTGGTTAATGAATCAACAATATCTCCAAAATCAAATAGCGCTTGCTCCTTAGCAATTTGCGCATAAAAAACAATCTGATTTAACAGGTCGGCCAACTCATATTTCACTGCATCTACTGAATGATTCTCTATTGCATCAACCAATTCGTAGGCTTCTTCAATTGTGTATTGTGTTAAGCTTTGCCAGCTTTGTTCAAGGCTCCACGCACAACCTGTGTCTTTATCACGCAATGCAGACATCACATCAAGCAAATCTGTTATCTGGTATTTATCTAAGACCTTAAAAGACATCTTTACGCGCTCTTAATTCACAAAATGCAGTTTTAGCATCGACAACATTTACATTTGCTTGACGTAACATCTCTTGAAGTTTAACTTCATTGACTCTAAAGAAAATATTCATTTGGTTTTCATCGGCGAGCGTTGTAATCGGCTTATCTTCAGGCGCTACATTCATCACTTTGTTAAACCACTGACGGTAATATGTGTCCTGTGGATTGATCGATTGTGCAAAAGATAAATTATTTTCAAAATAATCATGTGCTGGATATAGCTTTGTGACATCAGGAAGTGATCGCAACTTTTCAATACTGTGATATAAGCACACCACATCTGCCGTACTATCTTTGACATTGCCAACCCCTGCAGTAAATATGGTGTCACCACAAAAAAGGAGTCCTTGTTGTGGAAAATAGAAGCTAACATGCGAGGCAATATGGCCAGGACAAGTAATCACCTGACAATTTGCCGTATTAAAGTTAAGTACATCATTATCTTCAACATAGTAATCAACTGGATGTCCGCGATAGTGCTTAAAATGCGCATAAACCGGTATATTATATTTCGCCTTTAACGCGGCTACTGCCGCAATATGATCACTATGATCATGGGTTAGCAGAACCGCTTCTGCTTCAAGACGATGCTCTGCTAAAAACTGCTCGTAATGATCCGACATCGTCGGGTCAACAATCAACGCCGTATGATTGACATCGTTGACAATAAGATAGTTGTAATTTCTAAGTGGGTTATTTAAATACCATCGTTTAACATAAATCATAAACTCTCCAGTAATAATTGCTCACGCAGCACACGGTATTTTTGTGCTTGGTTTGGCATTGATTGCTTATATGCCAATCGCTCTTTTGCCAATAAATATTTCAGTTGCTCAGATATTGTTAACGCGCTTTGATGTACTTTATGTAAATTTTCTGCTACAAACGCATCATCTTGATAAATCAATGCCAAACTTATTATTAATATATTCAAACTTTGGTCATCCTGTTTATTTTGTTTGAGCCAACACGATCGCACAAATTCATACGCGGCATTATCTTTTGCAAGATCAAGATATAAACTAATCAACTCTTTATCAAGTGATACAAGTAATCTCTTTTGCATACGCTCTTTAAATTCATCCTGCTGCAACAAACTATATAAACGATTGAAATACGCATATTCTGCACTGAGAGACAAATTATGTATACGTGGAACACTCTGCCAAATTTCATTTAAATCACGTAAGGAAATAGCATGAGTAAATAGTTGCTTAAAAACATTATCAATCGTTGATGATGATAAAATGCGCTGATGCTTTAATAGATTATCCTTCGCATCAATAATCCTTTTTTCAGCCAATTGGCAATTAATCAACGCCTCAACAATTTCAATACTATTAGGAAAGTCCTTGATTAATACAGACAATAAAGGCATTGCTTCCTCAAATGCTTCAACTTTATAAAAAACCATCGCCTGATAATAGCGCCAGACAAATGTTTTTTTATTGGCTTTGCTTGAAGTTTGCAAAATGCTTTGTAACTCCTGATACTTGCCTTGTGCCAACAAACCTTGCCAATACAGCATCACCAAACCATCACCGATCACAGGCATATTAAGCTTGGCTAGCGTATATTTTTTCTCTAACAAATGATGATCTCTCAGTAAATACGCTTTCTGCATTTCAACCAACTTATAAGTCAACCTATCATGCCTACGTACACGCAAACCTTGCCACCACTGTCTGGGGCTTAGTAACACGAATCTTAATAGATGGTATAGCAATCCAAGCACACAAAAAAGTGCAACTACCAATATGACAAAAAGCCATAATGGTAATTTGATTAAAGTATCTCTAATAAAAAACGCCACAACACCGGGATTAGCAATCACCCATAAGCTAATCAATACAGCTAATGCACAAACCAATACCAACCAGATGATTTTTTTCATGCCTGATTACCTTTGGTTTGTTGTGTTGCTGTGAGATCATCAGATAAATTGTTGTTCCCTTTTAATATTGCATTAGTTAATGCATCAATATTGGTAGTAATAGCATTGATATTAACGACATTAATTGCTGCAACAACATCCATAATTTTCCTGCTAGAATCATCAACTTTAAAGTACTGATCAATCGTTTGCTTAAACTGCGTTTTCACTTCAGTTAGCATCTGTGCATTGTTATTAATTACTGCAAGCTTTAATTGCCAGAGCAACTGATAAAGTTCTGCTAAAACTTTCATTTGTGCATGTTGACTTAATAATAACTGATCTTGTGGTTTGACTTTCTCAACCTGAATAAGTGATTTCACCTGCTGCCATGCATGCAATAAAGCGTCTTGCCAATTGTTTTTCTGATTAATTTCACGCACATCGTTCTTATTTGACTGATTATTTTTAGCTAATGTTAATGGTGGTTGAATATGTAAGCTTAATAATAATTGCTGCAATTTATTGATTTTAACTAGGCTTTCATTAATGCTCGGCTCATTAGCAGTCTGGGTGATCAATTCTTCTAAGGCTGGCATCCATTTAGCTGCACCATCCACATTCATCAATAACGCTTTTGCTTGATTTAAGAAGAACAAACTCTGTGCTTTACTGCCTAAAACCTGCCAAGCTTGTTTGGCAAATTGCAGATTAATAACAACGGCTTGTTTATGCATTTGTTGAATCTGCTGGCTTAGCTCTGAGCTAGGAAGCAAATAACTTTGCTTTAATTGTGCCATATTTTGTAACAGCTGCACTTGATTAAGCTGATTGGCTTTCAGTGCTTCACTTACTTCATTTTGCTGACTTGCTTGCTTTGCTTTAAGGTCAGTAATCATCTTGGCTTGATCATCAAGTTTTGCAGCTTGAGCATCCAGCTTACTTTGTAACATTTTTGTCGATGTATTGTCTGTCTCAATCGGTTTTGCTGCCACTGACTCAAGCTTTTGCAACGTTTTGTTATAGCTTTGCTGTTTATATAGCGCAAATATGCTTGCTGCCAAACCTAAAATTGCAAAAATAAATACCACAATAACAATGGCAATATAGCCTCGCCAGCAACTGATCCTATTTGCCTTATCGGGGTTTTTTAGCGTTTCTTTATGCTTTTTAAGCGCCAAACTTTCTTCCTTCATGCTCACATCAGCTATCGACTTAGCTAAACCAGTGTCGCTATCCTCTTGGCTTCTTTTTTCTGACATGCTGTCACATCCTCTTATCGTAGCTTAGTGATCTGTGTTACAAGCTGATCATGATTTAAATTCTCTAACAGACATAATTTAGCAAAACCTTGGCGTTTAGCCCAGTCTAACATTCGCCTATTTGTCACGGTAACCGTACAATTTTGTTGCCAATCACTAAAAACATCAAAAATGGGCATCGTTGCTTTGAGCGCATCAAAGCTTGTATAGAGTAAAATCTTAGGATGCATCATACCCCAATCAAGCTGCTGTAATTTCCAAAGTAAGTCCTTTTTATTAAAAGGCTTACGTTCATAGCAATTAATAACCGAAAGGCTTGCTGCTTGTTGTTGTAACACATTGGCTAATAACTCACGTCCACCAACACCTTTAACCAACAAAAAATGGCGATTACTTATAGATTGATTTATATCTGAAAACATTTCTAATAAATGCTCTGAATCAGCCTTTTCAGGATAACGTGCCTGAATACCATGCATATCTAAAGCCTTAGCCGTAGAGCTACCCACTGCCCAAATATTCGCATGAGTTATTATTACATGATCAGGGTAGACACTAAAAAATGATTCCACCGCATAGGTGCTTGTGAAAATAATATCTGTATACGCAGCATTCTGTATCTCAAACGAAGTAAATGCAATCGTAAATGGTTCAATTGCTAATGCTGAAATACCATGAGACTGCAGTGCACTAACCAATAATGCGGCTTTAGGCTCAGGCCTAAAAACAATAACTTCAGGCGCTAACATCGACATATTTCTGTGCCGTACCATAAATGTAGTTAATCATAGCATGCAATCCATTGTTGCGTGTGGGACTTAGATGTTGTGCCAATCCAATCTCGCTCATAAAGTCAGTGTTTGACGCTAAAATTTCTTGTGGTGTTACCCCACTATAGACTTTTAGTAACAATCCAATTAAGCCTGAAACGATTGCCGCATCACTAATAGCATAAAACTTAAGTTTTCCATCATTCAACACCACATCAAACCATACTTGTGACTGACAGCCTTTGACCATATGTGCTTCATCTTTTTTATCCTCTGGAAATGGCTCAAGACTTTTTCCTAGACCGATAAGATATGCATACTTGTCACTCCAATCATCAAAAAAATCAAAGTCTTCAACTATTGCCTGTTGGCGTTTTTCTATTGTCATCATTTATCCAGTAAAATTATTTAAGCGCCGTAATGCCACGCTTATAGGTATACATAATATAATACCCCTTTTTCTATTCTTTAATTTTTTTCTCTAGCAACCCAACAAATACTAATATGAGCGCTGATATCAAAAACGTCAAATGCAACACAACATACCATAGCAATTCACGATTCGATAACTGTGGGATATCTAAGAATTGTTTTAACAATGAAATCGACGAAATCGCTACAATAGAACCCGCAATTTTAAGCTTAACGCCTGTATGAGATAAACGCTTAATCCAAATCGGCTCACCAGATTTATGCTCGACATCAATCTTCGAGACAAAATTCTCATAACCACTGATAATTACAATAACGATCAAATTTGCAACCAAAACAGTATCACAAAGTGTTAACCCCAAAACGATTAACTCATGTGGCTTAAGTATATTGATACTCTCAAAAAGATGTAGCACCTCATTAGCCATTTGATAGACAAATGCCAAAAGCACCAATATCAAAATGAGGTAGATCGGTGCCTGAATCCAACGACTGGCAAAAACAATACGCTCAAGAAAAATTTCTATATAGCTTAATCTACCGTTTTTTTTGTTATTTGACATTTAGGAGATGCCTTAACTAAAACTAAATTTTACTGCTACTTTTGGTAGAAACTTTATCTGCAGTTAGCCATTTATTGATCGCATCAACATCTTTATAACTGATCACACCTGCTGTATTCTTAAGCGTTAATAAATCATTAATATAATCATATTTGGCTTGTGCGTACTGTTGCTGTGCCTGGAAAAGTTGTTGTTGCTGTTGCAAAAGATCGACAATCGTATGTGTTCCCACCTCATAACCGGCTTTCATTGCTTTCACAGAAGCCTCTGCTGCAATCACGGCCTGTTTATACGCTTCAACTTGCGCAATATCAGACAATACTGTCAAATAAGCCGTTTTCAACTGACTTTCAGTCGCTCGCTCAGCTTCTAACAACGTATACTTCGAAGCTTCTTTGGTATATTGCTGCTGTTTTAATGACGCATAATCACTACCACCATTTAACACATTCCAAGACACACCAACACCCACTGACGCAGTGTTGCTTCCTGAGGTGTAATTGGTGTTTTGATAATTTAACCCTCTTGAGGCTTTGGCTGTTAATGTTACCGCAGGCAAAAAGTTGCCCCACAAGCCACTAACACCTGCCTTAGCAGCTTCTAAAAGAAATTGATTCTGGACAATGTTATAATTCTGCTTTAATGCGATTCCCATCCATTTATCCATATTATCTGGATCCGGTTTATCAAACGGAAATTTATCACTTAAATTCTCAACTGCAGTAACTGGCTGACCAATAATTTGACTCAGTGCTGCATAGTATGTCGCCAATGCATTTTTTGACTGAATAGTTGAGGCAACTGCTTGCTCATATTGTGCTTTAATTGCTTGAACATCGGTAATTGCAGATAGCCCAACTTTATATTTCTCTTGCGTTTGACTTAAAAGCTCTTTGTTCCATGACTGGTTGGCTTCAGCATAGGCCAGATTATCCTGCGCTTGTAATACTGCAAAATAAGCACTAGATACATTAGTAATTAAACTTGCTTGCGCCATTACAAAGGTAATTGCATCGGCTTTTGCCTGATAGCTTGCATAATTATAACCACCCCAAGCACCCCAGTTAAAAAGCGCTTGCGTTGCCGTTATACTTGGTGATTGCGAAAAATACTTTGATCTAGCACCTGTTGATGCATCGGCAGTAGAACTATAATTACCTTGTGCGTTATAGCTTACTGTAATATTTGGCAAAAGCTTACCTAATGCGGCAGGAACTGCTTCTTGGCTTGAGTTAAACGTCGCTTCTGCTGCCAGATATTGCGCATTTTGCTTTTGTGCTAACTGATAAATACCTAATAGGTTTTTCACTTGCTTTTGCGACACATCAGCTGATGTTACCGACTTCGTTGAAGCAGTCATTGTTTGCATTTGTGCTGCGGAAGTTGCAGACTCTGCCGATGCATATCCCAAGAAAAGCAATCCACTAATTACTAAGGTGATTTTTTTCATCTATTTACCTAACCTTTTTATCATTACAATCTAAAACTGAAATATCTCATCCTGCAGCTTTTGACCTACCGGCTTATAAACATCAAAAGTTGACTTTTGCTCGTAAGATCCATCCTCAGCCTTTTGTACCAAAACGGCCTTAGCATAACTATGTTTTTCAAGAAAGTACAACATTCTGCCTTTGGTAGCCAGATATTTTAGATAATCCATAGGCTCTGATTTTTGCATCTCTTTGACGATCACTAGATCAAATATATTATACTGTTGGAATAATTGATTTAAACCATTAATATTATTTTCTTTATTTATATGATATTTAGCATTGTAAATACCAATCGTTTTTAACGCATTTTTTACGTGATTTAGCATATCTTCATACTGATCTACCACATCAACCAACTTTGTAAGCTTTGCCAAAAGCGCGGTTAAATATCCACTACCACAACCAATCTCAAGCGCCCTCTCTTGCTTTTTAGGTTGTAGCAATTGCAACATTTTGGTCACTGTTTGTGGTGTCAGTTCATATTGATGATGATTCAGAGGAATTTCAACCTCTGAATATGCCACTTCTTTATAATTACTAGGAACAAAAATCTCACGAGGAGTATCAATAATCACACTCAGCAAATCGCCATAAGGCACGCCCAATGTGCGTATCTGCTGTTTGATCATATTCTCTTTTGCAAGCTCTACATTCATGCACAAAACCTTTTTATCTTTAGGTATTAATTTATTTAGCTAGTGATTGCTTAGTCACTTCCACCTCAATTAAGGCACACTATACCATAATTTAGTGCTGGTTATTCTAAATGCATTGCTTAATATATTCAAATACTGTTAGCGCTTATTATTTATTGCCCAGTTTAATTTACCAGGCAGCGTTAATATGTAGATTTTACCAATTTTATCTGGACATATCATAATCATACATGTATCGTTACACTAGTACAAAATTTTGGTCACACAATCATGGAATCCAACTGGAAAAGCTTAATTAAACTTTTACAACAGACAAATGATGAAACTGAAATGACAAAATTATTGGATTTTTTGTTTACACTTGAAGAAAAACACCAGATATCCAATCGCTATGCCTTGGCTGAGCTCATGATATTAGGTGAAAAACCGCAACGTGAAATTGCCAAAAACCTAGGGGTCAGCATTAGCACTGTAACGCGTTGTTCTAACGCATTAAAGGTACTACCTGACGAAATAAAACAAAAGTTCTTACAACCCAAAACTAAAAAAGCTAATACTTAAGGAGCGCTTTATGACCATCCAAGCATTAACAAAAGCACATCAATCTCAAGTTCAACAACTTTTTGCTGATGTAAACTTTTTTAATGCTAAATGGTTTTTTAGTCCAGGACAGCTTTTTTTTGGCTTTTTTACCCAAACCGATCAACTTGCCGGTGTTGCGCATGTTGAAATCTATCATAATGCAATGATTGTTAAGGCATTAACAACACACAAAGCACACCGCAATCAAAAAATTGCCGTAAAATTACTAAATCATATTGAATCTCTTGCTAAAACACTTGATTGCGCTGCGCTATATGCATTTACACAGTTTGGGGCAAACTACCTTGAATGCGTAGGTTTTGAACAAACAATTCAGGCTAAGTTACCATTACAAATCAGTGATTACATGTCCAATCAAAAATTGGGAAACAGGATTATTATGAAGAAGGTATTAACTGATGCAAAAAAGCATCTAATGCGACAAGAATCGTTAATAACTCAAATTCAAATGAGCCATCTTGTCGCATAAACTAATTTTCTTGACTTAAACTTTATACGTCTATTTTCACTTAAGCAGAAAGATATTTTTTAATTTCTGTCACTACTTTTGCTACTGCATCTAACTTTGCAACACCCTTAGCATGATTTGACATTTTCTCAAGCTGAGCACGATTCATATCCATCGCACGTACAAAAGCCATTAATTTCTGCGCATTAAAATTCTGCTCACGCATGCAAATTGCTGCCTCCGCCTGAACTAAAAACTGTGCATTATGATACTGGTGATCATCTACCGCTTGCGCAAAAGGTACAAAAAAAGCAGGCACACCAGCACAAGCCAGTTCTGAAACAGTTAAAGCCCCTGCTCGACAAACGACAATATCAGCCCATTGGTAAGCTTCTGCCATATCGCTAATAAAAGGTTCGATCTTAAGCGCATACTTATAATTGGAACATACTGTAGCATACGCACTTTTTGTCTTCTCATAAGTCTTCTCACCTGTTTGATGCCATAAATTAACACATGCATCCTTTGGCAAATCACGCACAAGCTCTGGAATGGCATCATTCAATATTTTGGCGCCTTGACTGCCACCTAACACCAAAACATTTAACACATGTTTATAAAAATCATGTTTTTGCTCATGCAAAACTTTAATCTCATCACGAATAGGATTACCAATGACTTCAATAGGTGATTTTGTTTTAAACGCACTCGTTGGGAAAGCACACAATACCTTACGTGCGAACTTAGCCAATGTTTTATTCGTCATACCAGGGCGCGCGTTTTGCTCATGAATAATTAAAGGCACACGCATAAGACGTGCTGCCAACCCGCCAGGGCCTGCCGCATAACCACCAAACCCAACAACCACTTTAACCTTTTGCTTACGAATAACCATCATCGCTTGCAACACCGCATAACCTAGACTAAATGCTAAGCTAAGCTTTTTCATCATCTTTTTTTTACGCACACCACGGACCGATAAATAAAAAAGTGGATAACGCTCACCAACCAATTTTGTCTCAAGGCCATATTCAGTACCAAGCCAAGATACCTGCATATCTTGACGCTTAAGCTCATCTGCCACTGCTAATGCCGGAAATATATGCCCACCCGTGCCGCCTGCCATAATGAGCACACTTTGTTTTAAATTATGATTATGCTTCACACCATCCCTTATCTATCTCATCTCATAAATTTTGCTAAATTGTACCGCACATCTTAGTTACGGCAAACGATTATGCGCTATTTTATACACCAATAAACAACAAATACCCCCAATAAAACACAAGATAAGAAATATTGTAAAATGGTTTGTGAGAGGTATACCGCTCGTGAATCATTTTGTGGTGTTTAATGTCAAAGAAGTTTTTGATGCTTTTGAATGATTGGATTGCAGGTAATAGCTAAGACTATTGGCAAAATTCAATCATTCAAAAGTACGAGAAATTCAATGATAGAAATTCTGTAAAATGGTTTGCGGGCGGTATATACTAACAAACACCTAAAGTCTGTGAAACAAATGCCAAAGGAATCCTGCATGAAAATATTAGTTATTGGTAACGGAGGTCGAGAACACGCGCTGGCGTGGAAGCTTGCTCAATCAAAGCATGCTACACATATCTATGTTGCCCCTGGCAATGCCGGCACTGAGCGCGAGGACAAAGTTAGCAATATTGATATTGCCGTGACTGATATTCCACATTTAGTGAACTTTGCCAAAGATAATGACATTGAGCTAACTATCGTCGGCCCTGAATTACCCCTTAGCCTTGGCATTGTTGATGAATTTGAGGCTAATGGTTTAAATTGTTTGGGACCAAAGAAACAGTGCGCACAACTTGAGTCTTCCAAGGCATTTAGCAAAGACTTTATGACTAAATACAATATTCCAACAGCACGCTATCAAAACTTTACCGAAGTTGACAAAGCCAAGGCATATGTCAAACAAATGAGCCTACCTGTTGTTATCAAAGCCAGTGGTTTAGCTGCAGGGAAGGGCGTTGTTATTGCTCAAAACATACAGGAAGCCGAAAGCACGATTGAAGACATGCTCGAAGGGAATCGCTTTGGTGCTGCCGGTTGTGAGATTGTTATAGAAGAGTTTCTTAGCGGTGAGGAAGCAAGCTTTATTGTACTATGTGATGGCACACATGCATTAGCCATGGCGAGCTCACAAGACCATAAGGCGCGCGACGATGGTGATAAAGGTCCAAATACCGGTGGTATGGGTGCTTACTCACCAGCCCCAATCATCACCGATGAAGTTCACCAAAAAGTAATGCAACACATTATTCAGCCTGTTCTTGACGGTATGAAAAGTCAAGGCGAAGCCTATAAGGGCTTTTTGTACGCAGGGCTCATGATTATGCCAAATGGTGAGATTAAAACATTGGAGTTTAACTGTCGCCTTGGTGACCCTGAGACACAACCTATTATGATGCGTTTAGAATCTGATTTAGTTGAGCTTGCATTTGCTGCATTAAATGAAGAGCTTGATGAATATGATACCAACTGGCATCCAGGCACAGCCTTAGGCGTAGTGATGGCAGCTGGCGGCTATCCTAACAGCTATACCACTGGTGACCTTATTATTGGACTTGATCAAACACATGACTCCAATAGTAAAGTCTTTCATGCTGGTACTAAGCGCAATGGCGTAAGCATTGTCACCAATGGTGGGCGCATACTCTGTGCTACCGCACTAGGTGTTGATATTGAAGAAGCTCATGCTTACGCTTATAAATTAGTTGATAGCGTTACTTGGCAAAATGAATATCATCGCAAAGATATTGGCAAAAAAGCATTCAATAAAGTCAAACTATAAAAACAATTAACCACATATAGCTATTCCATAAATGATTTTGCACAGTGTTTAATACTCCCATTTTTAATGCTTTTAGGTGACTGAATGCAAATCAAGAAAATCTGTAGAATGGTTTGTGATGGATATAGAGCATAAAGAACCAGCGTGCCATGGGGTCTTATCTATAGGATTCACCCACCTTAGCACATTCCTGCCATTGTATAAATTCAGGCACCTCCTTGTCACCCTCTTTTGGCGCCCATCTGGCAAAGTCACCTTCAACAGTTGGCATAAAGGGACCAGGCTTTACTTCAAAAAACATGGCATCTTCACTTATTGCATATAGAGAGTGCCATGTATTGGGTGTCATTTCAAACCCTAAAGCATCACCGCCTACACCAAGTATAAACTTGTCAACGATAACACTTGTATCATCATAAATAACTACACCGATTTGACCTTTAAGCACTATTATCAACTCCCATTTATGCGATTCTGAATGTCTATGTGGGCGAATGTAGGTACCTTTTTTAAGATATATAGCTAATCTATTGACGGAGTCTGATAGCTCAGGGTGGAAATTATGATGCGCACGCAAACGCGGCGACTCCTTGGCATTTTGCGCCATCACAGTCATTAGCGCATGATCAATTTTTTTCATATAAAACAAATCCTATTTCAAAAGCGACTTACTTTAAACTTTTGATAAATGCTAACACCTCTTCAACATGCCCTGGTACTTTAACTTTACGCCATTCTTTGATTAGTTTGCCTTGTTTATCAATTACAAAAGTGCTGCGCTCAATACCCATATACTTTTTACCAAACATGCTTTTTTCCTTAAGCACTGCAAAAGCATCACACAGCAGCTTTTCGGTATCAGCAACAAGCTCAAATGGCATATTATACTTTGCCTTGAACTTTTCATGTGAGCTCAAGCTATCCTTTGATACCCCTAAAATTTTGGTATTGACTTTAGCAAAGTCATTATAGTGTTCGGTAAACCCAATACTTTCAGTCGTACATCCTGGCGTGCTATCTTTTGGATAGAAATAAATCACCAAATAACTCCCATGGTAATTATCAAGCGTAAAGGTTTTGTTTGAGGTCATTGCCACTTGTGGCAAGCTTATTTTTTCACCGACGTGCAAAGTCATATTGCATACTCCTAAACTTTCATTATCATAAACACCCGTGTACTTTAACAAAGATAATCTTGAGATAAAGCATGTTACAACAAAAACCTTTCATTTTAGATCCTATTAAAGCTGCTAAAGAAGGGATGGTACTTAATCAAACCTTTAGTTTTTCACATTTAGCATCACTACATGCGTGTATTGTTGATGGCAGCTATGACTTCCAACTCAACTTTAAATTCCACTTTGAAAATAACAAACCACTACTTGATGGGCAGCTTGCCGGCAAGGTTATGCTCATTTGTCAAAGAACACTTGAACCTTTTGCATTTAGCTTTGACGACCCGATTAAACTTGGCTTTGTAACAGATGATCGTTTTTTTAAAAACTTCCCAGACACCTATGACCCATATATTTATAAAAACAATCAAATCAATCTTATTGAACTGCTTGAAGAAGAAATTTTACTTTCCATTCCAATGATCCCAAAAAAACCACTAAATGATTGTCAAGCTGAACAAAATACGTCATACTATGGCGTTTTTGAAACTAGCGACAGCGATAAGCAGGACAAAACGAACCCGTTTTCTGCTTTAAAAAAGCTAAAATTTACAAAGAAAAATTAATATTCAAAGTAGTGAAATAGGAGAATTAATAATGGCTGTACAGCAAAACAAAAAAAGTCGTTCAAGAAGAGATATGCGCCGTTCACATGATGCATTAACTGCTTCAGCACTTTCAACTGATAAAACATCAGGCGAGATGCACTTACGTCATCATGTGTCTGCCAACGGTTACTACAAAGGTAAGAAAGTAGTTGCTGTTGCTTCTGATGATGAATAGAATAACTGCACGATAAGGCAATTATTCTCTATTACTGTGACCAGTTCAATATCTTATAAAATATCTATTGATGCCATGGGTGGTGACCATGGATTAAAAACCACCATCCCAGCTTGCTTATCTGCGCTGAAAAAATTCTCTGATTTACATATCTGCCTTGTCGGTGTTGCTAAAGATATCGAACAATTTTTAGCATCTTATAAAGTACAATATGATACTATGCGTTTATCCATTGTACATGCTAATGAAATTGTGGAGATGGATGAATCACCTGCATTAGCACTACGCAATAAAAAAGACTCATCAATGCGCGTTGCCATTAACCTAGTTAAAAATGGTGATGCTGATGCCTGTGTTAGTGCAGGTAATACAGGCGCTCTAATGGCAACCTCAAAATTTGTATTAAAAACATTAAATGAGATTGATCGCCCAGCAATTGTTTATGCCATCCCCTCTTTAGATCACAAAGTCAAAAAAATGGATCCAGTATACATGCTTGACTTAGGCGCTAATGTTAACTGTTCATCTGAGCAACTTTTTCAATTTGGTATTATGGGGTCAGTATTAGCAGCAAATCTTAAAGGTAAAGAACGACCACGTGTTGCCTTACTTAATATTGGTGAAGAAGAAATGAAAGGCTTGGATAGCATCAAGCAAGCTGCCAAAATGCTACAAAACTGTGATCATATTAACTACATTGGTTATGTTGAAGGCAATGATATCTTTTCAGCTAAAGCCGATGTCATTGTTTGTGATGGTTTTGCCGGAAATATTGCTCTTAAGACAATGGAAGGCACTGCTAAACTTATTGCAGACATGCTGAAAGATAGCTTTAATAGTAGTATTTTTTCTAAACTTGCGATGTTGATCAGCGCACCCGTACTCACAGGACTTAAACGCAAACTTGATACCAACCAATATAATGGCGCTTCACTTCTTGGCTTAAGAGGAATTGTTATCAAAAGCCACGGCAGTGCTTCAGCTGAAGCTTTTGAAACTGCTATTTACGAGGCAATTAAAGAAATTAAATACAATATCCCACAAAAAACACAAACGCAAATTGAGCGTATTATGCAATCTTAAGGCTAAGAACAATGTTTGCAAAAATCACTGGCACTGGCAGCTACTTACCCGCCAAAGTACTACATAACACCGACATTGCCAAAATGGTTGATACTTCTGATGAGTGGATTACTCAGCGTGTTGGCATCAAGCAACGTCATATTGCCAATGAAGCAGAGACTACTGCATATATGGCAATAAAAGCCGCCAACAACGCAATGAACATGGCAAACCTTCAAGGTCAAGACATTGATCTTATTATTGTTGCCACAGGAACAGCAGATTACATCATGCCATCAACTGCTAGTATTGTGCAAACACAGATTAAAGCACCCTGCTGTCCTGCCTTTGATATCAGTGCCGCTTGCAGTGGCTTTGTTTACGCAGTTGATATTGCAAAACAATACGTTGAAAATGGCAACGCCAAACATGCCTTGGTCATTGCTTCTGAGCGCATGTCACGCACACTTGATTGGCAAGATCGGGCAACCTGTGTGCTATTTGGTGATGGTGCTGGCGCTGTTATCCTAAGCCAAAATGATAAACCAGGGATTATTGCCTCAACATTATATTGTGATGGTGAAGGCAAAGATATTTTAAACATTCCAGGACTTTTAAGTAAAATACCGTTCACACAAACCCAATACCATACAATGCTACATATGGAGGGTAACAAGGTCTTTAAAAAGGCAGTTTCCAAGCTTAGCGAGCTTGTATCAAATCTTTTAAGCAAAGCAAACATGCATGATACAGATATTGATTGGCTTGTACCTCATCAAGCAAACTACCGTATTCTTGAAGCAACCGCTAAGAAGCTCAATATGCCAATGTCGCAGGTGATCGTCACCCTTGAACAACATGGTAACACCTCTGCTGCCTCTATTCCTTTAGCACTTGATCACGCCATACGCCATAACCAAATAAAACCAGGACAAACAATCCTTACCGAAGCCTTTGGTGCTGGCCTTGTCTGGGGTGGCTTTATTGCTAAATTTTAACATGCTACAAAAGATTAACTGCAGTTGCCTTAAGCGCAATTGATAACAAGGATGCTATATTCAAAATTAAAGCTCACGTATGTACTCACAGTAAAGCAGGTTATTTTCAAATCCATGACTCAATTAAGCAATATCCTGATTTCTTTGGCATAAACAACAAATAACAATAGGTCGTACTTGAAAAGGTCTAACGCATCATGCAGAATGCATCTAGTTTAAATTTATACTTTGATCAACATGGGTTTATTTAACCGCTTTAAGCGTAGTAACGAACAAAAAATCAAACATCCTGACTCTCCTGCCTCCAAGAATGGACAAATACAAGAAGCTATTACCCCTGCAGCTCCTCAACAAGAATCTATAAGCAAAGTAGAAAGTACAACTGTTTCAATACCCATTGAAGCTGAATCTAAAACAAATATTGACACCCAGGCACCTGAGTCATCAGTGTCCTCTAGCATAAACACATCAACAATAGATCAGACTCAAGCCACTACAGTTCAACCAAATAGCAATGATAAACCTGGACTATTTGCACGCTTAAAAGATGGGCTAAAAAAGACACGTACAAAACTAGGTGGTGGTATTGGTGATTTACTTTTAGGTAAAAAAGTCATTGATGATGATTTGATTGATGATATTGAGATGCAGTTACTTACCGCTGATATTGGTGTTGAAGCAACACAAGAAATTATGGAAACTGTGCGCAATAAAGTTAGTCGCAATGAACTACAAACAATTGAGGCACTTACCGATCTTATCAAAGAAAAGCTTAAAGAAATCATTACTCCTTCCGAAGCACCATTAGTGATTAATGACATACATAAACCATACGTTATTTTGATGGTTGGTATTAATGGCGCTGGTAAAACCACAACGATTGGCAAACTTGCTAAGAAATTCCAAACTGAAGGTAAATCAGTCATCTTAGCGGCAGGTGACACCTTTCGCGCTGCAGCAGTTGAGCAGCTGCAGGTCTGGGGCGAGCGTAATACAATTCCTGTGATTGCACAGCATACTGGAGCTGATAGCGCTTCGGTTATTTATGATGCAGTACAAGCCGCTAAATCAAGACATATTGATATTGTTATTGCTGATACTGCTGGACGCCTGCACAACAAAGATAATTTAATGGAAGAGCTTAAAAAAGTTGCACGCGTCATGAAGAAACTTGATGCTACAGCACCGCATGAGGTCATGCTCGTACTGGATTCCGGTACTGGACAAAATGCGATTATGCAAGCAGAGGTATTTAACAAAATCCTATCAGTGACCGGCATTACCCTCACAAAAATGGATGGCACCGCCAAGGGTGGCGTTATTTTTGCCATTGCCAAAAAATTACAACTTCCGATTCGCTTTATTGGCATTGGTGAGAAGATTGATGATTTACGACCTTTTCATGCAAGGGATTTTATCGACGCACTATTTACGCAAGATTAAAACAATCCTTAGCCGCAATTAATGCATCTATATTTTTTATCTGGCATACTACCGCAAAAAAATAAATACTGAATTTGCTATGAAACAACATACTGGGCTTTTTGAGCGCACAGCCATTCTTATTAATGACAAGGGTATTGAACAACTTAAAAAGGCACACATATTACTTGCGGGCGTTGGTGGCGTTGGCTCATTTGCCGCTGAAGCGCTAGCACGTGCTGGTATCGGTGAAATCACCTTAATTGATCATGATATAGTCTCCAGCTCTAACCTTAATCGCCAATTAGTTGCACTAAACTCAAATATTGGGGTTAAAAAAGCACAGATCATGCGTGAGCGTATTTTAGATATCAATCCCAACTGCAGAGTCAACATTATCGATGACTTTATTCGTAAAGACGATATGACACCTCTATTTGATAAACCTTATGATTTTGTGATTGATGCGATTGATAGCCTTGTTTGTAAAGTTGCCTTTATTGCATATGCGCATAAACAAGGTTATAGGGTTATTTCAAGCATGGGTGCTGGTGGCAAACTTGATCCCACACAAATTAAAGTAGCTGATATCTATCAAACAAGCATATGTAAACTTGCTAAATTTGTGCGTATTCGCTTACGTCGACTTAAAGTTAAAAAAGGGATTCTTGCCGTTTACTCGACCGAGAGTTCATTGCCACCACTACCTCCTGAACCCGTTGGAGGTAATAGTCGAGACCGCGCGGTTAATGGTACGATTAGTTATATGCCTGCACTATTTGGACTGACGATTGCTGGAATGGTAATTAAACAACTTGTGGGTGAGAATTTACACGCAAATCAATAACATATTCATTTGGCTTGCTCTGTTGTTTTCTTGCCTTTGAAAATTCTAATAACACTTCCTGATAGGGCATAAATCATAAATATCACAAATAAGGTAACCGATGGATCAATAAAGATAATTGCAATGATAAAGACGACAAATACCGTTTGCGTAAAAACAACCTTACCTTTTAGATCATAATCTTTAAAGCTTCTAAACTTAATATTACTCACCATCATTGCCGATAAGTAAAGTGTAATAATCGTCGCAAAGAACGTCACCCATCCTTCGGCTGATGTATGTCCTAAGGTATTACAAAACCAAACAAATCCAGCAATGGTTGCTGCAGATGCCGGACATGGCAACCCTGTAAAGTAGCGTTTACTCTCTGGGTTATTATCATCTAATTGCGTGTTAAAGCGTGCCAAACGCAGTCCAACACATGCCAGATAAATAAAGGCTACCGCCCAACCAAATTGCCCCAAGTGTTTTACCGCCCAAAAATAGATAATTAAAGCAGGAGCCACACCAAATGAGACCATGTCAGCCAATGAGTCATATTCCGCACCAAACGTACTTTGCGTGTTGGTTAAGCGTGCAACACGCCCATCTAATGAATCCATAATTGCTGCAATATAAATACACACTGATGCCAATATAAAGTGACTGTTAAAAGCAGCAATAATTGAATAAAAACCCGCAAACAAACTCGCTGAAGTGAATAAATTTGGCAAAACATAAATACTTTTACTGCGCTGCATTGACTGCTTATTTAACGACTGATCATCTTTCATCGCATCTTCCTTACACGTTATTTATTGGCATCTTTAGTCTCTTGATGAGCATTAGTATTTTTTACACCACCAAGCTTAGTTTGTTTTAGGAGTTTTGGTAGTGGAAAAATGACCTCCTCCTTGACACCCTCAAAATCCACAACATAAGCATCAGCAAAGTGTTCTTGTAAAAAACCGACCACTTGCTGCACCAAATACTCTGGTGCCGAGGCTCCTGCTGTAATACCTGCATTATGCTTACCAGCAAACCACGCAAGGTTAATATCATCTTTATTGTCAATAAGATAAGCACTCACCCCTTCTTTTTCAGCTAACTCGCGTAAGCGATTTGAGTTGGAACTATTTTTAGAGCCGACCACTAAGAGAATATCAACCTCTTTAGCCAACTCTCTAACCGCATTCTGACGATTCTGCGTTGCATAACAAATATCTTCTTTTTTTGGCGAGCTCACAGTAGGATATTTTAGCTTTAATGCAGCAATGATATCTTTGGTTTCATCGACCGATAAGGTTGTTTGTGTTGCAAAAATAAGTCTTGTTGGATCTTGCACATCTAGATTTGCCACATCATCGACATTTTCAACCAAGTATATTTGACTATAGTTATTTTTATATTGCCCAAGTGTGCCTTCAACCTCGGGATGCCCTTTATGACCAATAAGCACACACTCGACACCGATATTGCTAGCTTTTTGTACCTCTCTGTGCACTTTAGTAACTAATGGGCAAGTTGCATCGTAAATTTTAAGCTCTTTGCTTTTAGCTTCCTCTTCTACCGCTTGAGAGACGCCATGCGCACTAAAAATACACACTGCATGATCTGGAACTTCATTTAATTCTTTAACAAAAACAGCTCCTTTTTCTTTAAGACTTTCAACCACCGCACGATTGTGCACCACCTCGTGGCGCACATAAACAGGGTGCGGCTCTAAAGCTAATACGCGCTCCACAACATCAACAGCACGTGACACACCCGCACAAAATCCTCGTGGGTTGGCTAAAATAATCTTCATTAGGCAAATTCCTTATCTGAAACTTCTAAGATATCAACATCAAACAAAATAACCTGACCAGATAATGGGTGATTAAAATCAACCGTCACATCATACTCATGGATACCAACAATCACGCCGGGCAATTCAGTACCATCTTTTTGCGAGAAAGCAATAATAAGACCTTCTTCTAGCGCCATATCCTCTGGGAATCTCTTTTTTGGCACTTCATAAATCATTGCTGGATGTTTTTGGCCAAATGCATCCTCAGGCATCAGCATCATCTTGCGATTAACACCAACATCTAAGCCAAGCAGCTCACTTTCTACTTTTTCTGAAAATGTACCCTTACCCATTTGAAAAACATATGGGCGATCATAATTTTTTGTATCTTCAGCAATTGAACCATCTTTTAAACGGATTTTAAAATGCATCTTTACAAAGCTATCTCTTTGTATTTTCATGTAATTCCTTTGTTTCATTCATTTTTTATGCTTCTTTTGCTTTTCTCCAACATCTAGGCTAGAGTTTTAGCATATTACTAACGCGCACATTTTACGAGATTTATAAAAAATGCACAAATACTCCTTGGCGCGAAATGCGCAGCCGATCGTTTTTCCACACAAATTGCTGTTGGTTATTGCCTTTTTATTATTTGCTATACTCCTAATCAAACCTCTACATGCCAAATCTTTATATGAAAAATATCATATATTTTTTAGTAACCATTACTTATCTGACACCCCCTTAAACAAGGTCGGCAAAATTATTATGTCAAAAAAAGAACGAGAACTGGTAAGCTTAGGCGATACAGTTTATGTTTCTAAAACCGATGAAACACCATTTTATTACATTTTTTCACATGTAAACAGTATTCCTTATGCTAAGGATAAATACGACTACATTTTCAAACGTCTTGGCAAAGCACAGTTTGCGGGCAATTATAAAGGAACATTAGTTATGCATATTATCAGCATAACCCAAGAGATTAAAATTGGTGATTATGTGCTACCCTCTGACTTGGTACAAACAAAGTTGCCTGATCATGAAATTATGGCTAATACTAATATTGTCGGTAAAGTAACACAATTAGAAGGAGAAGCTGACTTTGCAGGAACTTATCAATCCGTTTTGATCAATACCGGGCAAAACGCAGGACTTAAAATGGGCATGCGTATTTATTTTGAGTCACCTACCAGAGAAGTAAATGGTTATGCAATCCCTGGACAGTTTTTAGGCCAAGGTTTCATTTATCGTATTGCCAGCCATCACGCCATTGCTCTTGTGACTGATGCCAAACAGGAGGTAATGATTGGTAGCACGGTATTAACTCAACTACCAAAGCACCATGTCAAACATGAGCTTTAGTGTTTTACACACTATTCCTGGTTTTTCTTTTAAGCATTACCAAAAGCTTGCCAGCCTACAAGTTGGTATGGATGACTTTCTTGCTAAGCCACATCTTTATCAACATATTCTAAACTTAAGCCAACAGGCAATTGACTTTATCCAACAACAGAAATTCCTCTCTTATCTTAAGAAAATCAATACATGGCTTGCATTGTCTTCTAAACATCATTTAATTCACCTAACTGATTCAGCATTTCCTAAACAATTAAAACAAATCAGCAACCCACCACTAAGCTTATATGCCATTGGTGATATTTCTTTATTTAGTTCATTACAACTTGCTATCGTTGGCACACGTCAAGCAAGTCTTTATGGTAGTGAGTGCATCAAAGCACTTATACCTGACCTTGTACAGGCAAAGCTAACCATCAATAGCGGCATGGCACTTGGCATTGATACTTTAGCACACCAGGAAACACTTAATCAAAATGGCCACACAATTGCAGTGCTAGGCACTGGAGTTGATCTGTGTTATCCCGCACAAAATCGTAACCTCTATGCACAAATTCAATCTCGAGGATTAATCATTTCTGAATTTTTATTAGGGCAAACACCCAAACGCTTCCATTTCCCCAAAAGAAATCGTCTCATTAGCGGCTTAAGTCTTGGTGTTGTTGTGATTGAAGCAGCACACAAAAGTGGATCACTAATCACTGCTATGCATGCCCTTGAACAAAATCGCGATGTCTTTGCCATTCCTGGTAATATATTTCATCAGCAAAGTCATGGCTGTCATAAACTCATTCAAATGGGTGCAAAGCTTGTTAGTTCGGCAGATGACATTATTGATGAGCTTAATCTTAGATCAACACTCACTGAGTTACAGGCACCTTTTCAACAATCCTTATTACTCACTTCTGAGCAACAGCTTGTTTTTGATAGCATAGGCTCTAACTGCACCACAATTGATAAAATTATTGACACGACCAACTTAACATATGCAAAAATAACTGGCATACTATTTGAGCTTGAGATGGAAGCACTTATTGGTGCTGTTCCTGGTGGATATAAACGACTCTAATAAGGTAACATGAACAATAAAGCCCCTATACTACAAGTTCTCATGTCGCTGTTTAGTGATTTGCCCTATTTCGATGGTGATATGGTCAAATTAACAGACTCACAAGAGATATTACATGAGCTGCAAAAAGCTGGACTCACACCACAAACAATTGATCGGGCATTGTCTTGGATTGAACGCTTTAGTAAATTCAACGATGAACCAAGAGTGGATTATCATCCTGAAACTGTGCGTGTTTTTACTCGCCAAGAAAAGGCGATTATCCCCGTGGAAAGTTTACGTTTCCTACTGGAATCATATTTAACAGGTGACATTAAGTCACATGAGCTTGAGTTTATTATTGAACAAATTATGTCGCTTGGTACACATACGATTACCGAAGAGCAATTTTTGTGGGTGTTTGAGATGACAATTGCCAATCAAGAAGATGAGGTCTTTGATAGCTTTATCCCTGTTGATGAAATGTTGATAAGATCTTTTCGTACTCATTAATCACATTATTCTACTTTTCCTTAACACCACTTTCTTTTCTTATTTTAACTGTCCAACAAACATTGCACTTATCATTTATAAATCTATACTCATATCGTAATGTCAAAATAGCAAGGAGCTGATATGTTTAAAGTTATCACCAATAAAGATGGGCAAACGCAAGAAATTCAAACTTCACTTTCCGCGCGTGCACTAATGGACAATCCACTGTTAAATAAAGGGACTGCGTTTACCAAAGAAGAGCGCGAGGCATTTGATTTACTCGGTAAATTGCCTATACAAATCGAAAGTCTCTCATCACAGCTTATGCGAGTCTACCGCCAATTTCAGGAGAAAAATGATAATATTCAGAAAAACATTTTTCTTCACACATTGCATGATAGCAATATAACACTCTTTTATAAATTTTGTTCACAACACATTGATGAAGTTTTACCCATTGTTTATACACCAACAGTTGGTGACGCAGTTGAGCAATACTCTAGCGAATTTCGACGTCCAGCTGGCGTGTATCTTGCCTATGATGAACAAAAACAAATGGATAAAATTCTAGGTAATATCGCTAAAAATCAACAGATTGACTTTATTATTGTTACTGATGGTGAAGCCGTACTTGGCATTGGTGATTGGGGCATTGGTGGTATGGACATCAGTATTGGCAAACTGATGGTTTATATTATTTGTGCTGGGATTAATCCCACTAATGTGCTACCTGTACAACTTGATGTTGGCACTAATAATCAAAAGCTACTAGATAACCCAATGTATCTTGGGGCTCGTCATCCGCGAATCACAGGCAAAAAATATGATCAATTCATAGAAAAGTTTGTCACTAGTGTTAAGAAGCACTTTCCTAATGTCTATTTGCATTGGGAAGATTTTGGCCGAGATCACGCGCGCACCATTTTAGAAACCTATCGCAATCAACTTTGTACTTTCAATGATGATATGCAAGGCACAGGAATTGTCGCTACGGCTAATGTGATTTCAGCTATCAAAGCCACACAAACAAAATTCAGTGATCATCGAGTCGTGATGTTTGGTGCCGGGACCGCAGGATGTGGAATTATGGATCAGATTCTTGATGCTTTTATTACCAGTGGCATGACCAGAAAGCAAGCTTTAGATCGCTTTTATATCATTGATAGACTCGGTTTGGTTATCGAAGACATGCCCAACTTACCAGACTTTCAAAAGCCTTATGCTAAATCAAGAAAGCAACTCAAAGATTGGAATATTAGCAATCCTCAGAATATTTCCTTGCTTGAGGTCGTTCAAAACGCCAAAGCAACGATCTTAATCGGTTGTTCAACGGTTAAAGGCGCTTTTAATAAACCTATTGTCACAACAATGGCACAAAATATTGAGCGCCCGCTTATCATGCCGTTATCAAACCCAAATTCACACTGTGAGGCCACACCTGAGAATCTTATCCATTGGACAAATGCCAAAGCCATTATTGCCGCTGGCAGCCCATTTACACCTGTTGTATATCAGGGGAAAACCTATCAAATATCACAAGGCAATAATGCATTCATTTTCCCAGGACTTGGTTTGGGGGCTATCGCTGTTAAAGCCACAAAAATGTCTGATGGTATGATCCGCGTTGCCAGTCAGACATTGTCTAACTTCTCACCACTACATCAGTCCGTCAATAACCCTGTGTTACCACCAATTCATGATGCTACTATTGTTAGTAAAGCTGTAGCTATTGCCGTTGCCAAACAAGCAGTTAGAGAAGGGTTATCAAGCATCAAGGCTAAAGAGTCTGAAGTCGAAAAACTCGTTAGCAACGCACAATGGATCCCTCATTATTACCCATTGAAGCGCCTATAATCACAATATTTCTACCATTACCAATACTTAATAAATTTGTTAAATGATCTCACTTTCAAAGACTCTCTCTTTCCCTTTATAATATAGCTTTACTGTTAAAGGCTTCTGTGACTTCACAATAACTGCAGGAAAACCGTTCTCAATATTTTTTGTATTACAGCTTAGCTTAACTGTATTATCTAGAGCAAAAGGGTAGTTATCTATAGAGAAATAGTTTTCTACTAATTGCACATGCCAATGAATCGTATTTCGTGGAGCATCTGGCTGGACTCCAAACACATTCTCTAATAAAACAGCAATAGGAATAATACCACTCCAACCAACAAAATCTGGCTTTGCGGGTTTTGCAGCCACAATATGTTCAGGAGCATAATTCTCCCATAATGTACCTGTCTGTTTATATATAGAAACAACATTATCCAAATGGTTTTTAGCAATCTCAAAAGCAAGTTTTTGATAATTATACTTCTCTAACCCTTTTAAGGTCATATAATTTGTAGGAGCCCATACCCCACCTTGCCAATAACGTCCATATTCCTGATATTTTGGATGATCATAAGACAGTGACGGGATGCGGTGCGGTCGATTAAATATCGCCGGGTCTTCAAGATAATCGCAAAGCTTTTTTACTCTATCTGCTGGAAAAGTCTCACTAACAAGTCCCCAGTATGCCCCAATTGATTTTACATCATTCAAAGAGCCATTTTTTAATCTATCATAGTAAAAGGCGGTTTTTGAATCATACATATATTGATTAACATATCGCTCTAAGATCTCTGTTTCATCCATAATATCTTCGATCTCTTGCCAACGCTCAATCACTTCACCTATTTTCATTAATATTTTACCCGACAAAATTTGCTGCAAGTTAGTATCCAACCAGCTCATATGCCCATGACTAAAATTCCAATGATACCCTCTTTCCAATCTAGGCTGATTATCCATACCTGTTGCCCAGCCACTGGCATAATAACTACCATCTTTCCAAGTTCTATTATGTTTTAACCACTGATGATAAGCCACTAGTACTGGAAAGATGCTCTCTAAACGTTTAAGGTCATTTGTTTGCTCAAAGTATACCCATTCAGCCCATGGAAATAAGTTAGGCCCTGTACTTACTAAGTCATAACGATGAAATTGATCTGCACCATTTTGTGCTTTGATTTCTCGGCAAATAAATCCATCTGGGTGCTGTTTAGCATAGAAGTTATCAAGAGTTCCCTGAAAGTTAAAGACTCTTCTACCATAAAGTCCAAACATCATCATAAAGGCTGAATCCCACATAAATAGATTGCCGTTGTAAGCCGTATCAATAAAGTTACTAATAAAACCACTTTCCTTAGTCGGCTGACATAAATTAGAGAACGCAATTTCCCACGCTTTATTATAGCACTCTACATACGTTTGATGTCCCTCCCAAAAGATAACTGGCAGCTTTGCTTTAGCTGTTTTAAAATCAGGTAGATCCTGTATATAATATTGATGATTTCGAAATAGGTTTTCACTGACTAAAGGATTGTGAATGTAGGTCGATTTAAACATGGAGTTACATACCTTTCTCTATATATACATATTTGTTCTTATGCGCAGATTTATAATATAAATGAATAAAGCTAAAGAACAGCACAAAGCATGGAATAACCACAAGAGCAAATGCAATTCGATCACTTGTTAAGTACATTAAAACGCCCAGTAATTTTGAAGATACACTATCAAATAATGCAGTAAATATCATGACTAAACTCATCGTAATTGCATGGTATGATTTCCTTTGTGTTATTAACAATGCTGAAATAATAGTCGGATAAATTGGTCCCAGAAAAAAACCAATTGCAACAAGTGCATAGCCATTCCATGGAACTGCTGACCAGGTTGTGATAGCATTTAGCTCGCTAGGCATAGTTTTAACTGCAGTACCAATAAACACAAAGCCTATAAAAAACATGACCATAAAAAAATAGTCCCAGCGAATAAAGCGCAATACAATACCACCAAAAACTCTCCCAATTAATTCCCCAAACATCAGAAGACTTGCTAACTTTGCAGCAAATGCTTGTGTCATGAGAAACTGTCCATGAAAGAAATAAGGCAGCCATGAGCCAACACCTTGTTCTAGTGTTTCACTGCAAAATAATAGTAAGAGAAATAATACACTAGCGCCACTACAAATGATCGGGACAAACATTTTTGCCTGCTGTTTTACTGACACATGCTCCGCATTATCCACTGAAATCTTGGGGAAATCAGTCAGTAACCAAAGTAATAACACCACTAAGCAAATCACCCCTATTAACCAAAAGGCATTCATCCAATGCGCTGGCATTTTGCGAATGAAAACTGAAAACATCCACATACCAGCAACTGACCCTAGGGTGTATATTGCTTCAGCAAAGTTTAAGAAACTTGCATGTTTTTTAGCATCTTTAATCAAAAGCGACACCGAAGAATAAACAGTTACTTTCATGACAACCATAGCAATACCGATTAAAATCAGATACAAGCGTATTGCCCATATTCCATTCCAAATCGGCATTAAAAAAGCAAATACAACCAACACCCCCATACACGCAATAATTGACCTTCTATAGCCATAACGCAACAAGAAACCAAAAATTACGAATGATGCGAGAATTCCTGTAATGTTTTGATAACTCTCTAATGACCCTGCTTCAATAGTTGATATATGAAAATAAGCCGTGGCTTGCATAACATAAATAGGCAACCCGCACGTCAATATACTAAGAGCAATAAAAGTGATAACCAACTTAAGCTTATTGATATTATTCCCCACACAACCCCCTTGCATACTAATGTAACTAAATTACTAAAAAGCAAGCTTCATGCTATCAAATAGCATTGGTCATTCCTATATAATTCTGTTAATTCTTTGTAGATTTGGATTGAGCTATTTTATTAAGCTAACTTGCTTGCAACGCCGTTTGTAAAATCCTAACAAATCAGTATATACTGAAATTACAATTCAATGCTTCTTTAATGTTATGACAATATGAATCATTTTTATGCCGTCCATATTGGGCTTGGCGCTTTTCATCGTGCGCACCAACTTTACTACTTCAATGAGTTGTTAAAAACTACAAATAAAAGTAAAGCATCTCCCACATGGCACTACATTAGCGCAACCATTCGTAGCAATAAAACATTAATTGATCATTTAAATCAACAAAACTGTCGATATACCTTGTTGGAAGAAGACGATAGTCATCTCATCTGCAATCAAATTCACGCACTAGAAAAAGCGCTATTTGCAGGAGAGGGTAAATCTCACGCGTTAATTGACTATATCGCTAATACTTCTACAAAAATTATTACTTACACTGTAACTGAAAAAGGTTATTATGCTAATCTGTCAGATAACACTTTTCAGATAGACCACATTGATATTATTCATGACATAAATAACAAAAAATCACCAAAAACAGCTATTGGGGTCACCGTTTGGGGACTTTATAAACGTTATACAAGTCATCAAAAAGGTATTACCCTCATCAGCTGCGATAACTTGCCTAATAATGGAAAAATACTCAGGCAAGCCATCCTTTCATTTGCGCAAAAAATTAATTCTGAATTTAGCGCCTGGATAAAAACACATTGCACATTTCCCTCATCAATGGTTGATAGGATTGTTCCTGCTGTCACTGATAAAGACCTCAAGAAAGTTCATGCGCACATTGACTATATTGATTTGGTACCAGTCATAACAGAGAAATTCAGTCAATGGGTAATCGAAAATAATTTTGCCAGTGACAAGCCGCCTCTTGAGAGCGTGGGTGTACAATTTGTCGATGATGTTTCTCCATTTGAATCAATGAAACTTACTATGTTAAATGGTGCTCATAGCCTTATTGCATATTTAGGATCACTTGCTGGTTTTAAAACTGTGTGTGATGCAATTAACAACCCTCTTATTTATAATCTCATCCATTATTATATGACAACAGTTGCTGCACCACTTGTGAAAAGGTTACCTAAGGAAGTTTCTCTTATGGAATACCGAAATCAATTGCTTAAGCGTTTTAAAAACCCCCATCTAGCACACCAGACTGAACAAATTGCTGCAGATGGCTCTCAGAAAATTCCTCAAAGATGGCTGCATAACTTGTGCCAACTAATTGATAAGCAACAAAACTATGATTTATATGCTTTAGGTATTGCAGCATGGATTATATTTACTCAAGGGTATGATGATCATGGCAATATACTTATGGTTAATGATCCACTGAAGCATCAATTTGGCTTTTTTGACAATCCATACACCAATGCATACCAGATCGTTGAACACTATTTCGCATTGGACAAAGTTTTCTCCAGCAGTCTTAGAGAAAATATTGCGCTTAAAGAAAAAGTCCTCAACTACATTAAATCTATTAAGCAGCAAGGTACACTAAGTTGTATTCAAGATTTATTGGAAAATATAAGTACAACAAGAGAATTAATTAAGGTGAAACAATGATAGAATCCTGGCGCTGGTATGGACCAGCAGACCCTGTTTCAATAGAGGATATTATGCAAACAGGTGTCAGTGACATTGTAACTGCCCTGCATCATATCCCTAACGGAGAAGTATGGCCAGTGAGTGAGATTAAGAAACGTCAATATGAAGTTTCTCATTCTCAATATCATGGCGCTACCAACCTGCAATGGTCAATAGTAGAATCAGTTCCGGTACATGAAGCAATTAAAAAGGGACTCCCAACACGTAATCAACTCATCGACAATTACTGTCAAAGTATCAAAAATCTAGCAAATTGTGGGATACACTTAATCATCTATAACTTTATGCCCATTTTAGATTGGACTCGCACAGACTTAGCGTTACAACTACCAAATGGTGTAAAGGCGCTCTCTTTTGATGAAAAAGCACTAGCTGCCTTTGATATCCATATTTTAAAGAGATCAAATGCAAAAAAAGATTATAGTCAATGCATTCAAAATAAGGCTCTGGAGTATTACACTTCCTTATCCAATGAGCAAAAAGAGACTTTAACTAAAACTATTATTGCAGGACTTCCAGGAGCAGAAGAAAGCTTTTCAATACAAGACTTTCAAAATGCACTTGATGAATATCACTCTATTTCAAGAGAAGCACTTAAAAAGAATTTATGTTATTTCCTGGAGCGTGTTTTGCCCGTAGCAGAATCAGTTGGGACAAAACTTGCCATCCATCCAGATGATCCTCCTTTTGAAATTTTTGGCCTACCGCGTGTTATTTCTGTTGCTGAAGATTATCGTTGGTTATTTAAAAAACTCCCTTCTAAAGCAAATGGTATTACACTATGTGCCGGCTCTCTTGGTGCCCGCGCAGATAATGACTTACCAGCACTTGCCAAAGAATTTGGAGATCGTATTTATTTTACGCACTTAAGAAATGTACGCTTAAGTAAAGACGATCGCAGCTTTTTCGAAGCAGATCACTTAGATGGTAATACCGATATGTATGCATTAGTCAAAGAAATCCTAAATATAGAAAAACGCTCACACAATATTTATATGCGGCCTGACCATGGACATCAGATGTTAGATGACCTACATAAACAAACCAATCCCGGTTATTCATGTATTGGTCGCTTAAAGGGTCTTGCAGAAGTGCGAGGTGTTGCATATGCTGTGGCAAGAGAACTTGAGAGTAATTGACATGCACAGAAGTTTATTAGTTGTTGGCGAATGCATGCTGGAGTTAAGCGGATCACTTTCATTTCAGCGAAATAGCCAATTAAATTATGGTGGTGACGTCCTTAATACAGCCATATATTATAGTCGGCTAACTTCAAATAAGACTGGCTTTCTTACTGCACTTGGCAATGATGTATTATCAAATAACTTAATTGATAGCTTTCAAAACGAGCATATTGATACGACTTCAATCATTCAAATTCCAAATATGCTACCTGGTTTATATGCGATCCAAACCGATGGTAAAGGCGAAAGGTCATTCTACTATTGGCGTGACAACGCACCTGTAAGATCACTTTTTTTATACACTAAGCCAAAAATGCTTGCGCAACTTTCACAGTCCTATCACGATATTTATTTATCTGGTATTTCTCTTTCACGCTGGGATGCTATACAGCTAAAAGTATTGTCTGACTGGTTATCAGCGCATAAGCAGCTTGGGAATAGGCGTATTATTTTTGATTTAAACTATCGCCCTAAATGCTGGCAAAACCCAAGCGAGACCCATGCTACTTTAGATAAATTTTTACCACTTTGCGATTTGGTCATTACGACTTTTGATGATGAAAAACTTCTTTTTAAAGATAATGATTCATTTGATACATTGAAGCGCTACAAGGCTTATGGCATCAAAGATATTGTTATTAAGCAAGGTCCAATGCCAACACTTTGTTATCATAATAATCAATTACTCTCTATTACTCCTGAGATAATAGTATCACAGCCAGTTGATACCACAGCTGCTGGAGATAGTTTTAATAGTGCGTACCTTGCTGCACTATCTTGCCAATTAGATATTGAGTCCGCATGCAGATTTGCCCAAAGCTTTGCAGCCGAAATTATTCAGCATAAAGGCGCCATTATTGATAAAAGCATTACAAAAAAATACTGCCAACAACTACAAAAATATACCCAAGAGGTCTAATACTATGAATCTTATTGAGACACTCAAAAAGCACTCTATTATCCCTGTTGCATCAATTGAGACATTAGACGCAGCTTATCAATATTTAGAAGAACTCAGAAATAAGCAAATACGTATTGTTGAGTTCACACTTAGATCACAAAACGCACTTCATATTCTAAGAGAGATTGTTAAAGACACATCCTTTTCAGAGTTCACGATTGGTGTTGGCACAATTACCTCTGTAGAGCAAATGAGCATCTGCCACAAAATTGGCGTAAAGTTTCAAGTTTCTCCTGGATTTATTCCTGATCTTTTAAACTATGCCAAGGAGAATAACATTTCCTATTTGCCTGGTGCGATTACTCCGCATGAAATTATGACATTACAGAGCTTTGGCATACACTGCGCTAAATTTTTCCCGGCAGTACCAATGAACGGTCTTGAAGTATTAAAAAGCTATGCAAGCGTATTCCCAAAAATGAAATTTTGCGCCACAGGGGGCATTAATAAACACAATAAGTCAGACTATTTATCACTTGATAATGTTATTGCAATAGGTAGCTCATCTATTTAAAGAATTAATTAAATCCATCTTAATATAAAGGCATTTTATGTTTACAGATATGACACTTTTTCCCTCACAGCAAAGATTGCGTGAGATCGCACTTGGAATTTATCATGACATTAAAGGCTTACCCATTGTAAGTCCTCACGGTCATACTGACCCTAAATGGTTTGCTGAAAATAAACCCTTTAGTAACCCAGTTGAACTCCTTATTAAACCTGATCATTATATTTATCGTATGTTTTATTCCCAAGGGTTAAAATTAGAAGACTTTGGTATTCAACCCAAAGATAATAGCAACTGTGAAACAGACCCTCATGTTATATGGGAAAGTGTTGCAAAGCACTGGTATTTATTTGCAGGCACACAAGTAGGACTTTGGTTTGATGCCCAACTAAAAACAATTTTTGGTATTGATGAAACTCTAACACCTAACAATGCTACTTCAATTTATCAACATATCTACCAATCCTTACAAAAAGATGAGTTCCTACCTCAAGGTATTTGTAAACGCTATAATATTGAAGTAATTGCTACCACTGATAATATCGATGACACACTCTATGACCATCAATTGATTCGTAATAATCCTTTTTCATGTAAAATTATTCCAACATTTCGCCCAGATACTGTTACCAATCCTGAGCTTCACCCAGTTCATCAGAATATTCATAAGCTTGGCGAATCACTTGACTTTGAAATAACTGACTTTAAAGCATTTCTAGATATTCTACGCCAAAGGCGGTTATATTTTAAAGAAAATGGAGCAACAGCAACAGATCATGGTGTAAGTATTCCCCAAAGTTTTGACTTATCAGAGCAACAGGCTGAGAGTTTGTTCCAACGCATTATTCATAATACTGCCGACTGGAATGATAAACGCACTTTCAGCGGACAAATGCTCACTGAAATGGCGAAAATGGCAGCTGATGATGGACTTGTCATGCAGATTCATGCTGGGTGTATGCGTAACCATAATAGATATATTCAGACTAAATTTGGCCATGATAAGGGTTGTGACATTCCTCAAAAATGTGACTATGTTAATGGGCTCTATCCCTTGCTAAACAAAGTGGGAAATGATAAAAATTTTAGGCTTATTCTATTTACAATGGATGAATCTGTTTACTCTAGAGAGCTTGCCCCACTAGCTGGACATTATCCTAGCGTATTTTTAGGCCCACCATGGTGGTTTAATGACTCTCCCGAAGGCATGATGCGTTTTAGGGAGGCAACAACAGAGATCGCTGGTTTTTATAATACAACCGGTTTTATTGACGACACTAGAGCACTTTTATCTATTCCAGTAAGGCATGATATTGCAAGACGAGTTGATAGTCATTACCTTGCAAAGCAAGTAGTCAATGAACGCATATCCTTTAACGATGCTCAGCGCATTGCTACAGATATCACTTATCATCAATCCAAGCGCTTATTTAAGCTTTAAAAGCGCATCCTTTAAACGCGCAACTTAATGCTACAAAGAAAATAAAATTCACTTAATTACATTGCTCGTCAGTAATTTGTAATTTAATTTCAAATTGGATAAAATCAAATAGCTTTGAAAATTTATGGGGAGTCTAAATGTCTTTAAAAGAAGTTAGTAAGCTTAACCGCTATGTTATTTTAATTGTTGCTGTTGCCGCTTTAGGGGGATTATTATTTGGGTTTGACACCTCTATTATTGCAGGTGCTACAACATTTATCCAACAGGATTTCTCTGCTACTAACTGGCAAATCGAATTGATTGTGAGCTTCTGTGTACTGGGCGCTTTCTTTGGCGCCTTATTAAGTGGTCGATTTACAGATAAGTTTGGTCGAAAGCGAGTCATGGTAACGACAGGCATCGTATTTATTCTAGGAACACTTATTGCCGCCTTTCCCATAAGCATTGAAATGATTATTGTAGGGCGTTTTATTCTTGGCTTTGCTATTGGTATTGCATCATACGCAGCACCACTATTTATTGCTGAAGTTGCACCACCTAAAAACAGAGGATCTCTCGTATTATGGAATGGCGCTTTTTTAACCGGAGGGCAAGTACTTGCCTTTATGATTGGGTATGCATTCACCACGACAGGCAATTGGCAAGCTATGATTTTATCCGGCATAATTCCTGCATTTTTACTCTTTGCTGGAATGATCCTTATGCCTTATTCTCCTAAGTGGCTTGTTTCTAAAGGCAAAAAAGAGCAGGCACATAAAACACTTAATAAGATTAGAAATACCGCAGAAGAAGCACTACATGAGCTAAAGCATTTAGAGAATACATTGAATGTTAATAAAGCTAACTTTAAAGCTATTTTTAGCAAAAGAGTAAGGCCTGTTTTATATCTAGGCCTTGGTCTTGGCGTATTCCAACAGTTTTTTGGCATTAATACTGTAATGTATTATGGACCTCACATTATGGCAAGTATTGGCTTTAAGGGCAATGAAACACAAATGTTTATGACTATGGTTCTTGGCATGGTTAATTTCGTCTTTACTGTCGTAACAATTATCTTTATCGATAAACTTGGTAGACGACTTTTTCTATTTATTGGATCTGCTCTAGCCGCAATTAGCTTACTTTTAATGAGCTACTTTTTACATAACGCTACCAGCTCAACCTTAGTGGCATATATGGCGCTTATTTGCTTAATCGTTTATGTTATTGGCTATTGTGTTAGTGTTGGTTCACTCTTTTGGTTAATTATTTCAGAGATTTTCCCACTTGATGTGCGTGGCGCATGCATGAGCTTTGTTACATCCATTCAATGGTTAGCAAACTTTGTTGTTGCAGCTACTTTTTTAACAATTTTAAATGAGCTTGGTGTTTCAACTACTTTTAGTCTATACGCTCTTGTTGCAATTATTTGCTGTGTTATTACATACTTTTTTGTCCCTGAGACAAAAAATATTGAATTAGAAACCATTGAAGACAATCTAAACTCCGGAATAAAACTAAAAAACCTAGGTAATGCCATACAATAAATATAGAACGAGGAAATCATTATGTCAGCCACGTTAACAAAGACTCCAAGTGATAATAGCTTTGGCGAATTTAGAAATTATGAAGATAGCCTATTTCAAGAACGTGTTGAGCGAACCTACCGCATGATGCACGAAAATCAAACACGAGAATATGTTCATAAAATGAAGCAAAAATACTATGCTTTACCTCACCCACAGATGGATGTTTATGAAGTGTTTAAACTCTTAGAGAATGTACATGATGAGAGCGACCCAGACAATGATTTGCCACAAATTGAACATGCTTACCAAACGGCAGAAGCTGTACAAAATAAATTTCTAAAGAGCAATTATCAACTAAAAGACAATATAAGTATCAAAGGTTTATTTCGCTCCCATGAATGGGATAGCCTACCTCAAAAGTATCAAGCATTATATCTTGAAAAGGCTACATTAAATAATCTCTATGCATATATTGAAGATTGGTCATGGCTTCCTCTAACTGGGTTTATCCATGACCTTGGAAAAATTATGACATTAGCAGATTATGGTGCGTTACCTCAATGGTCTGTTGTAGGCGACACATTTCCCGTTGCCTGTCCATTTGAGCCTCAAAATGTATTTTCGCATAAGAACTACTATAAGTCGTCTTCAGATTACCACATATATAATATGACCTCAGATACGCATTTTGGCGCCTATCCAAAATTTTGTGGATTTGATCAAGTCGACATGAGCTTTGGACATGATGAATATATCTATAAGGTAGCTGAAAAGGGAAGTAATCTTCCCGATGAATCCCTTTATATTCTACGTTATCATTCATTCTACCCTTGGCACACACCTCAAACTGGTGGTCATGGCTACCAGATGCTTGCATCCGAAAAAGATTGGCACTTATTACCACTTTTAAAAGCATTTCAAAAAGCAGACTTGTATTCAAAACTTCCTGAGCTTCCACCTAAGGAAGTTTTAGAAGCGAAATATAAAGCGCTCCTAAATAAATATATACCACGGTCTAAAATCTCATGGTAACCTTTTGTATAGAGTTACCAAGTATGTGTCTGACAATCACCTATTCTTAAACTCGAATTTTATCAAAGTGATCTGATATTCAGACCTTCTTTTGTCTTTTAAGTATGCAAAACGCACCATGAAAAATGACTCTGTTATCACTAACTTAATAAATATTCTCTTTTTTAAATAAAAGCTATTGACTCCCAAACGCATCGGCTATAGAATCCCCTCTCGTTAAAGCATTCCCCGATAGCTCAGTCGGTAGAGCAAGTGACTGTTAATCACTGGGTCGGCGGTTCAAGTCCGTCTCGGGGAGCCATCTAAAATAGCTTCTAACTTATATACCCATCATAAACCATTTTACAGAATTTCTTGCCCTGCATTTCCCGCGATTTTATCAAGTTGATCAAAAAGCACCTAGTAACGGCCAATAGAGCATTATTGCCATTGTAATAACAATAATACCTGCTAATTTAAGCCAAATACCCCATGCCATTGCTTGATGAATTTTCACATGATCAGAGTGCACAACCAACGCCATCGCAGGCGTACTAACCGGGAGCATAAATGTTAAACCTGCACTTGTGGCAATGGCAATTGTCACCACCCGAGGATCAATGCCATACTCTACAGATAAAGCTAACCCAATCGGCAAAAGAACGGCAACTGAAGCGGCATTGCTCATAATCTCTGTTAATATAGCCGCTAACACCACAAGCAGAATGAGAATAACCAAAGGAGACTCAATACCCAAGCGCATAATTATTTGTACCATCTCTGCTGCAGCCCCTGTGTTACGTAAGGCGACACTTAAAGCAATTGCGCTACCATACATTAAAACAATGCCCCACTGTACATCCTTTTCAACTTCTTTCCAATTGGTAATCCGTAAGCTAAAAGCAATAATAACACCTAAAAAAGCAATCCAATCTAGCCCCCATGCAGTGCCGTAACACACCCATAGCAAAATCGTAAATAGTACAACGATAAGCGTCAAAACCTCGCGCTTTGTGATCTTGCCAATTTGCTCTTTATGCGCCATTAATGTTTCGCGTGCTAATTGAATATTAGCACCGGTTTTGTGTGCTGCAATTAACACGCAGATGCTTGCTAACGTTAGCATAACAATCACAATAGGAATCACCCATATACTCCATTGAATGAAACCAATATGGCTTGCGTGAGCAAGTTTAGCATTATTAGCAAAGGTATCTTGTAATATTCCCAAGGCTAATGGTGCACGCGCGCCACCTAATAAAGTCGCAGTCCCACCAATCATTGCTCCCCACGCCATAGCCATATAAGCCGCAAAAGCAAAGCGACTTTTTTTACCAACCTTTGCTGCCGTTACAATTTCAAGCACAATTGGCAATAGCATTGCCGCTACTGCATGCTCACTAATAAAAAATGCCATAATACTTGCTAGTACAAAAATCGACATGCACAATCTTTTTGACCCTGTGCCAAACTTAGCGATAATCGTAATCGCAAAGCGCTTGCTTAGTCCTGAACGCATCACCGGACTTGCTAGAATAAAAGCACCTAAGACGAAAAAAATTGCTGAGTTACCAAAGTAACTATAAACATCTTGTGAGAAGATATCACCTGACATCGGTAATAAAAATAGTACAATAATACCCGTAACCGCCAATGGAAAAATATTACTAATCCATAAAAAAGCAGCCACGCAAAATACTGCAAACGCATGCTTTCCAGCTTCGCTAAAATGTCCAAACGGCAAATAAAGTGCAACAAAATAAATAACCACAGCAGCTAAGGTACACAAGAGAATGCTTGGGATAGTGGGTAATTCTATTTCTTTTTGATGCATAGATGATACTCATAAACCACTGTCTATAAACAATAGTTGAGCACAGGAGTTTTTTCCAGCGCTTTTAATGATTTTACATATCTACCCATTTGCAGGGAATTATTACATACGCCTTTTAACAAAGCTTCTGGCTATATAATCAAAAGATAAACTTAATCATCAAGCCAATATCTACAGTATTGTTTTCTGGCTCAATCCATTTATTGGTATTTCCTGAAGCAACTTCTGATGTTTGCACCTTCCAGTATTTAATATACGGACCAATAAGCCATGCCCAGCCACCTTGCTCACGTCCCAAAAGTATATAACCATTGGCGCCCCAGCCTTCACGCTGTTGATTGCTAATCCCTCCATCAATGCCAGAGTATTGAGTACCATGAATCAGCCCATCCAACTCAAGACGTGATTGAATAATAAATTTATTCATGTGCCATGAGATGTCAGCACCTACGGGGATATAAAAATAATTTGAAATACGCAAATATCCTGCTGAGTTATTACTGGAATCATTATGAAGATACCTATAGCCCAAACCAATATAAGGTGTCAGTTTTAACCCTGCTCTTTGCCATGAAAAAACATACCCTAACTTTGGTGTAATACCTAAGATGTAGCTATTATCATTCTCCATCTGAAAGGGCTGACCATTTAAAAGGCGTCCATCATATTTTCCATTGACAAAACCCAGCTGTCCATCGACAATCAAGGTCACTTTATTGCGATCAATATACTGATAATTACCATCCAAACCAAAACTTGGTCCTTTGATACTCATGAGTCCCGGCTCACGATAACTATAATATCCTGCCATAGGTGAGATAGAAAACAATGAACAGCCCACCTTATCAATACCACAAGTTGCATTAACATTTATTGCCATTAATAAAATCGCTGAAAAAGCGATTATCCTTTTTATCATCAGTATTCTCCCTAATTGATAAGCTTACAAACAGTAGTCTAGATGAGATTTTAACTTTTGCACACGAAAACATGCTCGCAAATCAGCTAATGCCTCATTAAAATTGTCATTAATGATAATATAATCATATTCATTGGCATGCGATGCTTCATTTTGTGCATCTTGCATACGCCTTTCAATCACATCTTGTGTGTCTTGCCCACGTTTAACCAAACGCTCATGCAAAGCCTCTAAGCTTGGTGGTAATATAAAAATACTGACACAGTTATTTTTAAAAACCTCTCTGGCTTGTCTTGCACCCTGCCAATCAATCTCTAAGATTACATCTAAGCCTTTTTGTGTTAATGCATTAACAGATGCTTTGGACGTTCCATAGTAATGGTCAAACACCTTGGCATATTCGATAAAATTATCCTCTATAATCATCTGTTCAAATACTTCATTGCTGACAAAATGATAGTGCTGACCATCAATTTCTTGTGGTCGCGCTTGACGCGTCGTATGTGATACACTAACCGCAACATCGTTATTCGTTTCGATAAGTGCTTTTAATAATGATGTCTTTCCGGCACCCGAAGGAGCAGAAACAATGTAAACCGTACCTAACTTGCTCATTGCATCAATGATCCGATAGTTCATTCACTGTATTTGCACCAAGCATTGTCTGCACGTGTGCCATAAACTTTTTGCCCAATAACTTATCACGGGTTGCTAACTCAAAGTTGGCGATAAGAAAACCAAGTTTATCACCACAATCATAACGTGTCCCTTCAAAATTGTGTGCTACAAGTCGTTGTGTTTCAATCAATTTTGCAATTGCATCAGTTAATTGAATTTCACCACCTGCACCCTTAGGAATCGTTTCAAGATAGTCAAAAATTTCTCCTGGCAATATATATCGACCAACCACAGCATTAGTGGACGGTGCTTTCTCAGGTGCTGGCTTTTCAACAATCGCTTCGATACTCTGGTCAGCACGTGTTTTGACAATCCCATAAGACCCCGTGTCTTTCTTTGGCACATTTTGTACCGCAATCACACCACATTTTTGATAATAATATTGATTCATCATTTGTGATAAAGCACCCTGGCCATTAGCATTATCAATCAAATCATCAGCTAATAAGACAGCAAAAGGCTCATTACCAATTAATGGCTTGGCACATAAAACAGCGTGACCTAAACCTAGCGCTTCCTTTTGCCGCACATATGCACAATTAACACCAGAAGGTAAAATATTACGTACCGTTTCCAAAAGCTCAAACTTACCTTTTTGCTCAAGGTTATATTCCAACTCAAAATTCTTATCAAAATGATCTTCTATCGCACGCTTATGTGTACTAGTTACAAATATAAGTTCATTGATGCCCGCTTCAATGGCTTCTTCAACCGCATATTGAATTAAGGGCTTATCAACCACTGTTAGCATTTCTTTTGGCGATGCTTTCGTTGCCGGTAAAAAACGCGTGCCTAACCCTGCAACAGGAAATACCGCTTTTGTAATCTTCATTTATTTCCTCCTTCCTCTAACCGCCAATGGCTTTAACTTTGTCATTAATCCATTGATAGCAGTATTCATTTAATTCATCAACAGCTAAGTCATTTGGTGAAACTGCCTGTCCAAAAGATAGTGTAACAGTGCCTGGCCTAATTAAACCCGCCTTATTTGGCCAGAACTTACCTGAGTTATGCGCCACAGGCACGACCATCGCACCACTTGATTTTGCTAGTGTAATTGCCGTTTTATGAAACTTAGGGTATTTACCAACAGGAACGCGTGTCCCTTCTGGGAATATCACGATACTTAAGCCTGATTTTAGACGCTCTTTACCCATTTGTAGCACTTTCTTAAAGGATTTTAAGCTTTGCTTTCTATTGATTGGAATACTATCAACAGCCTTTAAACCCTGGCCAAAAAGAGGGATCTTTAAAAGTTCTTCTTTTAGCACAAAACACACATTATGCAATAAGCCATGAAACACTATAGTCTCCCATGATGACTGATGTTTGCAAACATAAACACATGGTTCTTTTAAAAGGTTTTCACGACCTTCTGTTCTAACACGTAACCAAAGAAATACCAACAAACCCCAGCGTGTTAATATTGACCATACTTTCGCAGGGATTAAACGCACACTAATTGGCAGTCTTAACACCCCAAGCACAACCGTCAATGTCGCTAGAATAATGGTTAATATTGCAATATAAACAACAAAGACAATTTGCCTTATCCATAATACTCCATACCACAAGCCTTTTATCAGACTCATATCACAGCCTCCACAAACTGCTGTAAATTATCAAACACCATTACGTCCTTTAGTTCATTTTGATGCTTTGCTAAGGTCCTTAAACCTTTACCTGTTTTAACTAAAATAGGCGTACAATTTGCTTTTTTTGCTGCTTGGATATCTTTGAAACTATCACCGACAAAAAACACCTCAGGACTTAATGCAATATTAAGTTTATGACTAATCTCATCAAGCATCCCAGTTTGTGGCTTGCGGCAAGTACAATGCGCATCAGGGATATGCGGACAAAAGGCAATATGCTTGATCGCATCTTTATCTTTAGCTAATAGGTTATATAACTTATCATGCATTCTTGTGAGTGTCTCAAGATCAAAAAGTCCGCGTGCAATACCTGATTGGTTAGTTGCCACCGCCACAGGAATATTTTTTGCTTTAAGTTTCGCAATTGCTTCAATACTACCTAAGATCGGTTGCCACTCATCCACTGATTTTATATAACCATCCGAATCTTCATTAATAACGCCATCACGATCAAGAATAACAAGTTTTGGTGCTATTTGTTTTATTTGCTTTATCATATAAAATATCAGTTACTTAATAAGATATTGACGCTTGTCTTTAACATCACGCCACTGATCTGCATCTTCAGGTGGATCACATTTTTCTGTGATATTATCCCACTCTTGTGATAATTCACGATTAAGCTCAACAAACTCTAACTGATCCTCTGGCAATTCATCCTCTGAATAGATGGCGTTGACAGGGCATTCCGGCTCACACAGTGCGCAATCAATGCACTCATCAGGGTTAATTACCAACATATTTTCACCTTCGTAAAAACAATCAACCGGGCACACCTCAACACAGTCACCAAATTTACATTTAATACAACTTTCCGTTACTACAAATGCCATCTACTTACACCTTTTTAGCTTCTTAAAACGTCAACATTTTATACCCACCACAAACCATTTTACAGCGTTTTTTTGCTTTGGATTTTGCATGCTTTTGATAAACTACTTTGCAACTAGACACCGCAAAATGATTTATATTGGGTATAGCATTTAAGCAAAGTTTTAAAAGTTTTATTCATACTCAACCTTGCAACTTCTGTAAGACATAAGCAAGTTCTTTTGAAATCACAAAATTATTACGCACCAATAAATTAATTGTCTTTGCCTCAAATTGATCTAAAAACCAAAATTTAGTGGCAAAGTCATAAACGGTATTTGCCCGCAAATAAATACTATGTATGCCTTTTTGGAACTCGCGCTCTAGTTTATGCTTTGGTGGCATTTTCACAACAATACTTTGTTTTTGCACATCATATACCGCACAACAGTCTGCATTTAATAAAGTCATTTGCGTTTGATAGTCTCTTACTTGTGCTGGCCTTTGTTGTTTACTTTCTTCGGTAACACGATGATTTTTTGATACTTGCGCCTTTTGCAGTTGCTGCTGCAACAGATAGCTTTGTTCTTTTAATAATTTCTGCTCTTGAATAAGCTGATCAAACTTTGCTTTAGAGCCATAGTAATTAACCTCCAGATGATCATTCTTCTGGCGTAACTTTTTTATCTCATGTTCATATTTATGTACTTTTGCTTTAATTTCTTGATCGATATAAGCTTGCAACTTTTCCTTAAGATTAATTACAATGTCTTTGTGCTCACACAAGGCATAGGATAATAATACCTTATCAATCACAGAGCCTAGACCTTGCACTGTTTTTTCAGGAGATTGCACTAGTTCTTCCTTGGCAACCTTTTCCGCCTTTTTAGCATCTTCTTTATATAAAAGTACTTTATCTGCCACATCAAAAAAAGAATAATGCTTATTAAGTAATTTACGCACCTTGGCAATCGTGATTTCCTGCCCATCGCGTTTTAGCATCCGGCATACTTCATTGACCTGAGATTGACTTAACATAGATTACCTTAAATGCTCTCATCTCTGCGTTTTGTCAATATTTCAACGCCATTTTCAGTAACTGCCAAAGTATGCTCCCATTGTGCTGATAAACTCTTATCTTTGGTTACAGCCGTCCAGCCATCACGCAATACAGTTACTTGCTTCTTACCAGCATTGATCATCGGTTCAATGGTAAATGTCATGCCCGGTTGTAAGATAGTTTGCAAACATTTATGCTCGTGTGTTTGTTTTGACACATAATGCAAAACTTGCGGGTCCTCATGGAAACCTTGGCCAATACCATGACCACAAAACATCTCCACTACAGAGAAATTATGTGATTTGGCATGTTTCTCAATCGCTTGTGCAATATCATGTAAGCGATTGCCAGGTTTGACCTGCTCAATCCCTTTAACAAGACATTCATAAGTTACATCTGTTAGACGCTGCGCCAGTATTGATACTTTTTCGCGTCCACCAACAAAAAACATTTTACTAGTATCACCATGAAAGCCATCTTTAATAACTGTCACATCAATATTTATAATATCACCTGCTTTAAGCTTTTTTTCTGCAGGTATGCCATGGCATACCACGTGATTAATCGAAGTACACACTGATTTCGGAAATCCTCGGTAATTCAAGCACGCAGGAATCGCCTGCTGTTTATTAACAATATAGTCATGACAAATTTGATCGAGTTTTTCCGTTGTTACACCAGGCACAACATACGGCTCAATCATATCTAATACTTCAGCCGCTAAACGACCTGCCACACGCATTTTTTCAATTTGTTCAGGTGTTTTTAAAATTATATTACTCATGAGTTGGATTATATTATCTTTAGCGTAGTAAGCGTCATATTGTACATGTATTGATTGTTACATTTCAATCTAAAGCAAAAAACTAGCATTAATTTTATTATCGTTATGTGAATATATTTTAAGAAAGTCGTATGCCACAAAGCAAAAAGGCTCCCTAAGGAGCCTTTTGAATTGGTATTGTTTTGCGATGTGCCATCGTCTTTCAATGTTGAATAATTTGGCGGTGTCCTACTTTCACATGGCGAATGCCACACTATCATCGGCGTTATTCAGTTTCACTTCTGAGTTCGAAATGGAGTCAGGTGGTACCTAAACACTATTACCGCCAAAATCTTAAGCTTCTTAGAAAGCTCTAACAATCTATCATAGAGTA
>NZ_QLIU01000063.1 GCF_003574425.1 Cysteiniphilum halobium | reverse complement strand
AGCATGGTATTATCAATAAGAACACTTTGCCCGCTATTTACCACTAAAGTCGCTAAATTAATTACCGGTGCATCATTAACAGCAGTAACGTTAATGGTACTAGTTGCTGCAGTTGAATTAACATCGCCATCATTAACAACGAAGCTTACAGTGCGTGCCAGTGGACTTGGATTATCAGAAGTGTTTTGATACGTCACACTACGCAATGCTGCCTGATAATTAGCAAGGGTATCACTACCACTTAAGCTTAATACCCCTGTGGTGGCATTAAAGCTACCACTGATATTGGCAGTATCAACAAAGGCTAAGATATCCTCACCATTGACATAGTTATTGGTGATACTAATGCTTGCACTTTCAATATTGGTATCATCGACATCACTGATAACAATCGTGGTATCGATTGCTGTGGCACTATCATTCTCGGTATAGTTTAAGGTGCTACCGGCACTTATCACCGGTGCATCATTAACAGCAGTAACGTTAATGGTACTAGTTGCTGCAGTTCAT
>NZ_QLIU01000062.1 GCF_003574425.1 Cysteiniphilum halobium | reverse complement strand
AAAAGTTGAACATGGCGTTAGATAAATATCAAAAATGATTTATAAATACCTATAAAATTTAAAAAGAAACAATTTTCAGATCGATCTAAACTTCTACTCTTTAACCCTAGAAATAATGGGAACGAGGGACTGTCATGATGGCGGCCCTAAGGCCTCTATAAAATTTTATATTATCAGACTCTAATGCTTCTAAAGCCGTATGAGCATTTGTCGCGCCTCCAATGTAATTAGCTATAAATCTCTGTATTTTTGCATCTTTGTATAAGCCGTCTATATCGCCGGCCTTATTATACTGATCATATATAGTATTAAGTTGATCAACATGTGTTATTGTATCAGAGCTGTCTTTCATAGCTTCAACATACGATAGATGAATTTCTTTCAAGATAGAATCTGCGTAACTCTCTATAGCCTTCTTATGAGTCTCAAATTGCTGCTCAAGATTCTGAGAATATGTATGTAGTTCATACTTTTGTAAACCAGGATGAAACGGTCCTTGAACATTAGTAGTACCTATTTCCCTCTCCAGCATTTCTCGAGGTGCTTTAACAACAGGAACAGGGGAATGATGAAGAGATACAGATGCTTCTTGTACAGGAGTTAGCATAGCTATATGAAATTCACCATATTTCTCCTTAGATCTAAAATAAGTAGTTTCTTCTCTAACTTTCGGTATGGGTGAGGGTGATTCAGTGTGTAATTTAGCTAACCCAAATGCAACCCCTCCTTCAATAAACCCTATACCAATACCTATGATAGGCATTAACCATTTACTATTTTTTTCAAACCAATCATGCCCACTTGGATCAACCCCCATTAATGGATTGTTATTACCATAGAAATAACCATTGATTAATCCTTGGTTATTAAAAGCATAGCTATCGGCTTGGATAAAGCTTCTTAAATTTGGATCATAATCACGTGCTTTGAGATAATACAAACCAGTCAATGGATCAAACATATAACCGGAATATCGCAGCGGATTAGTTGCAAGATCTAACGTGTCACTGCCATTTTCCGTCCTCTGTCCTCCGTCTTCCGTCCTCTGCACCCCATACACACTATATTGATAAAACTGTGGTTTATCACCCAACTGAGCAATGACCGAACCGTGACGATTGTGTAACAGCACGGTTGCATTGCCATTAACACTTCTCACCGCCACATTATTCGCTATTAAATACGCGGATGATTGTTGTGTACCATCACTTGAATTCAACAGCGCGTTATTGCGTGAATAGTAATGCACAAGTACTTGAGTATTGCTTCGCGCTACAGCGCGCAGACCATTGGCGTAGTAATACTCACTTTCTTTAGCACCTGAGGCGAGGCTCACTTGTGTTAGCGCATTCGCCGCATTATAGCTAAAACTTGACCCTTTATTATCCGTAGACATATTGCCATTGGCATTATAATGAATCGCTGAGCTAACCAAAACTCGCTGATGATTTACACTTTGATTATTGATCGATTTAATACTATCTAACGAATACGCCATGCTTTGAGTAATTAAAAGACATGACATCCCCATGCCAATAGATAGCTTAGATTTATTATTTAACATTTTTTTACCCCATTATTAGCTTTGAGTGTTATTAATACCTGTTATTTGGTTTAGATTATTGTATGTGTAGTACTTAGCCGTTGTGCCGTTGTCTTCAGTGCTGACATTATTGAGATTACCTGATGCGTTATACTCAAACGTATTTTGTGGCTGAACGCTGTTAGCACCACTTTCTTTGACATTAAGCAATGCACCTGTCACATACGAATATGTTTTAGTGATATCCGGTGTACAGCTCATGTCTTTTGGATTGTTTAAACAGAAGTTTGCTTGTAGCTCCTTTGTTTTTAAATCCCCACTTGGATAATAGCTATATGTATTTGTTAAGTTATGCGCTGCAGCTTTTGGCATATTGATCACTCTTTGTTGCTGATACAGGCGACCAAGTGCTGTATACGTATCTACAGTATTAGTCGTCAAGCCATTAGTTGTTACCGCTGTATTATCTAATCTACCTGAGCTGTAATAACTATAATTGACTTTACCTGCGATACTCTTAGCGTGCATCTGTGTTGCATTTTTGATTAGCCACTGCCCATTAATAAACTGATATGCATAGTTAATCGTGTCGCCATTATAGGTGGTTACGGCAATTTCATTACCTGCTGCACCATATTGATAGTGCATGGTTTTATGCTCACTATTATGTGAACCAGGTACTGGATAGCTTAATGATTTTAACTCACCATCAGGATAGTACGTGTAGACGATGTTGCCTTCAACTAGATGGCTTGGATCACCTTTTTTCATATTCGGCGTACCTGCAATCATCCATAACTTACCTGCATAAGCACCTGCATCTTGTGGATAGTAGAAATAGTTTACCTGACCATAAGCATCGTCACGATAACAGCCATATTCCCCCAAACCGTCATTGTTTTTAGTGTAGCAAGCATCTATTTTTTGCCCTTGGGTATTATAAAAACTCCAGTGGTTAATCCCCCCCCAGCTATGAACCTGATAAACTTGACCAAATTTATTGTAGCTATAACTAACCATATGTGCACAATCAAAAACTGTAGCATTACAAGTTTGCGCTGTTAATCCAGTTGTTACATTAGCAAGATCAACAGCTGCATTTGCTGGATCTTTATAAGGAACAACGGCTAATAGCTCACCTAGATTGTTATATATATGTAAAGGTGAGACGTACATATTCTTAGTCGATGAAGCATATACATCATTTTCTTTCTCGCTGGTTATCTGCTGACCAAGTAAATTATAAAATGACTTCACTGTAACATTCGGTGCATTTTTAACAACGAGTTTGCTTTTTAGCTCAGGCGTTGATAACTCTTGCTCTGTATCAACTAAGTTCTCTAATGAAACTTGTCCTGCTGCATTATAGCTATAATTAGCTGTTTTACCGGCTTGTGTTTCTGCAATCACACGACCTAAATTATTATATTGATAGGCAACTGACATCTGTGTGTTACCAATGGCATTCATTGTATCTAACGCAGATACCTTCTTAGAAGTTACTTCTCCTAATGAATTATATTTAACCGTGCTTACGACATTAACCCCATCTGATGGACGTTTGCTACCCAAAATACTTTCCCAATTTTCAACAAAATAGGAATGCTTAATATCATTGCTATCCAGCACATGCGTTGATACTGGTGCATTTTGGTAATCACTATGCCATACATAAGTGGCTTTACCACAAACTAAATTGTTTGAACAAGTTTGAGTGACACTTAATTTACGCCCCATCGAGTCATATTGATAACTATTGACCACCAGTGGTGAATTGGCCAGATAGCTTGTTTGAGTTGCCAATTTGCCCGTGGAAGAACTATAGCTATCACTTGATTGTTCAATATCTGCAATCGGATCAAATACACCATAGGCAACATTATCATTGACATAAACAGATGTTGTTCTTCCTAACCCATCTACATTGATCTGCTTTATTGGTGTTGACGAGATCTCAAAGCCAGCTGTATCCGAGGCTTTTTTATTCTTTGATTTTGATTTGGCGGCTGATAAATCTCCATATTCAGATAGTGAGCTACCATCCGTCGCATACTGGATATACAATGCTTGACCATTTGGTAAGGTCTTGTCTACTAGGCGGCCTAAGCTATCATAAAGATCGCTCGTCATTGTCGCTTGTGTTAACTCTTGCGGTGTTTCGTTTGGCTTATCAAAATGTACAAAGATTGGAAGACTTGTCACATCTGTGCCACTTTCAATTACCTTACCATTGACATTATTAATATAACTAATGCTTGGATAACTATTGCTATTGTCTTGCATGCTAAGCACTTCGCTTACATTAGGATAAGTCACCGACTGAGTGGTCCAATTCCCAGCACCACTGTAAACTTTATAGTTCACTGTTTGTGTTAATGGTTGTCCACTAAGACCTAAGTACTGATAACTGGTTGTCACTGCATTTAACTGATGTTTTTCCGTGTCACCAGCTGGCCATGTATAGGTTTGTGTCAGTGCTAATCCTCTTAATGGATTTAAGGTTTTACCATCTTTTTCATACACAGGCTCATAGGTATAGCTTGTGACTTTTTGTGCTTTCGGTAAACAACTGTTCTGCCCACCTTGGGTAGCACAATAAAATTTGGTCGTACTTTGCACCTGGCGATTATCTAAGGTCAATTGATTAATGACTTGTTGAATCGTTTTGATTTGACCAATACTGCCTTTTGTTGCATCGGTATTGTAAGAAGTAGTCACTTCTTTTGTCAAAAGACCATAATCTTGATGATTAAGATCCATATCCCCACTTGATGGGTCATCATAATAAAATGCTTTTGTCTGCACAAGCTGACCTTTACCATTTAAGATCGTAACTGCCGTTTTTTGCCCAAAATCATTATATTGCATCTCTTGAACTGTTGTGTTACTTCCAGGCTGATACGGATACTGTGCTGTACCATCACTAGGAAGGTTAAAAACCGTTGACTCAATACGCACCGGACTTTGGTAATTCGCCCGTTGTGATAAGGTGTCATAATCTGGTTCATAGGCTTGATTACCACAGATTTGCTTTTGTATTTCTTGGCCATTTTCTTTTACATAGATATTGTGACATTGGCCGGCATACCAGTATTCATTATCAGTTATTTGATGACCTAAAGTAAAAGGAGGTTGCGTATTTAAAGACGTATACGACTTGCTTGAGATCAATAAGTGTGCGTGGTTATAGGTTTTAAGGGTTACAATATCACCCTCACCTTTTGGGTTGGGAGATGCTGTTTGTGTCGTATAAGTATAAGATGTGCCATCAGCACCTGTTAATACACAATCTGTTGTCAGCGTGTTACACACTGAACTTTGAATATCACCAATAAACGTATTATCATTGTCGGCATCGACATTGATATTATAATAACTTGCGTTCATTAATAAACTGCCATTACCATCATCAATAGCAACTTTATTAATATAAGTAAACGATTGGTTATTACCATAAGAAAATGTTTTTGGTGTAAAAAACACCTCTTTCTTTGTACTATTATCCATATCATAATCGATACTCGTGACAATACCTTGAGCATTGTAATCAACAATTTCAGCGTTAGTAATAAGCGTTGAAGGTGATTGTGGTGACTGATAATACTGTGCAATATCAAATTCATTATTGTTATTGCTTAATTTCATCACATGAGGCGCCTGATAAGTCCCCCCTCCATTACTTGGTACCTTATAACCTGGCTGTAATATATATAAAGCACCATCATCATTTGTTATTTCAATTTTTTGACCATTGCTGTTTGTAAGGTCGATATTACCGTTTACATCATCCCAGTTAAAACGAATGCTTTGCTGCTCTTTATTTACCATGCACTGAACATCACCCAAATGATTAAAATAAGTCTCATCACCATTAATGTTAATAAGTGCATATTGACTTGTGTCAGAAGGATCACACGGATTAGTAATCGGTGTTTTAGCGCTTGCTTCGATGAAGCGTAGATTCTTTAGACTATAGTATTTTAAGTTGCTACCACTATTATTATCCCCAAGATATTGATAGGATGAGCCATTTGCTAAATGCAATAGTACTGGATAAACAGAGGTATCAACATAGGGTAAAGCCAATCCCCATCCTTTGCCTGGTAAGCTTGGAAGGTAATAGCGCCCTTTTTGCATTTGATTATAATTAAGCGCAAGGCTAAAGGGATAAGCAGTTGGGCCTGAAAAATGTGCTAATGGAATAGAAAAATTCTCTGTTCCTGTGCGTTTATTAATCGAAAATGACATCATACTTTTGTAGTTAAATGCATTTGAAACAATGCCATTCTTTTGACTAGCCTTTATTGCAAGTTTATGGTCATGTTTAATCATCTGACTTGATGCATCTTTGGATATCATTTTATCGGCATTTTTCTTCATCTGCGGCATTGCCATACCTAAATGCGCTAAGCTTAAAGCTGTGATATAAGTAATAAATTTTGCTTGATAATTTTTCATATTCCACTCTTTTGATCAGTTGATTAAATACCACCTAACTTACTTGGGTACGGATACGTAAATACATTGCCATATATATCCATCACCGTATAAGCTGCTTGAATCGGCGCCGATACTCCACCTTCAACTGTCGGACTACAACGATTGGTTGCAAAAACTCCCTGTGTTTGGCTCTCATGTTTTGTCGAACCAGAGCCTTCATAGCCTGTGCCTATACCCAAGGTATCTTCACTTGTCTTTGCGCTGGGGAACTCCATCAGATTACTCAAATTATCATTTGGACTGTTTCCAGATTCTCCCAGCTCATGGTCATCATCCGTACACCACAATAAGGGATCATATCCTTGCGTATATACAATCCACATATTCTTTAGATCAACTTCGGCTAGTGATTGTGGGTAAACTACACCCTCATTCTTAATCGGCTCAAATACCATATACTCAAGCATCTTGATATTCTTGTCACCCTTTTGAATCGCTACATTTGGGTTTGGCGCCAGTGGATGATTAAATGATGCAATAGTATTATAGCTATTACCATTAGCTGATGGCTTATTTGAAGTAGGCTGTAATACGCTCTGCTCGCTACCATTACTAGCAGCATATGCAGGGTCTTCAGTTAAGTTGATGTCATTACTCGAAATTACTGAGATGGTCTTTTGTTGCACCTCTTCATAAAAAGAAATCTCAGCTGAAATAGGCTCTGCTTGTTGACTCCCATTTACATAATCATTAAATGTACTTAAATAGAAATGGTT
>NZ_QLIU01000061.1 GCF_003574425.1 Cysteiniphilum halobium | reverse complement strand
CTCTTGCTTTCATTCTTCTCACGCCTTGATCAGCTAAATCTCTTTAGCACAATACAATAATTAAAACTTAATTAAGTTAAGTTAAATCAAATCGGATTTTAAATCAAAATACTCTTTGAACCTTAATTAAACATCGATGCGTAGATGGTGGAGCCAAGCGGGATCGAACCGCTGACCTCCTGCGTGCAAAGCAGGCGCTCTCCCAGCTGAGCTATGGCCCCTTTTCTGAAAACTGAAGACTGAGGACAGATAATCGTATCGCTTCGCGATGATCTATTTAAAATAGATCCATCAAGCTTGCTTTATCTAAATTCTGTCTTCTGTCTTCCGTCCTCTGTCTTCTGAACTGGTGGGTCTGAGTAGACTTGAACTACCGACCTCACCCTTATCAGGGGTGCGCTCTAACCAGCTGAGCTACAGACCCGGCTCCGAAGACGGAAAACTGAGGACAGAGGACAGTAGTCGAATCACTTCGTGATGATTTATTTTTAATTTCACTATCAACACCTTTATGCCAAACAATAAAATAAAAAAACAATCTGTGCAGCTTGCTGCACTCAAATACCGTCTTCTGCCATCTGTCTTCCGTCCTCTGGACTAAAAAACATCAATTGTAAACACTTAAACACTTCTCGCTATTCTCTTAA
>NZ_QLIU01000060.1 GCF_003574425.1 Cysteiniphilum halobium | reverse complement strand
CTCTTGCTTTCATTCTTCTCGCGCCTTGATCAGCTAAATCTCTTTAGCACAATACAATAATTAAAAATTAATTAAGTTAAGTTAAATCAAATCGGATTTTAAATCAAAATACTCTTTGAACCTTAATTAAACATCGATGCGTAGATGGTGGAGCCAAGCGGGATCGAACCGCTGACCTCCTGCGTGCAAAGCAGGCGCTCTCCCAGCTGAGCTATGGCCCCTTTCCTGAAAACGGAGGACTGACGACGGATGACAGATAATCGAATCACTTCGTGATGATTTATTTTCAACTTCACTACCAGCATCTTTATGCTAGACAATAAAATAAAAATAATCCGTGCAGCTTACTGCACTCAAATACCGTCTTCTGCCATCTGTCTTCCGTTCTCCGAACTGGTGGGTCTGAGTAGACTTGAACTACCGACCTCACCCTTATCAGGGGTGCGCTCTAACCAGCTGAGCTACAGACCCGGCTCCGAAGACGGAAAACTGAGGACAGAGAACAGTAGTCGAATCACTTCGTGATGATTTATTTTTAATTTCACTATCAACACCTTTATGCCAAACAATAAAATAAAAAAACAATCTGTGCAGCTTGCTGCACTCAAATACCGTCTTCTGCCATCTGTCTTCCGTCCTCGTGATTAATAAA
>NZ_QLIU01000059.1 GCF_003574425.1 Cysteiniphilum halobium | reverse complement strand
AAATCATCGTGTACAGAGAATTCAATCTCAGAAATACTGTAAAATGGATTGATGTGTGTATATAATGCCGATGTCTTTTATCAAACATAATATAAGGAAAATACACATGGCTATTGAAAGAACCCTTTCGATTATTAAACCTGATGCCGTTGCCAAGAATGTCATCGGTCAAATTTATTCACGTTTTGAACAAGCTGGCCTTAAAGTTATTGCAGCTAAAATGAAGCAATTATCAGCAGCCGAGGCTGGTGAATTTTACGCTGTACACAAAGCACGTCCTTTCTATAATGACCTGGTGAAATTTATGAGCTCAGGCCCTGCCATGATTCAAGTATTAGAAGGTGACAATGCCATTGTTAAAAACCGTGAGCTAATGGGCGCCACAAATCCTAAAGAAGCTGCTGCTGGAACGATTCGTGCTGATTTTGCCGATAGCATTGATGCCAATGCTGTGCATGGTTCAGATGCGCCAGAAACAGCTGCTATTGAAGTGGCTTTCTTCTTCAGTGGCTTGGAAGTTTGTGTGCGTTAATTTTTCTTTATATTGGGCGTGTGCAATATGCCCACTACGTATTCCATATAATAAATCTAACATCAACATTAGCGCCTAAAGATGCAGCTGCTTTTCTTAGTGTTTTAAGTGTAATATTCCTGCCTTTTTCAATATCATGATAGCGCTGAAAACTAACATCCATGGATTTGGCAACCTCAGTTTATGATAATTACTTGGAAGGTAATTCTTAAGAATCTTAAACTTTAAAAAATGAGTTATTTTTAGCGTTTAAAACAATCCATAAATCGGTGAAATAAGCGTTACCAGTAAAGCAGGGAAGATACCAAGCAATAAAATTAAGCCAGCATTAATGCTTAAGCCAAACAGCGTCACTTTATTTGCATAAACTGGTGTTTGGTTTTTAGGTAGATCAAAGTACATGGACTTGATCACACGTAGATAATAATAACAAGCAATCACTGACATAATTAAGGCATAGATACCTAGTCCTAAGTGTCCCGTATCAATCAAACCCATAATAACAAATAGCTTAGCAGTGAATCCTGATAGTGGCGGAATACCTGCCATTGAGAACATCACAACCAACATAATAAACGCAATCCATGGGTTACGACGGTTAAGACCGGCAAAATCAGCAAGATTCTCAACTTCATTACCTCTGACACTTAATACGATCAACACACCAAAAGCTGCTGCCGACATTAGCACATAAATAACAACATAGAAAAGTGCTGTAGATACCGCAAAAGCCTGCGGATTTAATATCAAAGCTAATAATACAAAACCAATATGCGAAATCGTTGAGTAGCCGAGTATGCGTTTGACATTTTTCTGTGCCAATGCTAGTAAATTCCCGAAGAAAATCGAAAGAACCGCTAACACAGTCAGCACTTTACTCCACGCAAAAGCTTGCGCTGGCATGCCAATCATTAAGATATTTACCAGCATGGCAAAAGCAGCAACCTTTGGTACCGATGCTAGAAAGGCGGTCACTGCATTTGGTGAGCCCTCATAAACATCAGGCACCCACATATGAAAAGGTACAGCGCCTAATTTGAAAGTTGCTGTGGCAATCATCAACACCATTGCAACGAGAACAATTTGCGAATGCGCCATATCTGGATTGGCTAGGTATTTACCAATTTCAGTAAGATCAAGGCTACCCGTCACACCATAAATAAATGACATCCCATATAACAATAAACCTGAAGCAATCGCACCTAAAACAAAATACTTGATTGCCGCTTCAGCACCTGTTGCAAAGCCACGGCGAATGGCTAAAAGCGCATACAAAGGTAAAGACAATAACTCTAAGCCGATATAGATGGTTAATAAGCTATGTGCTGAAGTTAAGACAAGTGCGCCTAAAATAGATAATATTGACAAGACATAAAACTCACCTTGTGGCAACTTTCTATCTTCAATATATTCTTTGCAGTAGATAAAAACGAAAAAGGACACAAGCACGATCACTTCTTGCAAGATAAAGGTCAGCTCAGTTGATAAAGTTTGCCCTTCAAACCCGATATGAATATGTTCATTAAGTGATTTTAATAAAATCCATGCCGCAATAATCAAAAAGACTTGCGTGAGGATATAAGCAATATTTTTGATTTTCTTGCCAAAGAACAAATCCGCCAGCATTACAACCAAGGCGGCAATAGCTAAAGTAATTTCAGGAAGTATGGTGATAATATTTGCTAACATCATGGCTATTTACCCTATCGTTACCGCATGTGCAGCTTGAATGATATGTGTCGAAGCTGCTGAAGAAAGTTGTAGAATTGGTTCTGGATAAACACCAAACCAAATAGTAGGAATCGCTAATAGTACAAAGACAAAGACCTCAAGACCACTGATGTCTTTCAAGTTCGCAACTTGTGTTGTGATGACTTTACCAAAGAACAAGCGTTTATACATCCAAAGCGTATAGGCAGGGGCAATAACCAAAGTTAATCCAGCAAGCAATGCCACCCATGGTGAATATTTAAATACCGCCAATATAATCAAGAACTCGCCAACAAAACCACTTGTTCCTGGCAAACCAATATTTGCCAAGCAAAACAACATAAAGAAAGTGGCAAATATTGGCATTGAACGAGCAACCCCTTGAAAATCAGCAATATTACGACTTTGCATACGTAAATACAAATAGCCACAACCAATAAACATGCCTCCTGATGAGAATGCATGAGCGATCATTTGAAATACCGCACCTTGAATCGCTAATTGAGCATCTGCCATACCTAATACTTGATCTGGGTTGTTCTTAACTAATAAGAAAATAGAGAACATTGCCAAAGTCACTAAGCCCATATGTGAGATCGATGAATAAGCGATCAGACGTTTGAAATCGGTTTGCGCAATCGCAACAACCCCAACATAGACAATGGCAACTAATGAAATGGCAATCAATAACCAATCAAGCACTGCTGTAATGCTTGGAATCAATGGCAATACAAAACGCAAGAAACCATAAGCACCAAGCTTTAACATCAATGCAGCAAGGACAACAGAACCACCAGCTGGTGCCTCAGAATGTGCATCAGGCAACCACGAGTGAAATGGCCACATCGGGATTTTAACCGCAAACGCCAAAAAGAACACACCAAATAATAACCACTGTGCAGTGAGAGTAATGTTTACTAACTGCCCCATGCTATTGACTTGAGTCGCCCAGAAAATAAAGTTCTGAATCGAGAATGTGCCGCTATCCACCAAACTTGCACTTGGTAGGCTTGCCACTTGTTGCTGGATATACAAAAACGCAACTAATAAGAAGATAGAACCGGCGAAGGTATATAAGAAATATTTAATCGCAGCATAAGCTTTTTTCTTGCCACCCCAAATACCGATACCTAATGTAGTTGGGATTAACAATGCTTCCCAAAAAACATAAAACAGCATCGTATCCTGTGCCATAAATACCGCATTGGTTAAGCCCGTTGTAATCAAGAAAATCGCCATGTATTGTCTTAAACGCACCTTGATGCTGCGCCAAGCCGCAAGCACAATTACTACATTGGTGAAGCTTGTTAAGATAATAAATAGCACCGAAAAACCGTCTACTCCGAGGTAGTAATAAACCGCATCGTTATTATTAAATAAACTAAACCAACGTACACGTTCAACAAACTGCATACTGGCACTAGTTGGGTCAAACTCAAGATATAAAGGAACACACAGTAAAAGTGTCAATATGGCAACTGCTAAAGCCGTCCAACGTGCTGCTTCTTTTTTGCCATCTGGCGACTTCGCCGCTAATACGATAAAGCCACCAATAATAGGGACCCAGATTAGCAAGCTTAATAAGTAGTGAGTTATAAACATAGTATTAACTTTCCTTTAACCAAAGCCTTAGTTTACCCAAAAGATTAGCCATGCAATCAATGCCAAAACACCAATAAGCATCACAAGTGCGTAATCAAACAAGTAACCGCGTTGCACACGTGTTATCTTTTTGCCCGCAAAATAAATTAAATCCGCACTGCCCTGAACGGCAACTTTATCAATCATAAAGATATCGATCACGACCCACAGTACTTTACTTAAGAGAACAACCCCTTTGACGAAAACAAGATCATATAAACCATCGATAAAGTATTTTTCCACCAGAATATAATGCAAAATACCAACACCTGAACGTGCATTGGCTAGCATTTTGGGAATGCTAGGCACTAATACATAGAAGATATATGCCAAAATAAGTGCTGAAATTGCCAGCCAAAAAGCAGGTGTGTGCACAGAATGCATCACAAAATCCCATGGCGTTTTGGTTGCTGCCTCTTGTGCTAATGTCGCCACAACAGTCATATTGCCTAAAGCAGGCTCATAGTATTGTGCAATGGTATTGCCAAAAAAACCATGTGCATTAGCAAGGTTGGGTGTTAAGGCTGGTTCAAAAAACAACATCCCAGCAAACACCGATGGAATCGCTAATAAAATAAGCGGAATCAAAATCGTTAACGGTGATTCTTTAACATGCACTTTGGTATGCGCATCCACTCGTGTTGGACCATGGAAAGTCATAAAAATCATTCTAAAGGTATAAAAAGAAGTGACAAACGCACAAGCCAATACTAGGTAATAAGCAAATTCATGTCCGGGTAAAGTTGTCGTTGCTGCCGCATCAATAATCAAATCTTTTGAGAAAAAGCCCGCAAATGGCGGAATTGCAGCTAATGCCCAGCCACCAATAACCATACAGATATAGGTCACTGGCATATATTTTCTTAAGCCGCCCATCTTGCGCATATCTTGCTCGTGGTGAAGAGCGACGATAACTGACCCTGCTGCTAAAAATAATAGTGCCTTAAACATCGCATGTGTCATCAAATGAAACATTCCAATTGAAAAACCTGATGCACCCTGCGCCACCATCATATAACCCAATTGTGACAAAGTACAATAAGCAATGACACGTTTAATATCCATTTGCACAATTGCAATAAGCCCCATAAACAAACAGGTAATCGCACCAATAATCATTACAAAGCTCAGCGCTGTTGCTGAATGGACAAACATAGGCGACAGGCGCGCTACCATAAACACCCCTGCAGTGACCATTGTTGCCGCATGAATCAATGCCGATATTGGTGTTGGACCTTCCATTGAGCCTTCTAACCAAGTATGTAGCGGAAATTGCGCTGATTTACCCATCGCACCGATAAATAATAGCACACACATCAAGGTAATCGGGCTAAACTGCATACCTAAGAACGAGATCATCTGGCTATTATCAAGGTTGCTCACAGCAGTAAATACGGTGTTATAATCGATTGAATTACAATAATAAATCACCGTTGCAATCCCTAACAAGAAGCCTAAGTCACCAACACGGTTAACGATAAAAGCGCGTAAGCTTGCTTCATTAGCAGAATCTTTATCAAAGTAATAACCGATCAAGAGATAAGAGAATAAACCAACCCCTTCCCAACCAAAAAATAGTAGCAAGAAGTTATTACCCATGACTAAACAGAGCATGGCAAAAGTAAAACCAGAGATATACGCAAAAAAGCGCGCATAACCGGCTTCGCCTTTCATATAACCAATCGAGTAGACATGCACCAAAGTTGATACAAATGTGACGATCAACATCATAAAGACAGATAGCTTATCAACGGTAAAGCTGACCTTCATCCCTAATGATGGAAACAGTGCCCAATTGAAGTAGGTCACGGTATAAACATCATTATTGAGATAAACACCCAATGCCAGGATAACACTTAAGATAAAAGACAAAAGGACTAAGCCAATCGTAATACAGTTAACACCACTTAATTGTACCTTTTTTGAGAAAAAGCCAGCAACTATCGCACCTAATGCCGGTGCCAAGATAATAATGGCAATAACAAAATCAATTCCCATCGCCTTAGCCCTTTAATGTGTTTAGTTGACCGACATCGATTGTTTTACGCGTTCTAAATAATACGACCACAATCGCCAAACCAATTGCAGCTTCAGCTGCTGCAACCGTTAGAATAAAGAAGACAAACACATCACCTGTGTTTTGTTTGAGCATACTCGAGAAAGCAATAAAGTTAGTGTTTACTGCCAAGAGCATCAACTCAATCGACATCAATAAAATCAATAAATTGCGGCGGTTTATAATAATACCGGCAATACTTAACGAAAATATAATCGCACTAAAAATCAAATAATGCGTAATGGGTACCGGAATACTAGTCATTCTTAGGTTCTCCCTGATCAGAATTATCTTGTGATTTCTTTGTTTTTTCTATTTTAGAAGTACTTTTTTCTGACTTCATCTTAATCATCGTCAAACGGTCTTTCGCTTGCGTTTGAATCTGTAAGTTTGGATTAATTGACTTATTCCCTGGTTTTTTACCACGGAAAGTCAAGGTAATTGCTGAGACCATTGCTGCCAACAAGATCATACCAGCAAGCTCAAATGCATAGAGGTATTTATTGGAGAACATCTCACGCCCCAAACTCTCAACTGTACCCAAACCACCGGTCATTGTTCTATCAGCAAACGCGTGCGTAACAACGATTGAAATAAGAACTGCTAAGAAAACACACAATAAAATCACAATCGGCCAGTAAAATACTAGCTTTTTCTGTTTAATAACGATATTGATGTCCAACATCATCACCACAAACAAAAACATCACCAAAACTGCTCCAACGTACACAACAATCAACAGCAGCGCTAGATATTCTTGCTGCATCGTCAACCAAACACCTGCTGCAGCAAAAAAAGTAAACACCTTAGCAATAACTGCACGCACTGGGTTTTTTGCACTGATGACTAATAGCGCGCCAAGCACCGTTAGTGCGGCAAATACATAAAAGATAATACTTACACTCATCGATCTCTACCTAAATGCTCTGTCTGCTTCACGATCTTTAGCGATCTCATCTTCATATTTATCACCAACAGCTAAAAGTTTTGCTTTGGTCATGATATTCTCACCACGGTTTTCAAAATGATATTCAAAAATGCGCGTTTCAACAATCGAGTCTACCGGACAAGACTCTTCACAAAAGCCACAAAAGATGCATTTGAATAAATCAATCTCATATTTCGTGGTACGTCTTGAACCATCTTCACGTGGCTCGGCTTCAATCGTGATTGCAAGTGCTGGACAAACAACTTCACACAATTTACAAGCGATACAACGCTCTTCACCATTTTCATAGCGACGCAATGCGTGCAATCCACGAAAACGACCAGATTGCGGTGTTTTTTCATCCGGATATTGCACTGTTACTTTACGCGTAAAAAAGTGCTTTCCAGTAATTTTAAGACCTTTTAATAACTCCCATAGCAAAAAGGTCTGACAATAGCGTTTAATTGCTTTAAACATCAATAAATCTCCTACCACCAAGGACCCAAGCCAAGTTTAACCATAAATGCAACAACAATTACCCACACTAATGTCACCGGAATAAAAATTTTCCAGCCCAACCGCATTAATTGATCATAGCGATACCTTGGGAAAGTTGCACGAATCCACAAATACATAAACATGAAAATACCGGTTTTTAAGAATAGCCAAATCATGCCCGGTACAAAACTAAAGAACTGATCAAGTACAGGAATATTTTCAAATGGTGAAATCCAACCACCTAAAAAGAAAACTGCTGTCAATAAACTGATCAAGATCATATTGGCGTATTCCGCTAGGAAGAACAAAGCAAAACGTGCACCTGAGTACTCAACGTGATGTCCTGCAATAATCTCAGACTCACCTTCAATCACATCAAAGGGAGCACGCCCAGTTTCCGCAACTCCAGCAATAAAATAAATAATAAATAATGGAAATAGCGGAATAAAATACCAATGCCAAATACCCCCTTGCTGCGTTTCGACAATCGTGCTCAAATTAAGTGAGCCTGCGGCAATCAATACACCAACAATGGCAAAACCCATCGCGAGCTCATAGGACACGACCTGAGCTGCTGCACGCAGTGCACCGAACATCGCATATTTTGAATTAGACGCCCAACCAGCAATAATCACACCATATACTGCAATCGATGTCATTGCTAAAATATATAATACACCGGCATTGATATCTGCCAATACAATGCCCTGACCAAATGGTACTACCGCCCATGTGGTATAAGCAGGAGCAAAAGCCAACATTGGCGCAACAAAAAACAGGTAACGGTTTGACTTCGCTGGAATAATAATTTCTTTGAGCAACAATTTGACTGCATCAACTATCGGTTGCAATAAACCAAAAGAACCCACACGATTTGGGCCGACACGATCCTGCATATAACCAATCACTTTGCGTTCTGCGTAGGTATAATAAGCCACAACTAAAATCAAAGGAATAACGATCAATAATACTTTTAGAACAATCCAGATAATATCTAAAATCATGCATTTACCACCGTCAGTTTAATTGGCCTGATTGTAACATTGCGCCAAGCTTTGCGACAAGTCGGCATAAGCTGAAACGGGACGATTATCGTCTGTTTTGCCAATGCACCCTCAATGATAAGATCGACTTCGTATGTTTTACCATCAAAATCTACAACAACACGACTTGATTCGTTCAAGCCATGCTCTTTGGCATACGCAGCTGATACACGTAAGCTTTGCGCATAATAGGCATCTTTCGTCGCTTGCAATGGTGTAGCACGCCTTAACAAAGCATTCGTGCGATACATCGAAACAGCAGGTAAGACATGATAGCCTTCATTTAATGCTGTTAAGCCACTCTTAAATAACGCATCAACATCGACTACCAGATTAGCTCTTTCATACGAAACAAACTCTTGATACACCGCATCGACGTTGTGGTAATCAAAGCCATCTAAACGCAATAGATTTGCTAATACACGTAATACTTTCCACAAAGGCTTACTATCTTCATACGGTGGGATAACAGCTTTAAAGCGCTGTGTGTGCCCAGAAATATTGATAAAAGAGCCATCTTCCTCAAAGTGCGTGGTTATTGGCAATATGATATCTGCATACGCAAACATCGCTTCTGTCGCATAACTTGTAAATGCTGCGACGATATCAATTTCTTGAAGTGCTTTTAATGCTTCTTGCCCTAAAACACTGTCACACTCAGGCTCAACCCCAAAATTCAATAACAGTTTGGTTTTATTACTTAATATTGCTTGTGCATCCATACCTTGTTGTAAGTTTTCAGTAGCCCCTGGTAAATACTCACTTGCTGCTCCTGCGAATAATGCACCTTTTGCATTAGCACCAAAGCTAAGCACACCACCTTTAGCAGCAAGCAGTGATTTAAGCTCAGTAAATAGCGCATATATTTCAGCACAGTCTTTATTTAACATCGCATCAAAACCTAAGATCATCACTGGCTTTTCAGAAGATATTAGTGTTGTTGCTAAATTTTCGATCTCAGGTGAAATTCCCAGTGATTCAACAGCTTTTTTAACCGCCACTGATGTAATTGGTTGAGAGATTTTTTGCGCTACAGCTTTGACTAAATTTGCCAAAGCATAGACCATCTCATTGGCTTCAACTTGCATCGTTGTAACGGTGTAATTAAAATTATATTCTTGGCTATTGAGTGCTAAGACCTTTGCACCGTTTTTCACCGCTTTATGCACTCGATGATTAATAAGTGGCACTTCTTTACGCAAATAACTACCAACAAGTAAGGTTACATCAGCATCTTCAATTTCAGATAATTCACAATCAAATCCAACTCCTGTATGTAGTGTCAAAGCATGTGCTCCCTGCATTAAGCGCGTATCAATATTATTTGATCCTACTTGACGCATTAGCTTTTGGATAAGATATAAACTTTCCGTTGTTGCTGAGTCTGAAGCTAAACTGGATATTGCATTGACACCATCTTGGGCTTTAGTTTGCTCAATCGCGACTTTAATAAAATCAAGCGCTTCCTCCCAAGAGACATCAACCCAAGCGCCTGCTTTTTTAATCATCGGCTTTGTTACGCGGTCATCTGCATAAACACCAGCATAAGCAAAGCGATCCTTATCAGCAATCCATGTTTCATTAATACTTTCATTTTCTTTTGGGACAACACGCATCAGTTGATTGCGACGCGTATGTGCATAAATATTCGCACCTACACAATCGGCACCGGAAATTGTCGCATATTGCTGAAGCTCCCAAGCACGTGCATGAAATCTAAATGGTTTCGACGTCAATGCACCAACTGGACATAAATCAATAATATTACCTGATAACTCTGAATTGACCGTTTTAGCAACATAGGTACTGATTTGCGTATGATCTCCACGCCCCATCGCACCAAGCTCTTTGTCACCACTGATTTCCTCACCAAAGCGTACACAACGCGTACATTGAATACAACGTGTCATATCAGTTGCGACCAATGGACCTAATGTTGGATCATCAAACACGCGCTTTGTTTCGCTATATTTAGAAACATCATTACCATAGCCCATCGCGATATCCTGTAACTCACACTCACCACCCTGATCGCAAATCGGGCAATCAAGTGGGTGATTAATAAGTAAAAACTCCATGACTTTCTTTTGGTAAGACAGTGTTGCTGGTGATTTTGTGAAAACTTTCATACCATCCATAATGGGTGTTGCACACGCAGGAGATGGTTTTCTTGCCCCTTCAACTTCGACAAGACACATTCTACAATTAGCAGCAATCGAAAGTTTTTTATGATAACAAAAGCGCGGAATATAAATGCCATGCTTATCAGCGATCTGAATAATCATCTCACCGGGTTTAGCCGCATATGACTGACCATTGATCTCAATACTAAGTTGTTTTGTTGCTTCTTTTTCTGACACGGGAGTCACCCTTCATCATTACGTTTATTTTTTGAATTATATTTTTCCAAAATGGAAAATATAATTTCACTATCATTTAAGCGCTTACTATACTGCGCCCATGTTCAATCATATATTCAAACTCATGTCTGAATTTCTTAATATAGCTTTGCACAGGCCACGCTGCAGCATCACCCAAACCACAAATTGTATTACCTTCAATATTAGAAGCAACACGTGATAAATTATCGATATCTTCCGGTTTACCTTCACCATGCAAAATGCGCTCTAAGGCTCTAGCCAACCAACCAGTTCCTTCACGACAAGGCGTACATTGTCCACAAGACTCTTCATAATAGAATTCTGCCAAGCGCGCTAATAACTCAACCATACATGTATCTTCATCAAGTACGACAACAGCACCAGAACCTAACATTGAGCCTGCTTGACCAATAGCTTCATAATCCATGGTTAAAGACAGCATTTCATCACCTGTTAGGATCTTACATGAGCTACCACCTGGAATCACTGCTTTGATTTTCTTATTCTCACGCACACCACCTGCCATCGCCAACAAGTCTTTAAATGGCGTACCTAGCCCAATTTCAAACACACCGGGGGTATTAACATGCCCTGAAACGCAAAAAAGCTTGGTGCCACCACTTTTCTCAGTGCCCATTTTTTGAAACCACTCGCCCCCATGCTCTAGTATTGGCGGCACTGAAGCATAAGTCTCCGTATTATTGATGTTCGTAGGGCAATCATACAAGCCTTTATTGGCTGGAAAAGGCGGCTTAAATCGCGGCTGACCTTTACGTCCTTCAAGAGAGTTTAATAACGCCGTTTCTTCACCGCAAATATAGGCACCTGCCCCTATTGAGCAATATAAATTAAAATCAACGCCTGAACTACGTAAGTTAAAACCAATCAAACCCATGGCACGTGCCTCATTTAACGCTGCTTCAAAACGTGCAATCGGCTCATAAAACTCACCACGAATATAGTTATAGCCAACCGTAGCACCCGTAACATAACCGGCAATTGCCATGCCCTCAATCAACTGATGAGGGTTGTTACGTAAAATCTCGCGATCCTTACATGTCCCTGGCTCGCCTTCATCGGAATTGCATACGACATACTTCTGCCCAGGTAGGTTGCGCGGCATAAAGCTCCACTTAAGCCCGGTTGGGAAACCCGCACCACCGCGACCGCGTAAACCCGATTTTTTAAGCTCTTCAATAATTACCTCTGGTGGAATCTTTTCATCTAAAATTCTTTTCCAGTAAGAGTAACCACCAACAGACTCATAAGACTTTAATGACCAAGGCCGCTCAAGGTGTAGTGTTCTAAAACAAACTTCATTCGCCATATGCTACTCCAAGGAATCAATAATTTGATCGACTTTTTGAATGGTTAGATTTTCATAAAAAACCTTATCCACTTCTAACATTGGCGCACCACAGCATGCACCCTGACACTCGACAGATTTCAGTGTAATTCTGCCATCAGCAGTGGTTTGCCCTGCTTTGATATCTAACTTATTTTCAATATGCGTCATGATTTTCTTGGCACCATTTAGCATACATGAGAGATTAGTGCATACATTTAACTTATGTCTGCCCACCTTTTCCAGATCATACATACTATAAAAAGTCGCCACCTCATAGACTGAAGCTGCCGGCACATCCAAATAAAGAGCTAACCTATCCATCAGTTCTTCAGTCAAATAGCCATCATTATAGTCTTGCAAGACATGCAAGCCAGGAATGATTACTGAACGCTTTTGATTAGTGGGATAACGCTTTTCCCAGTTTTCCAAAACCTCGGTCACTTGGGGCGAGAAAATCTCTTTTTTATCTAATTTATTATCTAACATAGACAAACCTTACTTATCTATCTACATCGCCAAACACAATATCTTGTGTCGCAATAATTGCCGGAGCATCGGATAACATATGCCCGCTTAACATTTCATTCATCGCACTTAAATGGGTAAAGCCTGGTGCTCTAATCTTTACACGGTACGGTTTATTCGCACCATCTGATACAAGATATATACCAAATTCACCTTTAGGATGTTCCGTTCCCACATACACCTCACCTTCAGGTACGCAATAGCCCTCAGAGAACAATTTAAAGTGGTGGATCAAGGCTTCCATACTATTTTTCATCTCATCACGCTTAGGCGGAGTGACTTTATGATTTGGCGCCATAATCGGACCATCATTGTGACGCAACCATTCAACACACTGACGAATGATTTTATTGGATTCACGCATTTCTGCCATACGCACTAAATAACGATCATAGCAATCACCATGACTGCCAACAGGAATATCAAAATCAAGTTCGCTATAAACATCATAAGGCTGCTTTTTGCGAAGATCCCAAGCAACTCCTGAGCCCCTTAACATCGGGCCCCCAAAGCCTAATGCCTTGGCACGCTCAGCTGTTACCACACCAATACCAACAGTACGTTGTTTCCAAATACGGTTGTTCGTTAATAGATTTTCATATTCATCAACACACTTTGGAAAACGCTCAGTAAAATCCCAAATAAAATCAAGCAATGAACCTTGGCGGTTTTTGTTAATTGCTTTTAGTTTACGTTTTGACGTGAAACGTGATTTTTCATACTTTGGCATCGTCAGTGGTAGATCGCGAGCGACACCTCCTGGACGAAAATAAGTCGCATGCATTCTCGCACCTGAAACTGCCTCATAACAATCAAACAGGTCTTCACGCTCACGAAACGCATATAGGAACATTGTCATCGCGCCCAAGTCTAAACTATTAGCTGCCGTCCACAGTAGATGATTCAAAATACGGGTAATTTCCGCAAACATTACTCGGATATATTGCGCACGTTTTGGCACTTCAATTTCAAGTAGTTTCTCAATCGCTAACACATAAGCATGTTCATTACACATCATCGATACATAATCTAAGCGATCCATATAACCAATGCTTTGATTGTATGGTTTTGACTCAGCGAGCTTTTCAGTACCCCGATGCAATAAGCCAACATGCGGATCAGCACGAACAACGACTTCACCATCTAGTTCTAACACCAAACGCAATACGCCATGAGCCGCCGGATGTACCGGACCAAAGTTCATTGTATAATTTTTAAATTCTGCCATAGCATTCTCAATTACTGTTCATCTAAGTAACGGTTATCTTGACGAATAACCTTAGGAGCATTAACACGCGGATCAATTTCTACCGGTTCGTAAACCACACGCTTTTGTGCTTCATCGTAACGCATCTCAACATAACCACTTTGCGGGAAATCCTTTCTAAATGGATGGCCAACAAAACCATAATCTGTCAATATTCGACGCAAATCTGGGTGCCCAGTAAAAATAAAACCAAACATATCAAAAGCTTCACGCTCATTCCAGTTTGCCGAAGGCCAAATATCAACAACACTGGGTAACATAAGATCATATTCATTTAAATATACTTTAACACGCAGACGAATATTAAGCGCTAAACTCATTAAATGATAAACTACAGCAAAACGCTTCTTAGCTTTGTTAGATTCTTTATGCAATAACTCACCTTTAACAACGCCACGTGAGAAACCACTACTTGTTGCACTTTGTGTCTTCCACTCATCTTCCCCAAAGCTTAAGTAGTCAACACCCGAAACATCGACAAGCTGCTCAAATTTAAAAACATTTTTTAAACGGGTCATCACTTTGATGAGGTTATCTTTAGCAATCTCAACTGTCAATTCATCATATTGAAACGTTGTTGCGATAAACTGACTGTCAAAGTCATTCGTTAAATCATCGATAAATTCTTGCGTTAACGACATCGTCATTTCCTCGCGATGGTATTAGTACGTTTAATTTTATTTTGTAACTGAATAATCCCATAAATCAATGCTTCAGCAGTTGGCGGGCAGCCTGGCACATAAATATCCACTGGCATAATACGATCACACCCTCTCACCACGGAATACGAATAATGATAATAGCCTCCACCATTAGCACATGAACCCATTGAGATAACCCATTTTGGATCAGGCATCTGATCATAAACCTTACGTAGAGCTGGCGCCATTTTGTTACATAGAGTTCCAGCAACGATCAATACATCCGACTGACGCGGGCTAGGACGAAATACAATACCAAAACGATCCAGATCATAACGAGCCGCTCCCGCATGCATCATCTCAACAGCACAACAAGCAAGTCCAAAAGTCACAGGCCACAAGGATCCTGTGCGCACCCAATTAACTAAAGAGTCAGCACTGGCAGTAATAAAGCCTTTGTTGTTATTAATGCTTTCTTCTACTCCCATTCTAGCGCCCCTTTCTTCCACTCGTAGATAAATCCAATTAGCAAAATAAACAAGAAGATCATCATTGCAATAAAAGCCGCCCATGAAACTCCACCGACGCCACTATCACGCACCAGCACACCCCAAGGGATCATAAAGGCAACTTCAAGATCAAAAACCAAAAATAAAATAGCAACCAAATAAAAACGCACATCGAACTTGATGCGCGCATCTTCAAATTCAGCAAATCCGCACTCAAATGGCGCATTTTTTTCGGGGCTAGGTCTATTCACCCCGACAATGATCGATAGCATTTTGCCGCCAATTGCCATTGCTGATGCGATAGCAATCGCCACAATGAGAAAAATTAAAATCGGCAAAAACTCATGATATACACTATATTGCAACATGCCTATATCCTCGTTTGGTGCCAAAGGCGGGACTCGAACCCGCACAAGCTGCGCTCACCACCCCCTCAAGATGGCGTGTCTACCAATTCCACCACTTTGGCAAAAGTATTTTTATTAACCACAAACCTTGCGCCTTACAACACCTAACCTCGCTAGCTTAATCTTCCTTAAAAGGAGAGCGCCACCGGCTAAAGTATTCAAATCATCAACAACCCAGAAGTTTTAGTTCTTAAGTTATTTAGTTGACGCTGGTACTGCTTCTTTCTCTTTAGTAGTTGTATTATTCTTCGCATCAACTGCCTGCTTTGGCTCACCATCAGTATTTGATGTTGTCGTCGCTGGCGTCTTTAAAAGATTATTGACCGGAAGTGTCATTGCAGCTTTAGCTTTGTCATCTTGTTTGTCCGATGCTTTAGCCTGATCAATCAAAGCCTGCTGTGCCGCTTGCTGTTTTTGATAATCAGCTTGCGATACGCCGCTTGATACTTGAGTCTCAGCACCCTTGTTTGCATTTTGCTTGCCAATATAGCTTAAACTCACGCTTGTGACAAAGAAAACAGCAACCAACACGGCTGTCAATTTAAACATAAATGGCGCCGCTCCTCGACTACCAAATACAGTTTGTGATGCGCCTGATCCAAAAGACGCGCCCATATTTGCTCCTTTGCCCTGCTGCAACAATATCAATCCAACAATTAAGATCGCAACAATAATATGTACAGTGATAACTAACGCTAACATTTACTTGTTTTGCCTATTTCACATGCTTTGCATGTCTAACAATTTCACCAAAGTCCTTCCCGTTTAGAGAAGCACCCCCTATCAAACCACCATCGACATCCGCCAGTTTAAGTATCTCACCAGCGTTTGATGGCTTAAGGCTGCCACCATATATAATTTTGATATTTTTAGCAAGCGCAACATGGAAGTTTGTGATGATGGAACGTAAGTACGCATGAACCTCTTGGACTTGTGACGCAGTTGCTGCAAGCCCTGTACCAATCGCCCATACCGGTTCATAGGCAATGATAACATTTCTCAACTGATTAAGTGTTAACTCATGCAATACAGTGCTAAGCTGTGCTTTTAACACCTCTTCAAGTTTACCAGAAGTTCTCTCATATAATGTCTCACCCACACACACAATCGTATATAGACCTGCATCAGTTGCTTTCTTGGCTTTTAAAGCAACATCTTTGTTGCTCTCACCAAATAACGCACGACGCTCTGAATGTCCAACAATCACATATTGACAATTAAAATCCTTAAGCATATTAGCACTAATCTCACCGGTATAAGCACCATTATCATACTGACTGATATTTTGTACACCAAGACCAATGCCTTTGATATTATCGCTAACATATGACAGATAGACATTAGGCACACACACCGCCACATCTGCAGTCAGTTGCTCTTTTGATAATTTGTTTAGCGACTCACATAGGCTCTTAATCGACAATAGTGAACCATTCATTTTCCAGTTACCAATAATAATTTGCTTTCTCATCGTTACTCCATATTTAGCTACTTAATATCACACGTAAAGGTAAAGTAATTTACGCGCGATATAACTTTTCTTTAACCTTTTCAACCAGATACTCTACCCATTCTTTGGTAAGATCAACCGTTTTTGCTTCAACCATCACACGCAATACAGGTTCAGTGCCTGAAGGACGCAATACCACACGCCCATCATTACCTAATGTTTTTTCAACAAAACTAACATCTTCAATCAAGAGACTCATATCATTAGCGTCAAGCTTTTTCGTCAATGGCACATTAACCATCAATTGCGGCATTTTTTGAATCCCCACAAGTGCTGATAATGGTTTATTGACTTTCGTTAATAATGCGAATATCTGCAACGCTGCCATCAAACCATCGCCAGTTGAATTATAACGAAGATCAATAATGTGTCCTGACGACTCACCACCAAGTGCCCAGCCATTTTCAAGCAATAACTCCATCACATAACGATCACCCACTTTAGCGCGTTTAAAGGGCAACCCCAGCTTTGCAAAAGCCTGTTCAATTGCAAGATTAGTCATCACTGTCCCAATCACACCTGATATATTTTGACTGTGTTTTGCCAACGCCAATAATATTTCATCACCATCAACCACACAACCGGTCTCATCAACTAGCATAATGCGATCACCATCACCATCAAAAGCGATACCCAAGTCAGCCTTTTGATTAACTACAGCTGCCTTTAGCATATTCAGATGTACCGCACCACAATTTTCATTAATATTTAACCCATCTGGATTTGAAGCAATATTAACAACATTTAAATTCAAACGTGAAAATACCTCTTTCGCCACGCGAAATAACGCACCATTGGCACAGTCAACAATGATTTTCTTATCACCTAAATGAATATGGTCTGCAAACGATTCTAAGCAATGTTCAATATAAGGTTGCACTTCGTTAATCTGACTATAGATTTCACCAAATTTACCCTCTGGCTGATAATAAAACTCTTCATTAATATAATGCTCAATCTGATATTCAATATCATCAGCTAACTTATGCCCTTCATGCGAAAATAATTTGATACCATTATCATAAAAGGGATTGTGTGAGGCACTTAAGACAACACCTGCTCCAGCTTTAAACATCGGCACCATAAATGCAACTACCGGTGTTGGTACCATGCCTAGATTAATGACATTGACACCAACTGCAGTGATCCCTGCAATAAACCCAGCTTTTAGCATATCTGATGATCGGCGTGTATCTTGCCCAACTACCACCACTAACGGCAGATGCTTTTCGCGCAGTGCTTGACCCACTGCATTCCCAAGCTTCATTGCAAACTCAGGGGTAATAGGATGAACACCCACCTTGCCACGCACACCATCGGTGCCAAAATATTTCCTTGCCATATATCTTAGTGCTTTTTAGTTTTTAGATTTAAAACGCTCTACATTATGCGCTACTTAATACAAATCGTTAAGTGATTTTCTTGGCGAAAGTCATACTTTCGCTGTGATAGTGCTTTAAAAAAACTTAACCACAGACCATCCACCACAAAAAACAAGGCAAATAGCGGTTGCTATTATTTTTCACTCTGTTGCTCACGTTCGTTTCACTTGAGTCTATAAGGGTAACACGATAAGATTGCTGATAATTTTTTAAAAAGCCAGTATAGATCACATGAAAAAACTTCCAATTGGTATATCAGGGATGGAAAAAATTATCAATGGCAATTACTTGTATGTTGATAAAACAAAGCTTATCAACACTCTCATAAATAATGGCGGTGGGTTTTACTTCCTATCACGACCACGACGCTTCGGGAAGTCGCTACTTATCGACACCATCAGACAACTTTTTCTAGGCAATAAAAAACTATTTACAGGTCTACATATAGAGAAACACTGGGACTGGCAAGTGCAATACCCTGTACTGCACTTTACCTTTGGCGAAGGGAATGCTGCCTCAACAGAAGAGTTAGATGCCAAAATCATGCGCTTCTTAGATGAATATTACCAAAGTTATGAAATAGACAATGTCTACAGCGAAATCAGCAGTCGCTTTGCTTATTTGATTGAACAACTTGCCAAAAATCACCGTAAAGTTGTCATTCTTGTTGATGAATATGACAAACCAGTACTGGATAATATCGACAATACCGAAATGGCAAAAGCGATGCGTCAACGCCTTAGAAACTTCTATAGTGTGATCAAATCTCAGGATGTTAATATTCAATTTGCGATGTTAACCGGCGTATCACGCTTCACCAAAATCAGTATTTTTAGTGAACTCAATAATTTAAAAGATATTACTCTTGATCAGCGCTATGCCGACATTTGCGGTTACAATCAAGCCGAGTTAGAACACTCATTTAAAGACCATTTAACCGCTGGCAATGTCGATCTAGACCAGCTTAAAAAGTGGTACAACGGCTATAACTTTGCTGGTGAAAAGACACAAAGAGTTTACAACCCCTTTGATATTCTACTATTCATTGATGGCGGCTATCGTTATCAAAGCTATTGGTTTGAAACAGCGACGCCTGCCTTTTTGGTTAAGATGATCCAACAAAATCGCTACTTTATCCCTCACTTGGAAGATCTTGTCGTCAGTGAAACCATGTTATCGAAATTTGATATTAACGATATGCCGATCGCCACTTTACTCTTTCAAACGGGTTATTTAACCATCAAAGAAATAACCGCGCGTGGCAATCGCATGGCATATCGCTTGGGTTATCCCAACTATGAAGTGAAATCAAGCTTAAATGAATCTCTTGCCAATATTGGCACAACCACAGATAACAAGGATTTTATACTTGGCCGCTTGGTTAACAGTTTTGAACAAGGCAATTTTGACGACTTAAAACTGATTTTAAGCAGTCATTTTTCCTCTATGCGGTCGAAGACAGAGCACCACGGGTGATACCCGTGGGTGAATGAGCCTTTCGGTGGTATTATGTTTGGATGAAAGCATATAAATCAGCACATGGAGTTTATAGGCTCCAATATCATATAGTTTGGGTATGTAAATACCGGCGAAAGGTCCTGAATCCTGGAGTGTGTAGGTACATTCAGTGGGTAATGCCGAAGCTGCTACGAAAAATTCCTGGCGTATTGCTTGAGGAGATTGGCTTTGATAAAGATCACCTGCATATGGTAATGGTGATTCCGCCCAAATATAGTATTTCGGAGGTTATGAGGGATCTTAAAAGCCAATCGACGGTTTACACGCGACCGCACTTTGTATTTTGTGTAAATGTTAATTCGAAATAAAACGTATTATGTGACACAGGACTTTTTGTATGTAACGATTGCTGGCTGGG
>NZ_QLIU01000058.1 GCF_003574425.1 Cysteiniphilum halobium | reverse complement strand
GCTACTGTCCTGTAGTGTGGTTTTTGGCAAGTGCAGATTTGATGAATTTTCTAAAAAAATATGACTTATATTGCATGTGATATATCCTTGATATGTATTATAGTCACACATCCATCATCAATATCCTTAGTAAGACGTCATAATCTATAATGGGTAGGGTTGTAATGAATGTGTTTTATCCTGTACTTTTAGAGTTTATATGAGCTCATTGATAATTATAATTAATATTTAATAATCTATCGAATAACAATAATTAATAATAAACGTGTCGAATAAAAAACGGTTGATAAAAATATATGACCGAAAAAAGCAGAGAATCTTTATAGTGCCGCCCATATCTGCCGCTGCTTACATGGCTCTTGAACCCTCAAGAACCAAGTGGGTACGTTTGCTGTTCGTTAGGCTTCTTAGTCAGACCAAGCATGCACACTAAAACAAGTATCTACGCTCCCGATATAAATACATCGGCTCAAGAATGTAAAGACTGGCTAACAGCACAGGCAACACTAAACTTACACTAGAAATCATAGAAGCATATGTTATTAAGTGCAAGTGATTTGTTGTAAAAAAAAAGATCATACCGTTTGAAAATCATTTGTCGGCAGTATAGATAAAAATAATCGACAATGATACGATAGATGCATCTTGATTATAATAATATAAATACTCATGCAAACGATGGAAAAACAACTGTTACCTGATTATCAGGAAGTCACTGACGCACTGCGCAAAGTTAACGCCTTATCTGAAGCTTCTGAGGCACATGCTTTGTTATGTGCTCTTTTTACTGGAGGGGCTGAAGTACGCATTAAAGCATGGATGGATTCATTAATGGCTGAACCGATTGAAGTTGGTGATATTTTAGCGCAAAGCGCATTAAAAGTATTAGCTGAAATGTATCAGGTAACGAAAGCACAGTTTTTGGCGCAAGACATGCATTTTGATTTATTGATCCCTGATGATGACGAAAAGTTTTATATGCGCATTGATGCGTTGGCCATGTGGTGTCAAGGTTTTTTGTCAGGACTTGGACTGATGGAAATCGACTACACTAAAGGCTCTTTAGAAGTTCAAGAGGCAATTGCTGATTTAATTGATATGTCACGTTTGCAATATGATGATGAAGTCACCGGACAAGAAGACGAAGAAAGAGCTTATATGGAGCTGGTTGAGTATACTAAAGTAGCAGTGTTGCTGATCCATAGCGAGTTTGGATTTAAACGTTTATATCGTTCGTAAGTCATTGCAGTATTTAATGGCAGTAATACTGATAAGTGTTCTGCAGTTGGTATATATTCATACATATATTCTAAGGAAAACGCTCGTGTTAAATAGTAAGAAAGTAATGATATTATTAATGGATTCTTTTGGTATTGGTGAAGCCAAGGATGCCAAACTATTTGGTGATCAAGGTGCTGATACGCTTGGACATATTGTTGACTATCGTGCGCAGTATAACAGGTCATTAGATTTACCGAATCTTGCCAGGCGTGGTCTACAGAAAGCAGCAGAGCTAAGTCGTGCACGTAAGCTCACGATTAATTTATATGAAGAAGAGCCTGTTGTTGAAGCCAAATACGGTTATTGTATTGAAAACAGTAAAGGTAAAGACACGCCCAGTGGTCACTGGGAGATTGCTGGTGTGCCTGTGATGTTTGATTGGCATTATTTCTCGCCCAATAGCCATATAGAAGGTAAAGAAGTATCGGTATTTCCTAAGGAATTTATCGATGAGTGGCTAAAACGCTGTGAATTAACGCAAGGTGTTATCGATGCCGGACACGCTTCTGGTACTGAAGTGCTTAAAGCACACGGTGTTGAGCATTGTTTAACAGCAAAACCAATAATCTATACGTCGGCAGATAGCGTGTTTCAGGTTGCTGCGCATGAAGAGTATTTTGGTTTAGAGCGTTTACTTAAAATATGCAAAATCGCGCGTGAGCTACTTGATGAGATGGGATTGGTGGTAGGACGTGTAATTGCACGTCCATTTGTTGGTGAATCAGCAAATGAATATGTGCGCACTGGCAATCGCAAAGACTATTCGGTTTTACCGCCTGGACCTACTTTACTTGATAAATTACAAGAAGCCGGTGGCGAGGTGATTTCAATTGGTAAAATTGCTGATATTTATGCTAACCAAGGGATTACACAAAGTATTAAAGCCACAGGCTTAGAAGAATTGTTTGATGTAACACTTTCAACTTACCAACAGGCTAAACCTAACTCACTTATTTTTACGAATTTTGTTGATTTTGATTCAAGCTTTGGACATCGCCGTGATATTGATGGTTATGCCAAAGCACTTGAATACTTTGATTCGCGATTGCCAGAGATTGATCAGCTACTGGATGATGATACAATGGTTATTATTGCTGCAGATCATGGTTGTGATCCTAGTTGGCAAGGAACAGATCATACGCGTGAGCATATTCCTTTTCTTGTATGGGGTAAAAATATTACGACTGAATGTATTGGCGAACGTAAGAGTTTTGCCGATATTGGCCAAAGTATTGCAGATTATATGGGGTTGGCGCCTTTAAGCTTCGGTCAATCAATTTTCAAATCGTAAGGGTAATTCATGAATTACCCTTACGATGACGTATGCATTATGCAATTTATGAATTACTCTTACGGTGATATATGTATCATGCGATTTACCCCTACGATGCCATATGTATCATAGTTATTAGAGACTAAGTGAAAATGAAAATTTATCAAAATAATCAAGATAGCCAACAAGCACAGTTTATTGCTATTGAAGGATTAGAAGGTGCCGGGAAGAGTACAGCCATTGAGTTTATTCGTGAAACCTTGGCGCAAAGATCCATTGAGGTGGTATTTACGCGTGAACCAGGAGGAACCTTTTTAGCAGAGAAAATACGCAAGCTTCTGATTACCCCGTATAAGGAAGAAACGTTGTGTCCCGAAGCTGAACTCCTACTTATGTATGCAACGCGTATGCAGCATCTTGAAAAGCTGATTAAACCAATACTTAACAGTGGGAAATGGGTGGTAAGTGATCGATTTAACTGGTCAAGCTTAGCCTATCAAGGTGGTGGTAGGGAACTTGGGTTTGATAAGGTTAAGCAATTAAATGATTTATTGCTTGGATCATTTCATCCAAGCTTAACGATTTACTTAGATATTGATCCGGAAATTGGACTTCAGCGTGCTAAATCAAGAAATGCATTAGATCGTATTGAGCAAGAGAAAATAGATTTTTTCAACCGTGCGCGTGAGGTGTTTTTAAGGCTTGTTAAAGAAAACCCACAAACAAGCGTTGTGATTGACGCCAATAATACAATTGAACAAGTTCAAGCACAATTAACCGAAGTGTTTTTAAGATTCGTTAAGTAATTTCTACGCTTTATGGCTAGCAGCTGTAACTTGATGCAATACTCCTTCAGGAATATCCAAAGTGGTTGTTGGGAATGCAATTTGTGCGCCATTTTTCTCGATGATTTCACCAATTTTTAGCATGATTTCATCTTGTGTGGCTTGAAACTTGACCCAATTAGTGGTTTTGGTAAAGGTATAAATCATAAAGTTAATTGAATAAGAGCCAAATACACCCTCTACATTGGAGCCCATATTGGTATTGCCATTAACAATGCAAACAAGGTTTGTACACTTTTGATCGATGGCAGGGTGCTTTTTTAGCATATCACGAGCATCTTGTAAGATTTGGTGTACCTTGCTGAAATCCTGATAGCGCACGCCAATATATTGCAAAATTCGGCGGTTTGTCATGCGTGAAGCATTGACAACGGCTGTTGTTAAAAATGTAGCATTGGGTACATAAATAGGGCGCTTATCGAAGCCTCGGATAATGGTTAATCTAAAACTAATCTTCTCAACCGTACCTTCAATACCACCGCTAACGGTATAAATCCAGTCGCCGACAGAGAAAGGGCGATCAAGATATAAGACGGTGCCACCAAAAAGGTTTTTAATAAGCTCTTGTTGGGTAATAGCAAAAAAGCCTGTTACCACCGTGGCCATTCCTGCTAAGGCAACGATGGGGATATTCAGTGCACCAAGAATACTAAAAAACAGCAGAATGAGAATGACCGCTTGAGAGGCTTTATAAGCTGTTTCTATCATACTAAAGTCATTATAACCACCATCAGTGCGTGTGTTTTTTTCAATAAATAGTTTACGCATGCCACGGGCAAAACGCATTAATATCCAAGCAATACACAAGATCACCAAAACCTTGACTGCCATATTAGCAATATTTAAAACAGACTGAGCTTGTTTATCTTGCCAGTGGATTAACTGTGTCAAAATGATCCATAAACCGATAATCCATGTGATATAACGTACAGGACGATTCACTGCTTGATAAAATATGCGTAAATAAGGTGATTTCTTAGCGAGGCTTTTATCAAAAATAGCCAGCACAACACGAATAGCAACATTAACCACTAAAATCGTAATAATGACAATTGCAACATGAACGTATTCGGCGTAGTTTTTATCAAGGTCTAGGTATTGTGTAATAGGATCCATAAATCGCTGATAATATTTTTATACATGCGCATCATTCTAGGGGAATTCTTGAGAAGTTCAAGAAAGCTATACCCATCGTAGACCAGTTTGCTAGGTATGATTGATGTAAGCGCGTTGCAAAGCTTATATTCACAAGTTACTTCTTAAGGTAGTACAATTAGTTTATGATGGGTATATTATGGCAAATGATGCTGTTTAAAATACTGTTGAAAACGTTGCCAACGACAATTAAATGTCTCATCATCTTGATAGACAGAATGATTGAAAACATTAAGTGTTTCATCAATAACACGAAATTCATTGCACAATAAAGCGATGTCACCTCCAGCATGAAAGAACTTACGACAACTATCCATTGGGTGATAAGATGTTGTTGTTGCGGCAAACATACCAAAGTCATCACTAAAAATAATGCCACCAAAATGAAGTTGATGGCGTAAATAATCATTAAGCCAAAAAGACGATTGAGAAGCAATCTCATGATCAATCTGTGGATAGGATAGATGGCCAATCATAATGCTATCGGCTTTATTTGCTTTAATAAGCGTTATAAAAGGGAGTAAATCAGTCTGCTCAATCTCATTTAAGCTGCGCTTGTCAATAACACTTTCAGTATGAGAATCAGCTAACAGACTACCATGTCCTGGAAAGTGTTTAAGTACACTAGGCAAACCATAGTGTCGCATGATATCAATATAATTTTTTGCAAAGAGTATTACTGTTTTGGGGTTTTTGGCAAAGGCACGAGTATTAATAACACGGCTGTCTTTATTATACAAATCAACTACAGGAGTGAAGCTAAAATCAATACCATGATTTTTCAGATCAGTGCTTAGTGTTTCTACATGCTGATTAAGCCCCATCATATCATTGAGTTGAGCAAGCGTGTAGAGCGAGGATAATGGGGTGAATTGATCACTACTAAAACGTTGGACACGCCCACCTTCTTGATCTACACAAATAATAAGATCATTTCGACATGATTTAATTGCTGTGGTGAGTTTTTGCAGTTGTTGAGAGCTTACAAAATTACGACTAAATAAAATGACACCAACAACATGTTTGTTTTGCAAGCAAGTGATATCACGAGTAGTTAATTCGGTAGATTCGATCCCAATAATAAAACGAGCTGTGATCGAGTTATTGTGCATTTTGTTGCTCAGTTTGGTTTTCTGTTGTATTAGTTGATACTGTATTAGCTATTGCTGGTGTGTTTGTTGACGCCGTGGTATCTAGTGACTGTTTTGTACTTGAGATATTGGTATTAGCTGTCACTGTGGTTGAAGTAGGGGGGTGAATAGTTTCGGTTTGGTTGTCATTAGTACTTATGTTTGGAGATATTTGATGACTTGGGTTAGAAATAACAGGAGCGCTCAAAGTAACAACACTTTGTTTTAGAGCATTGGCTTTTTGTTGTTGATAAAGCGTATAAACTGTGTGACCAAGCCAAACAACTAAAGCAAGGATAACTAAGCGGTTAAGATAGTCAAAAGGCTTCATTTTGCCCTTGCGTGAGCGCTTATAATTCAAGTAATCAATTCTATTTAGCATGCTAACAATTTTGCGCTCAGGCATGCCAAGACACTCACCATATTTGCGATAATAGTTTTTAAGCGATTGTGTTGGTAATTCTAGTGAAAATAAGTCATCTGTATCCTCTAGCATTTGAATGGTTTGAGCAGTGAAGCTCATCTTACTTGCAACACCATCTATGGTTAATTGTTGTTCTTTGCGTAAATGCTTAAGTTGTTGCTGAAAACTATTCATTGTATTAATGCTAGATTTATTGTGACTGCGTTAAAGTATATAATGCTCGTTAAGCATTTTACAGTGTTTCTTGCGTTGCTTTTTGTGTGCTTTCATATCGACTTAATCACTTCTTGGTTGATTTAATTCATGCCTGTATTGAATCAAAAAATGTTTATCAGGATTCTGATGCACCTTGATTTTGGTGGCTTACTGTCAAAATTAGGGGGTATAGCCATAAGGTTTTGACGCTTGTTTCTAATCTTTGTTTGAAAATATTTAAATACTTTCTACACTTAGAACTAACAGGATACTGAATAAATGGATGTCTTCTTATAAGCTAAAGTAGAGGTACGGGCTATGAAAAAAATAAATTTCTCACTATATATCACACTCTTTGGTTTTCTTTGTATGCCGGTATTTTCTCAAGGTAACCAAGTCGGGCAAAACCCAGAAACACAAAAGCATATTGATAAGCTATCGCGTAGTATTGGCTTGGTAAAGCAAGCTTATGTTGATGAATTAACGGATGAGGAAATTCTCGAAGGAGCGATTGATGGTATGCTGCAGTCTTTGGATCCGCATTCACGTTTTTTGGATGATGATGATTTTGCAGATTTGCAAATGTCAGTGCATGGTGAATTTGCCGGTCTTGGTATGCATGTTAGTGCTGAAAATGAACGCATCAAGGTAATATCGCCGATCGATGATACGCCAGCACAGCGCGCTGGAGTAAAAGCTGGAGATTATATCATTAAAATCAATGATGTTAGTGTTGCAGGCTTAACTTTAGATGAGGCGGTAAAAAAAATGCGTGGTCAACCGGGCACAGAAGTCTCGATCACGTTGCTGCGTCCTAAGACATCTAAGCCGATTAAACTGTCATTAATACGTGAAAATATCAAGCTGGATTCAGTTAAATCTGAGATTGTTGCAGAGGAATATGGTTATTTAAGAATAAGTCAGTTTCAAGGCAATACTGCTGAGGAACTAAAGAAAAATATCGATAAACTCGTCAAAGAAAATGCCAATTTAAAAGGTTATGTGTTGGATTTACGTAATAATCCTGGTGGGCTTTTAGATGCTGCTGTTGCGGTAAGTGACACTTTTTTACAGGTCACACCGGCAAATCCTAAAAAAATTGTTTTTACTAAGTCACGCAATCCATTAGAGTCAATTACCAGTTATGCGATAAGTGATGATTATACTAATGGTTTACCTATGGTTGTTTTGGTAAATATGGGTTCTGCGTCAGCGTCAGAAATTGTTGCAGGTGCTCTGCAAGATCATCAAAGGGCAGTGATTGTTGGCGTTAAAACCTTTGGTAAGGGTTCTGTGCAAACGGTTATTCCTATTTCAGAAACTAATGCAGTAAAATTAACAACAGCGCGATACTATACGCCTAATGGAGTAGCTATTCAATCAAGAGGGGTTATTCCTGATGTTATTATTGAGGAAGAAGAAATTGACCTGTTAGCCGATAATATAACAAATGACCAAGGTAAGAACAGTAATTTAGAGTTAGTCTTTGATGAAAGTAGTTTTGAGCATGCTATTGTATCGAATAATGACAGCCAAAAAGATAAAGCAACAAAAGAAGCGCTAGCAAACTATAAAAAAGATTATAAAAACGCACAGAGTTTACTGCATAAAGACAAACAGCTAGCACAAGCGATCAGTATATTGAAAGTACTCAATGCTATAAACAGGATACCGCCAAATAATGCGCTAGCGAATGCATAAACTAAAGAATCCAAAGAATAATGTCTATCAGGCATTCTAAAGTCTAACAACTACCGTTAAACTATCTATAGTGTGCATTGTCTGTGCTTGTTAGGCGCATAGATATAACTACTATTGAAAATGACTGGAAAAGATAAAGATAATAATTTAGATAGAAATCATCACGACATAGTGATCGTTGGCGGTGGTGCTGTTGGTATGTTGATGGCGTTAAGCTTGGCAAGGCTAGGCAAGCAGATTACGCTTATTGAGAAATTAGCAAATACTAAAATGAGCAACAATGACAATAGAGCGATTGCCTTGTCATATAGCTCGGTTTGCGTGTTAAATACTTTAGGTGTTTGGCATAAGATAAAAGCCCATGTTGAGTATATAAAGCAGGTAAATGTATCAGATAAAGGACAATATGCGCAGACAAACCTTTATGCCAAAGATGAAGGCTTAGCATTTTTGGGTGTTGTTATTAAAATGAAGTATTTATTGCCAGCATTGTATCACGCTCTTATTAATGAAAGTCATATAACACTCTACCAAAATTGCCAAGTACTTGATTTATGTGAGCAAGGTGAATGTTTTGGTTTATTGATTGCAAAAGAGGGTAATCTTAACGAGATCACTGCAGATTTAATTATTGCAGCAGATGGTGCGCAGTCACCATTGCGTGAAAAAGCTGGTATTGCTGTTAACAAACATGACTATCAGCAAAGTGCGTTGGTATTTGATCTTTATTTGCAAAAAGCTCATGATAATATTGCTTATGAGCGCTTTATTCATGATGGTGTACTTGCACTCTTGCCAGTTGATGATCGGCAAATGGCCTGCGTGTGGAGTGTTGATCATGATAAAGTCGATGATTGGATGAGGCAGTCAAAACAAAATGTTTTAAAAGAGATACAGCGTCTTGTCGGTTATCGCTTAGGGCGCTTTGTTGATGTAAGTTTGCTTAAAAGTTTTCCACTATCGCTTATTCGTGCACAAACGCTTTATAAAAAGAATCTATTACTATTTGGTAATGCATCACATTTCTTGCATCCAATTTCAGGGCAAGGGTTGAATCTTAGTATTCGTGATATTGGGGTTTTATACGACTTACTAATGAGTGAAAAGTTTCTTAGTATACAAAATGTAGCTGCTGTTTTACGTAAATATCAAGAAACCAGAGTGTTTGATCATAAACGTACTGCACTGTTGACGCATTCTATGATTAGTGTGTTTAGTCACGGCGCATTGCCAGTTAAGCTTGCTAGAGGATTTATACTTCATTGCTTAGAACGTGATCAGCATTTAAAAAAAACCTTTAGCAAATTAATGATGGGCAAATATAATTATGGTTCAACCTTAATGCGATCAAAGTATGGAAAAGATGTGTAATGAAATATGATGTAATTGTTGTCGGTGGTGGTATGGCAGGGTTGTCTTTAACTCTTGGTTTAGCACAAAAAGGATTTAAAATTGCAGTTATTGAAGCAAGAAACATTGTCAAATCATTTGATCAAACGATACCACCTAAGCGAGTCAGTGCGATCAATTCAGCATCACAAGCGTTATTAAATGATCTTGATGTATGGCATAACATTGCTGATACGCGAATAAATAACTATGTGGCAATGGATGTTTGGGATCAGAATTCAACAGCGCAATTATATCTTAAAGCAGAAGAATGTTCACTGATGAGTTTGGGTGCTATTGTTGAGAACGACTTAATTGTTGCACAACTATATCAATCACTTACAATGTTGGATGTGGCTATTTTTGAAGAGTCAAAAATTGTAGAGTTAACGTCTTATTCGTCACAAACCACTATAACACTTGATAATGGCACATTGCTTGAGGCAGTACTTATTGTTGGTGCCGATGGTGCAGATTCATTTATTCGACAGCAATATGGCTTTGATTGTACAGTCAACCCTTATCATCAATATGCAATCGTTGCCAATGTCAAAACTGCAAAGCCGCATCAGAATATTGCGTATCAGCGATTTTTAAAAAATGGTGTGCTTGCATTACTACCTCTTTCAGAACCCTTTTTATGTTCTATTGTTTACTCCATTGCTAGCGAGGAACTTGTAAAGCTTAGTGCTATGGATGATGAGATGTTTAATGAGCATCTAAGTGTTACCTCTGACGGTAGATTAGGTCAGCTACAATTACAAAGTAAGCGTATGAGCTTCGAATTAATTGAGCGCCATGTTGATACTTATTATAAACAAGGCGTGGTATTGATTGCAGATGCAGCACACACAATGCACCCTCTGGCAGGGCAAGGTATCAATTTAGGGTTCGCTGATGTGCGTGCTTTGATTGATGTGTTAACTGAAACAAAGCGTTTGCAACGCAACATTGCAGATGTGAGTGCATTGGCAAAATATGCGCGTAAACGCCAATTTGACAATCAGTTAATGATTCAAATGATGCAGGGTTTAAAAAAGCTTTTTTGCAATGATCATCCCCTGCTTAGACCTTTAAGGGCATTGGGAGTCAATGCTGTAAATAAAAATAAATGGTTAAAGCGTTTTTTTATTGAGCATGCCGTAGATAGCTGATTAGCTATACCATATACATGCCACCATTGACGTGTATCGTTTGACCTGTGATATAACGTGCGCCTTCAGATGCTAAGAATGTGACTGCATGCGCGATATCTTGAGGTTGTCCTAAGGTTTGTGCTGGTACCTGAGTGATAATCGCTTGTTTTTGCTCATCGGTGAGTTTATCGGTCATATCTGTTTGGATAAAGCCAGGAGCAACCACATTAACGGTAATATTGCGTGATGCGATTTCTTGTGCTAATGATTTAGAGAAGCCAATAACACCTGCTTTACTAGCACAATAGTTAGCTTGTCCTGGGTTGCCTGATGTCCCAACTACTGAGCCAATGGTGATAATGCGACCCCAACGCTTTTTCATCATGTGACGAATAGCCGCTTTGGAAATAGTAAAAATAGAGTCTAAGTTAGTGTGAATGACACTTAACCAGTCTTCCTCTGTTAAGCGCATCATCAGATTATCTTTCGTAATGCCGGCATTGTTTACAATGATATCTGGATGGCCAGTATTATCTTTCATCCAGGTAAAAGCTGCTTCAATATCAGGCGCTTCGGTAACATTAAGCTTGATACCATGACCTTTACCATATGCTTGTAAAGTTTGTGTGATTTTCTGAGCACCTGCTTCAGAGGTCGCTGTGCCAACAACAACAGCACCTTTTTCTGCAAAATCTTGAGCAATGGCTGCACCAATTCCACGGCTTGCACCGGTAACAAGAACTACTTTATTTTCAAAACTCATTTTTTATCCTTTTACTTGTTTTTACTTGTTTTTACTTGTATTGATATATTCAAATATGTTTTTAATATTGCTCTGTGCCCCTGAGCGTAAGTTAAAGGGGCTTGAGCAAGTGCTTTTATATAGTGGCTTCGACTGAGCTCAGCCAGCAGTTAATATATCGTCCCCTGAGCGTAAGTCGAAGGGGCTTGAGCAAGTGCCTTTAATAAAGGCTTCGACTGACACTTGGCCAACACCTAAATTATAGGTGGATGGCAATACGATCCTGGCTGTGATCCACTATGTCTTTACGCTTTAATTTGCTCAAGTAATTTATCCATCGCTTCAACCGTTGCAGTGTCTTGATAATTCAGCTCCTTAACAATGCGCTTATTTAAACCGGTTAAAACTTTGTTCGCGCCACATTCAATGATGTGATCAATGCCAAGCTCAGCCATTTTTTCAATGGTTTGTGTCCATTTAACTGGTGAGTAAAGCTGTTTGACCAAAGCTTCTTTAAGATCATTCATATCACTATGCGATTGAACATCATAGTTATGGATAACGGCAATTGTCGGCGATGTAATTGTAATTTCATCTAAAGCTGTTGCAAATTTCTCAGCTGCCTCTTTCATTAATGAGCAATGTGATGGTACGCTGACAGGGAGAAGTTGTGCGCGTTTTGCCCCCATCTCTTTTGCGATTTCATTGGCTTTTTCAACTGCTTTTAACTCGCCTGAAATCACAACTTGCCCATGTGAATTAAAGTTAGCAGGTTCAACGATACCAGCTGATTTTGCTTCATCACAGCATTTGATAACGTCTTCATTACTCAATGCTAAAATGGCGCTCATTGCACATTTCTTGTCAGTAATAGCAGATTGCATCAGTTGCCCTCGTAAACGCACTAAACGTAGTGCGTCAGCAAAACCAATACTGCCAGCGGCGCATAGCGCTGAATACTCACCCAGACTATGTCCAGCAAGTATTGCAGGGGTGATGTTACTGTGGTTTTTAAGCACGCGCCAAATCGCAATGCTAGTTGCTAATAATGCCGGTTGTGTATACTGTGTTTGATTAAGCTTTGTTTCATCCTCTTGAATGATTTGCCATAGATCAAACCCTAATGCCTCATTGGCTTCGGTAAATGTGTCACTAACTTCACTAAAATGCGTGTAATAGTCACTTAACATACCGGACTTTTGTGAACCTTGCCCTGGGAAAACAATTGCTGTCTTTGTCATATGGATCTTCCTAATATTATCTATACCCGTCACAAGTTGCTTGCAATAAATCGCAAAATAATTTCTGATGGGTGCAGGTTACTAAAGTTGGCACTATCCTAGTGAATTTTGCGCCAATCTTCAAAAGGTTTGTTACTGATTAAGGTAAATTATCAAAGAAATTAAGAGCTCAGAGGAACTAAGAGTCTAGCGTTTATGCCTTAAGCTTAGTGACAAGTACATCCTGCTTGGCATGGTGAAGCACAGCATTGGCCGTTGATCCTAAGAAGAAGCGGCCAAAGGCGCCGCGTTGATGGCTACCCATAACGACAAGTCCATAGCCATGTGAGTTAGCAGTTTCAGTAATCTCATCAGCGGCACTGCCAGCTTGTAGATAACGTTGGCCTTTGAATTGATATTTATTTGACCAATCATCGAGTTTTTTCCGCATATCTTCAGTAAGCTGTGATTGAACTTCTGGTACAATGCCATAAATGCCGGTGACAACTGTTGGATCACCTTGAACACAGATAGTTGAGACGGATGAATCAAAAGTATGTGCAATGTCTTTTGTTAGATTAGCAACTTGTGCGCTGTCATCTTCTAGATCAGTAGCCAATAAGATTTTGCCATAATTTGTCACTTGATTTGGATTGTTCTCTCGAATACGTATGGTTAAAACATCACATTTGGCTTTATGCAGAACGCTATTGGCTGTTGAACCTAATAGAAGGTTGAAGCCATGGCGTGCATGTGAACCGATGATAATTAAATCGCAATCGTGCGCTTCGGCATAATGGGTTATCTCATAATTGGGGTTGCCTTGAGCAATATGAAACTCAGCGTTAATACCATCAAATTGCGGTTTAATCTCTTGTAATTTTTGTTTGGCATTTTCTTGCAAGCTTTTTTGAAAATCCATTGCAGCAGGCACAAATTCAGCGGCATTATCAATAACAGTCATTACATCAAGCTTAAGTTTTAGCTTGTGTGCAATTGCTTTGGCAGATGCAATGACATGTTCCGTATCTTCATAAATATTGATAGCAACTAATGCTTTTTTGTATATCATGGTAAGCTCCCTATAAATGTTAACCATGGGTAAAATGTTCCATGAACTTAGTGTATCAATAGTTTTAGCGAACTGCCAGCAGGTTTGTTGTTATATCTACTATTCGTTTTGTTGATAGTATTCTGAATGTTTAGTAAGAACTCAATTCCATAACCACAAGAAACAGAAAATGAATCATAAGAATTACTTATCTTTAGCGCCATTAAATCTTTCGTGTTTAGAGATTTTAATTCTGAACCTAGGCTAGCTTTGATTTTGTATGTAAATTAGATGGTTTAAAATGCTATAGTAGAAAATAAGTTGACGGTCGAATTCAATAATTAAATTTACAAGCATATAATAAATTATTATATTGTTATCGAGATGGTATTTAAAGCATCGTTATTTTGATTATGGATATAAACACTTAAGTTGAGGATTTTCATTTTAAGAATTATTTTATAAAAAATTCAGTTAAAGCAATATCTGTAATGATCTAAGTGCTATGCCGTCTAAAACACTGAAATCTAACAAATGAGGTATTTATAATGATTAATAAAATAAAATTACTACCCATGATAACCATAGCAGCGTTAACAACTTTAGGATCTGTAACAACAGCTTTTTCAGATGCTAAAGTTGTTGTTAAATATCAGGGAATTCAAAAGTACTCTGGATTACTTTATTCTATTAAAAAAAAGGGGTGGTGGAATATCCCAAAGACTCACATATTTAATGTTGCTGGGGCTAAACCAGATTATAACAAAGAGTGGGATTTAACTCTTCCTGTTGGTAAATATACTTTTATTGGGGCACCGAATCTTGCTAGTTTTACGATAAATAACGACAAATCTGAGATTGATATAAATATTGGTCCAGACGCTGATGCAACAGGCAATCCAAAGGTGTCTATTTCGACTAATACTCCGCTAGAAACCATAACTATTGATAATGTAAGAAAACTTGAGGATTTGAATGCTAAACTTTCACAGGCCTATAGCAAAATGACTCCACAATATACTTATAATATTATTGTTGAGCTGCCTCCCAAATTGCAAGTAAATCAGTTTGGCGAAAGTCTTGTTTTGGATGGGAAGCAGATCAAACATGCGGATCTTATTAATAAATTTATATTTAAACCAGAGAAAGGTAATCAAGCTGTGATACAGTTGATGAACTCTAATGAGTCTCAAGGTAGCAGTAACGAAACAACACCAGTACCATTTTTTGTTAATATTCTTAATTTTGGCCCAGTCACTCATGTGGAGTTTGATAATATAGAATTTTTATCTCAACAAGATCAAAATAACCAGTATGCTAGTGCAATAGAAATTGATAACAGCGGTGATGTTGCTCTAAACAATGTAGAGATAGAGAATGATTATGCTGGAGGAGGAAGTGTGCCAACTGGTTCTTTTCAAGATGGTTTGTATGTTAATAAATCTGAAGTTACCCTCAGTGGAGTAAGGATTAAGACTACGACTATAGCTCTTAAGGCTGATCATAATTCTACTGTACACGTATTGAATAATGGTAATGAATTTATGTCTGCAAAGAATGAAGCATTGCAGAGTAGTAATAGTTCTTCTATCACTGCACCTCTTTTTAAACCAATAACCAATGTTCTCTTTGATGTGGTAGCAGATTCAGGTGCTGCATCAGAATTTCATATCCATTATTTAGCAGCAGAAGATACTTCAAGCATAAATTTTGCATTTGCTAATACTACATTTGGCACACCAAAAAATTTCGAGGCTCTAAAACCTACGAATGATAATTATATGTTTTATGCTATTAATACTAGCAGTATAATCCTAGGACTTATTGATGATACCAAAGTGCTTTATGGTGTTAATCCAGATGATATCTTAAACAATAACAACAACTATAGGTATGAAAATTGTAAGGGTGAGGATTCGAACATAATGGTGTTGGGTCATGAGGTTAAAAATCCTCAAACTAAGTGCACTGCTTAATAAAAATTTATGATTTGATTGTAAGCATAGATAATCAAATCATAATCTATTGTCAAGTTGAATAATTTTCTTCTTAAGAAGTTGATTGATCAACTTGTGCATTGTTAATAGATTTAACAATTTCTATTGCCAATTAGATAACATGTTAATTTTGATAGTGTAATGAAGTAAGAGTTTAAGATGACTAAAATGATTGGGTTTTTAAAAAATAAAGTAAATACTATAGTGGTAATAAAACAATTATCTTTTATTACCGTATTGGGACTGTTAGCTTCTTGTAGTGGAGGAGGAAATGGTTCAAAGTCTAATTCGGCATCAAGTCATTTTGCGATTATTCCAAAATCCCTGGAGACCTATCAAGGAGTGAATGTTAAACTTCCTATTAGGATAGGTAGCAATCTTGTTATATCAGAATCTAATAATGAAACATATACAGTTAATGTAGATCCCAATTCAGAATATAGGGTTGTTGATGAATGTCAAAATCTAAATATAAATCAGATATGCTATCTATTGATATCTCCAGAAACAGATAACCCAAGTGGTAGTTTAAATATTAAAGTAAATGTGGCAAATGAAGCTCTAAAGCCTTACCTAGTCACTATTAAAAATGGTAAATTGGGTATTAATGTTGGACCAAGTCATATTTTTAATATTAATGAAATTGAAGATATTAATATTAAAAATATGAGTAGTAATCCTGTCTATTTTGACAAGGCAGAATTCGTTAATAAGGATAATCAGCCTATATCTACAGAAGATATTAGTATTCTTCCAGGCTCTAACTGTGTCAATACCTTAGATTCTCAAGCAAGTTGTGATGTCAAAGTTGAGTCTAAGAAGGAAGTTTCAGAATCATATCTGAAATTAGACGAACAAGATATGGCGATTTCAGAGCTTGGTTTTTCATTATTCGCAGTAAATGGCTCCATAGAAAACGTTCCAGCAACTATTCCTATTGGTATAAAACGTAGATTTGAGTATATATTTGAAAACACAGGTGATAAAGATGTCACTGGAGTGACAGTTAAACTTGAAGAAAATAATAGTGTTACTATAGTCAATAATGGTTGTTCAAATATAGGAGGGGTACTGCGGCAAGGTCAAAAATGTGTCATTAAAGGATATATTTTATCGACGAAAGAGGAAAACATCTCTATGCAAGCAACCTTAAATTACGCTGAAAGCAATAACCCTGTCGTTTTAAGCGCTAATACCCAAAGTAAACAGCTGTTAATAACAGGAACTAAAAGCCCACTTAACCCTGTAATTGCGACTAATAAAAAGTATCCATTTACTTATACATTTGAAAATACAGGATCAGTAGATGCTACTAACATTTCCTTTAAATCTGTGTTCCCAGATAGCGTCAGTATTGTTGAAGACAACTGTCACGGTATAGATACACTCCAAGTAGGTCACAGCTGTACGGTTAGTGGAAATATATTACTGACTTCACCAGAGAGTACCTCAATGGTAGAAAATGTATATAGTAGTGGTGATGATCAACCCTTGTATAGCTTGACTTATAATCTGCGTTCAATAATTCCCACCACACCAATTAATACTTCCCCAACTTCCTCTACTGAAACTGGTTGGGAATGGCCTGATACTAGATTCGAACCTTTAGATAATAAATCAACAAATGATGACTCTTGCCCTAATGTGTTATACGATAGTCTAACCGGGTTAGAATGGGAGAAAGTTGCAAGCGAAACAAAACTATCATTTACCGCTGCTCAGAGTTATGCTCGAAATTATAGTGATTGTGGATATCATAATTGGCGTTTACCAACAGTTAATGAATTAGAAAGTCTTGTTGATCATTCTAAAGCCCCCTATGAAACATTAAATAATGAAGGTTTTTCATTAGATCAAACAGGAACTTATTGGAGTGATACGCAATTTGCTAATAATAATGATCAAGCATATGTTCTGAATATTAATGATGGTAGCATTGATATAGTGACTAAAGGTTCAGGCACAAATAGTGTTTATGCGTTGCTTGTTAGAAACTCGCAATAAAATAATTTAAGAAAATATATCAATGGATAACACAATAGGATAAGAAAGAAGAGATGATGAAATTTTTTGGAAAATTTAAAATTTTGGTGTTATGTTTATTCATTTTAACATTGCCAAATTACATTTTAGCTTTAAATGAAAATAGCGGAGCTATCATTCAGGCTCCTGGATCATCCTCTCCTAGTGGCCCTGGGAGCTGGCCTAGCCAAAGATTCAATCAAGATGTAAAAGGTGCAGATGATAATAATAGTTCATGTGATGATGAAACATATGATAAATTGACTGGTTTAGAGTGGTATTTGCTAGGAAGCAATAAGACTTATGATGTTGATAATGCTAAGGCATATGCTAAGGGGGCTCAATTTTGTCATTATACAGATTGGCGTCTGCCAACAATTAATGAATTAATGAGCCTGATGAATTACACATCTAAAAATACAATAAATTGGCTAGAAAGCAATCGATTTAAAAACCTTTTTCCTAGTTGCTATTGGAGCTCTACGGCCTATTATACTCAGGAAGAAAATGCAGAAGAGTGGTATTTAGTGTTGGATAATGAGAGTAACAACTTTTATGGAAGAATTATTCATCAAAGTGATACTCAGCTTTGCTATGTCATACTTGTTCGTAGTCCAGATCCAACGGCACCGTCAACTTAACTTTAGCTAATATCAAAAATGCCTTTATTCATATAAATGCCATTTATCTGTTAGCTTACATTGCTTCTTTTTAATCACTTCAGCTGTCAGGAAAATTAAGTTGATGGTGTCATTCACAGATACTGCAAAGCGCAAAGCTACTACCTGCCTGAAATTTGATTCGTAAAGCTCCCTTTCATTGATTGATGGCATAATGCCCGCTTACTAGTAATTTTTTGTATTTGTCAGTTAATTCAAATTGATTAGTTGATATATATAAGGTGACATCATCGCCCAAATAAACAGGGTTATGAAACTTGACTTTAATGGTGCGTAATTTTATACCACTTTCAACAATATATTTGATAATAAAATTACAAGAAGCCATGCCTTGTAAAAAGGCTTTTTTATAACCAAATAATCGGGCTGCAAAATTTGAAATATGAATGAAATTTAGATCTCCAGCTATATGTCCATATTGTTTAGCAAAGTTACTAGGAATAGTAAAGGTCACTTCTTTTGTATGTGATTGTTGCCATAGTGTTGAATGCTTGTTGGCAAGGTGTATAAACGCATTTGGAGAATAATGAGTGGAAAATATATTTTGATTTTTTAAAGTTATAATATCTTTTTCAGAAATGTTTTTAATGAAAAGTGTTTCCTCAGATGAAATTATTTTTTCCTTATTTTGCACACTACAGGACAGTAGCCACTGAAGCCCTTTATTTTTAAGTGTTTTCATGTCATTTTTGTTTTGCTACTTACTTATTATTTTTAATCATGTTACACTCTAATTTACTTCATCTTCTTCTTAATCTTTATTTTATCTTTTCTCTTCTTACTTTATATTTC
>NZ_QLIU01000057.1 GCF_003574425.1 Cysteiniphilum halobium | reverse complement strand
CACTCAGCGGGAATTGCTGGAGCTTGCGCAATATACGCAAGGACTCCCTTTATTATTCCACCTTCCTCCATATATTCTGGCACCATCACCAGTAAATGCATCCTGCATAAATTTGCTTTTCACCAGTCTATAGGCAAAGACTTTACTCATACGAAAACGCCATGCTCAAGTCTACCGATGAGATCAAGTACTGCTTTTGTTTCAGCAGATGTCCTAAGCATCTCAATTGGTTTTTTGCCACCCAATCCATTAACCGGAGACATCAGCCAATGCATTGCTTTCTGGTGATGTCCTTCAAATAAATTCAAAGCTGATTTATAAACCTCTGCATAGCGATATAACCTATCACTTTCAGCTTCAGTAAAAAAACCCGCTTTATATCTTCTATTAAGTGAAGCGGGTGCTATTGTTGTAATTTTAGCAAGCTGATTTTTCTCAATCCCAGAAATATCAGCCAATTTGCTAAAAACCTCACAGCTAAATCCTTCATGAATTGCCTGATAAAGCCGCTCACCACGCGATGGAATACCAACGGCATCCCAAAAGTTACTTTGATTACCCTGTTGCATAGCATCACCTTTTTTATAATTGATATATTAAGAATATATCACATGATTTAAATTATGCAACTTTGAATATTTTTATCTCATTGCGCATTTTCAATTTTATGCACCAGTGTTAGGTCCACCTCTTTTGCTGTATTTTTCACATCACCAACCCTAAGATTAATCTCATTAATTGGCATCACTTGAACTTTAGCTTTTTCAATCTCAGCACTTAACACATGTCCACCACTTTTATAATCCTCAGCAATATAATGTGTATGGAATCCTGGTACACCAAATCCTTGTGTATATTTAGGGGAGAAGAACATGACCATAGTCCCTTGTACATTGTGATAACTAAAGCGATGTTCATGCTCTTTTAGCCATTCGGCCAATGGTGTATTTGTGGACTTATCAATTTTCTCACTCCGTGCTAAGATTTCCTTAAATGTTCCAGTTAATTTAACCGCATAAGTCAGCTGATTATTTCCTAGTTTTGCTAATAATTGCTGCTGAAACGTAGTGATCTCTACAGGTTTGTTAATGTTAAAACTTAGTTTTTTCAGTGGCATAAAATCAACTGCAGTTAGATAAGACAAGCCACTTGCTGGTTTCATTTGTGTGAGCTTACCATCCATGTTGGCTAAGTAGTACTTACCATCCAACACAATGACTTCACCCAATCCCTCACCTGCACCGACACCAAAATCATTACCTAATGCTTTTGCAGATTTGACACTTATCACTGCATGATAATTGCCTGACATCAGTGCCGTAATTGTTCCATATTGGTATAATGGCGGTGGTGCACTCTCGGCAAATATACTTGTACTTGCAGATGTTAGTAATACAGTTAATGCCAATTGTTTAATTATTCTAGCCACTATACTCTCCCTTTTGGTTTATTTTATTGATAAAAAGTTTTGGCTTTTTCACCATCATGATAAGCAAACAGCGTTTGTGCAACCTGAGTTGAGCCGGTGGTAATATTGCCCTTGTGATCTAGTGCAATCAAACCAACATAATCCTCTAATGCATCACTTTCTTTAATGCTTTTGGCAACTGCTTCATCTAAAGACATGCCATCTTTAACACGCGTATGCACTTTTGCTGCCACTGCTTGATTGACAATATGCTCACCAATACCAGTACATGATATCCCCATAATAGCTGACGCATAGTTTCCAGCAACTGTTGGGCTATCACCCACCCGTCCTGGCACTTCAAAGCCAGCACCTCCTGTTGAGGTTAAAGAGACAATATTACTTACACTATCTAATACAACAACACCAATAGTCCCAGTTAAACCTTTTTTCAACTCAAGATATTCTTGATAACGATGCTCAGTAATGGGGTTATACTCAGGCATTTGTAATATCTCATGAGCAAAGCGCGTCGCTTCATTAGCTGCACGAACACTATGATGTTCATTCAAAAGGGCTAAAGCCACCTCACTGGGATATTGAATATTTTGAATATTAATCACACCTGCAAATTTGGCTTTTGCACCATCCATAATCGATGCTGACATACGCACCTGCCCATCCTGCTGCAAGCGTGAACCCGTACCTGCGTTAAATATAGGATCATCTTCTAATAACTTTGCTGCAAAAACAGCTGTTTTTAACGCATCATCATAGGTCTTAAGAAAAGCATATGCTTCTTCAACAATGGTCAATAGGTGCACATGGTACTCACTAAATTGAGTGTTTTTATCTTCTCTGGCGCCACAGCCACCATGGATAATAATTTTTTGCATTTTTAACATCTACCCTGCTATTAGTTTACAACCTTAACGGCATGTGCATTTGTGTCATATTTACTTCCTTCAAGCAACAGATGCATGCGAATACCAACCAAACTTATCGGATCATCATCACGCGCATGTGACATCGATGAGTGCTCGATATGTGACATATCAATAATCGTTAACGCGCCACTGCCAATGACTTCAATCATACCATCGTCTGCCAAAAATGCCCCCGTATCCTCATCAATCCCAACCCCAGTGACAAATGGATTATATGACAAGGCAGTTAATAATCTACCCAAACGATCACGTTGAGAAAAATGCTGATCAACCAGTATTTTATTGGTTAGACCTAAGCCTGGCGCCATATTAACCATATTATAACGTGGCATAAATCCAGTAGCACCGCCAACAATCATATGTTCAGAAATAAATGCCGCTCCCGCTGAAGTACCGGCCACATGTACACCTTTGGCATTACAACGACGAATCATTTGTGCCACTTTAGTGCCACCAAGCACAGTTGATAACAACAATTGATTACCACCTGTCATAAAAATACCTGTTGCTTTTTCAAAATGCTGAAGATACTCTTCATTATCGGTATCTCCACGCATTTGAATCTCAAGACTTACAGCATTGTTAACCCCTAGAGACTTAAATATTTTGACATATTCACTACCGGTATCTGGCAGCTTAGATGCCGTTGGGATAATAACGATATAGGCATCTTTGTCCCCCGATAATTCGATAAATCGTTGTAAAACCTTAGGTGAAACTAATTTATCTTCACGTCCACCAATCGGGATAATATATCCTCGTTTTATACCTGAAACTTTTGGTGCAGGCATACTTACTCCTATTTGTTCATTATTTACAATATGTCTTAACCAAGGCGCCAACATCAGTAATGCGATCATGACAGCACAGCACACAAACATCACCTTGTTTTAATTGTGAAAGTAACAATTTCGCCCCGGATAGTTCATCATCAACTAAGCTTATTGTATCTTTTTCTAGACCAAAACGAATCAGTGACGCTGCAATTTGCTTAGGAATTTCTCCTTGTGTAGCACCACGCAAATATTTCTTAAGCTCTTTAACCAGAATCTTATCAGGCTTATACTGAGCAATCACTTTTGAGCTAGCTTCAATCAGATTAACTCTGTCACCTGTTGTACCAAACAACAAAAAGAGTCTACCCGCTTTTGTCTGATACGCTTGTGCCAAAGATAAAATCGCCTCAAATCCTGCTGGATTATGCGCGAAATCTACAATTACTATTGCACCTGATTTCAGTATATAGATATTAGCGCGTCCTTGATTTTCTCTTGCAGTATTTTGATACGTACATAACGCGGTCACTATTTTATCAAAAGAAATACCCAAAGCAAAAGCCAAGGCAATCGCATGCAAGGTATTCTCAATATTATGCTTTGCGTGCCCATTCATTGTTAATGGCACGTCACTTAGCTTGACCAAAGACCTGGTTTTTCCTTGTTGCCACCAGATAAAACAGTTATCAGCAACATAACAGGCATGATCATTTATTGTTAATTGATTTAAAACCTTGGATGATATTTTCGCTTGACTGACCAAGATTTTAGGTGTTGATAGCTGTGTTACCAACTGCTGTAAAAGTCCATCATCCATATTAATAATTGCAAAGCTATTATCTTTAGCTAACGCGCGATAAACAATACATTTAGCATCAAATAAATCATTTAAGGTTTCAACGCCATCCTCTCCCATATGGTCATATGAGACATTAGTCACTGTTGCTGCTGAAACTTGCGTTTCAATTAAGCCACGTTTTAACAATCCGCCACGCGCTGATTCTAAAACAGCTACTTCAACATCTGGATTGGTTAATACAAACTGATGCCCCGTTGGTCCTGAGTAATCGCCGCGATCAATAATCTCGCCATTAATAGCAACCCAGTCAGTTGACGCATAACCACTTATTTTACCGGCATGCTGACAGATAAAGTTCGTTAAACGAACCGTCGTTGTTTTACCATTGGTGCCTGTAACAATCACTTGTGGGATATCATAAATATCTTGCCATGTCAGGGATAAATAATCATCGGTTAATAGCGACAACTTATAGCGTCCAATACCTGAGCCAACATAAGCATGATCTTTTTCTCTGAAGATATTTAAACCATGCGCTTTAGCATTAGCATACAGTATACGATACGCAAGATTTTGTTCTTGTTTTATTGTTTGAAGTAAACGTATTTTTTGTGTTTTATCCAACGCCAGTATTTTTTGATGTGAAAATTCATAACATGCTGCTTGCCATGTATAATCAATCACATCACAACTTGCAAGCAAGATGTCGCAAGGTGCGGTAAATGCTAAACGCAAACCCTCACTATATGCCTTATGTGCCAGTTTATACTCAGAAAAGCCAAGCAGAGGTAACAGCCGATCACAGTTTTTTTGCCATAGTTTAATAAGTACTTGTTGATGCGTTTTAAGCGGGATATCAAGCACAACACCGGTTTCATTAAAAAATAAATTCGGCCCAACTAAGCGCCTTGAATAGCCTTCAGGAATTTCATGCATAATCACACCCACTTAATCAGCATCTTCTTCAACAACTGCGACAAGACGCACACCACGTTCATCCGCAATAATGCCACTTTGCATCATCTGTACAATCTCTTTTGCCAAACCATGGTTTTTACTAAGCTCAATCGTTGTATTGGTTTTCGTTGCCACCATATCTTTAGTTTGTTCACCTGCTTTATTAAAATGAATAATCTGCTTCCAAGTGCGTTTAATATTATCGGCAAACACAACTAAAAGATCACCAGCTTTAGCATGTTGTAATGCATAATCAACAGCTTCTTGCTCACTTTCGATAATGTAAATGTTATCTTCAGAAATACCGGTTTCTAGCAATGCTTCTTTTAATTTACGTGGAATTTCACCAAATTCACGCCCTCTTAAACCGTCATCTTGCTTGCAGATAAACTGATCAAAGTAAGGTGCTGCAGCTTTAGCAATATTAGCAATATCCTGATCGCGTCTGTCTCCAGGGGCTGCAATCACACAAGTTTTAATACCTTTAGTATCAATTTGCTCAACGAGTTTCCCCATTGCCGATACAGCTGCTGGATTATGGCCATAGTCCATTAGTACTTTAAACGGATGTTCATCAAACCAATTCATGCGACCTGGCGCTTGATAAAAAGAAGTAGTGAAAGTTCTTAAGCCATTTTTAATATCATCTAAGCTCATGTCCATACTATAAGCAATCGCCACAGCAAACATCGCATTTTGCACATTATGTATAGCTCGCCCTTCCATCGTTGCGGGAATCAAATGTGTCCATAATACCGGCATATGGATATGGTTATCAAAGATCGTGATCATGTCACCATTAACCCCTTTCTCAATAACAACGGCCTTGCCACCAGCACGAATATGCTCTTTGACCAATGCATGTTCTGGGTTCATTGTCACATACATAATATGCTCTGCTTGCGTGTAGGCAGAAAGTTTTAGACAGTGCGGGTCATCGGCATTTAACACGGCAACATTGCGTGCTGCATCAGTAACAATACGTTTAACCTCAGCTAACTCCTCTAGTGTATTGATGCCCTTAAGCCCCATATGATCCTCAGCGATATTAATACATGCACCCACATTACAATAATCATAACCAAGGCCACTTCTAAGCAAACCGCCACGCGCAGTTTCAAAGACTGCAACATCGACATTAGGGTCACGCAACACCATCTGTGCTGACTTCGGACCTGTCATATCTCCTGCGACACTTAGCTTGCCATTGACATAAACGCCATCGGTTGTGGTAAAACCTACACACTTACCTGCAATCTTCCACATATGCGCGACCATACGTGTTGTCGTTGTTTTCCCATTGGTACCAGTAATTGCTGCAATCGGAATGCGTGCGCGTTCAGTATCAGGAAATAGCATATCCATAACGGCTCCTGCAACATCACGGGGATAGCCTTCACTAGGTGCCACATGCATTCTAAAGCCAGGGGCGGCATTAACCTCACAAATCCCACCACCGACTTCTTGATAAGACTGGGTAATATCAGGGGATAGGAAATCAACGCCTCCAACATCCAAACCAATAGCGGTGACCGCACGCTCTGCCATCTCACGGTTATCCGGATGAACGACATCGGTTAAATCAATCGCAGTCCCCCCTGTTGATAGGTTCGCCGTTTTACGCAAATAGCAAATCTCACCACTTGGTAAAACACTCTCTGCAGTAAGTCCGGCTTTTTCTAATAAAGTTAATGCTTGGTGATCAAGCTCAAGACGCGTTAATACCTTTTCATGCCCGACACCACGCCTTGGATCTTCGTTGACGATATCAATCAGCTTAGCAATAGTATGTTTACCATCACCAACGACATGCCCAGGTACGCGTTTTGCCACCGCCACTAATTTACCATTAACCACCAACATACGATGATCAAAACCCTCGATATATTGCTCTAGTATCACCCAGCGCCCATGCTCTTTTGCTACTGCAAATGCTTGTTTTAAGCTTTCATCATCTTGAATATTAATGCTTATTCCACGACCATGATTACCATTTAATGGTTTAACGACCAGGGGATAGCCTAAATGACGGGCAATAGATAAAGCATCATTTTCATAGCGTACACTACGCTGTTTTGGCACAGGCAACCCCAAACCATTTAAAATCGTATTGGTTTGCTCTTTATCACAGGATATTTCAACGGCAATATGTTTAGTCTCACTGGTGATCGTCGCCTGAATACGCTTTTGATACTTACCATGCCCAAACTGTACCAAAGACTGATCATTTAATCGAATATACGGAATATCACGCTTTGTTGCAGCTTCAACTAACGATCCTGTACTTGGTCCAAACTCTTTGCTTTGTGCAAATTTAATAAAGCGAACTTTTTCTTCCTCAAAGTCAAAATTTTTAAGATCAACTTTTAATACCATTTGCAACTCTTCAGGTAACAGCGACATCAATAAATCACGTGCCAAAAAGCTCGCCTGCAATCCAACATCTTTTTGCTTATATTCAAAAACCATATTGTACTGCCTTGGGACACCTGTGCTACGCGTTTTACCAAAGCTTACATTACTGCCTGCAACATCCTGCAACTCAATTGCCACATGCTCCCAAATATGCCCCATCCACGTGCCTTCATCTTCGCGCAGGCGACGAATAAAACCACCCGGTTCGCGATAGGAACAACCGTGCTCTTTCAGTCCTGGCAACGCTTCAATCAGTGCATCAATAAAGTCACTACCTAATTTTGCCGATGGCCATTTTTCTAAAACACCAAGATCGATTACATGTCTGATAACTGGAAAGCCAGCATAAATATTTGGTCCAATATAGACATTCGTGGATAGTATTTGCATTATATTCTCCCTGTTTGTAATTTTTCTCCAAAGACATTAACCGTTAGGATAATCAAAGTTAAACCCTTTGTATACCAGACATTGACACTTCCTGTGTCAGAATTTTTGTATTTTGCATTTTAGTGATTGATAAGATGCTGAATCGTCAATGATAACTTTGCAGGCTTCATAATTGATCGCATGTTTAGCATTCTTTTGAAACTTGGTCAGGACACTGATATTAATATTCACCCTGCTAAAAACGCTTTATCCAATATTAATTTTGCAATAACTTAAATCGATATTTCAATGTTTAACTGCTTATCAATTTCTTGATTATCAGACAATTTAATACCATCTTTTTCCAGCTATAAATTGTTGTTGACTTTCTCCCTACGTTATAAATTTAAATGCTCATTACTTAATTTTAAACAAAACAAATAATGATCTAAAAATGTTAAATAATAACTCTAAACTATACATTGGCATCGTAATGTCGTGTCTGTTAATCACCCAGAGCATGGCATATTCACTAGCTAGTATTAAATCTGTGGGTAAGCAAAGCATAAATCATCAGCGTGTTTTGGTTAGCTCAGCAATTCATTATAATACCAATGGCAATATGTCTAGGGATAATAAAGGGGCAAGATTTAGTTATAATGCGGCAAATGCACTAACACAAGTCAGTCTCGCCTCAGAGGCTAAAGAGAGTGATTATTACTATGCTAATGGTCTGCGCGCTGTGGCGCAAAGTAATACTCAAGTACTTGTGCATTACTATTCACGTAATAATGAACTGTTAAACACAAGCGATGGTACACAACAATCATCCGCGTATTTAATAGCGAATAATGTGACTGTGCGGAGTATCATGAGTGATGCAACTGTGCTGTTACACAATCGTCATGGTTCTGTGATTGGTCAGTTGGGTGATAAGCCGAAGTTTTATCAATATAGTGTCTATGGGGTTCAGAAGACAGAGGACGAAGGACAGAGGACGGAAAATAAAAATGGATCATTAGCGCTTGCTATTAATCCGCTTCGTTATTCGGGCTATATGTTTGATCCATTGACTGGTTTGTATTATCTCAAATCGCGTGATTATGATCCAAGCTTAAGAAGCTTTATCCAAGTGGATAGTTATGCTTTTAATAATCAAGGGTTAATCAATGGTTATTTCTATGGTAACAACAATCCATTAATGGGGGTTGACCCTAGTGGACATAAATTTAATTGGAAAGAAGCTCTTGGAGTCGCGGGTACAGTGCTTGCTTCTGCTTTAACTGGTATTGGGATTGGGTATGGCATGGGGTGGTCAAGTCGCGATGTGAGTGATATAGTTTATCAAAACTGGTACGAAGAAAATTTGTACGAAGAAAAGTCGTTTAAAAAGAAACCTCATGAATTCCTTTTTTGCAGTGAGATCACAGATCGTGTAGTAGACGACCTTTATGGCTCAGAAAATATTAACAAAATGACAAGGACAGGACATAAGAAAGAAATGCTAGCTCGCTTGAGAAGGACTCGTGATGATTTCCTCTCTCAGTATGCATACTATCCTAACCAATACACTCAGAGGTATTATGATCAAGTCAAATTGCTCCAAGTGGACATTATAAACATTATTGCCCATGATTACCCGCTTTCTGGAAGATTGGATAACTATAGGCGCCAAGCACAAACCTTTGCAATGCAAGAACTTAAAGTTGAGTTGGAGAATCTGAAGGAAACTGATAATAGAATGATAACATTGATCTCCTCCCTATTGCATAAAAGCATAAATGATATGAATCGCTCACTTACAGATAATGCTAAAAATATGTTAAAGCAAGTAGGAGTCGCTACTGAACTTTCTTCTGGTAATATGGAGGATATATCTATGTAGATACTAATGCCCCTTAACGCCCATTTCATTTATGACATACTGATATAGTGCTTTTTGTATTTGATAGGTTGGGTGGATATGATCCCAGAAGATATAACGCCATGGGTCATTACACATCTGACCACTGTTTGAAGCCACAATTGTTGCCTTGATATCTGCAGATAATGGCACTTTATTGATATATTCTAGATTATTTTCACTTGTTGCATTTTTCATCAATAGCGCTCGGTAAAAAGCATCTTGATCTTTAGCATATACACTTTGATTAGCAGCAAAATATCCTCCCTGCCAGCAAGACTGCCCAATAACTTTAAGATCTAATCGGGTATGATATGTTTGATTAAAACCTTCAGGATCTTCTAACATCCATTGAAACATCTTATCAAGATCAATAAATTTAACATGACTTTCGGGTGTGGCAAACTGCTTTAGCAAGGTATTGTGTAGATTACTCATATAGCTTAATACGGCTTGATTGCCTAAGTCTTTTGACTCAATCGTCAATGATAAATTGGGCAGCCCAACAATCAATGTATTATCCGCATCAACGTCTCCAATTGCTGAGATAATTTTACCGACAACTTGATTCACCGCATGATCCATTTCCTCTTTACGCATTGATTTGTCTGCTTTGAGATAATCGTTTGCACCGATAAAAAAAATGGCTAATTTATTTTCACCTTGTGACCGGCTTTGTTTATCTAGTTGATACATTTTAACTTCTGCTTCTAGATTATAAGGCAAGCCTAATGGCGTCCAGCTCGGAGCTAACACAACGGTTGCTCCACCTACGGAGTAATTATTCACTATAATGCCATACCTTTTAAGCATATTTTCAAACTGTACTGCCCAAACATTACCATTGGAAAACATGCCATTATAATAAGGGGTTGATTTCGGAATCAGTCCACCTGAGAATTTATAAATATTACCTTGATCACTTAAACTATCACCAAAAATTAATACCCGATTTACATGCTCAAGATCGCTTCCATTTAAATTTAGCGCACTTGAGCAAGCTGAGATAGTAAAGCTTGGAATATTCAAATTACCTGATAATGTGTAACTATACCATGATTTTTCATAAGCTGTGGTTAAACTTCGATGTTCAACCTCCATGTCGCCACTGATCCTCTTAAAGGTTGCATTATTAATTATCCAACCGTTATTTAGTAAATATTGAACACCGGCTAATGGTTTATTCATATCCTTAGAGGAAGTAAAAGATATACGAATATCTGAGGTAGTATGGCTAAATGTATTGCTATTGATATACTCACCTGCTAAGTAATATTGATTAGGTAAAATTTCCGTATTGAAGCTTGTCCCTGCATCATCACCTTTCACCTTAAAAACCACTGGATAATCGCAATTATTCTCTAAAATTAATTCTGATCTAGCATCAGCACTACTAAGTGCAACATATCCCATAAGAGGTAATGCTATAATAGTCGATAGTGATTTTTTATTTGTACAGAACATATATGACTCCTTCCTAGATTCTAATAAACGTTGATGCGTACTTGTGGTGTAACACCTAAGCAGTTCCTTCCACAAAATCATGTCTTATTGAGATTTTATCCACCAATCATAAACAGACATCGTTATCACACCTTGTAAAGGCATGACACACAGGTATTAATCCACACGCATGGCATTGATGTCAAGGAATAAGGCTATGTTTGTAGGTTTTATTTGAGTTTGGAAGATAATCAGTATCTGCATTATCAGTAACTAGATTAGCTGCTGCAAAAATGCGATAAACATCCCTAAGATTATTTTAAGAGAATTAAGTTTCTTGTGAGAATTCTTTATTCTAATAACTTAATTATAACGCTTTGATATGCATCGTTGCTTGTTTAGCATAGTCAACTAAGCGCTGCATGGCGTCTCTTAAGACACTTATCTCATCAGCACAGCTAAGACGTAAATAACCCGATGCGCCAAATGCTGAGCCAGGCATCACTGCCAAATGTTTGGTTTCTAATAAATGCAAACAAAAACTTAAATCATCTTTAAAGCCCAATGCATCAATAATCGGCTGAACATAAGGAAATAAATAAAACGTTGTCTGAGGTAATAGGCAATCTATCTCTGGAATATTTTGTAATGCCCCATAACAAAAGTTAACACGCTCCTGATATGTGGCTAACTGTTGTGATAATGCTGATCTTGGTAAATTAAGTGCTTCTATTGCTGCATATTGTGAAATCGAACAAGCGCATGACATCGATTGTGATTGATAGCGTTTTAGCATATTAATCATATCATCTGGTGCGATGATATAGCCAATGCGCCACCCTGCCATTGCATAGCTTTTGGATACCCCATTGACAATCGCATAACGCGATTTTAACTCTGGCGCCATTTCAAGCAATGTTAGTGGACGCTCTCCCCAGTAAAGCATATCGTAAATATCATCACTGATAACCCACACATCAGGATAATCTTTCAATACACGCGCGATCATACTCAATGTTTCTTTGTGATATATGGCACCAGTTGGATTATGCGGAATATTAAGTACTAATGCCTTTGTTTTGGTATTGAGCTTGGCTCTTATGTCTTGCTCTGTTGGCTGAAAGTCATTGTGATGATCTGTCTTAACTATCACTGGTTTGCCATGCGCAAGCTTAATCATATCGGGATATGATGTCCAAAAAGGTGAAAAGAAAAGTACTTCATCACCTTCATTTAAAATACAATTAAAAATATTATATAAGCTATGTTTGGCACCCGTGGTAACACACACTTCATTATGTTGGAAATTAAACTGATAGTCACGTTGGTAACGTCTTACAATTGCATCTTTTAATGCGACAATACCATCAACTGGAGTGTATTGCGTCAGATTATTATCAATCGCCTTTTTAGCTGCTTCTTTCACCTCATTTGGTGAATGAAATCCAGGTTCACCAACGGCTAAAGAAATCACATCCTTATGTCCTGCCTTGACAAGGCTTACTGCTCTTGCTGCCATTTCGGCGGCTTTTGAACCTTCAACATTTAGCACACGCTGACTAAAACGCTTTGCTTGATCTAACATTCGCTTTCACTCCTTAAAACTATTGACTCAAGTTTATTGATTATATTGATGATAAGCTTGTATTGTTTTATCACAAACCAACACAAATTGCTCATATTTCTCCAGCACAATGGTATCAATAGTGTAGTTATTATGCTGCAGTGCGTGTTCAAGCTGCGCCAATTTATTTTTCAACGCAGGCACGCCACAGTAACTGGCACCACCGTGGAGCTTATGCACCAAGTCTCTTAAACGTTTACCCTCATTATTTTGATAAGCCGCTACAATATCTTCAACGGCATCATTTAACGAAGTCATAAATGCATCTAACATCTCTCTGGCAAACACCATATTGCCACCGGCTAAGCTTGAAGCAAACTCGATATCAATATAGATTTCACTTTCCTTTGTCACAGCTTTACGAGGTTTTTGAGCTATACTTTTATCACTTTCAGTGACTTGATCATTTTGAGTATTATCATCTTGTGCTGGCATATCACAATTGCCTAAGTAATGCGTCAATAATTCAGATAATGCACTATCATCAATCGGCTTGACTTGTATGGCATCAAAACCTTCTTGCAATAGAATCTTACCTTGCCCCTCTACAACATCTGCAGTCACAGCAATTATCGGGACATCGCGATAGCGATCATCTTGACGCAAAGCATGACATAATTCGATACCATCCATCTTAGGCATATGTACATCGGTTAAGACCATTATAAAATCTTGCTTTTCAGCCAGTGACAACGCCTCTTTTGCACTCAAAGCATCAACAGGCGAATAGCCTTTTGACTTCAGTAGAATATGCAAAAGCTTTAAATTAATGGGGTTATCATCAACGATTAATATAGGCTGCTCCACCTTGATATTAGGCATATCAGATACTGTAGTAATTTCTTCTTTTTCGGTGACTTGAAGCTTATTCTCTAAAAAAGAAACTAATTTATTAGGTTTGTATGGATAGTTTAAACAATTCTTAAGCCCTAATTGACGCGTATAGTCAAATAGTTGATTTAAAGGCGTATTTGCTATAAGAAAGATATCTGCTTGTGTAAATGCCTGTAAATCCATCATTAATGATTGTTTTAATTTCTGCATGTCAGGCAAAGTGTTATAAATCAATACAATATCAATGTCACTCTGCTCAACCACCGTATCGATTAATGCGGTTTCACTATCACAACAAATATACTCAATACCTAATAGCGCAATATGTGAAAGAAACATCTCTCCTGCATATTGACTCTGATTATAAACAATAAGCTTCTTAATACTTATTGAATGTGTTTTTTCAATTACTGAGCTTGGTGCTTTATCAAAAAACACATTAAAACTAAAGCATGCACCATGATTAAGCTCACTCTTAACATTAATTTCCCCATGCATTTTCTCAATAAGCGTTTTACTAATGGTAAGTCCCAAACCTGTGCCCCCATATTTGCGACTGGTTGACAAGTCAGCTTGTGTAAAAGCATGAAACAGTTTATCAATTTGTGCAGGTGACAGCCCAATGCCTGTATCCTTGACCTCGACATATATTTCAACTTGCTCATTATGAATAGCTTTTAATTTAACGCTAACACACACACTCCCTTGCTCAGTAAATTTCAGTGCATTACCAACAAGATTGGTTAAAATTTGGCAAAATCTCAATGCATCTCCTATGACCATTTCTGGCAATTGCGGATCAAGCAAAACGCCAAAGTCAACCTGCTGCTTAATCACTCTAGGCTTAAATAACATCATACAATTAGAGATTTCTTCGTGTAAATTAAAAGGTTGATGCTCAAGAATCAAGTTACCTGATTCGATCTTTGAGAAGTCTAAAATATCATTGATAATGCTCAATAGATTATTAGAAGATAACATAATTGTTTCTAAATACTCGCGTTGTAATGAGTTAAGCTTACTCTTTGCCAATAAGTCTAGAAAACCTAACACACCATTCATTGGTGTACGGATCTCATGACTCATATTGGCTAAGAATTTACTTTTTATCTCACTGGCCTCAATAGCCTCTTTGCGCGCTTGGTCTAATTGAATATTCTGACGTTCAATCGTTTTGAGTGTATGCCTTAATTCTCTTGTTGCTTGCTTAATATTACGCTGCATTTCCTGATGGGCATTATTCAGTGACAGTGCCATACTATTGATACCTTCCTCAAGATTCTTAAGCTCACCTGGCGGGTTGTCATCAAGCTTAGTATCTAAAGCACCTTCTTTAATCCGTTTTACAGCATTGATAATATCAAAAAGTGGATTGATCAAATCACCACTTAAACGTAAACCAAATAAAATACTTACCGTTAATCCAATTAATACAATCAACAATGTTGCAATAATTGCCTGATACTGATTCATAATAGTGTTTTCACGACTTAAGGTAATCACCACCCAACCAATACGTTGATCCTTTTCGGTATAGAGCTTATCAACACTTGTTTCTTTTGGATTAATCGTGCGTGAAATGACAGGCGCTAAAAATTGGATATTTTTATGCCCTTCTTGCATAAAGATTTTTTTACTAATCAAATCTGAATTTTCTTTGAAAAAACGAGGCGTTACCTGCGGAATTCTGCCTGTGAATGTTAGTAAATTGCCATCGCGATCATAGATTGCTGCCATACGCACATCAGGATAACTTAAGATATTATCCGTAACATTTTGCAATATAATTTTACTATCAAAGTACAGTCCATACTCAGAGGCAGCAACAAGCTCTGTTGTAACTGCCTCGCCACGGATATATAAATTACGATCCAAATCAGAAAAACGCATGCTGATAAAATAAAATCCAAGCAATGCTGACACAGTCAGCGTTGGTAATAAGGTTAATAAAATCATCCGACCGCGGATGCCAACATTTTTAAGCATGAGATAATATTTTATTTAGCGCATTTGATGAAGAATTATATCACCCATAAATGATTTTGCATTAGCATTTGCATTAGCAAAGGTGAGTTATCTACAGCTTTTAAAAAAGATAACAAATATGACTCATCTTACCCTTAGTTATCCTTTGAAAAATTTGCAAAACCAACTAAATCGTTGCCCATAGGGTGGATAAAGCCAAAGTGCACTATTGAGTCTGCCACGCTGACAAACTGATTTGGCATTAGAAAACGTTTTAAACCCTTCAAAACCATGATAACGCCCCATTCCTGAGTGACCAACACCACCAAAAGGTAAATCATGCTGTGCGACATGATTTAACACATCATTCACACACATTCCACCACTGATCACATTCTTATGAATATATTCCTGTTCAACACGATCATAACTCAAAAGATAAGCCGCTAATGGTCGAGGGTTTTGATTAATATAACTTACAACCTCCTCCATCGACTGATAGCTTAACACAGGCAATAATGGACCAAATATTTCATCTTGCATCACCTGCAAATCACGCTTTGGATTTAATATCAATGAAATAGGTATTTTTCGAGTATGCTGATTAATTACTTTAGACTCATCTAGTGCAATAATCTTAAAGCCTTGCTTTTTTGCCTCCTCAACATACCCTTGTAAGCGCTTATATTGCTCATCATTAATAATACTACTGTAATCGTCATTATGCATATATTGTGGATACATTTCTTTAAATGCTATCTTCATTTCAGCAATAAATGCATCGACTTTTTGCGCGTGAACAAAAACATAATCCGGTGCAATACATGTTTGTCCAGCATTTAACCCTTTAGCAAAAGTAATCATTTTAGCCGCCTTTTTCAAAGGGAAATCCTGATTGATAATTAAAGGTGATTTTCCCCCTAACTCCAACGTAACGGGTGTTAAATTTTTAGCTGCAGCTTGCATTACCTTTCTACCAATAGTAGTTGACCCAGTAAAAAACAAATGATCAAAAGGCAACTCACTAAAGCTTTGTGCCACCTCAACACCGCCCGTGACAACCACCACTTCATCAATATTAAAAACGCGCTTACAAATCTCCATAATCACACGATTGGTTTTAGGTGTATATTCTGATAGTTTGATACAAACACGGTTTCCCGCAGCCAACGCATAGATAAGGGGTGACAAACTCAACAATATGGGATAGTTCCACGGCACCATAATACCGACAACACCCAATGGCTGATAATAAACATAATTTTTAGCCGGCTTAAAAATAACGCTGGTGTGACGTTTCTCTTTAGCCATCCAACTGCGCAAATGCTTTAGTACATACTTAATAGTATGCGTCACTTGAAAAATCTCACTCAACCATGTTTCATTAGCACTGCGATGTCCAAAGTCATCATTCACTGCTTCAATCAATGCATTTTCATATTTTAACAGGATCAAATACAAACGCTTAAGCTTGTCTTTACGCAGTAAATATTCAGGATATTGATCAAGTGAGAAAGCTTTTTGCTGTAGCAAAAAAAGTTTTAATAAATGCTTTTTATCGATATTTTCCATTAATCTAGCTATCCCTTTGCTTTAAGTAATAATTTATAAATAAGTTGCATCAGCTAGTACCTCTTCCCCTTGCGGGATCGCTCGTGCAGCTCAAGCTGCACGGGTGAGGGGTAATTAAAGCTCAACTTATTCTTGATTCATTACTAAGTAAATAAACTTATTTACTTAAATGATTTACTTATTGTTAACGACTCTTATTTGCCAAACGATCTCTTTCACGTTTTTGTTGTTTTTGCGCTTTACGAATTAATCCTGCTTGTTTTGCCTCTTCACCAATATGCAACTCACCACGTTCACGCGCTAGTTGACTTTGTTTTTCGCGTTCTAAAAAACGTTTTCTTTGCTCAGAGGTATGGTTACCCTTACAATGATGGCAAGACACACCTTGCTCGTATTCAGGTTTCAACTTGTCTTCTTCAGTAATAGGACGACGACAAGCATAACATTGATCATATTGCCCTTTTGCCAAATTATGCGTCACGGCAACACGAGAATCAAACACAAAGCATTCACCTTGCCATAAGCTATCTTTTTGTGGAACTTCTTCTAGGTATTTGAGGATACCACCCTCTAAATGATAGACTTCATCAAAACCTTGCTCTTTCAACAAGGCTGTTGATTTTTCACAACGAATACCACCGGTGCAAAACATTGCGACTTTTTTGTGTTTGCTTTTATCTAAATGTTTTTCAACATATTCGGGAAACTCACGAAACGTTTCAGTATGTGGGTTAACCGCATTTTTAAAGGTACCTATTTCAATCTCATAATCATTGCGTGTATCAATTAATAAAACCTCTGGATCAGAGATTAAAGCATTCCAGTCTTGTGGCTTAACATAAGTCCCACAAACTTTAAGAGGATCGAGTCCTTCAACACCTAAAGTCACAATTTCTTTTTTTAGTTTTACTTTACTGCGATTAAAGGGAATATGCTCATCATATGATTCTTTATGTACTAAGTTAGCCAAACGGGAGTCGGATTTTAAAAATTTAAGCACGGCTGCAACACCCGATGCAGTACCTGCAATCGTGCCATTGATACCCTCTTTGGCTAATAACAACGTTCCTCGCACCATATTGTCTTCCATTGTTTTTAACAACGGTACTCTTAATGCTTCATGATCTTCCAGTGTGACAAATTTATACAGTGCTGAAACCACATACTTTGACATGCTATACCCTTTTATACTCTTTCTATTTATACTATCAACATTCATATCATTTAACGCTTAAATAACAATTATGCATTTCCTATTTCGGTACCCACCTTGCAATCTCACTACCCTCTTGCCAGAAGGTGGCAGCCATAAATTGACGGGATTTTCTTAAAATTATAGCTTTTTCTACTTTATCTTTTTTATCTTTTCCCCACTGCCAGAATTAAAACGTCATTCACAACAGGTGCAATTGGGCGCATTATACACCATTTCACCTAAACACCAAATATAGCTATTTCATTTATGCTTTACGTATTTAGTTTCTAAATATAGATGGGGTAGTTATAATAGCTTTTATCTAGTGCTAAAAGCCATTTCAATGAGGCTCAATAATGGTGAACTTTGCGCATAAACATAATAACTTTGCATATTAGAGATATTCTCAGAAATCTGTTGGTTAATATTCAAAAGCACCTTCCTTTCTTGAGTCGATAACAACGCCGTTGGTAAAAAGCCATAACCAATCCCTTGGGTAATGGCATGTAATATTGTCGTATAAGAAGAAAAATAAAGTGCATTTTTAATCTGAAGTGTATCTTTTACTTGGGTTTGTAAAATACATTTTAATGTTTTCAAGTCCTGTGTAATATCTTTAAAATTTTTTGCTAAATCACATGCAACATAAACATCAAAAACAATTTCAGTATACAGTTTTACTTCGAACCCATGATCTTTTAGCATATTTTTTTCACCCTCGTTTAATACAACTAAAGCCACATCTACTTCATGCTTAAGTAATAGCTCAATATGCTTTGTTTTATTTTCGACAACAAGGTCGTAATCAAATGATTGATCAAGCTTCATGATCTGACTGATTTTACAAAATAAACTCTGCTCAAATATTTGTGATAAAGCAATTTTAAGCGTTGGTTTTTTATGCTTTAAAAATGGTAGCTCCAACTGATTAATTCGATCAAACTCAAGCAACATCGGCTTTATAAGCGCATAAAAAGCACGCCCTTTGTTATTTGCAATCAATTTATTATTCGCCCGTTCAAATAATCGAAATCCAAGAATATCTTCCAAGTTTTGTAGCTGCTTGGTCAGTGCCGGAGGTGTTAAGAACATTACTTCTGCGCTTTGTCGTAAGCTTTTTAGCTCATAAATAGAAATAAAAATACGCAATTGTTGTAAGGTATAATTCATCGATCTTCCTCTTACGTTTTATTTAAAATAAGTTAACATTATATTAAATATTATTCAATTTTAATTAACATAAGAAGCTGTATACTTAAGCACAAGTTCAAAAACCTAAGGTAATTATCATGAATCAACATAACTTAGCAATCATTCGTAAATTTTTAGACCATCAAAAAAAAGCTGAAACAGAGCAAGTATTAGCACTTATTGCTGAAGATGCTGTGTGGCATAGTGATAGTATCGGTGCACCATGGAGCGGAGACTTTCATGGCAAAAATGAAATTACTCGTCATTTTGCCAATATTCGTGAATCGGTAACAAGCTTTAGCAAAACACCAATGGATATCGTTGCCAGTGGTAATACCAATTTTGTTTATGAATATGGCTATCTTGAATGCACCTTTAAACACAATAATGAATTTTTTGCCACTTACATCATCTCAATTTATGAGATTAAAGATAATCAGATCATTTCTTATCGCGTTTTGGAAGACTCCAATATGCTACATCAAACCTATCATAAGAAATCTCACATCAAGGAAACCCTATGAGCATGCGTATAAAACTACTGATTTATTTACTTGCTTTACTCTCTATCCTGACTGTCAATATCTATATTCCAGCGATTCCAACACTACAACAAGTCTTCGCCACTACTAAAGCACATATTAGTCTTACCGTGAGCTTTTATATGCTGGGTTTAGCTATTGGTATTCCCTTATATGGCGCAATTGCTGATCATATTAAAACCTCTAAGGTGCTCATTTTCGGACTTACACTCTATATTATCGCTAATCTGATTGCCATATTTTCACCAAATATATCAACCTTTATCTTCGCGCGCTTTATTGAGGGTTTAAGTGCTGCTAGTGCACTTTGTTTATGGCAAGTACTAAGCTTTACTTACTTTGAAGACAAAGCAAAACATATGATTAACTCAGGCTTTATCATCATCGGTTCAATGCCAGCATTGGCACCAATGTTTGGTGGCGTTATCCTTTCATTTAGTCATTGGCAAGCACTCTTTGTCACCCTGACTATTCTGGCAATTATTCTCATTGCACTGACATTAAGTTTGCCTGCGCCAAGTTCTCAAAAACCACAAGCAAAAAAGCCGCAACATCAACTAGAACAAACGCATATCGTATTATCGATATTAAAACAATACAAACATTTAATTCTTGATGCTCAATTTGTGATACTTGCCTTTGCCAGTGCAACGATCTACATGTCAGTCTATGTTTACTTATCACAGGTTCCTTTTTTATTAACGAAGCTTCATTTTGCTACCAAGAGCTTTAGCATGTTCTTTATACCAATTTCAGTGGCATTTATTTTGGGTGGACTTCTTTCTAAATGGTTACTGAAAAAAGGCACCTCATTTAAACGCATGTTTATATTACCTGTGAGTATTGCTATTCTCGTTTTTATCCTGGTTGTTATCGCCGAAATTATCGGTGTTACGCTATCGGCATGGTTATTAGCCATTCCCTTTTTCATCTTTACCGTTGGAGCAGGGATTGGGATGCCAAATTTAGTTAGCCAAGCACTATCACTACATCCAAACCGCCGTGGAACTGCTGCATCTGCCATTGGATTGGTTCAAAATCTCTTTGCTTTTGCCTTTAGTAGCCTAGGTGCTTATTTAACGCGCTTTGGTTATGATGGACTTATTATTTCTTATGCTCTTTGGGCAGTATTGTTACTTATATGGTTTGTCACTTACCTTGTCATCTCTCATCGTAAAAAGGTATCAGATGAAATTTGTTCTGCTATTTAGCTTAAGTAATTGATTCAACCAGCTTAATAATTCCATCTACAGAAATACCTACTTCTGCTAATAGTGCTGTTTTATCACCATGATCCTGATAGCGATCAGGTAAACCGATATTACGTACTTTGACTTGAGTTGTTAGATCATTCGCCACTAGATATTCATTCACTGCTGATCCAGCCCCACCCATAATTACGTTTTCTTCTAATGTAACAATTATCTTATGTGAATCTGCTAAATCTGCAATCATTTGCGTGTCTAACGGCTTAACAAAACGCATATCAATAACTGTAGCATCAAGGTGTTCTGCAGCCTCCAACGCTAGTGGTAGCAAAGTACCAAAATTTAAAATCGCCACTTTTTGACCTTTGCGCACAGACTTTGCTTGTCCTATAGCAAGATCAAGGTCTTGCGTAATCTTAGCACCAACACCCGTACCGCGCGGATAACGCACCATGGCAGGACCTTGGTGTGTAAAGCCTAAACTTAACATGTGATAACACTCGTTTTCATCACTAGGTGTCATAACAATGGTATTGGGTATACAACGCATAAAGCTTAAATCAAAAACACCTGCATGGGTTGCACCATCAGCCCCTACAATTCCAGCACGATCCACAGCATAAAGAATATCTAAATTCTGCAAACTGACATCATGAATGACTTGATCATAGGCACGCTGTAAAAATGTTGAGTAAATAGCAACCACGGGCTTATAACCTTCACAAGCAAGACCTGCTGCAAAAGTTACTGCATGCTGTTCAGCAATGGCAACATCATAATAGCGTTTAGGATATTCTTTTGAAAAACGAATTAAATCTGATCCTTCACGCATTGCCGGCGTAATACCAACGAGCTTTTGATCTTTTGCTGCCATGTCACATATCCACTGCCCAAAGATATTGGAATAACTTAATTTGGCTTGTGATGTGCCTTTAGTCTCTAAATTCGAATTAAACTGCGGATTGACATGGTGAAACTTAATCGGGTCTTCTTCTGCTTTTTCATAGCCTTTGCCTTTTTGTGTTAATACGTGCAAAAGCTTGGGGCCTTCATGGTGTTTAATCGTTTTTAACGCCTCAACTAATGCTTCAATATCATGCCCATCAATAGGACCCACGTAATAAAAATTAAGTGCTTCAAATAAGTTAGCAGGTACGAACATACCTTTAGCTTGGGTTTCTAAGCGCTTTGCAAGCTCAAAAGCACCAGGAAGTTTTTTAAGGAATTTTTTACCGGTTTCACGAATATTGTTATAAGTTGAACCTGATAGAATTTTAGTCAGATGTGTGGTTAATGCACCGACATTTTCAGAGATTGACATTTCATTATCATTTAACACAACCAAAACATCTGCATGCATGCCACCGGCGTGATTTAATGCCTCAAATGCCATACCTGCAGTTAAGGCACCATCACCAATAATGGCGACTGATTTCGCCGTTGATGCTTTCAGTTTATCAGCTTCTGCCATACCTAAAGCCGCACCAATTGATGTACTTGAATGCCCAACACCAAAGCTGTCATATTGACTTTCACTGCGTTTTGGAAAACCTGAAATGCCGCCAGGTTTTTTAATAGTAATCAACTCGTCCGCACGCCCTGTTAAAATCTTATGGACATAGGTTTGATGTCCCACATCCCACACCAAGTGATCGTTGGGGGTATCATAGACATAATGCAAAGCAATCGTTAGCTCTAAAGCCCCTAAGCTACTGGCAAAATGCCCTCCTGAGACATCTAAGGTTTCAACAAGAAACATGCGTATTTCACAAGCTAAATGTGTTAATTGAGAAACGGCAAGTTTGCGCAAATCACAAGGCGAGTTAATCTGTGATAACAAAGAGTAATTTGCACGATTTGTTTTTGACATAACAACAAGCAATTTGTTCTATTTTAGTTCTGTGGCATAGTATCCTTTACTATGCTGCCTTTCTCAAGAAAAACCCTTAATATTCTTTGCTTTTAATGTTATTAACTCAATAGTCAATTGTGCCTTACGCAAAGTTAAAAAGGTCACTTAGAAGCAAATGAAAGCTTCGACTAACGCTCAGCTAGCGTAGTGTCATTTAGTACCCCTCACCCGCACAGCATAAGCTGCACGAGCAATCCCACAAGGGGCGAGGTAACAAATTCACAGGGTGTATTTAAGCTTATTACAACTAGGCTCCAAAAATTACTCGCCGTGCCCTAAGAGAAGTCGAAGCGAATGTAAAAAAAGATAAAGACGGAAATTGGCTTCGACTACGCTTAAGCCAACGTTTACTCTTGCCATTTGCAATAAAGCCCTCTAATATCACCACCTATTAGGTGCGTAAGTTATATACCCATCATAAATTATTTTGCGGTGCTTACTGTTAAAGAAGTTTTTAATGGGTATGAAACATGCGTTAAAAGGGAAATTGGTGCAAATCCAATACTGTACCCGCAACGGTAAACCACGATCTTTTGAACTAATCAAAGCATCGCTTGCAGTCATTCACTGGGAAACTGGGAAGAAGCATTTAGGTCATACCCATCGTAAAGCATTTTGATAGGTATAAAGTCCGGAAACCTGCCTAATATACCAATAATAAATCACTTTGTGGTTGGTATAACACATCGTTTACGGGAATATAAACAACAAAGAGGGCTTCATGCAACCATACCATTTTCGCATCTTAAGTGCCATCATACTATTGTCCATCGTTGGGCAAACAACCTTTGCTGATCAACAGAATAACGACAGTGATAATAACCTCAAAACCACTAGCAATGATAAACATCCTTTAGCAACTGAATACACCTTGCCAACGATTGTTATAAATTATGCAAATCATTTAAATAATGGCCAAAACAAAACACGAAATAATAGCAATGCCTATAGAGCACCAATTAGTGTGTCTTTGACGCCAAATTATGCCAACCAAAGCATTAATTACACCATTGCCCAGCGTGCCTGGATCAATAGCACCAATAGCAGTGCGGCAAATCCAAGTTTTTACTTAAAAGGACAGCGTGCAAGCGTTTTATTAAATGGTATCCCACTGAATCAATTTAATTCGCAAGCACAGAATATTTCTCTGATCCCACAAAACAGCATTGAAAAAATCGATATAAACCCAACGGCCAGTAGCGTACTCTACGGTGGCATGGGCTTAGGTGGTACTATCGATATTGAACAAAAATTTATAGCCAAAAACCAGTACATCATTGGTTTATCTGGTGGTTATCCTTTTGGCGCTGGGGTTAATGTATTTATTAATCAGTTATTAGATAACCAAAAAAGCTGGAGCTTACAGCTTGCTAACAACAGTCAGAGTATTGATGGCTATCGCGATTACTCTCGCAACAATAGCAATAATGCCTATATTGCTTTAATGCATCAAACTAACACACAAAAGTTTACACTAAACTTCAGTGACAGTTATCAATATTTACATTTCCCTGGTGCATTAAAACAAAGCGAAAGTGATGACAATCCATGGCAAGCAACAAACAGTAAAGAAAAATATATTAATCACACCATTAATACACAGCTTAATTTTGAACAAACAGTTGATAAACAATGGCAATTTAACCTCAAATCGCAATATCAACAGCAATGGGCTAATGCTATTTTTGCAGATTCAAACTACTCCTCTAAACAAGGTAGCAGTTTATTTTATTTACGTCCTAGTATCCTATTTGACAATAATTTTGTAAAAAACACGTTCGGTAGCGAGTTTAATACCCAAAGCTTTAGACAAAGCGCTACCACCAATAATGCGACACAAACAAATATTGCACTATTTAATCAAAGTGATTTCACCTTCAACAAAAACTGGCAAAGTGGCATTGGTGGGCGTTTTGAGCATAGCTATACTACGGGTGATTTTATCTCGAGTAATAGTTCAGGCTCACAAGTGATTAATATTGGCGCGGGTAATATTTATCTGCAATACAACTGGAATAAAGCGTTTAATACACGCGTGTCAGCTTCATATGCCTATCAGCTACCCTTTATTGATCAATCTAATATAACACCTGGGACAACGACAAGCTTCGGCTTAAATCCACAAACGGCATGGATTTATCAGCTGGATAATAACTATAAAAACGATAAGTTAACCTTGAAAAATAGTACTTATTGGATGCTGATTAATAATCAAATTGATTATGATCCAAGTTACCCAGTTTCAGGTTCGCAATTCCCAGGTGCCAATATTAATTTACCACCAACACAGACCATTGGTAATTTATTTGCACTTGATTATACATGGCTGTCGAGCTTAAGCATTGGTGGTAGTTTTGCCTTGAACTTAAATACATTCAGATCGGGAGCCTTTGCTGGAATTAACACTGATATTAGCAATAACCAAGTCCCCGGACAGCCGCCTTTTACTGCTGAGATCCATAGCCATTGGCAACTAAATGATAAACTCTCGTTCTGGTTACAAGAGCAATACTATAGTGCAAGCTACGCCTATGGTGATTACACCAATACCCTTGGCAAACAAAGTGGTTATTTCCTTACCAATCTTGGTGCTAAGTATCAGCTAGATCATTGGCAGTTTAATTTCAATATTTATAACCTGTTTAACAAGTTCTATTACAATTATGTTTCAACTTATAATTTAAAAGATCTCAGCTACTATCCCGCCGATGGCATTGTTGCAATGCTTAATATTCAATATCAATTCTAGCGCTTGATTATGCAACAGCTGATACCATTACATCACTTGCCATCCATCGCTTTTGCGCCATCCTGGCTCAGAATGACTTACTTTTTTGTCATTGTTAGCATGGATGCGTGGCAATCCATATTGACAAGGATGGTAAGGTTAGTGCCTCAGTTGCAATATGCGCCATTAACCAATTTAAGCACTCTATAATGAAGCGTGCAACCGTACTGTCACTAGCTTTACATATAAGTGCTATCTTGCTAATTACCCTTTGTTGTATGGTTGTAAAATATATGAATAAACCAGCTAATAAGCGTATTGATATTGCCCTAACCAAAGAGAGTATTCCTGCACATATTGTTTATCTTAGCCAGAGCAAAGTAAGCAACAACACGCTCAATAGCGTGACAAATCTCACGGCAGCAAATACACAAAGTACACAGAGTAACAAGCCAAAACAGTCATCAACAGTAGCTTATGCTCAATTGACAACAATACAAGACACAAAACTAAAAATTGAAAACCAACTAGCAAAACAAATTAAACCATTAAGCTATGAACATAAAAAAAAGAATATTGAAAAAGTTAAATCAAATAAATCATCGCCTCAACCGATTAATAAAGATCATCATACTATCAGATTAAATACAACTTCAGCTTCTTCTGCCTTTAGTAGCGCCAAAGAAATAAACAACATCATGTCAGAATTGCAAACAGCCTTACGTAACTATCTTGCCAAACAACCCTCACCTGGTAAATCCTTTAGCATAACGATTACGCTCACAATTAATGATAAAGGCATCTTAGAAAAAATAAACTTCTCACTCTTGCCACCTAGAGCGCTACAAGCGCTTTTGATTCACTTTTTACAATCACAAAATTACACGCATAAACTTTTATTGCCTCATAGTATTGATATTAATATTCCTTTGGAATTAATCGCTGCGTCTTCCAATTAAATATCCGTCGTTCCCTGAGCAAAGTCAACTGTTGGCTTCGACTAATGCTTAAGCCAACGTAGCCCCTCACCCGCGCAGCTTACGCCGCACGACCTCTCCCTCAAGGGGCGAGGTTAAAATTCGTAGGGTGTATTGAAGCTTATTATCATTACATGCTCCCTTTAAATTATCCACCGCTCCCTGAGCTAAGTCGAAGGGAGTATCAAATATAAAGAGGTAGCAAATTCGTAGGGGCGTATTGCATACGCCCACGCCCGTTAAACACCTAAAGGGCGTTTAATAATAAACCGACTTAAACCAATCCATAGATAAAGATAGCTAAAGAAGCTTAGCCAACCAGCGAAACTACCAACGCGATAAAGCCAATTGATCTGTGACAACATTTGGTTAATATCAGTATTTGTTTGCTGCATTAATACTTGCTGCATATAAGGAATCGCAAGGCTGCTAAATAAAACGACAATACTAAAAATTACCAATAACACCGCTGCCACAATTAAATTTTTCTGCACATTCGGGCGCGTTATTTGGATGATTTTTTTAGGGAAAAAATACAGTAACACCACAAATTCAGTAATATAAGAGATGATCGTCAAAGCAAAGCGCCAACTAAGATCAGCATTAATCTCTGGTAAGCGTACGACAAACCAACTTATAACGGAGATAACAAGCAGCAATGCCGCCCATTTGTTTTTAAGAAAAAAACCAAGATAAACACAAAAAGCAAGATAGAAAAAAGCATAAAGCATTATTAACTTATCCGCACTTAGAATAACCACAATTTAAGCATGTTAGGCAGTTATCCATGTGCACCATGGCTTTGGTACTGCATTTGGTGCATAGTTGTGACTCAGGTGGAAAGTTATTGCTCGCATCATTACTTGGCTGTTGACGCTGATCTAGCTCTTGACGCTTAGCAGCGATATATTGCTTTTGCTCTTCATCTAACTCATCATCTGGTAGCATGCCAATTTTCTTCAAATGCTTTTCAATCACATCACCAATTTCAGAAACTAATGAAGGAATATACTTCCCACCACGCTTTAGATAACCGCCATTAGGATCAAAAACAGATCTTAACTCTTCAACCAAAAAGGTAATATCACCCCCTTTGCGAAAAACCGCTGAGATAATCAAAGTCAAAGCAATGGTCCATTGGAAGTGCTCCATATTTTTAGAGCTTAAGAAAATCTCAAATGGACGACGCATTTCATGCTGTGTACCTTCATTTAAAATAATATCATTAATCGTCACATACAATGCATGCTCTGCCTGCGGCGGCTTAATCTTATACGTTTCACCAAGCAATGACTCTGGACGCTTGATATTTTCACTCATTTGCTGATGTGATTTTTCTTTTTTTGCTGGTTTGACTGCAATATTGTTTGATCCGTCATCGGGTTTGACAATATTAAAGCCTGTGATTTTTTTCTCTATTTTAACTGCCATTTTTACTCTTTTAGCTCTTTTATTCTAAACGGTTAACAAAAAACACTTGTGATAAATCACGCATCAAAAGTTGTCTTATTTTGCCTGAGCATTCTCACGAATACAATCGATAATTCGTTGAAGTTTTGCTTTACTTTTTTAAGCGTAATAAATCTTAGTTGATGCAGTTAAAATTAATGGCTATCGGTGCTTATATCCAATTGCGTCGCCACATACAGATTATTCATAATCTCTGGATTTTCACTTAAATTGGCTTCTGGTAAATTGGCTAATAACTGCCATTTAGCTTGTGTTTGATCATATGTATACAAACCATTACTTGCTAATGCATAAACCATATCATTAATCGTTTTTACACCATAAACACTGGCTTGTTTAAATGGGTTAGAATCTGCACCTAGTACCTGCTCTGGCATATTTTTATTTGTAAAATAAACCGCATGAGTGTTCAGTGAAGAAAAGTAAACATTGTCATTGTTATCAAATGCAACCGATACATTGGGACTACCATTTGCTGGAAAGCCTGCTATTTGTTGCCACATGTTGTTCTTAAGCACCTCAATACAAATCATGTCTTGATCATTTTCAGTGCATTTCATGCTTTGATAAATCTCTCCATTTTCCGTTTTCCCCATGTTAAACACCTTGATAGCACCAAATGCTTTAGCAACCATTTGCGTTAATGGAGTGTCGTTTTGGTTAGTTAATTTGTAGGCTTGGCCTTGTTGAGTTGCTATGTAATATAAGTCACCTTTATCATCTAAAGTCATTGGTATTGCATCATTAATCGTTGATGGAACAGGTGTTGCCAACTTACCCCAACCATCAAAATCATTGACAGAGGCTTGAACCATATCCACATGCCCATTTTCTGTCATTGCGACATTTGACACGATAATTTGCCCCGAACCGTTGACTTCAATATGTGTGCTTTGACTTAAATCACCTAATGCATCACTCATACTATAAAAGCTATAAGGCTTCATATAACCTACTGTTGATATTGATGCAACTCGTTTTATAGTATACGGCGGAAGATCACTATGCGCATCTGTACCACTTGCATAATAAACCACTCCTTTTGGCGAAATAGTCATTCCAGAGATGAACGTATTAAAGGTGTTTTGACCTATTGTCTTGCTAGCAACCTTGTGCCAACCCTTTATATCGTATTGATAAATATATGAACTAACCATTTTCCTCAACACTGCATATAAACTGCCATTTGCCGTAAAATTAAATATTTTATCTTCATTCGCATTAGCACCGAGCTTGTCAATCTGCAATAAGGCAGTTGCTTTATCTCCCGCATTTACATTCTGCGCTTTAACATAAATATAACAAGTGTTATCACGCTTTGCGGAATAGGCATCAAGTGTTAATGTATTAGTCTGCCCTTTTGTAAATAACTGATCACTGTTAAAGCATGATTTAGGACAAGTATTTGTACTACACCACGCTTGCGTGCCATCGTATACGGAAAACTGCTTAAGATTGTCGTTAGTCAATGACACTAAAACTGACTCGTTACTAAAATTGGTATTGGTGAGTTTAACCGATTTAATACTCGGGTAAACTGTATCATTATCTTGCGATATTTCGGCATTAACTCCACTTTTGCTTAAATAGATATTTGTATCAATTGCCGCCGCCATATTGGTTTGTTTTGTCAGGCTTAACCGATAGCCTTTATCATCGGGTGGTGAGGTTAACTGCGTATATTTAACTCCAACATAACACGTACCATTTACCGCTAATGTCGCGCCAGTTGTACAGGATACTTGACCATTGGTTGGCGCAACAACACTCAGATAGTCACCTTGTAGTGGTTGATTTGTTGTGTTTTGATATAACTGAAATGCATCCAAACTATTAGGCAGTTGCCAAGCAAAGGCACCATGATTAACAATCGCAACATTGATCACGCTATTATGCGAATCCATATTGATGTAATGCGATGCTTCTTTAAAGGCAACATCCGCACCTGCAATCGTTATATCTTGATTAGAAACTTGGTCTTTGGTGCTATAAAACATTTGATCAGAAAAATAATTAATATTGGCAAAGCGCTTGTTAAAATCCTTTGTTTGATAAGCATTATCTGCCGCCTGATATGACAATACACAATGCCCTCCCGCTGCTAATATAGTATCTTTTTGACACATATCTTGCGTATTTTTAAGTGTCACACCTTGTGGCAACGTAAAATCAATATTTTTAATCATCATTTCCCGAGTACTATGATTGATGAAAGTCTGTTGATATTCACCTGGCGTTTTAATATCAAGACTTGATAGGGTTGCCGGTACTGAATAGGCATTGATTCTAACTGGAATCAAATCTTGTGCATTATCTGCAATCACCTGAAAAATCGGCTTATTATGGTAGCTGTTTTGCTCCAGTGCTTGATAGCTATACTTAATTGCCGCACCAGCAAGGTTTTCATCAGGTTTAACATGTAGAGATATAGTTGTTGTTTGTTTAGGTGCTAACATTGTTGTATTAGCTGAAATCATCTTGGTTACCGCATTATAATTTCCACCGTCAATATCTTGTAAATCCAAAGCTGCAATAACTACATCTGGTGCATGACTTAAATCAACCTTTATTCCCTTTACTGTTTCCTTATTAGGGTTATAAATAACAAATTGCATAACATTGCCCGGTGTCATTGTGATTGAGGATTGCAACTGCAACACATTTGTCATTTCATTGGCGGGTTTAAACGTTGTTTTTACAGGCACTTCAATCATTTTTTCAGAGGCACCACTGAGTGTTATCTTAACATCACCATTAATGGTAGTTGGTGTTAAGGATTCAACACTATAGTAAAGATAACAACTTTGTCCGGCTTGCAGATTTGCGCCGACACCATTTGACCAACATGAATCTTCATGATAAGGCTCAAGATGAACATATTGAGCAACTGTTGGCGATATTGATACCGAGGTAATATACACAGATCTTGATTGTGACTCTGCAGCACCGACTTGATTCATTTCAAGGGTTTGATTCATGCCTACTTTCACTTCAACTTTGACCTCTGAGCTTCTATCTATTGCCGTCTCTGACGTTAATTGCTCAGGCAAATCACTACTGACTGCCAAAGGACTCGTATCCGGTGTCGAGCTGCTGCTAGTACTGCCACCACAACCGGTCATAGCTAACACTATCATAGTAGTTAAACAAAATACTGATTTCTTAATCCAAGGCATACCTATTCCTCTTTGACTATTTTTAAATGACAGAGATAAATTTAAGATCCATAACACTATGATTGCTATGGATCTTGTTAGATTGCAAAGTGTACTAAACACACTATAAGAAGGTAAGTGTATAAAATACACTCTATGCTTTCTTTTTAGTAATTACTGTTTTTTGATCTGCATACCATTGACCACAGTAATATCTTGAAACTTAGGAGATGACCCTAGCATTGGGATTGGATTTTCACTCTGCCATGGTGAATTTTTATCATAACCCATCATATACATTTCATTGACGGAACCATCAGTAGTCGAATGCGTAAACTCACGCCTGCCTAACATATAGATATACTGATCGACTAAACTCACAGGATTATAGACAATTTGCAGATTTAACACGCCATAGTATGGGTTAACTGATTGGCTTATTCGCTGATAGCCCTCTGTAAGCTCGCCTGCCAAACTTGCCGGATCAATTAATACCATGTCACTTGCTTGACACTGACCATTACCCGTAATCACCGATAAAACGCCATTTTCTTTACAGCCCAATACGGCTTTGTATACTCTTTTCATTGTTGAATCACCGCCCTTTAGTGACGTACCTGTCGGATGTGTCCCAAACAAAATATCATAGTGCGGCACTGGTGTTAATTGTATTCTTGGGTTAACCGCCAAGGTGAAAATCTGTCCATATTGACCTGAACCCGCCGGTGGGTTATGGTCAGGGATAGACTCCAAATTGTTCCACTTATTGTTACTGTATAATGCAACATTACCATTATTCTTATACTCGGAGATCATCAACAAAGTTGGTGTATCAGGATTATCATTTTTAAGTGTAAATGGTAGCGTGTTTAATTCACCCAAATAGTAATACCCAGTTGGTGCATCATAATACTTCTGCCATGTTGGCGAGCTTGGCGCACCTGGCACACCAATTTCATCAACAGGAATACGATAGATCTCTTCATCTTGAGACACCGTAGCATATAAATATCCTTTATTAAACTGAAGAGATGTAATGCTGACATTCTTTGTTGAATTGGCAACCAACTGCATTCCTTGATTAGTTAGTTGATAAAGTGCCGTATAACGCCCATCAGCATAAACATTGCCATGATCATCTGTTGCTAAATCAGCAACACTAGAACCCTCTGTTGAGGTTTGTCCTATCTCTTGCCAATTATTGACATCAAATAGAAAGCCATCTGCTTTGTCTAAAATATTATGATATAGCTTATTGTCTTTCATCAAATATAGATTTTGTAATGGCTTTAGTTCATAGCTTTTCATCTGTCCTGGCAAGCCAATAGATATATGATCAATATTAAGTGCCGGATCATTTGTTTTATGAACATAGACTTTACATTGACTTGGGATAATATCCTCTCCATCGATTGTTGCCGCTGGCATGAGCACCTTACCATTATCGATATCACACGACTCAGGACAAGTAACTTCTGTACACCATGGCGAATTACTGCCTATCGTTAACACTTGATAAGCATTGTGATTTTGTGGCATGTTAATGTCTACATCTTTGGCAAGAGACGTGTAGTTTGATAAGGTAATTGCTTGGGTATTTAAACCAACTTCACCACTGTCAACATGACTTTCAAAACCTAACTCATCAACAACATGCAAGTTGAGCTTACCACCATCAATCGTCAAATGAAGATCCGGGGAAACTTGCATATTATAATCACCTGTGACAGCATTACTGTGCGCCTCAATCGTTAAATTGCAACTCTCACCAGCTGCCAATGAGGTTAATGCAGTACAAGATTTTGTCGTGGTACCCACCACCGCAAAGTTTGCGCTAACTAGCTGCCCTGCTTGATTATAAAAATGTATATCATTTGTTAAGCTTGTTGCAGTTGGAATTTGCCAGTTAAATGCGCCTGTATTCTCAATCGTCATATTAACAGTGCTTGTTGCACCTTGCTGTGGGCTAAGCATGTATAAATTACCATGTGTTAATTGCGCCTTGTTTTGTGTAAGGTTTATCGGAACATCATATTTAACACCACCACTTAAGGTGATCTCAAGCTTTGGTTTAACACCATTATTAGCGACATAACTATCAGGCTCTGCGCTTAGGCTAACACTCTTTAAATCGCCATAATGTAATGTCAATGGATAAGTCGTATGATCATCTACAAGGCTTAAACCAACGCTATCTCCCGCAATCAAAGTAATATTTTCAAGCTGCGTTTGTGAAGTTCCACTATATTCAAATTGATAAAAATGATCCCCAGGTGATTCAACATTAATACTTGAATCTGCTAAATCAAATGGTGCCTTGACATCAACAGATGGGCAAACTTTATTACCATTAGATGCGGTGGCATAAATCAAGCAGCTTTGTGCATTATCTAGTAAGCTATCTTTATTGGCATTTAGCCAATCAGATACACTTTGATCCATTGCAGGTGTGAAACTAAACTGATAAGACTGTGATGGCGCTAATGTGTTAATCACAAGACTATCATTGGCTCCTGTTAAGACTTCAGGGATATGCACTCTCACACCACTTAAGCTTTCATATTGCGATGGATTGGTGATTTCAAGCGTATTTACTTTCCCTGCTATTAGGGTTAAATCACTTAATTGAGGCGATATATAATCCACGCCACTATCACCACCTACCGTGAGTGCTTGATGCAAAAGCTGTATGTTTTGTCCATCGATTATCGCATGGACATTGACAAAGCCATTGACTGCTTCGGTTAATGCTGTAGCACTATTAAATATAAGCTTTCTTCTAATGGTACAATGTTCACCGGATTGTAATGTCATACCATCTATACAGCTGCTTATCTCAGCCTCACTTGCTATGTTGATATCTGATAATCCTTCTAAGCTAAAGCCTGGAGTACTATCTAATGTTATGGCATGAGAGGCATGATTTGTTAGCTGATAACTCACGTACACCGGATACTCATCTCCTCCTATTGTCGAAGCCTTGACCTTGCTTGGCATAAATCCTGCGTCAACAGGGTTAAATAAATAAGCATTTGTCGTTGTTGTATAGACGATGTTTTTAGCATCTGCCAAATTGTTTTTGGCAGCAATCTCAAGGGCGATCTGATCAGGTGCGGTATGATTTAGATCAAATACTAATGTACAACTTTGCCCAGGCGCAATACTACCTGCACTTAAGCAGCTAGATTGCGCTGGAGCAAGGGTTACCCCTTGGGCAAGCTCGTTATTTGCTAAATCAATGACCTTATAATCAGCACTGTCATCACTCATATGCCAATCAAATTGACCATTATTAGTTATCATTAGTGTTTTTTGCAACGTACTGCCTTCTGCTAGCGGCTTTTGCATCTGGCTTAAAAAATTAGGGGTGATATTAATATCATTACTTGTTATCTGATTATCAACACTGATTTGTTTTTGCAGTGATTTATTTTGATTATTGAGGCTATAATCTACTTGATACATCGCACTACCCTCTGCTGAGCTACTCACCTCAAGCGGGATCTGCACTGTACTATTAGCATCAAGCGTTAATGGAAAATGAAGCTCAGGATCAAGCATCACACCCGTAATACCATGATTTAAAGTCAATGTATTAACAACCATCGGGCTTGTTGTTGGATTATGTAAACTAATCGATTGATTCTCAGTCGTTGTTAATGTTTGATTATCTGCCTCTAGCGTATATTTAGCCACTGCAAAGCTTGGATAAAGTGCTAACATGTTAGCTGCTGTTAAGCTTAAGCCATGAGTCGCTTGATTCGTTACCAATGAATCATAGTGCGCATCAATATAGCTCTCAGCAGCAACGCTTGAGTTAAAGCTCAATGTAAAGATATAAGACTGTCCTTGCTTTAACACAGGGATCATTAAGCTTGACTGACTTTCAGCTGTCAATAAATCACGTAAATCTTGAGGTAAATGTAATGCTAAATTGACAATATCTTGCTGGCTATTATTCTTCAATGCGATTTGTATACGCTCATTATTCATGCTACTTGGTGTGGCTTCACTTAAACTAACACTTGGTAATACAGCACTGCTATCACTGCTTGCTGCAGCAAGTACATTAAGCGCTGATAGGTCAAGTTGCGCAATATTTTGGTGTGCTTGTGCATTAATATCAGCATCAATACTGATTTTCCCTTGAGCAATAGCACCAAGATCTGTCGGATTAATAAGACCAACGCTTAACACACAGCTTGCACCTCTTGCCAAGCTCATACCATCGTGACACGCATTAGCATCTGACAAGGGATCATCAACGCTTTTGTAGCCCTGAGGCAAATGCACTTTAATATTTGTCATCATATCCTGATCATCATTGGATAATAATAAACGGTATATTGCCTGACCATCCGTTGTATTAAGCACATAAGGAATCAGTTGATACTCAGATGACAATGATACCTTTTGATCAATCAAGCTTAAGCTTACTGTTTTAACACCATCTTGTGCAGCATTAGCACCCAATGGAATTTGAATGGTGGCACTTGAGGGTACATTTTGAGCAATATCTTTGGTGTAACTTACATTTAATGTACAAGAGTCTCCAGGCTTAACTACTTTGCCACTTAAACAGCTTTGCCCTGTTGAAGACGTACTCACTGAAATGCCTTCACCGGCAACTTCATAGTCACTTGCATTTGTTGAAGGATACCAATCAAATTCACCATTATTGGTAATCGTTAATGTCTTAACCAAATGATCAATATACGGTAATACATGACTATTCACGCTTAGTGATTGCGCTTTGATTAAAGCATCAATATCTAATTGGTAATCTAACGCTTTTGTTTGATTTCCTGAGTGTGTTTGATAATCAATACGAACTTTAACAACGAGCTCGGCAACATCACTATTAAGCTTAATATAAAGCGTTTTGGTTGAATTAGCCAAAACACTTAGCTGGCTTTGATCAACACTTATCCCTTGCTGAATAACATGACCTTGGCTATCCAATAATGCAATACTGACATGATTGTAGTTTTGATTGGTATTATTCTTTAAGGTTACCGGATAGAGTGTCTCTGTACTATTGAGCTCAGTTGTTGGTGCTGATTCAATTTCTAAACCGCTATTGATATCAATATTTTGAATCATCGTTCTTTTAAGGTTATCTGCAACAACATAAAACTCATTCAATGCATTGGTGATCGTCTCTTTAGAAACGTCATCGGGCAATTGAAACTCTAGTGTAGCACTTTCACCAGGTTTTAATGCATCAATGTGCAAATGTGCATCCGTACTTAAACCAGATAAAACAGCAGGTAATACAAGCTTTAGATGACGCAAAGTTTGATCTGATTTATTTGTCAATACAATACTACTATCAGCACCTAACATAATCTCTAAAGGTGTTTGCTCAACCGAATACGTAAAATTATTACTTGCCAAAAAGGTTTGATTCACAGGCGCATTAAGAGAAAAATCAGTATTACTATGCTGATATTTAATCGTAAGATTCGTATCTAAATGCACAGGAGAGTGACATGATACGCTAAAAGCAAGCTGACATTGCTCACCCGTTGCTAGTGTTTTGTAAGAGCCATCACTTTGCAAGCAAGTATTTGTTGCATCACTATTAAAGGTGGCACTACATCCTTCTGGCAGCGCATCAAAATATGCCTGCTGTATCATGGCACTGCCATTTATTGCCGTACCAACACCGGTTATTGTATTACCACCATTATTGGCAATCGTCACGCTATCACTACAACTGGAATCGCCGTTTTCTGCTGCTTGACATAAGTAGTTATTGCTATTACTTGCTGCAAGTACAGCAGTTACTGGTGTATCACTTGAGCTTGAGCCACCTCCTCCACCACAACCGGAAAGCACAACGGCAACAGCAATGCAACTTAATTTAATGGGTAAACCAAATTTATTAAATGGGTTAGAAATAAGATTATTTTTCATATGCTCCTCTTTGGATTATTCTGATATTTAACATTACAAACACAAAACTGGTCACTTTTATGCCAGGGAGCATATTTATAGTTTTTTAAACTAAAACTTATTAGGGTATAAAATACACCCTGTATTTTATACTTGTGTCTTTAAGTTTCTTATCTAAACTTGATATAGTCAGATGTTAACGGACATGGAAGCATGAAAAATGAGCATAAAATAAATGATGAGAATGATGAAAATAAAAAAAACACATATTTTCTTGGTCCGTTTAGTCATTTATCGACAAAGGATATGGCAGCAATTTATCGCGACTGTCAGTACAATGAACGCGCAATTAAAGACATTTTGACGCTTATTTCACAAGATGACATTATCGGTTTTGATTTTTTCCGGGTAACTAAGTCCTATGATTTTAATTATATTGGCAGTACCGCAGCTGATGAGCTTAAGTCTTATTTTAGACTTGGGTTTTGGCAGCTTGATGCACTTTATGGCACACTTAATCAAGAAGCTTATCGCATCATTGATTATAGTGAGTTTCCACAACAACAGCATGCCAAGCAAAACTTTGATGAGTACTTAACACTCGTCACTGAAAGACTCTATGCTGATTATAAAGATGTCTTACTTTTTAATACCACTAAAGCTGCATTTAACTTATGCAGCTTTAAGAAAAAAGCCCAATATTTCCAGCGCTTACGCTCAACGATGAACCTTATTTATAAACGTATTCATATCCAACAGTTATTAACCCCTTCTGCCGAGGATATAAAACGCTTGCAAGCACAAAACACGCCACAGCTTGAACAACCCAGACTTGCTTTAATCCAAGCACTTTATAATCTCACTGAAAGTGAACTTATGCACCTTAAAACCATTGCAGCAGGTGGTTCAGCAAAGGATATTGCCCGCCAATCAGGGCATTCTTATCGCTATATTCAAAATATTATTCTTGAATTAATTGAAAAGCTCGAGCTTATTAATAAAGATGAACTTGAAACAGTTGCACAAATTATTATGACCTATGAAGATTAAAAATAATTTTATGATAACCCCATTCCTCCATCAACGACAATATCTTGTCCTGTAATATAACTGCTGTATCGTGATGCTAAGAAAAGAGCAACAGTCCCAATTTCATATAACTTAGAATTCTAGCATCAAAACAAGCAATAAAATTAAATTAAGACTTACGCATTGATGACAGAATGATCCTGAAATATAGATAGGGCCTGGGTTAATTCCATCCTAACCATTTTTTATATATATCGTCATAAGTTTCCTCCATTTGAGTGATACCAAACTCAACATGAATTATCATGGAATTTTTTAACATCATGTTAAGTGCATCTATATTCAAACTATTATTTGATTAATAATCCTAGGTATAGCAGCTTGCTTTTATCATCATCCAACCTATTTTTATCGCTCAAAGTGGGATCACATTAAAATGCATAAGTCCTATAAATTACATATTCCACCACTTAATTTTTAAATAATTTTGCAGATCAAGGTTGCGATCAAGCACTTTATTGGTAAAGATATTACACATCCTGTAATCTAAGTACACCTTTTAATCTTATGAAATACCTGCCTGCTAATAGTGCATCAACCTATGCTTCTCGCATTACAGATGTTAACAATGAGTATTTCCATCAACTGATTAAAAGTATTGATCTCAATCAACCTATCGACACATTCGAAAGTGACAAACAAAATTTTATCCTAATTGGATTTTGCTGTGATGAGGGTGTTAAACGTAATCAGGGTGTTGTTGGTGCTAAAGAAGGACCTGAGTGCTTTAGACGTGCATTTTTTAACTTAGCGACACATCTAGATAATAAGCACATGCTTTATGACGCAGGGAATGTTTATTGTGATAATGAAGATCTTGAGTCTGCACAACAGCTGTTAGCAAAGTATGTTGCCAAAACCATTCAGTTAAAAGCCATACCGATTGTCATCGGTGGCGGACATGAAACTGCCTGGGGGCACTTACAAGGTCTTTATAAAGAAAATCTTAACCCCACGATTGTGAACTTTGATGCACACTTTGATTTACGTGAAACTTTAACAGGTGGTCTTGGTAGTTCAGGTACCCCTTTTTATCAAGCATCACGTTATCTACAAAACCGACAATTGAATTTTGATTATTATTGCTTGGGTGTACAGCCACTTGCCAATACCAACAGCTTATTTGATTATGCTCACGCAACTAATACACAATATTTACTTGCTGAACACATCAATAGTAATCCACAAGATTTATCATTTATTGACAACATTATGGCAAAACATCAGCAAATCTATATCACACTATGTCTTGATGTTTTCCAAGCAGCCCTTGCCCCAGGCGTTAGTGCTCCGCAAGCATTAGGCATTGATAGCATTTTTGTCATAAATGCTTTACGCAAGCTTAAACAATCCGATAAAGTTGTCGCTTTAGATATCGTTGAGCTTAATCCAAAAAAAGATATCGATAACAGAACCGCCAAGCTTGCAGCAGCTCTTCTTGCTAATTTTCTGCAAGCTTAACCTAAACCTATAGGAGGAATTTACATTATGTCACGTACAATCAAAGCCGCAACAGGCACAAAACTTACAGCCAAATCATGGTTAACTGAAGCCCCTCTTCGCATGTTGATGAATAACTTAGATCCTGATATTGCTGAGCATCCACAAGATCTTGTTGTTTATGGCGGCATTGGGAAAGCTGCACGCAACTGGGAATGCTTTGATAAGATCGTTGAATGTTTAGAGAAACTTGAAGATGACGAAACTCTCCTTATCCAATCTGGAAAGCCTGTAGGTGTGTTTAAAACACACACTGATGCACCACGCGTATTGATTGCTAACTCGAATCTTGTCCCACACTGGTCAGACTGGCAGCACTTTAATGCGCTTGATAAAAAAGGCCTAATGATGTTTGGGCAAATGACTGCAGGATCTTGGATTTATATCGGTTCACAAGGCATTGTTCAAGGAACCTATGAAACATTTGTTGAAATGGGTCGCCAGTATTATGACGGTGATTTATCTGGGAAATGGATTCTAACAGCAGGATTAGGTGGTATGGGTGGAGCACAAACACTTGCGGGTGTTTTAGCCGGCGCTTGTGTTCTAGCGATTGAATGCGATGAAAGTCGCATTGATTTTAGATTACGCACAAAATACGTTGACTACAAAGCCAAAACGCTTGATGAGGCAATGGCTATTATCAATAAAGCCTGCGCTGAAAAGCGTGCGATTTCTGTCGGACTTTTAGGAAATGCCGCTGAGATTTTACCTCAAATGGTCAAGCGTGGTATTAAGCCTGATGCAGTAACAGACCAAACCAGCGCACATGATCCATTAAATGGCTATCTACCAATTGGCTGGAGTCTAGACAAAGCCAAAAAAGAGCGTCAAAGCAATCCTGAATTAGTTGTTACTGAAGCTAAAAAATCGATGAAAGTCCATGTCCAAGCTATGCTTGAATTTGCAAAACAAGGCATTCCAACCTTTGACTATGGTAATAACATTCGCCAAGTCGCTTTTGATGAGGGCTTACAAAATGCGTTTGATTTCCCAGGCTTTGTACCGGCATTCATTCGCCCACTTTTTTGCCAGGGAATTGGTCCTTTTAGATGGGTTGCTTTATCGGGTGACCCTGAAGATATCTATAAAACTGACCAAAAAGTCAAAGAGCTTATGCCAGACGATAAGCATCTACATAACTGGCTTGATATGGCAAAAGAGCGTATTGCATTTCAAGGTCTTCCAGCACGCATTTGCTGGGTTGGTCTGGGAGATCGTGCCCGCCTTGGCTTGGCATTTAATGAAATGGTTAAAAGTGGCGAACTTAAAGGTCCTATTGTTATCGGTCGTGATCATTTAGACTCAGGCTCTGTTGCAAGTCCAAATCGCGAAACGGAAAGCATGAAAGATGGCTCTGATGCTATATCTGATTGGCCATTATTAAATGCATTACTAAATACTGCTGGAGGTGCTACTTGGGTTAGTCTACATCACGGTGGAGGTGTAGGTATGGGCTTTTCTCAACACGCAGGTGTCGTTATTGTTGCTGATGGAACTGATGCAGCTGCCAAACGTTTACAGCGCGTATTAACGAATGATCCAGGCACAGGTGTCATGCGTCATGCGGATGCGGGTTATGATATCGCCATTAATTGTGCCAAAGAGAAAGGACTAAATCTACCCATGATTAACACCAAAACACAAGATGGTAATTGCTCTTTAGCCAAAACAGAGGCTTTCATATGAGTGAAGTAATAAATCAAACAAATACAGCCAGTAGAAATGCATTTAACCCGCAAAGTTTTTGCTTAATCCCAGGTAAGCTTACCCTTCAGAACATTCAGCTGCTACTTAATAGCGCGTGCCCCATACATCTAGATGATCGTGCATATGCTAAAATTGCAATATCTCGCGGTATTGTTGAAGAAGTGCTTAAAGAAGGTAAAACGGTCTATGGTATTAATACTGGTTTTGGCTTACTGGCAAATCAAAAAATTCCAACAGCTGATCTAAAAGAGCTGCAACGCCGCATCGTTCTCTCTCATGCTACCGGTGTTGGCAAACTATTAGATAATGACACGGTTAAGCTCATCATGCTGCTTAAAATCAACAGCCTTGCACAAGGCTATTCAGGGATAACACAACAAACCTTAGATGCATTAATCGCATTTTATAACCATGGTATTTACCCTCTGATCCCTGAGCAAGGCTCAGTTGGTGCATCAGGCGACTTAGCACCTTTAGCACATATGAGTATGCCCTTAATTGGCGAAGGTGAGGTTAATTATCAAGGCCAACGTATCAATGCACAAGATGCTTTAAAGCAAGCTGGGTTAAATGCTATTGAGCTTCAAGAAAAAGAAGGCTTAGCACTACTTAATGGCACTCAAGCATCAACGGCGATTGCTTTGATGGGACTGATTAACGTTGAGCGCAACTTCAGTATTGCTGCTATTGCTGGTGCTTTAAGTATTGAGGCAACCTTTGGCAGCATGAAGCCATTTGATCCCGTTATTTCCAAGATCAAACGCATTGAGGGTCAAATCATTTTCTCAAAAGTGATGCACAATTTACTGGACAACAGTGAGATTATGCACTCACATGATCATTGTAGTAAAGTACAAGACCCATACTCATTACGTTGCCAACCGCAGGTAATGGGTGCAGCATGGCAAGTAATCAATGATGCTAAACGCAATTTATTAAATGAAGCCAATGGCGTTTCTGATAACCCGTTAATCCTACCAGAAACCAAAGAGATCATATCCGGTGGCAATTTCCACGCTGAAATGGTCGCCATGAGTGCCGATATGCTAAGTATTGCTTGTGCTGAAATAGGTGCGATTTCTGAGCGTCGTATCGCCCTTTTGATCGATAAACATTTAAGCGGCTTACCGGCTTTTTTAATAGAAAATGCTGGACTTAACTCAGGCTTTATGTTGGCACATGTTACGGCCTCATCTCTAGCCAGTGAGAATAAAACGCTAGCCCATCCGGCATCTGTTGATAGCCTACCGACGTCTGCCAATCAAGAAGATCACGTCAGTATGGCAACTTTTGCCGCACGCAAATTAAATACAATTGCTCAAAATGTATTGTCTATCTTAAGTATTGAAGTACTTGCTGCTTGTCAAGGGATCTCATTGAGAGCACCGCTTAAAACATCGCCCATATTGGATAGCAAATATCGCCAGATTCGTGCTAAAGTTCCATATTATGACGAAGATCGCTATTTTGCACGTGATATCGAAAATGCCACAGATGTCATCAAGCAGCATGCTTTCTATAACGATGTTCACTCGCAACTTTTTTAAAGATTAAAGGTTAATAACATGTACGATCTGATCATCCAAAATGCGCGCCTTGTGACCTTTGATCAAGACGAGCGTATTTTGGATAATGCCGCCTTAGTTATTAATCAAGGCAAGATCATTGATATCTTAGCCAAAGGTTCAGCACTACCTAAGGCGCGTGAAACCATTGATCATAATGGTCAGCTGGTAACTCCAGGGCTCATTGATTGCCACACCCACCTTGTCTATGCTGGCAATCGCGCAGATGAGTTTGAAATGCGCTTAAATGGTGTCTCGTATGAAGAAATTGCCAAACAAGGTGGCGGCATTCGCTCAACCGTTATGGCGACGCGTAATGCCTCTTTGGATGCGTTATATCACAGTGCTCGCAGACGCCTTAAGCAAATGATGCAATATGGCACAACCAGTTGTGAGATCAAATCTGGTTACGGCTTAGATATCGATACTGAAATGAAAATGCTAAAAGTTGCCCAAAAGCTTGATGCATCAAAAGGCATCGATATTATACCAACCTTTTTAGGTGCACATGCTTTGCCACCTGAATTTGATGATAAGGATCAATATATTGATTTTATTATTGCTAAAATGCTACCGGTGCTGAAAAAAGAAAATCTCGCACAAGTTGTTGATGGGTTTTGTGAGAATATTGGCTTTTCACATGCGCAAATTAGGCGCCTGTTTACTCATGCCAAAGAACATGGATTTCAGCTAAAGCTCCATGCCGAGCAATTATCTGATCAAAAAGGTGCGGCTCTTGCTGCTCAATTTAACGCCTTATCTGCTGATCATTTAGAATACCTTGCCGTTGAAGATATTGCTAAAATGCGTGTGGCAAACACAGTTGCTGTTTTATTACCTGGCGCTTATTATTTCTTGCGTGAAACCAAATTACCACCGGTTGCTGAGCTTTTAAATAACCACGTCAAAATTGCCATTGCTACTGATGCAAACCCAGGCTCATCACCCTTTTTGTCATTACCATTGATGATGAATATGGCATGTACCCTATTTCGCATGACACCTTATCAAGCATTTCAAGCAACAACGATTAATGCAGCTCATGCACTTGGCATCCAAGATCAAAAGGGGAGTATTGAAATTGGTAAATGTGCTGATTTAGTCTTGTGGGATTGCGAGCATTACAATCAAATCATCTATGATGCAACATTGAATTATCGCAAAACAACCATTAAAGATGGTGAGTTACTTGTTTAAGATGCGCTGCATCAGCCCTAAGATCTGAATAACAGACTTCAGCCTAAACCCTTCTAATCATTTGGCAGACATTGCCAGAGCTCTATGCGGTGATATAAGCTCTTTTTTCAAATTAATGTTTTCTAAAACTTTAGGCGCCTCCAAATAGGCAAATATCATATTGCTTATATGCAAACCGCCAATCATTGCGGCCATTATAAATACACAGCTTGCTATATAGTGCACATAAGGTCTTACTGCATGCCAATCTTGCATTGTTTGATTAGGCATCATTCTTAATCCTAAATATGCCGCGAGGGCAACAATAAAGCTTAACCCTATAACCTTCAAAACAATAAGCCACTTCTTAACAATAAGCCTTTTTCCCTTTAAACATATACACGCACTTTTTATGACTGAGTAATGTAAGTTATACTGACACATATAACTATGTATGCCCTCATATCCCTTAACAGTTATCGGAAGTAATCCATAAAGGCGAGTGTAATATGAATATTTTGCCCGCTTTATCATCTGCTTCCTCTCTTGTTTAATCTCAACATGCTCAACATTACAAATAGCATTGATAGATCTTAGAAGCTTTTCATCAACACGCCTTATATAACTTCTATTTTTATATGTTTTATATACAAACCCCAAAAGTACTGAAATCGAGGTCAGGATAACAGGCACTATACCATCAAAGAAATTTAAAAACATGATTTTTCCCTTTCCATTTAGTTAAACTATACCTTTCTCCTTCACTGCCAACGTGCTTAATGCCTGATGCAACCCATCAAAAGCACCATTACTCATAATGACGTAATGGGTAAAACGCTCATTCTGTGATTGTTTGAAACGCTCAGCAATATCAGCAACCTGATCAAATACCAGAAAGTTGTCTTTGGCATAAGATGCCGCTTGCCACTGCATCACACTGTTTTGATAAAACCAAACTTCATCAGCAATATTAAGTGCATTAATCAATGCTGCTTCTTGCACTCCCATTTTCATCGTGTTTGAGCGTGGCTCTAAAATCGCGACGACTCTTTCCTTATCTGTCGCACGTGCTTTAATTGCTTTGAGTGTTTCCGCTATTGCTGTTGGGTGATGGGCAAAATCATCATAAATAGCATAGTGTATATTTTCAGCAATACATTCAAGACGCCGTTTAACCCCTTTAAAATTTTTAAAACTATCCGTTACTTTATCTAATGAAACACCCAGTGTTTTTAAAACCGCATAAGCTGATAATGCGTTTTTGGCATTATGCTCACCTAGCAGCGACCAGTTAATCTTAAGTGTTTTATTGTGATCTATGATCTCAAACTGGCTATAGTCTTCAAGTATAGGCTTGATATCAAGCCCATTATCACCTTGCAGTGGGCAACGTTCAGACCAGAAACCCATCGCTAGTAGCTTATCAATATGCGTATCATGCTCAGGATAAATAACCGTCACCTTGCCAGGTAGCAGGCGCATTAGGTGGTGAAATTGGCGATAAATATCCTCTATCGAATTAAAAATATCAGCGTGATCAAATTCAAGATTATTAATCACCAACACATCTGGATGATAATGCATAAACTTCGAGCGCTTATCAAAAAATGCCGTATCATATTCATCAGCTTCAATCACAAAGTACTCTGAATTCGTTAAGCGCGATGACACCCCAAAGTCTTGCGTAATTCCACCTACAAGAAAGCTTGGATTCAATCCCATATCATCCATCAATTTAATCACCATTGAGGTGGTTGTTGTTTTGCCATGTGTGCCGGCAATCGCAATGACTTTCTTCTGTTTAAGAATTTCTTGATAAAGCCACTCAGGCCCTGAAAAATACTCAAGTTTACTATTTAATAAATGCTCAACAATCGGCATGCCACGACGCATTGTATTGCCGATGATCACCTGATCAGGATTAAGTGATTTAATATCATAATCATAACCAGATATAAGCTTAATACCTTGAGCTGCAAGATACGTGCTCATTGGTGGGTAAACATTCTGATCACTACCTGTGACTTTATAACCTTTTTCACGCGCCAATAGCGCTAAAGCCCCCATAAAAGTACCACAAATGCCTAATATATGAATGTGTTTCATGTTAAAGAAACCTTTTTTAATTATTTATTTTTAAATTTTCTACTTATGACTTTTTATTTTTTCAATAATCGATGTGCTCGAGTGACTTGGCTTTAGGGTGATGGTTTTGACCTCGCCACCTGCGGCTAATACTTCCTTGGCACCCGCAATTTGCGCGATTTCATAATCAGCACCCTTAACCAAAATATCTGGTAACAACTCACTGATAATACGCTTAGGTGTATCTTCATCAAAAGCTACAACCCAATCGACACACCCTAGTGCCGCAAGGACTTCCATTCGCGACTGTAAACTGACATAAGGACGAGATTCACCTTTTAAGCGTTTAACTGAAGCATCAGTATTAACAGCAACAATCAAGCGATCACCTAAAGCACGCGCTTTTTGTAAATATTCAACATGTCCAGCATGCAAAATATCAAAGCAGCCATTGGTCATCACTACTTTCTCACCTTGAAGATGGACTTCGTGCATCGCTTTTTTAAGTTCATTTTGGCTTAAAATTCCTTTGTGTACTCTAGCTTGTGCATGTAATGAATCGTGTAACTCCTGTGCATTAAGCGTTGCCGTTCCTACTTTGCCAACCACTACACCTGCTGCGGCATTCGCTAAACGCATCGCTGAGATGTAATCATAACCACATGAAACGGCCATTGCCATAACCGCAATAACAGTATCACCAGCACCGGTGACATCAAAGACCTCTTTGGCAACGGTAGGAATTGTTGTTACCTCGCCATTTTTTAACACCAACGTCATACCCTCTTCACTGCGGGTAATTAACAGCCCACCTAAATGACAGTTTGCTATTAATTGATTCGCTTTAGTAATCAGCTCATCTTCAGTGTGACACTTGCCAACAACTGCCTGAAACTCTTTACGATTGGGGGTAATTAAAGTAGCACCTTGATAGATACTAAAGTCATTGCCCTTAGGGTCAACCAATGTTGCAATCTGTTGATTATTTGCCAACTTAATCAGTTTTTGCACATCATGTAATGTGCCTTTGCCATAATCTGACAATACCATTACATTATAGTTTTTCAGCACTGCCTCAACATGGCGATACAAGACACCTTCATCAACTTGTGCAAAACCCTCTTCAAAGTCAAGGCGTAACAGCTGCTGCTTTTGTGATAGAACCCTTAACTTGGTGATTGTGGGTAACTGAGTTTCAATCAGATGACTGTAAATTGATTGCTCAGCTAAAAAGTTTTTTAGAATGCGCGCGGGCTCATCCTGACCCACCATCGCGCAAATTCCTGCTTGTCCTGCTAATGAGGTAACATTTAAAGCGACGTTACCCGCACCACCTGCACGATCCTGAATATTCTTAACATGCACCACAGGAACAGGTGCTTCAGGTGAAATACGTTCTGTTGAGCCATAGTAATAACGATCCAACATCACATCACCCACAACTAAAACGCGTGCTTTTTGTAAATTGCTTTGCATTGTCTATCTTAATTAAGCCCTGATAAGAATAGGCACAATACTACACTAAAGCTTAATAAAATTACAGTTTGTCGTCAGTGCTATTTGAGTTAAGACTAAATATTCACCCACAAGTGCTAACCGCACCCTGAGCGTAAGTCGAAGGGTACACTGAACACTTCAAAAAAATCACACTTCATAGAGGCTTCGACTTACGCTCAGCCAGCGCTTACACAATCAAAGTGGGCAGAAATATGGTCATAGCCGCTATTTGTAAGATAATATAAGGCTTGATAGCATTAAACGCTATCAAGCTTTAAGGTTAATGCGATCTTGCCAGATCACTTAAACTTCTAAAGGCAATATTAACAGACTCAAAGTTTGGTTCATCTGTACGCATATCTTCGATCAAACCTATCCATCGTGCTAAATAACTACTGTTGGTATTAAGCCAATGGTCAACTTTCTCATTAACGTCATCAATATCCTTAGTAAACTCGATGACACGTCTGACTAAACGGTATTGCATTTTATCAAGATCATCACGCAAGGCAGATGTTGATAGCGTACCCCAATAAGATTGCTTGCCACCTAAATGATTAATGCAGCTTCTAAACCAGGATAACCATAGCTTTTGATTAAGCAAAATAGCAATTTTTTCGAATGCCTTACTATCCTTTGATATCTCTATACTATGTGCTAAATCCATGACCGACGTTGCCATTTTAAATGATAACACCTGATCAACAATTGCTTTTGGCACACCGGCGTCAATTAAAGTAGTCGCCTTATCTTCAATCTTTTGTTTTTCTGATGAAATTAACAATCTTGGAAATACTTTTAATGCACTAGGCGCGGTGTGCCGATACTTCTCAATCACCTCAGTAATCGGAAAGCCCTTAGGCTCATTGCGTAAAATCCAGCGGCAATTGCGACGCACGAACCTAAATAAGATTTGTAGACATTTCTGAGTGCTTCCAACACTTACTTGCCCACTTAACTTCTCAACTTTTTGCCATAGTTTATCCAAAGAGAAGATCTCAACTACGGCAATAAACGCTTTAATAATGTCAGCAACTGAAGCTCCTGTCTCATCATATAAGCGTTGAATAAAGGTAACCCCCATATGCAAAGTAACTGCATTGGTGATCTGAGTTGCAATAATTTCACGTTTCAACTTATGCCCTTGCATTAAATCAGCATATCTCTCACGCAAAATAGTTGGAAACTCCCACAACAAGAAGAAGTTAAAATGTGGGTCATCTGGTAAGTCAGACTTTAAAATCTGTTGCTTAATCATTGTTTTGGTATACGCCATAATCACGGAAAACTCAGGCGCTGTTAAGCTTTTACCTGATAACGCACGAGATTGTAACATCTTGTCAGTTGGCAAGTATTCCACTTCACGATCCAGCTGCATTTTGCGCTCAAGCTCACGCATTAAACGCGCATACGACTCAACAAAATAACGCTCTTGTGATTGCAATTCATTAGCAATTGTACGGTTTTGTGCATAGTTATTTTTAAGCACTAAATACGCAACATCGTCAGACATCTCAGCCAATAGCTTATTACGACTACTTTCAGATAAATCACCATTTTCAATCGCCATATTTAGCAAAATCTTAATATTTACTTCATGATCTGAGCAGTCAACACCAGCAGCATTATCAATCGCATCTGTGTTGATTGAACCACCTTTTAAGGCATATTCAATACGCCCTAACTGTGTGCAACCTAGATTACCACCTTCACCAACAACCAAACAGTTCAAATCACGTCCATTAATACGTACCGAATCATTCGCACGGTCACCTACAGCTTCATTGCTTTCAGTATGGGCTTTGACATAAGTACCAATGCCACCATTCCACAATAATTCATATTCCGCTTTCAATAATAACTGAATTAATTTATTAGGTTCTAATTGATCTGCTTCTGTTTTTAACAGAACTTTCATTTCAGGACTTAATGTAATACTCTTAGATTGGCGGCTAAATATGCCTCCTCCTTGTGAAATAAGCTTTTGGTTGTAGTCTTCCCAACTTGAGCGTGGCAAATCAAACAAACGCTTTCTTTCTTCATAGCTTGAAGCGACATCTGGATTTGGATCAATAAAGATATGCATATGGTTAAATGCACCCACCAAACAAATGTGCTTGGATAATAACATACCATTACCAAATACATCTCCTGCCATATCCCCTATACCGACAACCGTAAAATCCTCAGTTTGTATATCTTTTCCTCTTTCTCTGAAATGGCGTTTAACCGACTCCCAAGCACCTCGCGCGGTAATACCCATTTTCTTATGGTCATAACCATTAGAGCCACCCGAAGCAAAAGCATCCCCTAACCAAAAATCATATTCTGCAGCAACACTATTTGCAATATCAGAGAATGTTGCCGTACCCTTATCTGCAGCGACAACCAGGTACGGATCATCCTCATCATAACAAACAACGCTTTGTGGCTTAATGACTTTATTATTTTTGATGTTATCCGTAATATCTAGTAATGAGCTAATAAACATACGATAGCAGCTAATGGCTTCTTCCATAACGGCTTCACGTCCTTCAGTTATTGGTAACCTTTTTGGTAAGAAACCACCCTTAGCGCCCAGTGGCACAATCACTGCATTTTTAACTTGCTGTGCTTTGACTAATCCCAATACTTCAGTGCGATAGTCTTCTTTTCTATCTGACCAGCGAAGCCCACCACGCGCGACTTTAGCGCCACGTAAATGCACGCCTTCAACACGAGGAGAATACATAAAGATCTCAAACATTGGTACAGGCTTTGGCATTTCAGAAATTTTTGCTGGGATCAACTTAAAAGAGATATATTCTTTATGCTGATTATGTGCATCTTTTTGATAGAAGTTGGTTCTTTGCGTCGCTTCAATCACTTCATATAATCGACGTAACAGTTTATCTTGATCAAGGCTAGCAACGTTAATAAGTTTTGCTTTAAGCATGTCACGAATATTATTAACTTTAGCTTGACGTTCTTTTTGTGCATAGTCTGGATTAAAACGTGCATCAAACAGTGACACCATCAAGCGAACAATCTCAGCGTACTCGATATAAGTATCTTCGATATATTGCTGACTAAAACGTACACCAATTTGTGTCATATAGCGTGTATAGGCACGCACAATGGCTACTTCACGCCAATTTAGACCTGCGTAAACAATTAATGAATTAAAACGATCATTCTCAGCAATACCTGCCCAAGTTACAGCAAATGCCTCCTTTAACTTATCGGTTACTTCAGAAATTTCAACCGGCTTACTAGTTAACAAGGCAAAATCCGACAACCAGACAAAGCCACCTGATTTCGGCTTAACCTTATAAGGACGCTCTTCTGCCACTGACAAACCAAAGTTCTCTAAAATTGGCATGACTTGACTTAACTGTATTGCCTGATCTTTTAAGAATAATTTAAAATGCAAACGGTCCCCGGACTCCTCCAAAACTTGATATAAACTCATCGACAGGCGATTTTTACGCGCCTGCTCAAAATGCACAATATCAGAAACTGCTTTACGTGGAATGTAGTCATCTTTATAGCCAGAAGAGAAGGCATGTGCATATTCTTGCGCATAAGATCTACCTTTATTCTCACCAAACTCTTCAATTAACTCATCAAAAAGATCATCACTCCATTGGCGCTCAACACTTTTGATTTGATCCTCTAATAATTCAAAATCAACATGGTCTACTGGATCATTGCCATCAAGATAAACAGTAAAATCAATGCGACATAATACACTTTCTAAGAAGTTGGTTTTGAAAGTGACACGTTGACCATTCAATGTTTTTAACAAAATGCGCTCAACACGTTCTCTGACTTCTGAGTTATAACGGTCTCTAGGCATGTATAGCATACAGAAGTAGTAGCGGCTAAATTGATCTTTACGAACAAACAGCTTCATTACCTGACGTTCACGAATATGATAGATACCAAGTGTCGTATTGAATAACTCTTCATCTGAGCTCAAAAACAACTCATCACGCGGATAAGTATCGATAATATTACTCAACGCCTTATAAGCATGCCCGAATTTTCTAAAGCCGGATTGTTTTAACACCATCTCTTTACGCAAACGCAAAAAAGGAATCTGTTGTGGTGATGAATGATATGCTGTTGATGTGTACAAGCCTAATAAACGCTTATAACCAATGATCTCACCTTTTTTATCGTAAATTGCGACCGAGATAATATCCATATAAGCTGGACGGTGAATTGGGGAAATTTTATCGGATTTAGCAACTGTTAAAATTGCATCAACATTTTTGTTAATATTTAGATTCTTCTCATAGATATCATTTAAAGCAGTAATATAGTCGTCGTTGACTGAGAACAAACCCAATGCCGAAGATTTCTCTGCAACAAATGCCTTTTCACCTTTTACAGTTGTCGCATTAAAAGCACAATAGCCCAAAAAGATAAAATGATCTTTCTTTAAAAACTCTAAGAAATCTATCGCTTCTTCATAATAATTTTGTGCTACTTTATCTTTAGGTTGATGCACCTCTTTGATCATCGTTTGCAACTCGGCCTTCATTGGTTCAAAATCACGGACGACAGCTTGTAACTTTTGATAGTTTTCAGTAATTTTTTGCTCAATTGCCTTAAGTGCAACTTTATCATCTGTCTGGCGATCCACCTCCATAATCACTAAACAGGTTTTGACTTTGTTAGTCGCATTTTCATCATCCGCCATACTATCGGTCAATGAGATCAGATTACCTTTGGCATTGCGTTTTAACTCAATGCCGCCAATATTCATCATAAAATGAATACCAAGCCCCAGTGATGACATCAACATCATCAAAGTATCAACAATAAAAGGGGAATCCTGACAACTTAACTCAATAACTGTATGACGTGATACCCAGCCGTTTTGCTCATACACTGGGTTATACGCACGAATAAGTGCTTTCCCTTCAGAATTTTTGTAGATAAATTTCCAAAAAGAAATAATCGAGCCATATAAATCCAATAGCTCACGCTGGTGAAGTTCATCTTCTGATATCACACGTACATAAGCTTTTAATAGGGATTCGAGTATTGAGGCATCCTGCGTTGGGAATTTATCCTTGAACATGCTTGTTAACTTCTGAATAACCGCTTGCGTTCTCTCGTTGTAGTGCATTTTTAACCTATTGCTTCGTTTTGACAAAATACGCAGGCATGATAAGCCAGTTTTGCCTGTCCCTCAACAGTAACTTCTATTTAAAATTAAAGTTTTTTTGCCTATTGATGCATATTGTAAATTTACTCCGCTACAAGCGTTAATTATTATAATACTTCTCCAAATCATCTGCGCCACCGATATGCTGTCCATCCATATAAATTTGTGGTACGGTTTGGCGATTGGTCAAAGCTTTGACTGTACGCATTGACGCTCCATGACCTAAAACAACCTCTTCATAGCCTTGATGATGATCTGCTAAGAGCTTTTTAGCACGTTTGCAATGTGGGCAACCTGGCTTAGTAAAAATTGTGACTTCTTTAGGCAATTGCGCATTAGGTGCGACAAACTTAAGCATAGTATCCGCATCAGAAACTTCAAACGGGTCACCTGCTTTATTTGGTTCAATAAACATCTTAACAATCACACCATCTTTTACAAGCATCGAGTAACGCCATGAGCGCTTACCAAAACCTAAAGCCTCTTTATTAACTAAAAGCCCCATTTTTTCGGTGAATTCACCATTACCATCAGGAATAAACTCAATATTCTCGGCTTTTTGTTCCTTTTTCCATGCGTTCATAACAAAAGTATCATTGACTGACATGCAAACAATGCGATCAATACCATGCTGCTTAAATACGGGAAATAGCTCGTTAAAACGCGGCACATGGGCTGATGAGCACGTTGGTGTAAAGGCACCTGGTAATGAAAAAACAATGACATTTTTACCTTTAAAAATATCATCTGTTGTCACATCCTGCCATTGACCATCTTGCATGGTCTTAAACGTTACATTCGGTACCTGTTGGTTTTCTAAGTTTGTAAACATTGATTGACTCCTATGTTAATTTTCAACTCTTTAGTTGGTTATTTAGTTAATGTTGATTGATGCATTTAAACTGTGTGTTTGCATCTTATGCACTTGTTGCGCCATCGTCGACGTTGCATAAAAATCTGTGCCTGCTAAAGCCAGATTACTGCCTAACAGCATAACACTGACTGCGATATTTATAATCTTTTTCATGCTCTTTTTCCTTTAATATTTGGGTTGATGTCAACACTATAACAAACGTTCAAGCATGTTATAAATATATTATATTTTAATTATTGATCAGTTTTACTTATAAAAAATCTATTCTCAGAAAATGATTACCACCTATTACAGAAAAACATCGAATAAACTATCGACAGTCTTCATATACTCATGTATCGTTACACAAATACTAAAATTATTATTTAAAGAATAATTATGGACACACAAATTTTTATCAGCAAACACGGCATTGAAGTAAATTATCAAAAATCGCCACGTCAATACACAACGTTAAATCATGTCACAGAAGCGCTGCATCAATATAAAGGCATGATGCTCTCCTCAGGGATTGAATACCCAGGACGCTATAACCGTTGGGAGCTTGGGTTTTATAACCCACCACTTGAGATTATTGCCTATACAGATCAAGTTGTCTTTAATGCACTTAACCCACGCGGTGTTATTTTATTGCAGCTACTAGAACCAGTTTTTTCCGATAATTTCAGTGTCACCTTAAAAAGAGATAATGATCACACATTAATACTATCAATACGCCTATCTAATGAAGTATTTAGTGAAGAACACCGTAGCTTGCAGCCCTCTGTAGCCTCTGTTTTACGCATTATTAATCAAGAATTTGCAATATTAAAAGATAATATGCTTGGGCTTTTTGGCGCATTTGCCTATGATCTTATTTTTGCTTTTGAGGCAATGCCGCTAACACAAGCACGCAGCAAAGATAATAAGATTTATCACTTATTTTTTGCTGATCATGTCTATGCCATCGATAAGCAAAAAGACCAAGCCTTTGAATTAAAACTAGAGTTTAGTCACCAACAACTAACCACAAAAAACAGTCCAACTGATGCATTTAAGTTACTAACTACTGATCAAACAAATTTCACCGCGCAATCGACGATTGAAACCTCAATCACTGATGAAGAGTATGCCAAGCTTGTTGAAAGCGCTAAAGAAGAGATGAAAAAAGGCAATATCTTTGAGGTAGTCTATAGCCGCCTGTTTAAAGCACGCGTTTCAGGCTCACCAGCACAACTATATATGCATTTAAAACAAATGAACCCAAGCCCTTATGAGTTTTTCTGCCAGTTGGGGGACGAGCAAATTGTTGGCACATCACCGGAGATGTTTGTACGCTGTGAAGGTAAAGACGTTGAATCTTGCCCTATTTCCGGTACCATCCGCCGTGGCAACAATGCCATGGAAGATGAACTTAAAATTCGTAAGCTGCTGAATTCCTATAAAGATGAAGTAGAATTGACGATGTGTACTGATGTTGATCGCAATGACAAAGCCCGTATTTGTGAGCCAGATAGTATAGAGCTTATCTCAAGACGCACGATTGAACGTTATGTTGGGCTTTTCCATACAGTTGATCATGTTAAAGGTGTATTACGTGATGGCTATAATGGTCTTGATGCTTTCTTAAGTCACATGTGGGCAGTCACCTTAACTGGGGCACCTAAAAAACGCGCTGTAAACCTTATTGAACACAATGAGAAACAACCACGTCACTGGTATGGTGGCGCGATTGGCTGCTTAGGGTTTAATGGTGATATTAACTCAACCATCACCATTCGCACCGTACACTTGAAAGATAATATGGCGTATTATCAATCTGGTGCCACTTTAGTATGGGATTCAAACCCACATGAAGAAGCTTTGGAGACAATTACCAAAGCCACTACCTTTTACAGGGCCTTAGGGCAGTTTAATCCTAAAGTAAGCCAAAATACATGGCAAGCGCAACGCTTTGATCACATCAAAGCGATTATGATCGATCATGAGGATTCTTTTGTTCATACCTTAGCAAGCTATTTTCGTAAACTGGGTGTCAAACTCACTACCTATCGCGCAGATGTCATTAATGCTAATGAAATTATTAAACAGCAGCCTGACTTAGTGATTTACTCGCCAGGACCTGGCACGCCTGATGACTTCAAGCTTCCACAAATGATTAAAGACATTACCAAAGCGGGCATTCCACAATTTGGCGTATGTTTAGGTTTACAGGGTATGTTTCAAGCCTTTGGTGGTAAACTTACCTATCTTGAGAATCCACAGCATGGCAAAATCTGGAAACTAACCCATTGCAATGATGTTTTTAAAGACGTACCACAAAATGCTGAAGTCGCCGCTTACCACTCGATCATCGCTGACCCAAGCACAACGCCTGACTGCTTAGAAGTTATTGCTACTAATGAGTATCAGCATATTATGGCAATAATGCATAAAACCCATCCGGCAATTGCCGTGCAGTTTCATCCCGAGTCAATATTAACATTAAAAGATAATAACGGAATTAAGATTATCCAGAATGTGCTAAACAGATTGATCAATATTACCGCTGATAAATAGTTGTTTTGTCTTTTGCTTACTTGTTTTTCTTCTGCTTTAGCCAACTTCAATTGATGGGTGATATTTAATTTATTTGCTAAGATCACGCCATGTTCAACTTTTTTAAGTGGTAGATATTGCATAGCATAAGGAAAAGCTTTAGTTTTTAATTTGCACAAAAAAACTGGAAGCACACCTTATGCTATTAGAAGACTTTATCATTTCTGTGTATTGTTTGGTAGACAATGAATTAAAAAACCTGACAAAAGAACACCCCTTAAGAGATCGAGGCTTTGCGCCAAAGC
>NZ_QLIU01000056.1 GCF_003574425.1 Cysteiniphilum halobium | reverse complement strand
TAAGCTCTGCCTTAAGATTTTAAATCGACCATTACAGGAGCTACTCAAATGAAAAAATCATCGTGTACAGAGGGTTAACAACATATTTTATAGCTATTTCATCAATGCTCTCTAGCTTAGTTTCTAAATCATTTCCTTAACTAACTCAACAAACGTCTTAATTTTTGGCTGGACATATTGCTGTTTTTGATAATACAGATTGATATTGACTTGAGGTGACGTGAAGTCAGGTATTTTAATCTCAACTAATGCACCATTTTTCAACTCTTCTGTTAGCATATAACGATGCGCTTGGATAATACCTAATCCATCTAAAGCAAAGCGTTTCATGCAACTAATACTGTTAACACTTAAGCGCGACTGACACTGTGCGTTTAATTGTGGATCGCCTAACAAAACCGCATCGCGCTCACTGTGTGCTATAAAGTCATGTGATTTTAATTGCGAGATGTTTTTAGGTGATCCCTTACGCTGCAAATATTCAGATGATGCACATAAAACGTAATCTGTACTACTTAGCCGATAAGCCACGACATCATCCGGTGGCGCCCAATTAACACCAAATACGATATCAATTTTTTCTTGATATAATTCAGGCATGCGCTCCTCAAGAATCAGTTGAACTTCCATACTCGGATACAACTGTAAATAGCATTTGATAATAGGAGCTAAACTTTCCTCAACAAAGTAATAACTGCTACTAATACAAAGTGTGCCCTCGGGATGCTCATCAAAACTACTCATCAACTGACTAATCCCAAACCACTCACTTTCCAAACGCTGACATTGCATCAGTAGCTTACGCCCTTCTCGCGTTAGCTCAACCTTGCGTGTTGTGCGTATCAACAAATCTGCCTTTGCCAGTGACTCTAGCTGTTTAATATTCTGGCTAATTGCAGATTTTGTGATCCCTAAGGCATCAGCCGCCTTAGTAAAGCTCATGTGTTTGGCAACTGCCAAAAATGCCGACAGCTGCACTAATGAAAAATTACCTTGAAACATGCCAATACCTCTCTAGTCCCTCACTTTTTAAATTTAAGTCAATAGTCTTAAAATATAGGGAATTAATGCCTTAAACTTGAAAACTCTAGTGATTTCCAATAATCCAAATAACGCGAAAATAACGCATGGTAATCTTCGGTAATGTTAACACCCAAGCGCGTCAAAGTGCTCATGGTTTTGCTATTTTCTGTTGTGATAAAAGGAATAGTTTCATCATTGTCATAGTAATCAACCAATGGGAAAAGTGGATTATCCTCATTGATTTTGTTCAGTTTATCACGCCACTTATTTAATGCTATCACCTCAACTTGATAACCCAGATCATTAATAATGCTAAAAATATCCGCGTGGGTTATCTGTACATTATTGACAACATTCCAGCCATTAGCCTGGGTATAGGGCAACTGTGATAATGCGATAACACTTTGTGCTACTTGATCGACTGGAACCATCTCATGTTGAGCATGCAGATCAGGTGCCACCCCCATATCAATACAGCCTAGAATAAAGCGTGTTAAGTTATTTTTTTCATAATTACTTTTTGCCGTGGTTGATTGGCCTGTTATTTGCCCTAAACGATAGATATCAACTGCAACACCATACTCTTGAGCTTTCCATAACAACCATTCTGCTGCCCATTTAGTTACCGTATAGCCAAAGCTAATATCAGGATGAACAGGTGCAACCGGCGGCATACCTTCACGCGCAATGTTTGAAACGCAGTTAACTGCTGCATATTTTGTCGAGATAAAATGAATGCGCTTTGGTTTAATATGACAAGCCAATTTAATAATTTCAGCAGTACTTCCCACATTAGTGGGAGCCATGCGTTCATAACTTTGCAAATGGTGAACATAAGCACCATTATGATAAATCGCATCAAGCTGTTCACTGAGTGTCACCCAGTCTTTATCACTCAAACCCAATCTAGCTTTCACAAGATTAATCATAACAATCTTAAGACGCGGATGATCTATATGCCTGGCAAATCCATAGCGTTTAAGATTAGCATCGAGTTTTGCCTTAGCATCAGACAACGACCCACCACGTATTGCACAATAAATAACCGCCTTGGAATTTCTCATCAATTCATCAATTAAATGCACACCAAGATAACCATTGGCACCAGTAACAAGTACTTGTGTATATTCTGCTGATAAGGTTTGTCGGCTCATACTCATAGGAGGAGTATACTTTTCAATATCACTAAGCGCCATTAATAGATTATCGTTCAGTCTTATTTCAGCGGACATTAAAACTCCATGTCAATCACATCTATATCTTTTGTAAATCACATTGTAAAATTAAACGCATGCTGTTGCCAGTGGTATGTGCCTCATCTGTTTATATGGACTAGCATTTACTTAGTGATAAAAATAAGTTGTGAGATCTATTACCTCTCCCCTCGCGGGATTGCTCGTGCAGCCTAAGCTGCACGGATGAGGAGGTAACCAAGGGTCAACTTATTTTCATTAGTTACTCTAATAGCCTTAGCGCTTTGCTATTTGCTTTGTTAGAATTAAACCCAATCGTTATTACTTAAATATCATACTCTATATGCAACAATTCTTTATTAAGGGGGAGTCAGGTGTTATTGAAACTGTGATTGACACACCTAAAGAGAATATACACCCTGCCATCAGTGTCGTTATTTGTCACCCTCACCCTTTGTTTCAAGGCACAATGAATAATAAAGTGATTACCACAATTGCCAAAGCCTTTAACAACTTGGGTATTGAGGCTGTTCGCTTTAATTACCGTGGTGTTGGTCAAAGTCAAGGTCACTACGCTGAGGGTGTAGGTGAACTTCAAGATACTTTGTCCGTAGTTGATAATTTACTAGAGAGAAAACCCAAACAGAAAATTATTCTCGCCGGCTTTTCCTTTGGAGGTTCCATTGCTTATAAAGCAGCTACACACTACGAAAATGATGTCAAATCATTATTAACCATAGCACCTGCGGTTGTTAATTTCCCATTAGTGCAACAGCCTGAGCCTAAAATGCCGTGGTGCCTTATTCAAGGCATTGATGATGAGATCGTGAGTTACACAGCCGTTTGTGAATTTTTCACCCAACAAACCACTGTTGACGCAACCTTTATTCGCCTGAACAACGTTGGACATTTCTTTCATGGACAACTGATTAAACTAAGAAAACATCTTGAACAACATTATCAAAATGAGATGAGAACATGGTAACAACAGATGATATTAGACGCGTAAAAAATTATCTCTTGGCATTACAGGATGACATTTGCGCTAAACTAGAAGAGATTGATGGCACAACCTTTCAAGAAGACAACTGGCAATATCAAAATGGTCTAGGTGGAGGACGCACACGCGTACTAGAAAATGGTCAAGTCATTGAAAAAGGTGGCGTCAACTTCTCGCATGTTGAAGGCAATGAACTACCCAAAGCCATTTTAGCAATGAAGCCTGAACTTACGGGCTTTTCATTTCAAGCAATGGGGGTATCTTTAGTGATTCACCCACAAAACCCATACGCACCGACTTCACACATGAATGTGCGCTTTTTAATTGCTGAAAAAGAAGGAGAAACACCCTTTTGGTGGTTTGGTGGCGGTTTTGATCTAACACCTTATTACGGTTTTGAAGAAGATTGCATTCACTGGCATACCATGGCATATAATGCCTGTAAAGATTTTGGCAAGGATACCTATGACAAGTATAAAAAACAATGTGATGCGTATTTCTATTTACCACATAGACAGGAATGTCGCGGCATTGGTGGCTTATTTTTTGATTATTTAAACCATTGGGATTTTGAGCAATGCTTTGCTTTTACACAATCCGTTGGTGATCATTACATCAAAGCCTACGCACCAATTTTGAAAAAGCGCAAAGATATCACTTATGGTGAGCGCGAACGCGAATTTCAACTCTATCGCCGCGGGCGCTATGTTGAGTTTAACCTTGTGATTGATCGCGGCACACACTTTGGTTTGCAATCCTCAGGACGCACGGAGTCTATTTTGATGTCTCTCCCCCCTTTAGTTAAATGGGTTTATAACTATCACCCAGAAGCTGGGTCTCAAGAGGAGCAACTCTATACAAACTTTTTACCTGTTCGTGACTGGTTAGCAGCTAAATGACACAATGCAACATATTTGAACATTTATGATTGTATATTAAGACCACCTAGTCATAGGCTTTAGCACATCACCATGAAAATTGGTTGCACATTAATCAGATATTCACTTGCATTTTTAAAAACTTTTTGCTGTAATACTTCCAGCGGTTAAAACGCGATCAGTTTTTTTGCGTTTTGATCCGAGAGCCCACTTGATTGCATAGCAAACAAACCAAATAAGAAATGAAACAAATATAAATTTAATCCATCTATCAACATGTAAATCAAGTGATTTTGTTGAACATAAGGAGTTAACCATGTTAGATCTTGATATTGAACTAACTCAACACACAAAAACCGCCTTTCAACAGCCTATCACTGAGCAAGATGGCGCGCTGATGCGCAACGTCTACGTTCTCAATGATGATTTTACCCCCATGGAATTTGTTCTTGAATTAATGCAACGCATTTTTAAACTCCATGCGCAAAAGGCTGAAAAGGTCACGATGGAAGCCCACTACAAAGGTAAGGCACTCTGCGGCAAATACGCCAAAGATTTAGCTGAAACAATGGCTTGCAAAGCAATGGAAATTGCGCACAAAGCTGGGCATCCCCTAATGCTTATTACGAGTAAGGCATAACACATTTATTCGTCCTGATTAACTTTTTTCTTAAAAAAAACTCGATTTAGTAGTTTCGAGTTTTTTTGTGCCTGCAATTCGTCTATTATAAAACATAAGGATTAAAAACTATTGCAGGTGTCGTATGCTAAGTAAGGAACTCGAACAAACATTGAATCAAGCATTTCAGCATGCAAGAGACCTAAAACATGAATATTTAACTGTTGAGCACTTACTAAGTGCACTGGTCGATAATGCTGATGCCAAAAAAGTATTAAAGGCTTGTGGAGCAAATCTTTCTGAGCTGAAAAACATTTTAAATACCTTTATTGATCAGTCTACACCAAAAATTACCGAGGATGGCAAAGATACTCAGCCAACACTTGGCTTTCAGCGTGTTTTACAACGTGCAGTATTTCACGTTCAATCCTCAGGGCGTGGTGAAGTGCAAGGATCAAATGTACTCGTTGCTATTTTCAGTGAACAAGATAGTCAGGCAGTGAGCTTTCTTAAACAACAAAATGTTACACGCCTAGATGTCGTGAACTACCTTTCTCATGGTGTTTCCAACAATAACAATAGCACTCAAAGTACACAGCAAACGATCTCTAACGCGCCAACTGAAGAACAAAAAGAAAAAACGCCGCTTGAGTTGTATGCTGTAAATCTTAATCAACGTGCCAAAGATGGTAAGATTGATCGATTAATTGGTCGTGATTATGAAATTGAACGTGTCACCCAAGTATTGTGCCGTCGCCGTAAAAATAATCCTTTGCTTGTTGGTGAGGCCGGTGTGGGTAAGACTGCCATTGCTGAAGGTCTGGCTAAAAAAATTGTTGATAACCAAGTACCTGATGTCTTAACCAATGGTGTTATCTACTCCCTTGATATGGGTACACTGCTTGCTGGCACCAAATATCGTGGTGATTTTGAGAAACGCTTTAAAGAAGTGCTCAAGCAATTACAAGAAGAAGAAGGTGCAATTTTATTTATCGACGAGATTCATACCATTGTTGGTGCAGGTGCTGCCTCAGGAGGTGTTATGGATGCTTCAAACTTGATTAAACCAGCACTTGCCTCAGGTGATTTGAAATGTATTGGATCTACGACCTATCAAGAATATCGCACAATTTTTGAAAAAGACCATGCACTTGCAAGGCGCTTCCAAAAAGTTGATGTCGAGGAGCCAACGATTGATCAAACATTTGAAATATTGAAAGGTTTGAAGCCTTATTTTGAAGATCATCACAACATCAAATACACATTGCCAGCATTACAAGCAGCAGCTGAGTTATCTGCTAAGTACATTACCGAGCGTTTTTTACCTGATAAAGCAATCGATGTTATTGATGAGCTTGGCGCTTATCAGCGCACAAGTAGCAATGCTAAGAAAAAGAAACTGATCAATGTCACCGACGTTGAAAACATGATTGCACGCTTAGCTCGAATTCCAGCGAAAACGGTTTCAGCCTCAGATAAAAGCTCAATGGCGAACCTTGGTAAAGATCTTAAAATGCTGGTCTACGGCCAGGATGAGGCCATTGAAGCAATGGTTGATACGATTAAATTAGCTCGAGCTGGCTTAAGAGACCCCAACAAGCCTTGGGGATCATTCTTGTTTGCAGGCCCCACTGGTGTGGGTAAAACAGAAGTGACACAACAGCTTGCCAATTTGCTTGGTGTTGAACTATTACGCTTTGACATGTCTGAATATATGGAAAGGCATACTGTATCGCGCTTAATAGGTTCGCCTCCTGGTTATGTTGGTTATGAAGAAGGTGGTTTGCTAACCGAAGCAGTAACCAAACACCCTTATGCTGTTGTACTCTTAGATGAGATCGAAAAAGCACACCCTGATATTTATAATTTATTACTACAAGTTATGGATCACGGCACATTAACCGATAATAACGGACGCAAAGCTGATTTTAGAAACATTATTCTGATCATGACGACAAATGCAGGCGCTTTTGAATCACAGAAAAACTCGATAGGCTTTGCCAAACAAGATAGTGCGCCAGATAGTATGGACGCACTAAAACGTATCTTTACCCCTGAATTTAGAAATCGCTTAGATGCAGTTATTCAATTTGCCGCATTATCAAAAGAAGATGTAAAATCTGTGGTTGATAAATTCCTAGCCCAACTTCAAGGACAACTTGATCAACGTGGTGTCTCGCTTGAAGTCGATGAGAAAGCCAAAGATTGGTTGGCTGAGCACGGTTATGATGAGAAGATGGGGGCTCGACCAATGGCACGCTTAATTCAAGAATCAATTAAAAAATCATTAGCTGAAGAAATTCTTTTTGGCAAACTCGCCAACGGCGGTCGTGCAGAATTGACTGTTAAAAACGATAAGCTTGTATTTAAGTATAGTTAATATGCAACAGATCTAGCTTGAAAATTACATACAATCTACTTTACCTCCATCTTCTTCATGGGCAAGAGATGCCACTGTGCAACTATCACCAGATAATAAAGTCACACCCTTTTCATTAATTAAACAGCTTGTTTGACTCACATCTAGCTGTACATTAGCACCACCTGTTGCATTAGGTAATATAGTCATTCCAAAAT
>NZ_QLIU01000055.1 GCF_003574425.1 Cysteiniphilum halobium | reverse complement strand
TTTTCTTCGTGTACAGAGTGAGAAGTTAATATAAAAAACCAAAAAACCAGAATCAACTCCAAATTTCTAACAGAAAACCTAAAATACACTCCAACATTTATCATGAAAGTTAAATCGCTAGATGCTTAGGTATAAACAAGATACAACTTCTTTAAAATAGCTGACAAAAACACTGATTTTCTGACATATTTGTGTAAAATACGCTAAGATTTTAACAGTTAGCTAAATTAACATAGCTTTCTACTGGTTTTATATGGATTGAATAGAGGGTAAATTTTGATTTTATTACGTTATCTTAATCGCGAACTTGTGAATATGACAATGGCGATTATTCTTATCCTACTGTTGATTGTAATCAGTAATATGTTTGTGCGTTACCTATCAATCGTCTCTGGTGGAAATATTGAAGCCGATGCCGTTTTTAAAATGATCTCGGTGATGCTGCCTAAATACATCGCTTATTTACTACCGATTGCCTTTTTCTTCGCGATCTTGATCGTTTACGGTAAAATGTTTGCTAACAATGAGCTTACCGTTACTTTTGCCTGTGGCACGAGCTGGTTTCGCCTATTGAAATTTATCATGATTCCAGCATTAAGCCTATTTGCAATAGAGCTTATTTTAACACTATTTGTCCTACCTAAAATGGATCAAAATTACTTTCTAGTGCAAAAGACCACAACCAAAAGCTCGCTTTTGAGTTTTATTCAGCCTGGTAAAATCACCCCCTTTAGCGACGGCAAACAAGTCGTTTATACCAAGTCCACAGATCCTGATGGTACTTTGCATGATATTTTTATTTATCAACAAAAGCCAAATAATGGCAGCACGATTATTACAGCCCCTACTGGATATGCTGAAACAAGACCTGATGGCAATCAATATCTGGTACTTAAAAATGGCTATTTCTATGATGCCAGACCAGGTGTTGCTGAAGTCCAAAAAGGCCATTTTGCTGAAGCCACACAATTTATTCCAACCAAAGTTAGCGTAGGTTATAACAACTCAATAGAGTCCGTGCCAACCTCAGCGCTTATCAACAGTAATAAGCCACGCTATCAAGCTGAGCTACAGTGGCGCTTAAGTTTTCCTCTGGCAATACTCGTATCCTCCCTTATTGCACTGGCAATGTGCAAAATGCGACCACGCCAAAGTCGCTATAGCAAGATTATTCCCGCACTTTTAGTATTTATTATTTACTTTAATTTATTGTCTTTATCCAAATCATGGCTTAATGATGGCAATATACCAAGCTGGTTCGGGCTTTGGTGGGTACATATTGTATTTACCGGTGCTATGCTTTTTCTACTCAAACGATACAACGGACGTATCTTTGAAAATAAACCCAAAGAGGTCAACGTATGAAACGCCTAACTATATATGTTGCATCAACCGTTTTGTACACATCTTTTATTATGATTTTGGCATTAACTGCCATTTTCTTTTTATTCACCTATATTGCGCAAGCAGGCGATATTGGTAAGGGTAACTTTACTGCACTAGCTGCCTTTTTGTATGTCCTTTATGAAGTGCCTGCCAACATTTATCTAATTATGCCCGTATGTGCTTTGCTAGGTGGCTTAATGGGACTTGGTCTATTAGCAAACAATAGTGAGTTGATTGTCATGCGCGCCTCAGGTCAATCGATCACACAAATTGCTAAAGGGGTACTTTTAGCAGCTTTCGGTTTAGCATTTTTAACATTTTTAACCGGTGCTTACATCGCACCATATTTCCAAAAAAATGCGACCATCAGCAAAACGATTGCCACAGGAGGTAATGAAGCCTTGGTGTTATACGACACACAAAGCTTATGGATTCGCGAAGGAAACTCCTTTATCCATGTTGGCAAAAATAATGCTGATGGTAAACTTAACAATATCACTAAATATACAATCGATAATAACCAGTTAACAGCAATTGATCATGCTGATACTGCATTATTTACCAACAAACAATGGCAAGTAAATAATGTCTCAAGCACACAAATTGGTAAAGATAGTAGTATTGTTTACCACGATAAACAACAGTATTGGAATAACCTATTACCACCCTTTTTACTTAAAATTATTACTTCCAACACCGATTATCTCAATTTAAGTGAGTTGATTGACTATATCAAAGTCAATAAAGAAGGTCAGCAAAGTGCTAATCGTATCTGGCTTAAGTTTTGGCAGACATTTTTCCAACCACTCTCCTTAATCATCTTAATGCTGATTGCAGTACCCTTTTCTCTAGGATCCATGCGCTCATCAGCTTTGGGTTATAAATTTATTATTGGTATGCTCTTTGGCTTTAGTTTCTACATTATCAACCAAACTTTTGGACCATTTAGCCTTGTTTATAATCTCCCTGGCTTTTGGGGTGCAGCGATCCCAAGCATAATCTTTTTGATTGTCTTAGGCTTTTTATTCTGGAAAATGCGAGAATAAAGCTATGCGTCATCTTTCTAAAACACAATATCATAAAGCACCATTAAGCAAAGTGCGCATTATTGCTGGTAAATATAAATCACGTCAAATTGAGTTTAGCGACACAAATAACACCAATCTTCGTCCGAGCTCAGATCGTTTGCGTGAAACACTATTTAATTGGCTTATGCCTTATATTGTTGACGCAACTTGTCTTGATGCTTTCGCCGGTAGTGGAGCTCTTGGTTTTGAAGCTTTATCACGTCTGGCAAAGTTTTGCGATTTTTTTGAGCTTGATGTTCAGGCAATAAAACATTTAAACAATAATAAAAACAAGCTAGCTATAGACAATGCAACCATTTATCAAGCAAATGGTTTAATTCATCTTAAAACTTGTGATAACTACCGAGTCATTTTCCTTGATCCACCATTTAATAGCGAGCTTTTGGAGCAGTCACTTTCTAACATCCTCAAAAATGATAATATCAACAATGACTGCGTAATTTACGTAGAATACGCAACGAAAAATCCACCAATGTCGTTATCACACTTCACTAGATTAAAGCAAACCAAACAGGGCTCAGTTTCTGCTTGCTTATTACAAAAACCATGATTTGTGCTACAATGCCAAACTTATCAGTTGAACAAAATAGCTTAATACTTCATGATCGTATCCATTGACGCCATCGATGCGCTTTTACCACAAACCCAATGTACTAAATGCGGCTATCAGGACTGCTATGATTATGCCAAAGCCATCACCAATGGCGAGAAACATAATCGCTGCCCGCCAGGCGGACAACAAGGTGCCGATGCATTGGCTAAATTGCTACAAAGAGAAAAGTTAGCCCTTGATAAGACGTGTGGCACGCATGGGCCAAAGAGAGTTGCCTGGATTAATGAAGACCTATGCATTGGCTGCAAAAAGTGTATCTTAGCTTGTCCTGTGGATGCGATTATGGGTGCAAAAAAATTGATGCATACTGTGATTAATGAGGAATGCACGGGATGCGATTTATGTGTTGAACCGTGTCCCATGGATTGTATTGAAATGCGTGAGCTACCCTTAGAGGCACAACCTCAAGCGCTAGATAACACACAATATGAAGCACAAAAAACGCATTACCGTAATAGACATAATAAACGTGCGATACGTCTTAAACAGCAAAAAGAAAGTGAAGTCCAAAAACATCAGCAAAATATTCGCCTAAGCAATATGAATATCGACAAAAAAGCCTATATTGAGCAGGCCTTGGCAAGCTTCAAGGCCAAGAAAAAAATGGATTAATTGACACTCATGAATAAAGCAAAGCGTCAAAAAATTTTTGAAATATGGCAGCGCAATAACCCTAATCCAACCACTGAGTTAAATTATAACTCAGACTTTGAGCTTCTGATTGCCGTCATCCTATCAGCACAAGCAACAGATGTTAGTGTTAATAAGGCAACTGACAAACTCTATCCTATCGCTAATACCCCTGAGGCAATATTAGCACTGGGCGAAGATCGCCTTATGGCATATATTCAATCAATCGGTTTATATAAAACAAAAGCCAAAAATGTTATCAAAACCTGTCAGCTATTGATTGAAAAGCATAATAGTCTTGTGCCACGTGATCGCAAATCATTAGAGGCGTTACCTGGCGTTGGACGCAAAACGGCAAATGTTGTATTAAACACAGCTTTTGGCGAGCTGACCATGGCAGTAGATACGCATATTTTTCGTATTGCTAATCGCATTAATCTCGCACCTGGCAAAAATGTTGATGAAGTGGAGGCGCATTTACTTAAGGTTATTCCCAAAAAATTTCTGAAAGATGCCCATCATTGGCTTATTTTACATGGTCGCTATATCTGTACTGCTAAAAAGCCAAAATGCGGAATATGCCCTATTTATGAATTATGTGAGTTTAAACAAAAAGAAGCCTATTTATGATTTTTAGCTCCGATCGTTTAGAACTTAGAAAACTATACTTTAACAGTTGGCATAAGTATTTAACCAAACAACAATTAACTGACCTGGAAACGCAAATCACGCGCATTATAGAGCACCACCCTGAATATCATCACTATCTCTCTAACTTGGATAACCTAGACAAGGATTTCCCACCTGAAATGGGTGAAACTAATCCCTTTTTGCATATGGGACTACACATGGGATTAATTGAACAGCTAGTCACTGACCGCCCTAATGGTATCAATAAAGTTTATCAACAACTTTGTCAGCAACAGCGTGATGAACATAAAGTGCAACACATGATGATGGATCATTTGGCAGAGTCTATCTGGAGTGCGCAAAAAAATCACACCCCACCTGATGAAGCAGCATATTTGGCACGATTAACCCTATTACTAACTCAATAAACACCTTTACAACATTACCTTTGCATATAAAAACATGCAAAGGTAGACTCTAATAACTGAATCAAAAATTGCTGCTTTACAAAAGCAACATTATACCTTATCTTCAAAAAACCTTCTTTCATTGTGGTACAAAATATGAGTCATGTTAAATTGACAAAACACCCCAAAGGATTATGGTGGTTATCATTAATTTATGCGGCATATGCCGTCAGCTATGGGGTCTTATTTGCAAACTTACTACTTTACAGTATACATAGCCACACTATTATAATGAGTGAACAAAAAGCCTATGCATTTTTTGCAGCTTTTGGCACACTAACTTTTGTTCTGCCTTTGGCAGGCGGTATCCTTTGTGACCGCTTTGGCTTTAAACAATCAGCAAAAATTGGTTTAGTAACATTGATTATTGGATTTATCCTACTTGCACTAAACATGAAGTTTATGCTATATATTGCAATCGCTTTTTGTTTGTCTGGTAATGCTTTAGCAATGCCTGCTATATGGTCAATGGTTGGACTCATATACAATAAGCATAGCCAGCAAAGAGAAAGTGGCTCAATCTTATTTTATGTAATCTTTAATATTGGCTTCTTAATTGCATTTTCGTTAAGCGGGATTGTTGCTGATATAATTGGCTACTCAGCAATGTACTTAATTTTTGGTATTGGTGCTTTGATTAGTTTATATCTCCTCATCATAAAGGATAAAGACATCGTTTTAGTTTCTAGTAAAACACCAACACCAACAAGCCAAATATTTCCTTTATATATTATTGTTATTAGCTTAATTATTATTTCGTTTATCCTAACAAAGTTTGTAATACTTGATAATATTGTTATGTGGATATTAGCTATACTAGCCTTCATTTACCTATTCTCTTTGACTATACAGCCTAAATATAAAAATGATAGGCAAAAAATACAAGCCTATATGTTACTTTGTATTATTGCAATTATAGGAATCACCGTATATAACTCCGAATTTGGTTTATTGCCTGAGTTTGCCTATCATTCAATTGATTTAACTATTGGATCATGGAGTTTACCTCCTAGCATCATCACCTCATTAGACCCAGTTTTTTGTATTATTTTAGGATATTTTTTAAGTTACCTTTGGAAAAGAAAAAAGAATGTGGGTATTGCTTCAAAACTATCTATGGGTGTTATCTTACCTGCCGTTGGTTATATTTGCTTATCAGTTGCCTTGTTTGCCGTTGGCACATCTAAATTACCCATGATCATTTTATTGCCTATATTTATTCTCTTTGTCATAGGAGAGTTACTTGTCATCCCAACAGGTATTGCGATGTCAGGTAAACTTGCGCCTATTGGTAAAGAGGGTGCTTTTATGGGAATTTGGAATGTAATGCAAGGTTTTTCCGCTCTAATCACTGGATACATTGCGTATCTCACAACATTAAATACAACCCATAGCACCTCTCAATTGAACATAAATCATCAATATGCCAATGTTTTTTTAATTAGTGGCATTATTATTTTTATAGCAGGAGTATTAACCTGGTTATTAAGGAAATATATTAATCGCAAGGTTGAGGCATAAAGATGACTATAAAAATAAAAGACATCCAATGTCATGTTAGCCAAATTAAACTCAATCGAACCTTCGTTACAGCAGTTAGATCTACAGATTATATTAATGATTTACACGTGGATCTAATTTGTGACAATGGCTTAATAGCCTCAGGTACCGCACCAGCAACCACTCTTGTCATAGGGGAAACATTAACTGGTATGCAGGCTATTATTGAATCCTATTATAAACCCATTTTAATTGGTAGAACACTTGAAGACTTACCAGAGTTTATTGCCATGATTAATCGCATAGTTCCTTTCAACAGTGGTGCCAAAATGGCAATAGATACGGCATGCTATGCTTTATTAGCTAAACTAAGCAATCAAAATATTGCTTGCTACTTGGGTGCAAAAAAAACAAATAATAAGCTTGAATCTTGTGTCACTATTTCTTGCGGGGAAATACAAGAAGTTTTATCTTCTGTTGAAATAGCTATAAATAAAGGCTTCAAGAAACTTAAAATTAAACTTGGCACTGAAATCAATCATGATATGGAGGTCACCTATCAAATTCAAAATCACCTTAAGGGAAAGACTATCTCATTATTAGTCGACGCTAACCAGGGGTGGAACTACAAAGAAACTATACAGTTTATTAAATATCTTGAAAAAATGTCGATTAAGATTGAGCTTCTTGAACAACCTGTTCATGCGAGAGATATAAGTTCCATGAAAAAAATTACATACATGTCCCCTTTCCCTATAGCTGCAGATGAATCTGTGTTTAATACAGATGATGCTCTTAATTTGTTTACCCATGACGCCTGTGACGTAATAAATATTAAATTAGCCAAGTGTGGTGGAATTCATCAAGCCATTAGGCTTAAAACACTTGCAGATTGCTACCATAAATCATGCATGGTTGGCTGCATGATGGAATCTCCATTAGGAATCAGCATGGCCGCTAATGTAGCCTTAGCTTTAAATATTAAATTGGTAGACCTTGATCCTATAGATTGGGTTAATAGTAATGAATATCAATCATTACTATCGTATCATACACCTTATATTGAAATATAATGGCTTCTTTGTAAAATATTCCACGTCCAGTTTAATATATTTTGATCTAAAAATAAGAGCAGAGAAATGCTATTAGACTCAATCTATAACTTATAATTCTTTATATAGCCAGTAATCCAAATGCCCATAAGACTAAAACAAACACCGGCAAGCTTGAAAACAAACTATCCATACGGTCTAAAACACCACCATGCCCAGGTAAAATGTTGCCACTGTCCTTGACGCCACATTCACGCTTAATCATACTTTCAAAAAGATCACCAAGTAGTGCAATTAACACAATAACAAAAGATAGAATAATCAAAATGGTTTGCTCATAGCGGCTATGACTAATGATAAGTGCACAAACAACACCTGCAAGCCCACCAAATATTACGCCACCGACCAAGCCCTCTATGGTTTTCTTTGGACTGATAACAGGGACTAACTTTTTCTTACCATACTGACGTCCAACAAAATAGGCTCCACTATCGGCAAGGGTTACCACTAACATCATCAATAATAAAAATGATGGCTTTTGTTGATGTAAAAGCGATACTGAAACCCACAACGGCACTATCACAAAAAAACCCATGATATAACGTGAACCATTGGCTAATACATTAAAACGTACACTAGGGTAACGCAGTATTAAGTAAATCGCGAACAGCCAAAAAATACAAGATAAGATAAGTACAGGTAACCGAAAATATTGCGACACATAAATTAATACAAGTGTGATCACAATATATAAAAGACGCTTTGGTAGCGTTCTTGCATTAGCGAATGCTGCCCACTCCCATGCAGCAAATAATAAAATAATTGCCACTGCTATATCAAAAATCGTATCACTTAAGCGAAAAATCGCCCATAACACAATAAGGCCTAAAATAACACCGGTAATGATTCTTTCCTTCACACGTTCCCCTTTATCTGCTCATCCGTTTTGCCAAAGCGTCTTGTGCGCTTTTGATACTCATCTAACGCCAGCTTAAAATCTTTTTTTGAGAAATCAGGCCAATACTTGTCACAAAAGTATAACTCAGCATATGACAACTGCCAAATCATAAAGTTACTAATCCGCTTCTCACCACTGGTACGAATTAATAAATCGACTGGCATTTGAATTTCTTCAATTAAACACGCTGCAAAGTCTTCTTCATTGATTTGATTAATCTGATCAACTTTAAATATACCACTTTGCAGTTTGTGTAATAGTTTTTTGGCGGCATTTAGCACTTCCCATTGACCACTATAATCAATCGCAACATTCAATTGCAGCCCTGTACAGTCAACTGTCTCTTTCTCAGCATTACTGATATTTTTAACTACCTCATCATGTAATCGACTACGATCACCGACAACATGCAATCGCACATTATTATCCTGCATCATGGCTACTTCATTAACAAGTACTTCTGAAAAAAGCGTCATTAGCGTGTCAATTTCTTCTTGTGGACGCAACCAATTCTCACGCCCAAAAGCAAAAAGCGTTAATATTTGGATATTTTTCTCAACGGCAAACTCAATAGCAGAACGCACACTTTTAATCGCTGCTTTATGCCCAGCAGTTCGTGGGAAGAGTCGTTTTTTCGCCCAACGCCCATTACCATCCATGATAATTGCAACATGCTTGGGCATGTTATGATTTGGCATAAAGCGCTAAATTTCCATTAGATCTTGTTCTTTTTCTTGAACGATAACATCCGCTTTTGCAATCATATCATTAGTCAGTTTCTGAATGCTTTCTTCTGCTTTTTTTGCTTCATCTTCAGAGATTTCTTTTTCTTTTAATAAGTCTTTAATATCAGAATTGGCATCACGACGAATATTGCGAATTGCTACACGCCCTTTTTCCGCTTCACCACGCACCAACTTAACCATCTCTTTACGACGCTCTTCATTTAATGCTGGCATTGGAATACGTAAACTATCACCCAAATTCGCCGGATTAAGCCCTAGATCAGACATTAAAATTGCTTTTTCTATTTTTGAAGCTAACCCCTTTTCCCATGGGGTAATTCCTAATGTGCGTGCATCTAACACAGTAATATTAGCCGCCTGAGCAATCGGTGTGTCAATTCCATAGTAATCAATCATCACATGCGCTAATAAATCAGGATGAGCACGCCCTGTTCTAATCTTTGCTAAATCATGACGTAAACTTTCTAAGCTTTTTTCCATACGGCCTTTAGCATCTGCTAAAATCTCTTTAATCATAATGATTTTCTCCTAGTCTCTAACCCAGGTGCCTTCCGCTTTACCTTGTAACACACGCAACAGCGCGCCTGAATTATTTACATTAAATATACAAATAGGGACATTGAAATCGCGTGCTTGTACAAACGCGCTCAAATCCATGACTGCCAATTCACGCTTAAGTGTTTCATTAAAACTCAAGGTTTCAAATTTAACAGCATCACTATGCTTATTGGGATCTTTATCATAGACACCATCAACAGTTGTTACCTTTAAGATAGCATCTGCATCAATTTCGATGGCGCGAAGTGTTGCCGTTGTATCGGTTGTCACAAAGGGGTTCCCAGTGCCACCTGCAAAAATAACCACTTTGCCTTCATTCAAATAGCGTTTAGCTCGTTTTGGATTAGTACACTCTAATACGCCATCGATTCCACGCGAGGATAATATTTCATTATCAATACCCGCATGCGTTAATATATCTGACAATGCCAATGCATTAATCATCGTCGCAAGCATACCCATGGTATCAGCAGTACTTCTTTCAATACAGTTTTGAAAATCAGCACGCCCACCCCTTAGGATATTGCCTCCGCCGATGACTATCGCCAATTGTACACCTGAACTTAATGCTTCTTTTATATCATTTACAATGCCTTGAACCGCTGATACTTGGATACCAAACCCATCTGTAGATAGCGACTCGCCACTTAATTTGATTAAAACACGCTTAAGTGTCAGATGTGACATATAAATTATGCTCCTTGAACTTGGCTCATCACTTCAGCTGCGAAGTCAGTCTCTTCTTTTTCAATGCCTTCACCCACACCAAAACGAATAAATCCAGTTACTGATGCATTGTTTGCTTTCAGCAAATCGGACACTTTTTGATCTGGGTTCTTAACAAACGGCTGACCAACCAAGCTTTGTTCATCTAAGAACTTACGAATACGACCTGTGATCATCTTCTCGATAATATCATCAGGTTTACCACTTTCACGGGCTTGAGCGATAAAGATTTCTTTTTCTTTAGCAACGATATCTTCTGGTACTTGATCTTGTGATACAACGATTGGGTTTGACGCAGCAATATGCATTGCAACATCCTTTGCCAACGTTTCATCACCACCATTCATCGCAACGATTACACCAATACGACCACCATGGCTATAAATACCAACTGTTTCGCCTTGAAGTGCATTAACGCGACGCACATTGATGTTCTCACCAATTTTAGCAATTAAATTCTTACGTGCTTCTTCGATACTCTCGCCACTTGCTAAAGTTAAGGCAAGAACTTCTTCAAGTGTGTTCGCATTTGAGCTAGCAACTGCAGTAACTACTGCATCAGCAAACTTCTTAAAGTTCTCATCACGTGCAACGAAGTCAGTCTCAGAGTTAATCTCAACGATCACAGCTTTGTTTGCGGATTGTGACATCACGATAACGCCTTCTGCGGCAACACGTGATGCTTTTTTGTCTGCTTTTGCTGCACCTGATTTACGCATCTCTTCAACTGCTTTTTCGATGTCACCATCGGTTTGTGTCAATGCTTTTTTGCACTCCATCATGCCCGCACCAGTGCGCTCACGAAGTTCTTTTACTAATTGTGCGCTAATAGTAGCCATTGATTAGATTCCTTCTTATTTAGTACTTTAAATATAAACTTGATAATTAAGCTTCTTCTTCAGAAACATCTGCTGTTTTTTCTTCTGCGATGTGGGATGCTTGTTTTGCATCGATAATAGCATCAGCAAATCGGCTAAGATAAAAACGAATGGCTTTAACTGCATCATCATTGCCTGGGATTACATAGTCAATATCATCAGGACTTGAGTTACTATCGACAACAGCAACAACAGGAATACCTAAACGCTTAGCTTCTTCAATTGCAATATGCTCCTCTTTACTATCGATAATGACTAAAACATCTGGCAAACCACCCATTTCTTTAATGCCGCCTAGTGCCTTTTCTAGCTTCTCGATTTCACGCGAATTTCGTAGCGCTTCTTTTTTAGTCATACGCTCAAAAGTACCATCTTCTTGCATTTTTTCAAGATCACGTAAGCGCTTGATTGATTGACGAATCGTTTTATAATTTGTCAACATACCACCCAACCAGCGATGGTTAACGTATGGCATACCACAACGTGATGCTTCTTCAGCAACGATTTCTTGCGCTTGACGTTTCGTACCAACGAACAAAATCTTACCGTTTTTAGACGCCGCTTTACTTACGAAATTAACAGCATCCTGAAACAAAGGAACTGTCTTTTCTAAGTTTACAATATGAATACCGTGGTTAACACCAAAAATGAACTCGCTCATTTTTGGGTTCCAGAATCTTTTTTGGTGACCGTAGTGAACACCTGCTTGTAGCATTTCTTTCATTAAAGACATATTTTCTCCAATTAATGGGTTATTCCGCCATCACTCCCACTTTTAAACCCTTTAGAAAGGCACCCTAAAAGCGTGTCGAGCGACGTGTGGTTTCTTGTTGTTTACATAGACATTAAGCCAATAACTTACAGCAAAAGTGATTGCAAAGAGATATCACTGACAAAATGCGAGGCGGATTTTAGCACAAATGAATGATCTCTTCTACACCATCGCAAAGTATTTTGCAGAATTTCTTGCGCATCTACGAGAGCATGCACCTTGGTTGTAAAACCACCTTTACTCCTACCAAGTGCTTAAGCATCGTTACCACTTTTTCATAACCAGCTAAACAGGCATGTGCTCTAACACCGTGGAATCAAGCATAGTGTCTTGTAAATCTAAATCACTAAATAACCATCATATCTTCCCCTAATTTCTCGTTCAGCCCAATGTTTATAAAGGCATTTGCTGAAGCTTTTAATATGGAAGCTGAATTTTGGTTAAATCTACAATTAGCCTATGATCTGTGGAACGCTAAACAGAAGCATACGCCAATTGATCCAATTGCTGCATGAAGTCTTTATGTTGCTAATAGATAATAAATTGTGATTGATTTTCCATTAACATCAAACACACTCCCTTACATCTGCTTTAATCGTGAATCTAGCAGTAAAGATACTCAAATGCAACCAGTCCATTAACCATAAAAAGGCTAAGACTAAATATTCATCCACAAGTGCTCACCGTACCCTGAGCGTAAGTCGAAGCGATGCACTGAGCATCAGTCAAAGTGGGTAAACTTGGAAAAATCACACTCTCATAGAGGCTTCGACTTACGCTTAGCCAACGCTTACACAATCCAAAGTGGGCAGGAATATGATCATACCCCATAAAAGTCATAAAAACCGACAGTTCCCATATCGATAAACTATTGTTTAGGTACTTAAATTTAAGCATTGCGAAAAATAAAAAATGATATATTATAACGTTTTTAGGATAACGTTAACAATGAAACATTTATGATCTTAAGGAACGATTTTATGCCTACCCTCTACAGAAATAGCAAACGAATCATATTAACTGCTACAGGTTTTCTTACACTTATCAGCAGTTCATATGCTGATATCAAAGTTGTGGCTGCTGAAAACTTTTATGCTAATGTCGCAAGCTTAATTGGTGGAGATTATGTTAAAACTAATAGCATCATCAACAACCCTGATGCCGATCCGCATTTATTTACCACCTCCGCGAATACTGCTGTGGCGATTAATGATGCACAAGTCATTATTTATAATGGTGTCGACTATGACCCATGGATGAAACAGTTATTAAATGCACAATCGAGCAATAATAAAGTTGCTATTATTAATGTTGCCACACTAATGGATGCCAAAAATGGTGATAATCCACATCTGTGGTACAACCCTAAAACTTTCCCTACTCTTGCTAAAAAACTTACTGAAGTTTTCAGTCAAATCGAACCTGAACATAAAAAGACTTTTGAATTAAATTATCAAACTTTTGATAAACGCTATCAAACCGTTTATAGTCAAATTAATGATATCAAAGCACGCTTTGCTGGCACCAAGGTTACAGCAACAGAACCCGTCTTTGGCTATATGGCTGATGCATTAGGACTGACAATGCTAGGACAAAAATTCCAATGGACAGTGATGAACGATGCTGAAGCCTCACCAAAAATGCTAGCTGATTACCAAAACCTATTTAAACAACGCATTGTCAAAGTGCTTTTTTATAATCAACAGGTACACGACAATGTCACTGAAAGCATTTTAAACCTCGCCAAAAAGAATAAGATTCCTTATGTAGGAGTCAGTGAAACCATGCCACAAAATGATAATGTTATCACTTGGCTTAAAGCTGATCTTAACGACACACAAAAAGCACTAGAACAAGCAACTGCAACTAAGCACAGCAGTGCTAAAAAATCTACTGTAAAAGTCACACCTAAAGAGATGAATACCCTGTCAAAGCCAAGTGATACAACGACAAGTAAAGAAGACAATACTTTGACAAATCTCTCGCAATAAATAATATGCACGATACAGCAATCATTCAATGTAATAATCTTGTTATTGGACACACACCACAATTTCCACTGTGCAATCCTTTTAATTTAAGCATTGATCAAAACCAATGGTTAGGGATTGTCGGTGAAAATGGTACGGGTAAGTCAACTTTTCTAAAAACTATTTTAGGCTTTGAAACACCTATTGCTGGAAGTTTAACACTCTTCTTACAAGCACCAGGGAAAAACAACCAACTAATTAGTTATATCCCACAAGAACGCGAGCTTAACCTTAGCCCAAACACCTCCGCCTTAACATTGATCAAATCAAGCTTTAATGCCAACAGACTTGGACTACCTGCTTTTGGTAAAGATGTCCAACAAAAAGCATATAATATTTTACAGCTAGTAGGCGCTTTAAACTATGCGCGTAAGCCTTTTGAGACACTTTCAGGCGGTCAGAAAAAACGTATTTATCTTGCACAAGCACTGATTAACAACCCTAAATTATTACTGCTTGATGAACCTTTATCGGATCTTGACCCTCAGGCAAAACAGGACTTTATCCAAGCACTTAAAAGTATTCATGCTAAGCAAAACATAACACTCTTGATCATCTCACATGACATGCATGAGATTGCACATGAGCTAGATAATTTTATTCACTTTAAAAACCAACACGTACATCTTTGCCAAAAACTGCCATGCTTAAAGGAGGATCGCAGTGTTATCTTATAGCTTTATGCAAAGCGCCTTTATCGCAGGCACATTAATTGCAATCATCTGCGGAATCGTGAGCTTCTTTGTCGTCCTGCGCAAAGCGGCATTTGCCGCTCACGGATTAGGACATATTAGCCTTACAGGTGCAGCCGGAGCCGTATTAATCGGCATCTCAGCTATGAATGGACAATTGATTGCTAATATTATTGCCGCAAGCATCATGGGAGCCATGGGAGATAAAATTAAAAAAAATGATCTTGCAATTGGTATTGTATTAACCTTTTTCTTAGGGCTTGGCGCTTATTTCCTGTATCTCTATCAAACGGGTTACTCAGGTTCCATTATGTCAATCTTATTTGGCAATATCCTCACCGTATCATTTGAGCAAATCATCACCCTTATTATCATGGCATTGATTATCATTGCCATACTCATATTTATCTCAAGAGCACTATTTTTCACATCCATTGACCCATTACTTGCACGCGCTAAAAACATCCCCAACAAGCTCTTATCGATCATCTTTTTCATCATCTTGGCATTAACCGTAACCATGGCATGCCAAATTGTTGGTGTGCTATTGGTATTTGCATTACTCATCGGGCCTGCCGCCTGCGCATTTCAATGGAGCGATGGTTTCTATCAGGGCATGCTGCTTAGCATTATCATCTCCCTTGGCAGTGTTTGGGGTGCATTATGTCTTGCATTTTACGCTAATTTACCGGCAAGTTTTTGTATCACTATGATTATCTGTGCAGTTTATGGTATTGGTCTAACCAAAAATTTAATGGTGAGATAATCATGAATTCAACCGAAAATGCATTAGCTTCTTTAGCCAAAATTGAAAGCTTTTGTCTCAAGCAAAAAGTCAAACTCACGCGCTTGCGCAAAGAAGTTATCACTATTTTTATTGAGCAGCCATCACCGATTAGTGCGTATGAGTTACTTGCTCTGATCAACAAAGCACAATCAAATAACAAACACTATAATATTATGTCGATTTATCGCGTTTTGGATTTTTTACAGCAATCGGAGCTTATTCACAAGCTCTATACTAGTAATCGCTACAGTCTATGCTGTCATCCCGAAAAGAAAATGTGCCAGCTTTTCATCTGTGATACTTGCGGTCAAAAAACTGAACTCCATCATGAAACAATTGATAAAACCTTACAAGTATTGGCACAAAAAAGCGGTTTTCAAATCACAACACATACCGTTGAGATAACGGGATTATGCCGTGATTGCTTGAGAGGTCTTAGCTAATGCTTCTTTTGGCGCAACATAAGCAATATTAAGCGCTTCAGCAACTGGTAATGAAGTTAGCATCCCATTATGCACACTAAGTCCATGCTCAAGATGGATATTATCAGTTACAGCTTTTTGATAACCCTTATTTGCCAGCTCTAAAGCAAATGGTAAAGTCGCATTGTTTAACGCCACCGTAGAGGTTCTAGCAACGGCTCCCGGCATATTGGCCACACAGTAATGCACTACACCATCAATCATATAAGTAGGGTTCTGATGTGTCGTTGGTTTAGACGTTTCAAAACAGCCACCTTGGTCAATTGCAACATCAACTACTACCGAGCCTTTTTTCATGGATTTAATCATCTCTTTGGTTACAAGCTTAGGTGCTGCAGCTCCTGGAACTAACACGGCACCGATCACTAAATCAGCTTCTTGTACATATTTTTGCAAATTATCTTTTGTGGCATATATGCAATTTAATTTAGGTCCAAAATAATCATCCAATTCACGTAAACGATCTAAAGACTTATCAAGCACAGTCACCTGCGCCTCCATGCCAATAGCCATACGAATTGCATTTAAGCCAACAGTACCACCGCCAATCACAACAACCTTAGCTGCCTTAACACCTGGAACACCACCTAACAGTACACCACTGCCACCTTGAGCTTTTTCTAAGCAATGTGCGCCTGCTTGCACCGACAAACGCCCAGCAACTTCACTCATAGGTGTTAACAAAGGTAGACGTCCATTTCTATCGGTTACCATCTCATAGGCAATCGCCGTACATTTAGACTCTAAAAGCAACTGTGTTTGCAATGGATCTGGTGCTAAATGCAAATAAGTAAATAGCAACTGACCTTGACGTAACATTTTACACTCATTAGGTTGTGGCTCTTTAACCTTAATAATCATATCTGCTTTGGCAAAAATCTCTTCAGGTGTTTGAATGATTTTCGCACCCACTTCAAGATAATCTTCATTAGTAAAGCCAATAGCATCCCCAGCATGATGCTCAACAAGCACGGTATGTCCATGATAAATAAATTCAGCGACATTACCCGGCGTTAGCCCAACACGATATTCATGATTTTTGATCTCTTTAGGAATTCCTACAATCATTGCCCATTTCCTCCACAACTACTTTTTAGTTTTTCTATTTTTTTAATTTTTGGTTTTTCTAGAGCACATTTTGCAGCCCCTTGAAATAATCTACGCGAAATATAACAAGCAAAACATTAAAAACCAAATACTAATTAGCAGTTTTGAATGAATTTTACAAAACATTAAGTTTTCTTAAGTTTATCCGCAGGAACACCCATTACTCTTAAAATATGTTCCGTAATTTGCGCAAAAATAGGAGCTGCTGCCGAACCTCCGCCGTAGGCTTCTCCTTTAGGGTCGTCTATCACCACCACAGTCACAATCTCTGGATTTGATGATGGGGCAATACCAACAAATGTGGCCATATAGCTGTCAGATGCATATCCCCCAGCAATCGCTTTACGCACCGTTCCAGTTTTACCTGCCACATGATAACGCGGCACGCGCGCCTTAGAAGCAGTTCCTCCCAAACCTTCAACCACAGAGGTTAACATATCAACCACTTTTTCCGCAATTTCTCTATTGATGATCTGATAAGCTTCAATATCTTCTTGTTTATTGCGTTTCAGCAAAGTCGGTGGAATTAACTTACCACCATTAGCAATCGCACTATAGGCTGTGGCAATTTGCAAAGCTGTTGCATTCATACCATAGCCAAATGATAAGGTTGCCAATGGAAATTCACCCCACTTGCGCGGGCTTGGAACATAACCTGAACGCTCACCTGGGAAACCTATTTTGGTGACTTGTCCAAAACCAAATTTACGTAATGTATCGGCCAAGGCATTTGCATCAATCGATAGGATAATACGTGAAATACCAACGTTTGATGACTTCATTAAGATGTGACGCAAATCCATTTCACCATAATTGCGAAAATCTCTTACGGTGCGCCCATTTAACTTGTAAAACCCAGGAGAAGTGTCGACAATCGTATCAACATCATATTCTCCTGACTCCATGCCCGCAATAGCAGCAAATGGTTTCATCACAGAACCTGGTTCATAAACATCCGTAATCACTCGATTACGACGCTTTTCAGGAGTTGCATCTTGCATATTATTGGGATTATACGAAGGGTAATTTACCATTGCCAAAACCTCACCGGTTTTGACATCAATCACCACAGCAGAACCCGCCTCCGCATGATTATTAATCACACCTTCTTTTATATATTTGTAAGTGATGTGCTGTAACTTGCGATCGATACTTAGACTAATATCATGCCCATGCTGTACTTCTTTATCATCATCGTTTTTACGTGCAACACCACCTCTTAAATCCTTGTGAATTGAGCGCGTACCGTCTTTACCTGTGAGATATTTATCATATTCTAACTCAACGCCTTCCTGTCCTTGATCGTCAATATTGGTAAAACCAACAACATGTGCCATAACTTCAGCATCGGGATAAAAGCGCTTAAACTCACGCTCGATTTTGACCCCTTTCACATCTAGCATTTTGATCTTCTGTGCGATAAATGGTGAAACCTGACGCTTTAGATAAACAAAGCCATGGCGCCCTTCTCGCGCCTTAATGCGTGCAAGAACTGCCTGTTGCTGTGCTTTATCTAACGCTAATATATTAAGAATTTTATGCAAGTCTGGATCATCACTTGTAACATAAAATGGATTCACCCAAATCGAATCAACTGGTGTGCTAATCGCTAATGGATTACCATTGCGATCACTGATCATACCGCGATAAGCGGTTGTCGTTAAGGTACGCTCTGAGCGATTATCTCCTTCTTTTTTCAGTTTGGTATATTCCACTGTTTGCATATGAGCAAGCTTATAGATCAGCAAACCCAACACACAAACGATGATTAATAGAATAAAATAATAACGCCAACTTAGTTTGATCTTACGCATTACTTTGAATCACTTTTGTTTCTTTAATACTTGGTAGGCGCATATCATTTTTCTTAGCCACTTCCTCAACATGCGAAGGAGATGCTAAGGTACTATGCTCAATCAAAATTTGTGTCCATTGATCGCGTAAATCCTCTTGCTGATACATTAGTTTCTGCTCTTTATCCAAAGCCACTTTGTAATGATATTTTACGACCACTACCATAAACGCTGAGATAATAAGCACAATACACAACAAAAAAGCCGCCAATACGCGCGCATTAAAGGTACTTTTGATAAACGATGTAAAAAGTTTGCTGCGCACTTCAGCCCGAGTCATATCATAATTTCTCCACAGCACGTAATATAGCACTACGTGAGCGCACGTTTTCTTCAAGCTCTTTAAAAGATGCTTTACCTTGCTTGACACACCACTTCGCCTGAGGGATAAACTCTTCTAGGATTGGTATACCGCGTGGCAATTTTTTATCCTCACCTTTAATGAGCTTGGTCATAAATTGTTTAACAATCCTATCTTCTAATGAATGAAAGCTAATCACTACCAAACGTCCTGATAGCCTAAGCATTTCAAAAGCAGCACTAAGCGTTATAGTAACTTCATCAAGCTCTTGGTTTACACAAATCCTAAGTGCTTGAAAACATCGCGTCGCCGGATGTTTCTTCTCTTTGTTACCAATCGTTTTTTCAATCAATTTGGCAAGCTGTAAGGTACGATCCAAACCCTCACCTCTCTTGAGGGATTCTTTTATCGCTTGCGCGATGCGCCAAGCATGTCTTTCTTCGCCATATTCACGGAAAATACGTGCTAAATCTTCAACATCATAGCTTATCAGAACTTCCTTAGCAGACATCCCTGTTGTCTGATCCATACGCATGTCCAAAGGACCATCTTTCATAAAGCTAAAACCACGCTTAGCAATATCTAACTGCGGTGATGAAACACCCAAATCTAACAACACTCCATCAACTTTCCCAGCAAATTCAAGCTCACTTAGCACTTTAGCCATTGTTGAAAATGCTGCATGTACAAGGATGAGCCTACCCTTGTCAATATCAGCTTTAAACTGCACCTTAGCATAATCAATTGCCTCAAGATCTCGATCAAAAGCAATTAACTTACCCGTTGTTAACTTTGCTAAAATCGCATGCGAGTGTCCGCCACGCCCAAAGGTGCCATCAACATAAACACCATCAGCTTTAATCGCCAGTGCAGCAATAGATTCATCAAGCAATACGGAATAGTGCATTAATTTACTTCCATTTACATAAACTCATATGACTTACATTCTAAATTGTTCACCAAGATAGACCTTACGCACTTGTTCATTACTTAGAATTTCACGTGGCTTGCCTGAGGCAATCATCTTGCCCGCATTAACAATATAGGCACGCTCGCAAATATCCAAGGTTTCACGCACATTGTGATCAGTAATCAACACACCAATGCCACGGTTTTTTAAGTGGGTAATAATCTTCTTAATATCAATCACTGAGATCGGATCGACACCGGCAAATGGTTCATCCAATAAAATAAAGCGTGGCGACATTGCCAAAGCGCGTGCAATTTCAACACGACGGCGTTCACCGCCTGATAAACTCATCCCTAAACTATTACGAATATGCTGAATACTAAACTCATCTAATAAAGACTCTAGCTCATCTTGGCGCTGTTCTTTGGAAAGTTCTTTTCTAGTCTCCAAGATCGCCATGATATTTTTCTCAACACTTAACTTCCTAAAGACAGAAGCCTCTTGTGGTAAATAGCCAATACCTTGGCGTGCACGCCAGTGAATCGGAAGCTTAGTAATGTCCTGACCATCCAAAAAAACCGTACCACGATTAGGACGCACCAGACCTACAATCATATAAAATGAGGTTGTTTTACCCGCGCCGTTTGGCCCTAAGAGCCCAACGATTTCACCAGTACTTACCTCCATAGAAACATCAGCCACAACCCAACGTGAGCGATATGCTTTGCCAAGGTGCGTCGCCACCAGCGTATGTTTTTGTTCTGTCATATTAATTTCTTAACTTAAAGATTATTACTATAGGAGCGCATTAAAGAGGTTACTTTAATTAAACCCACAATCTGCTAGACATCCTAATCATAACCCCCTTTATATTCAAGCTTTTTTACCAGCTTACAAGGGATCCGAATTGAATCGACTTAAACCTCAGAGGAGTCACAGACCTCTTTTGATTTTCGAGATGCAGTATGTCGTTGCTTAGCTAAAATGATTTCTTTATATGCTGCTATTTTTCTATCCATGTATAAAACAAGATCTTTTATAACGAGCTTTTGAATAGCAGATATAAATGTTTCCATTCTGGAATAATCAGGTTGATGGTTTTTCACGGGTAGTGAAACTTTATCTTTTTGAATCTTTCGATTGCTGATACTATCACCCCAAGAATATTTATGCTTCAAACTTTTATGAATACATGTAGCTAAATATAGTTGATTCAAGCGTGTTCTTTTCTCTTCATGTTTAAAATGCAAAATCAAATTATGGCTATCATTTGAATAAAAATCTTTTTCTTGATAAGTTACAACAAATGTTTTTCCTCCGATAAAAACACAGTTTCCTTTATCAAGATACTTCTCATCATAAGATATATATGAACTAACCGAGTTATTTTCAGCACTTGCGCATAGATAAGGCGTGTCACCACTACCCTTAATAATATCCCTTGATAGAATATTACCTGAGTTTTTTACATGGAATTCGTCTATCACATTAAATTCAGCAAAATCTTCATTTTCAAAATCGACTAGCAGTATTAAATCACATGAAACAAGTCAAATTAGGAGTTACCCAAATGATCAAGCAATTTTGCCCTAGCAAGCTGAACTGATCTAACCCGCTTCTTGGGGTTGGCAATATCAACCTTTCCCCGAGCGAAGTCACAGGAGGTATCAAAATTTATGGCTTCGACTAATGCTCAGCCAACGCTTAGAGCATCTATAAAACATTCCCGCCAGGGAAAATATTGACAACACATACCAAGCTTGCCTAAAATTATGCCTGATCGGGAATAAAAGGAAACTTGATAAATGAGAGTTAATATAATCAACACCCAAGATATTGGTGATATTATTCGCAAAGCACGGAAAGCACAAAAGTTTACTCAATCAGATCTTTCAGGTATTAGCGGTGTTGGCATCCGCTTTATTAGTGACATTGAAAATGGTAAAGAAACTGCAGAAATTGGAAAGGTCATCCACCTGCTTGGAGCCATTGGCATTGCACTAGATCTGCATTGTGAGTGGATGTGACTATGGCAGTTGAAACCTTAACCGTTTACTTCAATAGCATCTGTATTGGAACCATCTCTTTAAGTGATGGAAAATTGAGCTTCAGCTATTTACCAGCATATACTTCTGACAATAACAATCCTCCTTTGTCAATGTCACTACCGTTACAAAATGAAGCATTTGGTCATGAGCTTACCTTAGCTTATTTCTCTGGCTTACTTCCTGATGAGCCGTTACGATCTCGCTTAGCTAAGCACTTACATATTTCACCTAAGAATACTTTTGGATTACTCAAGGCTATCGGTGGAGAGTGTGCTGGTTCTGTATCATTCTATCCCCCTGAAACAGACTCAGAGTATCAATATAAAATTCTTAATGATCATGATGCCAATGATATTCTAAAGACTCTACATAAACACCCCCTTCTAGCGGGTGATGACGGCATCAAACTATCTCAGGCAGGAGCACAGGATAAGCTTGTTATTGCTTTTGCCAATAACCAGCTAGCTATACCGCTTGAAAACGCTCCCTCCAGTCACATTATTAAGCCAACAATCCACGGATTAACCGACACTGTTTTCAATGAGCTATTTTGCATGAAACTTGCTAAATCCTGCGGATTGAATGCTGCAAACGCTGATATTTTATGGCTTGAGAGTACACCTTACTATATTGTTGAGCGCTATGATCGAGTGATTGTAAAAGGACAAATTCATCGTCTACATCAAGAGGATTTTTGTCAGGCTTTACATATTCCGCCAGAAATCAAATATGAGAACGAAGGCGGTCCCTCATTGATTGATTGTTTTAAACTGCTTGATATACAAATTAAAAAAGGGAAAATGCGCACACAAGATAAGATTGAGCTATTTAAAACGGTTGTTTTTAATTTCCTTATTGGCAATGGTGATGCGCATGGCAAAAACTTCTCCATTTTATATCATCAAAGCGGCATGATACTGGCGCCGCGTTATGATTTGTTGAGTACGACAATTTACGACAAATCACTCAAGGCAAAAATGGCAATGAAAATTGCCAGTAAATATAAATTTCAGGAAGTTTATCTAAGACACTTTCTGCAATTAGCAGAAGCGATTGGTTTTAAACAAGTATTTACGCTATCAAACATCCTAGAACCAATGCTTAATACGATTGTAGATAAGGCGATTGTGTTAGCAGATACACTGAATAATGACAAACATTATCAATCCAATGTATATCAAGATATTATTGTCACAATTCAAAAACATCAGCAAAGACTGCTTAAACCTCCTCAATCGTAAGCTCAACGGATAAAGCGGTTTAAGTGTCAATAAATGATTTGCGCTTAACATCCTCTGCCAGAAGACTAAGTATCGTTGGAAATAGCTTTTCCCCCCATCACATCCTGCAATTTAGAAAAACGGGATAGAAATCAAAGTTCATGGACATACCCTTGTTTTTTTTATATGATGCGCATCAGTAAAATTAATTAAATTTTGCAGCCTAATTAATCGGTTTTAAATGAACTAAACTAGTTATAATAACCATAAATTAACAAGTAGATCTATTATTATGATGTTTTATCCTCAAGATTTTGATGTTATTGTTGTTGGCGGCGGACATGCTGGAACAGAGGCAGCAGCTGCGGCTGCACGCATGGGAGCAAACACCCTACTCTTAACACATAATATCGACACATTAGGACAGATGTCTTGCAATCCTGCTATTGGTGGTATTGGTAAAGGTCATTTAGTTAAAGAAATCGACGCCTTAGGTGGCATTATGGCAAAGGCGATTGATAAAGCTGGGATTCAATTTCGCACGCTTAATGCCAGAAAAGGACCTGCAGTACGTGCAACACGTGCGCAAGCCGATCGCACACTTTACAAAATTGCTGTACGCCACGCACTAGAGAACCAAGAGAACTTATCGATTTTCCAACAAGGTGTTGATGATCTTTTGATTGAGAATGATCGTGTCATTGGTGTTGTTACGCAAATGGGGCTAAGTTTTCGCGCCAAAACAGTTGTTTTGACTGTCGGTACCTTTTTAGCGGGTAAAATTCATATTGGTTTTAACAATTATCAAGGAGGTCGCGCAGGTGACCAACCAGCTAATGCTTTAGCACAGAAACTCCGTGCACTTCCTTTTGAGGTGGCGCGCTTAAAAACAGGAACACCTCCGCGTATTGATAAGCGCACAGTTAACTTTGCTGCGATGGGTGTCCAACCTGGTGATGATCCAACACCATGCTTTTCATTCTTCACTGAAACACATGATCATCCACGACAAGTACCGTGCCATATCACCTACACTAATCTTAAAACCCATGAGATTATTCTTAAGAACCTTGATCGTTCAGCGATGTATGGCGGCATGATTGATGGCATTGGACCACGCTATTGCCCATCAATTGAAGATAAAATCGTACGCTTTGCCGATAAAGACCGTCATCAGATATTTGTTGAACCTGAGGGATTGGATAGTATTGAACTTTATCCTAATGGGATGTCAACCTCTTTGCCATTTGATGTGCAACTTCAGTTTATTCGCAGCATTGAAGGCTTTGAAAATGCCTACATCACGCGTCCTGGTTACGCAATTGAATATGATTTCTTTGATCCGCGTGGTTTATACCCAAGCTTAGAAACCAAGCACGTTGAAAATCTATTCTTTGCCGGACAAATCAACGGCACAACGGGTTATGAAGAAGCAGGTGCTCAAGGCCTTATCGCCGGTTTAAATGCAGCACGCAAAGTGCAAGACAAACCCACTTGGTCACCTAAGCGTAATGAAGCCTATATCGGGGTATTAATCGATGATTTAATTACCAAAGGTACACAAGAGCCTTATCGCATGTTTACCTCACGTGCCGAATATCGCTTGATTTTAAGAGAAGACAATGCCGATGCGCGTCTTTGCCCCAAAGCTATTGAGTTAGGGCTATTAAACAATAAAGACAAAGATAAATATCTGACGAAATCAGCTTTGATCGTAAGTGAGACTTTACGCTTAAAATCAACCTGGATTGCTCCAAAGAGCGCCAAAGCAGATAGATTAGAGTCTCTACTTGGTAAAGCCATAAGTAAAGAAAGCAGCCTATTTGATTTATTAAAACGCCCTGAAGTTGACTATCAAAGCCTTGCAGATATTGCAGAGCTTGGTGCGTTTATCGATCACACGCAAGCAGTTGAGCAGATTGAGATTTCCGCTAAATATGCTGGATATATTGCGCGTCAAAATGAAGAAATTATCGCCAACCAAGCCCTTGAAAATGCGCAAATTCCTCACGACTTTGATTATACAAAAGTCTCAGGACTCTCCAATGAAGTACGTCAAAAACTTATGACTCAGCGCCCATCGCGTTTAGGGGAAGCATCACGCATTCAAGGAATTACACCTGCTGCTATCTCATTATTGACTATTTATATGAAAAAGTTAGGCTTTCTCAAGAAGAACAATAATGTTGATAACTAGCCGGAGCGATGAAATGACATTAAAAAACACACACCATTTATCTAAGGCAATTATCTTAATCATATCAAGCCTTATCATAACAGCTTGTGCAACTACGGCAAAATATCGTGCTATTTTAGATCAATGGCATGGTCAATCGATTGATCATTTTGTGCAGATGTGGGGATACCCAAATAAAACATTAAAGCTCGCTAACAACCAAACGGCTTATATTTATAGTGATCGCCAAATCGTAAGCACCCCCATTACACAAATGCCAACGAATATTACCACCGTACAAAATGGCAACAATACCACCGTAATCTCCACCCCTGGTGCAATTATTGGTGGTCAAACTTATTCATTAGCCTGCACAACATGGATCGTCTTTGATAATAAAACCAAGAAAATTGTTAACACCACATTTCGCGGTAATAACTGCGTTTCCTATTAAACTCTTGCAAGATAAACTAAAAAGAAAAAGAGGTAAATTATGACCGATATTTTTTGTGAAAAGCTGAAACAACAAGGCACAGCGATGCAATACGCACCAATTCCAGGTGAACTTGGGCAACGCATTGTCCAATCTATTTCACAAGAAGTTTGGAGCAAATGGCTTGATCACCAGACAATTTTAATCAATGAGTATCGTCTTAATTTATTAGAATCTGAAGCCAAAAAATTCTTAATGACTGAAATGGAGAAATTTTTGTTTGGTGAAGGCTCTGACAAGCCCGATGCATTCTCAGCACCTAAGTAATCAGTAACGGCTTATATACCAAGCTAAACTTAGCAAAATAAGCCACACCATATTAGGGCAAGAGGTATCTAAATGGAAAGAAAACAACTTGAAGTAAACAAATCGCATTTTATCTATAAAATTCGATATTATTTACTCGCATTTCGCAGTGTCTTCAGAGTACATCATTTAATTATGTCAGATAGTAAAACCAATATAGTTACTGGTAAGTTTAGCTTCTCATCAAAAGATAAAAAACAATGGTCAGATTTATATTATCTACAATCGTCATTGAATTATCCCATGCTTTATTATCAACGCATTGGCTTACTTTTTGTCATGCGTACAATCAATCAACTAGGAATTAATTTTAAAAATAATTTACACCTTGCCTCAGAGATTAATTATCATCATCAGGGGATATTTGAAGAAAACCAATACTACACGATGGAGGCCTCTATTAAAGAGTTATTTCATCTAAGAAAAGATCGTGTGGCCGTTGTTTTGTTTTTTGTATTTTATAATCAAAATAAGCACACTACAGGACACTAACT
>NZ_QLIU01000054.1 GCF_003574425.1 Cysteiniphilum halobium | reverse complement strand
AGAAGATTAGCAAAACAATCTAATCTTGATTTGTGCCAGTTAAAAATTTCCTTTAAACTATTTGTCAGCTGTTTGAGGTGCTTTTTCATGGTGTGCAAATCAAGAAAAAATAACGCTTCAAGCAGCAATTTGCAAATTTTTCTTCGTGTACAGAGACGTTAACGGTAATCTTATTGATGATGGTGATTGCTATACATATAATTCTGTTAATCAATTAGTACAAGTGGTTTCACAGACAGGCTCTAAAGAAAGCAATTATTACTACGCCAACGGTCTACGTGCCGTGGCGCAAAATAACACCAAGGTACTGGTGCATTATTATTCACGCAATAATGCGCTGTTGAATACAAGCGATGGTACACAACATTCGTCTGCGTATTTAATCGCGAATAATGTGGCAGTCAGGAGTGTTAATGGTGATGCAACCGTGCTGTTACACAATCGTCATGGTTCAGTCATTGCTCAGTTGGGTGATAAGTCACAGTTTTATCAATATAGCGTCTATGGGGTTCAGAGGACGGAAGACGGAGGACAGAGGACGGACAGTGGCAGTGGCACATTAGATCTTGCGATGAATCCCCTTCGATATTCCGGTTATATGTTTGATCCATTGACTGGTTTATATTATCTCAAAGCACGTGATTATAACCCACATTTAAGAAGCTTTATCCAAGCCGATAGCTATGCTTTTAATAACCAAGGATTAATTAATGGTTATTTCTATGGTAACAACAATCCATTAATGGGGATTGATCCAAGTGGGCATATGGATATTCCTGCTATAGATGAGCATACGCCATTATTAAATATGGATTCTCAAAAAGACACTGCAGCAGAACAAGAGAAGAAAGCACCTAGGCCATTACCTGAATATGCATTAATGGATCATCAATATGCATTAATGGATCATCTGTTTAGCTTTTACAATAGAAATGTTGAGGGACTTCAGTTCTATAGGCGGATTAATTTAGCATGTAAAATGGCGGTTGATCATGCAGTTGCCTCTTTAACACATGATATGTTTAAAAACTTTAGTGATTTTATTTCACAGTTTATAAGGAATCTTCCCACAAAAAAGCAATTAATGTGGGCCGGTATAAACTTAGCAGATGATGTCAATTTTAATAAGTTAGAGATGTCAGATAAGGAGAAAGCTCAATTTAAATCAGGGCATCGTATTTTAAATAAGAGATCAGAAAAACTAGCCGTTGCTAACAATTATTTAAAAGCCTCCATTGAAACACAACGTGAGATGAAACAATCAATTCTATCCTTTCACCAATATTATCAACAAACATTAAAGAATAGAAAACACATGTTAGGCATAGCTGTTATCATGGTATTTGGCATGACCACTCTATTAAACATAAGAGCAATACACAATAGCTTTCAATAATTCCTATGTATTTTTCTAAGACTGTTTGCAGAGGCAAACTCGGCAATGACTGTTTTCAGCACAACATCTGCTTCCAGACAGGTTGAATATTATACTATTTAAGTTTTAATTGTATGTATATCAAGCAGTATTCTATCCTAATCTAACCAAACAATATTAGATGTAAATCCCACCTATTGGAGTAGTTTTTCTACTCTTTGCGCTATATCCTCTTTTGTCCACGCCACATCCATAGTTGTGTAAAACTGCTGATGTTGCTGCTTCATACCTATGAAATTGCCTTGCCGGTCATCAATTAACAGATATCTTCTGCTAGTATCGCCAATGCTCTCCTCGCCAAGTAGATTTATAAAATTACCTTTATATTCAGGCGTTCTTCCAAGAATATGTGTCATATCTGCACGATTATAGAACTCTGATACTGTCACTTCATATTTCTCAAGAATCTCTGTAACACTCTCTTTCGTGTACAGTCCCATCGTTATAACATCTATTTTTAGATCCTTATTTTCCTTCTGTATTTGTGCTAGCATTTTAACCCTGTCTTCATTCAAAAATATCTCCATCTTCCCAGAGGAATCTTCAGAAGCAAACTCTACAAACTTTGACGCTGTAAACCCATTCTCTTTGCCTTTAGCAAGAAGTTGATTGAGCTTCTCAGAAGACTTTTGGTACTTAGCATAAGCCTGCTCTGCACTCTTTTTAAAATCTACTACTCGACTTTTTAAGCCATCATATAACTTGTAATAGTTTAGATAATACTCTGCCTCAGTCTTGTCATTAGCCACAAGAAGCGTCTCATCTAAATCAACAGCTATTCGTCGCTCAACTATAGGTTCTGACTTCGTCAAAACTTCAGATACATGCCCACTTGGATCAATCCCCATTACTGGATTGTTATTACCATAGAAATAACCATTAATTAATCCGTAGTTATTAAAAGCATAGCTATCGGCTTGGATAAAGCTTCTTAAATGTGGATCATAGTCACGTGCTTTGAGATAATACAAACCAGTCAATGGATCAAACATATAACTGGAATATCGCAGCGGATTAATCGCAAGATCTAATGTGCCACTGTCCGTCTTCCGTCCTCTGTCCTCTGTCTTCTGAACCCCATACACACTATACTGATAAAACTGTGACTTATCACCCAACTGAGCAATCACCGAACCATGACGATTGTGTAACAGCACAGTTGCATTACCATTAACACTCCTGACTGCCACATTATTCGCGATTAAATACGCGGATGATTGCTGTGCACCATCGCTTGAATTCAACAGCTCATTATGGCGTGAATAATAATGCACAAGTACTTGAGTATTACTTTGTGCTACAGCACGCAGACCATTGGCGTAGTAATAATCACTTTCTTTAGCACCTGCGGTGAGACTGACTTGTGTTAGCGCATTCGCCACATTATAGCTAAAGCTTGCCCCTTGATTATCCATAGATATATTGCCATTGGCATTATAATGAATCGCTGAGCTAACCAGAACACGCTGATGATTTACGTTTTGGTTACTTTGCTTATCCATCGCTTTACTACTATCTAGTGAATACGCCATGCTTTGAGTGATCAAAAGACATGACATCCCCATGCCAATACATAGCTTAGATTTATTTATAAACATTTTTTACCAATTATTCAATCAATTGTAATTTAATTTAAAACTATAAACCAAAGTCACAGTCAAGAATAATTTTAAGATTTATAACTATACGAAATCACTTTGCAATATAAAGCACAATGATCAAGAAAAACTCATTGAATTTTGCACGTAATCAACGGCTGCTGTAACTGATGGCAAGATTCTAAGTCATGAATAGTTATACCCAAGCCTTGACTTTTACCATCAATTATTGCACCTGAAGCGATCGGGGTAATATAACTAGGTAACAACCAATTCACGTTGCCATGATCTATCGTAACACTACCTGTCCAAGGTTTATCTGTTTGATCTAGATAATTCCACAGCAAATGAATACGCTGCGGCAAAACAATATTATATTTACCTGTATTACGAATATTAAAAGTAACGTTACACCCCCCTGTAAACATCTGCTTTAGGATAGTTGCTTGACAACTTGATTTACCTTTTGGTGGTTTTGGCGGTGTCGGCGGACTGGGAGGTACATAAGCACCTGCACTTTTGCTCAGTTTGACTGCCTCCACTAAATCATCACCTACTGTAAAGGATTTATAACCAACGCTGGCAATGCAATTCTCTTTGTTTGATAATTCAGGCAGCGCACTCACGGATAATTCTTTTCCTAGGCTATCTGTCATATTAACCACTTTTGGAGTCCCTAGATCTTTAGCTGTTAAATAGTAGCTATCATTACCGATTTTAACATCTACTCGCTTTAGATTGTTAATGCAAGAAGGGCTTGAGTTTGAGTCTAACCACAGCATGACACTACGACTTGTCAAACTTGACGTACTATATTCAATTGACTGCTGAAGTATGGTCTTTTCATTCGCTTTCACTTCAACGATTGGTGCTGCATTTTCCTTTTGTTGTGTTAATACATAAGCTTGATCTGTCGTACCAACAATACTTGGCAACGAAATGTTAAATGCAGCTTGGTAAATATTATCAGTATTAAATCCTGTTTTACTATGCACGGTGAAATATATTTTACATTCTGTATAAGTTTGATTTTTATCAAAATAAGTATGCAAAAAACACCCCTGTGTTGATGCTGAAATATCTGCCTGACCTGCAACAGGTGTAAACCACGCTTGTAGATTTGCATTAATTGTTTTTATTTGTTGGTTTGATTTAATTGTCATTGGCAGCTTTACTTCACCACTATAAAGCACAGTATAATCCCAGTGTTGCGCATTGATAGGTAAGTTTGCTTTATCCGTAAAAAGCCCCGCTTGATTCACAGTCACTTGCGCTAATGCTGATGTGTTTAGTTTATCTAAATCTTCTTTAGCATAGTAGGCATACAGACGGTATTCTCCCTGTGGAATATGATCAAATATACAGCTATTGACACTACAGTTAACAGGCTGATAAGAATAACCTTCTTGAGATATTATAACGGGCTTCAGTGCACTAAGAGAGAGCTCTTTTGGTAGATGCTCAAAAGATAACGTTAAACTTGCATTTCCTAGCGGTGGATTAACGACACTTGAACCATCACCTGCTTCCCCTTTATAAAATAAAGTGTAGTTTGATCCTATTTTTTCGCCACTTTCCATACTGTCCTTCAGTTTAAAGATATACCTTTTCCCACCATTAATGGGATAGCCATCCGTGCCAAAAAAACGCACCTCATAACTTGGATCATCCGATGGTTCTGCACGTGTCAATGTATTTATAGGTTCAACTTTCCATAATTGACCATTACTTGAGCCACTTGACCAATACAAATCATTACCGCCCCCCATAAAATGTGAATCGACCCAAACTGGTTTATCTATAGCGCCGATATTATACTGCATCATGCCTAAACCATTTGGGGTATTAGCAACAGTTAAGTAAGACCACCACTTTGTTGCAACGCCATACCACGCTAACCATACATCGTGCAAGCTGCTTGGCACACTTTGGTCACTATAGTATGGGTTTTTTGCAAAGTGCCAGCTTAAAAAGTAGTTTTGATGGATTATCGCAGAGTTAATATCGATATGTGCTGTATCATCTCGACACCAACCATTATTATCTTCACAACTATCAAAGACATAACCATAAAAATGCTGATTTTGATATTCTGTTGCGGGTTTGTTTTGACAAGCCTTGCTTGCAAACCCTACTGTATTACCACTGGCACCATTACATGTTTGTTCGCTGGTGTTCACCTCTAACCATCGTCCACAGTTTAAGCCATTGTTATATAAACCTAAATATGATGGATACAATGCAGGAATAATGCGATAATAGTGTCTATAAGGGTAACCATTTGCACCCTTTTTAAACGTCACATATCCTTTAACATTACCTTCTCCTGAGCTTGAGCTCCAATAAGGTGCTTGAGGATTATAACCCATTAAATTTGAAAATACATTTAAGGCAATATAATTTTTAGCATAGTTTTTTGCTGTACCTGCTGTTTTATAAATAGCCTGCATCAATGGGTAACTTGTCCCACAACCCACCATACCTCCATCATTGGCAAACTGCGTATTTGCAACACTATTAATGCTATAGCCTTGATGTGGAGTGTTAAAAACAGTTTGATTATTGAATATGTGGGTATTAGGGGTAGTAAGTTCTGCCATAGACATAACATGATCAGCTTTATAAGCCGCCTTACCAATCAAGGGTATACTACCTAAACAACATCCTGTAATCACAATTCCTAACTTTAAAAATTCCATATTATTTATCCTCCTTAAGATACTTTGGATTAATTATCTTTCGCCACAAGCGAATGTAAGGATAAAATATATTGTATTACGTAACGTTAGGCTTAAAGGTTTTTTTAGAAAAATGCTCAGTTTTGACTGCACACTTTAAAGTAAATACATTTATTTTTACGCTCATACAAGCAGTAGAACAATCCTTATTGATCTTATATTTCCTCCTCATCCGACAAGTCATAAGAGATGGTTTTGTCTTTATTCTCCTGGGGCGTTAATAAATTAGTTTCAGGCACGCTATAAAGTGTCTGAATATCGATTTTCTCTAAAAAATCTGGTTGACTATTTGCAATAATAGCTTTGTTATCTGGATTTGAAAAAACATTCCTCCAAACCTTACTTATAGGGGAAGAGGGACGCATAGGATTAGGCTTGGCAACAGCCTGATCAACATCGAGAACGTATGGCACAAAACCTATACCATCACTAACCAGTTTAATATTATCGGCAGTTCGATCATATATAGCATAATCAGTTTGTTCTAGTGCAATCTCCCTAAGATCTTTAACTTCTAATTGCTCGCTAGCATCTTTCACATATTTTGACAGCAAATAGTCGTTGCCATCAGATAGCCGTATTGTCGAGGCAAATTTATCATCACCATTTAATTTAACATTTATTTTATTTAACACCCTTGCATCCCTTTGAGCTGGACTTTCTGTAGGGCTGTCTCCAAACTCCTGCAAATATCTTTTCTTTTCTTCCAGTCTCTTTGGATAATATATCTTAATCACAAAATCTTGACCTTTTTCAGGTAAAGTAACCCTGTAGGCGTTACCATACACTCCGCCCCCTAAGTGCTCTCCTTCTTTCTCAATCCATTCTTTGGATTTACCTTGCAAGAACTGTTGCACCTCATCCCAATCAATATCAGGGAGAGGCGCATGCCCACTTGGATCAATACCCATTACTGGGTTATTATTGCTATAGTAATAACCATTAATTAATCCGTAGTTATTAAAAGCATAACTATCAACTTGGATAAAGCTTCTTAAATATGGATCATAATCACGTGCTTTTAAATAATATAAACCAGTCAATGGGTCAAACATATAACCGGAATATCGAAGCGGATTAATCGCAAGATCTAATGATCCACTGCCATTTTCCGTCCTCTGAACTCCGTCTTCCGTCTTCCGCACCCCATAGACGTCATATTGATAAAACTGTGGCATATCACCAAACTGAGCAATCACCGAACCATGACGATTATGTAACAGCACAGTTGCATCACCATTAACACTTCTCACCGCCACATTATTCGCTATTAAATACGCGGATGACTGCTGCGCACCGTCGCTTGAATTCAACAGTTGATTATGGCGTGAATAGTAATGCACAAGTACTTGAGTATTACTTTGCGCTACAGCACGCAGACCGTTGGCGTAGTAATAATCACTTTCTTTAGCACCTGAGGCGAGGCTCACTTGTGTTAGCGCATTCGCCGCATTATAGCTAAAGCTTGCCCCTTGATTATCCGTAGACATATTGCCATTGGCATTATAATGAAGCGCTGAGCTAACCAAAACTCGCTGATGATTTACGTTCTGGTTACTTTGCTTATCCATTGATTTCACACTATCTAGTGAATACGCCATGCTTTGAGTGATTAAAAGACATGACATCCCCATGCCAATACATAGCTTAGATTTATTATTTAACATTTTTTACCCCATAATTGATTATTTATTACTTCATGAAAAGATTACATACCCTAAAGCACATTATTTGAGGAAGAAGTATTATCTTCATTATTTGTAGTTGGGTCACCATAAGTTGAAGGCTCACTACCATTAATTGAATCAGGCTCACTACCATTAATTGAATCAGGCTCACTACCAATGTGTTCTTGAATTTCTTTCAACAAACTTTCCTTGGCGACTAGTATCCCTAATGAATTCACCAATTTCTTTGATATAGGAGAGACAGAGCGTTGATTCTTCATTTTCATAACGGCATGATCGGCATCTAAAATATATGGTACATAACGCAAACCCTTTTTATTACTTCTCTCTTTGGTAAGCGTTATATTTCCATCAACACCATAATCCAAGATAACATAGCTGGTTATTTTTAATCCAATCGTCTTTTTTAACTCCTCCTTAAGAGTAGCCACCTTGGTAGGTTCCACATATTTTGACACCAAATAGTCGTTTCCATCAGATAGCCGTATTGTCGAGGCAAATTTATCATCTCCATTTAATTCAGCATTTATTCTATTTAACACCCTTGCATCCCTTTGAGCTGGACTTTCTGGATATTCTTTTATCAAGGATAGCTTACGTTGCAACCCTTTTTCCTTATATATCTTAACCACAAAATCCTGACTTCCTTGAAGATAATGAACTTTGTAGGCATCACCATACGCTCCGCCCCCTAAATGCATTGCTCCCTCAGTAATGTCCGCTATGTCTTTAGCTTGCAAAAAGTGTTGCACCTCACCCCAATCAATATCAGGGAGAGGCGCATGCCCACTAGGATCAATCCCCATTACTGGGTTATTATTGCTATAGTAATATCCATTGATTAATCCTTGGTTATTAAAAGCATAGCTATCGGCTTGGATAAAGCTTCTTAAATGTGGATCATAATCACGTGCTTTTAAATAATATAAACCAGTCAATGGATCAAACATATAACCGGAATATCGAAGCGGATTAATCGCAAGATCTAATAATCCACTGCCATTGTCCGTCTTCTGTCCTCCGTCTTCTGTCCTCTGAACCCCATACACACTATATTGATAAAACTGTGACTTATCACCCAACTGACCAATCACCGAACCGTGACGATTGTGTAACAGCACGGTTACATTGCCATTAACACTCCTGACTGCCACATTATTCGCGATTAAATACGCGGATGACTGCTGCGCACCATCGCTTGTGTTTAATAGTTGATTATGGCGTGAATAATAATGCACAAGTACTTGAGTATTACTTTGCGCTACAGCGCGCAGACCATTGGCGTAGTAATACTCACTTTCTTTAGCACCTGAGGCGAGGCTCACTTGTGTTAGCGCATTCGCCGCATTATAGCTAAAGCTTGCCCCTTTATTATCTGTGGACATATTACCATTGCCATTATAATGAAGCGCTGAGCTAACCAAAACACGCTGATGATTTACGTTCTGGTTACTTTGCTTATCCATCGTTTTACTACTATCTAGTGAATACGCCATGATTTGAGTGATCAAAAGACATAACATCCCCATGCCAATACATAGCTTAGATTTCCTATTTAACATTTTCCACCCCATAATTGATTATTTAGTATCTTATCTATAAGCAGCAAAGATTAAGAATCATACAACAACGTGAAAGTCAACAATAATTTGGAACAAACCAAAAAGTTTCTTCCTACCCCCTCACCCGCAAGGGGAGAGGTGAAAAGTGCTTATTAGATACCATAAGTTGAATGCAACGATTCATCAGGAATCATACTTGTATAGGTATCACGCCACCTCGGATGATTGGCTGAAGAGTCGGTGTTCTACAGAAGGAACAATGTACATCTGAGCAATTATTAAACCGATTATATATTTTTTTTACCCCTCATCAGAACTACTCTCACATTCCAAAGCTTCTACATCAAGATCAAAAGAAAAATAACCAGAAACCGAACTATCAGAGGAAGTTGAATCATTACCAAACATTAGCGTAGATTCTTTTTTCCCTTCTATTAGATGAGGCTTATCCTTAAAAAAATCATGCACATTTGCTGGTATTTCATCTGCTCCTGACAGTAGTATCGAAAACGAATTTTCTATATTTTTACCTGTCTGACTTGAGTATGGACTTGCTAGTTCTTCGTCATAAGGTGGTCGCATAATCAATTGATCCGCATCCACAACATATAATTCACCAGTAGTTAACTTAAAAAAGTTACCTGGACTTGCACAATCTACTAAACAATGAGTATAATCTTTAAGCTTCTCAACAACCTCCTCAGGATCCGTTTGTTTTTTAGTTATATTTGGATCTATATACTTAGTCAATTGTAAATCCACCCCATCTTTTGTTGTTGCAAAGCTAGCAAAATTATTATCTCCGTTTAAATATTGATTAGTTGAATTAAGTACCCTAGCATGACGTTCCATAATTGACTCATTTAAATCTTTTGGGTTTCTTTGCCCCTCACCTGAAATGGATAAATATTTAAAAACAAAGGTTGTTTCTCCACTCTCTCCCATAATACTAACTTTATAGGCCACACCATACTGTCCACCCCCTAGCTTAACACCTTTGCTTCTAAGGTCATCCAATTTGCTATCTTGCACATAACTGTGTACTTCTTCCCAAGGGATATCAGGTAACGCAACATGCCCACTTGAATCAACACCCATTACTGAGTTGTTATTGCTATAGTAATAACCATTAATTAATCCGTAGTTATTAAAAGCATAACTATCAACTTGGATAAAGCTTCTTAAGTTTGGATCATAATCACGTGCTTTGAGATAATATAAACCAGTCAATGGATCAAACATATAACCGGAATATCGAAGCGGATTAATCGCAAGATCTAATATACCACTGCCACTGTCCGTCCTCCGTCCTCCGTCTTCCGTCCTCTGCACCCCATAGACACTATATTGATAAAACTGTGACTTATCACCCAACTGACCAATGACCGAACCGTGACGATTGTGTAGCAGCACAGTTGCATCACCATTAACACTCCTAGCGTTAACATTATTCGCGATTAAATACGCGGATGACTGCTGCGCACCATCGCTTGTGTTTAATAGTTGATTATGGCGTGAATAATAATGCACAAGTACTTGAGTATTACTTTGCGCTACAGCGCGCAGACCATTGGCGTAGTAATACTCACTTTCTTTAGCACCTGAGGCGAGGCTCACTTGTGTTAGCGCATTCGCCGCATTATAGCTAAAGCTTGCCCCTTTATTATCTGTGGACATATTACCATTGCCATTATAATGAAGCGCTGAGCTAACCAAAACACGCTGATGATTTACGTTCTGGTTACTTTGCTTATCCATCGTTTTACTACTATCTAGTGAATACGCCATGCTTTGAGTGATCAAAAGACATAACATCCCCATGCCAATAGATAGCTTAGATTTCTTATTTAACATTTTCCACCCCATAATTGATTATTTAGTATCTTATCTATAAGCAACAAAGATTAAAAATCATACAACAACGTGAAAGTCAACAATAATTTAAAATAAAACAAGAAACTTCTCCCTATCCCACTTACCCGTGTTGTTTTCACAACACGACCTCTCCCCTTTCAGGAGAGGTGAAAAGTGCTTAACCGATTCACTCTGTCCTAAAAGCGGTCAATTCATGAAGATTGATTACAAGTTAGCAGAATTAAAGTTTCAGTATGAGCGTATCCTTGATTAATTTGTAACGAATCTACTTAATCTTTGGTTTTTGAGTAGACATAACAAACTGTGTTGCCCTTTCTTTAATTAAGCTTGTAAAAAAATTGGTTCACAGAACCTAGATAAACGCCATGTTCAACTTTTT
>NZ_QLIU01000053.1 GCF_003574425.1 Cysteiniphilum halobium | reverse complement strand
ATTGCAATTATGAAAAAGAAAATGATATATGGAGAATATACAGCCTTAGAAGAATTGATTAAGCAGTATGGAAATATTTTGGAATGACTATAATTATCTCTATCCCTTACGATAAGAGCCTCCAAGCAATGCCAAAAAACACAATAAGCACTATGTTTTCTCAGAAAACACATCAAACTATTATTTCCTAGTTATGAAAAGTATTTTAATCTGCATCATCACTGCTGATGACTAATTTTCACACGGTAAACATTTTAAACAAAGAAACTATTAGGAAACAGTTGTTTCTATTTGGATTACAAAGAATGTATTGTCGACTTTTATTGATTCAGTTGATTGTTGATAATAATTTGTAATCTACCAATCCCTAGCTTTTTGTAGAGGATTAAAATTGATAAAATGTGAATGCATTATCATAAAAAATGTCTTTTTTACCACCACATAACTGATACAATGTTTCAAACCATTCAAGTGGATCATCACGAAAACACACAGGATTATTGGATGCATACATCACCCTTTGGTAACCAAAACAATCAATAGCATACTCGACAATAGCCTTGTTATTTTCCGTCTGACCTAGCATTTGTAACCCAGATAATTTTAGTGAAACCGACTCAATTTCCGATAAAACTTGCATGCTTTGCTGCCATAACATGCGCTGGTCGTTATGATCCCATAATGGCAAACCACAATGTTCAATCGCAGTTTTGATTTGTGATGCTTTAAGATATGGTGCAAGATTTAACAACTGTTGTGGGTAGGCTTGGCAGTCAAAAATAAACCCATAGTCTGCCAATATTTGTAGATTAGTTAAAAGATTTGGGTGCATCGATAAGTCCTGTAACTCAGGAGAGTAATCAACTGCCTTTTCATACGCCAAAATATGACGAATACCAACGACTTGTGGATATTGTTTTAGCTTGTCTAATTTAGCTATGAACTGCTTTCTTGCTAGCGTCATATCAACATAAGCAATATGTTTGATTTGCAGCTCAGGGCATTTTTGAGCCACTTTCATCAACCATTTAATTTCAACCTCCGTATCAATACAACTATCATGCGCCTCAATATGTACTGCACCATAGAGCTTGTAACACATTTTCTGCTGTAGACTTTGCGGTAAAAAATTCTGCTTGAGTCCTTCGTTTGATTGCTTTAAAACCCAACTGTTTATGTTTTGATTTAAATCCCAAAAGTGAACATGCGTATCGATAATCTGCAAAACACGGCTCCGTCAACTGTTGTTTTTATATTTTATAGTAGCCCATGGTGCTTTTCTATCCCGCTTGCACATCATTTTACACTATTTCTGACATTGAATTGCTCGCGCTCATAACCCTGTAACAATTTTGATACATAACAATACGCCACTGAAACTGTAAATTAATTTTTTTCTGTTATTCTTATAACAAATCCCGCACAAACCACAACCAAAGAGGTAAATACGATGAAATTATTTGACTTATATATCGACTACGTTCGCCAAAGTAAAGTGAACAACACAGATCAACCCCAAACTTTTATGATCAAATAAGTTTTTATTCACAAGATTAAAATACTTGATTAAACAAGTTTCTCTGTTAGAGTTTTCCTCCCCCCTTCCCCCTCTCTAGCAGAGATAGTTTTTTGTTTAATATTTCAAAAAAACCTTCTTCAATTTCAGGCGATATGGATAAGTAATACCAATTACTTTTGGCAAAGCTTTGACACTTTACTGCATCCTTATACGTCATGATTACAGGTTTTTCATCATCTATCGCTTTAAAATCTTCTGGTGTAAACTGGTGATGATCTTTAAAAGCACACTCTTTAACAGTGAATCCTAAGTTCTTTAATGTATTAAAAAAACGCTTGGGATGACCAATGCCAGCCACAGCATAACATGCACTGCCCATCAGTTTACTAAATTGATCAAGAGCGACCTGCTGATCTGTTGCTAAGCACACTAAACTTTGCGGCAATAATTGCATATCATATTGCGCTTTATTGCTTACACTGACCCTACCGCCACCATTGATAATCATCATATCAACCTCTTTTAAGCGTGTAATAGGCTCACGTAACGGTCCTGCTGGCAGACACAAGCCATTGCCAAATCGACGTTCACCATCAATGACTGCAATCTCTATATCTCGATGCATCGCATAATGCTGCAAACCATCATCACTGACAATCACATCAACAGCTTTCAATTTTTGTTCAATATACTGCATTGCCTTGACACGTTTAGGTGAAATAACAATCGGAATATCTTTTAATAGTTGATGTAGCATAAAAGGCTCATCGCCACAGATACTTGCTGTAGTCACATGATCAATCATAAAAGGGTAATGTACCGCCTTGCCACCAAAGCCACGGGTGATAATCGCCGGGTGATAACCCTGTTGCTGCAAATACTGGCAAGTGGCCTGAACCACAGGAGTTTTTCCTGTGCCTCCAACAGCAATATTGCCAACGACAATCACTGGTAATTTGCTTTTATAAGCATCTTTTTGTAGCTTGCTTCTACGCTTCTTGGCAATGCATGAGAAAAGCCATGACAAAGGTGTCAATATAGTTGCGCGCCAAGTTTTATGTATTGTGTACCAGTCCTTTTGCATCACTTAGCACTCTAATGAAGGGATTGATGATAGAGTTGATAATATAAGCTATTTGCATTTTGCAAAAGAGATTGATGATTACCGATCTCAATGATTTCACCACCATCCATTACCACAATCTGATCAGCGTGTTCGACTGTTGATAGCCTATGTGCCACAACAAAGGTCGTACGATCCTTCATCAATCGCTCTAGTGCTTGCTGCACAATACGTTCAGATTCATTATCAAGCGCACTGGTTGCTTCATCTAGGATTAATACCGGTGCATTTTTCAACAGTGCTCTGGCGATCGCAACACGTTGGCGCTGCCCACCGGATAGACTTAAACCATTTTGCCCAACCTCGGTATATAAACCTTTAGGCAATTTCTCAATAAAATCCCAAGCATTGGCTGCTTTTGCCGCATCAATGACTTCTTCTTCGCTAACATCCCCATCTCGACCATAAGCGATATTATGAAAAAGTGTGTCATCAAATAGATTTACATGCTGAGAAACCAACGAGATATGGCTACGCAAGTTTGCTAAAGTCAGTGATTGCATATCTTCATTATCTAATAAGATCTGCCCCTTTGTCGGTTGGTAAAAACGTGCTAACAAATTCACCATCGTTGTTTTACCACCTCCTGAGCGCCCTACTAAAGCAATGGTTTGACCAGGTTTTGCCACTAAATTGATATGCTTTAATACCATCTCTTTAGACTCAGGATAAGAAAAGCTTAAATCTTTAAATTCAACTTGCCCTTTAACATGTGACAACTGTTTAGTCCCTTTGTCTTCTTCAGATTTTGCATCTAAGATCTCAAAGATATCCTCCGTTGCTGCAATTGCCTTTTGAATGGTTGAATTCACATTGGTTAAGTTTTTAATTGGTTTGAGAATAGCCATCATTGATGCAAAAAAGGCAACAAAGCCACCTGCATCAAGCCAGCCCCCCTCTTTTAAGCCATAGGTTGCAACAATAAATAAAATCACCGCGATAACAATCGCACCAATAAACTGAATAATTGGTGAGGATAAACCATCGAGCATTAAGGTTTTGATTTGCTGGCGATAAGTATATGTTAAGTTGTGGTCAAACTTTTGCAGTTGATACTTTTGCCCACCAAATACACGTATTTCTTTGTAGTTAATAAGGGCTTCTTCAGCAAAATGTGTTACCGAACCCATCGCCGATTGCGTATTACGGCTATAGTGACGAAACTTCTTACTGATCCACGTGATAAAAACAGCAAGAAAAGGAGCAACAACAATCACTGTAATCGATAACTGCCAACTGGTCACCACCATCACAATAATAAGTCCAATAACAAAAGTACCATCTTGCACGACAGTGATAATCGCTGAACCTGTGGCACTAGTTACCTGATCGACATTATATAAAAGCTTAGAAAGTAATTTGCCTGACGAGGTTTTATCGTAATAATGTGCCGGCAGATCCAAAAATTTGCCAAACATACGCTTGCGAAAGCGATAAACAACTTGCGCACCAAGCTTCCCCATAAAAAATGATGATAAGAAAGAACCAATACCACGCAAAGTAAATAACAGTAAAAACAACAATGCTATGCCCTTTAAAAACTCACCCCCTGTTGGTGTAAATCCTTTGTTTAATAATGGCTTAATTAAATACATTGCATAAGCATCACACGCCGAATAGATGATACTACCGATGATAGAGATGAGTAATAAAGGCCATAGTGATCTGACCTCCCATAATAGTCTTTTGTATAAACTATAGGTTTTTTTATTCGCATTTCCAGAAACGTGCATATTTTTATCTTTATTTTATTTAAGAAGCAAAAATTGTGACAGAGTTTACCTAAATTTACTGATAACATAAAGAATAAGCTCGCTTAAGCTACAACAAACATGCAAACATACTTAGTCGGTGGCGCTGTCCGCGATCAATTATTAGACCTTCCTGTCAAAGATCATGACTGGCTCGTAGTTAATGCCAAACCTGAAGATATGCTAAAACTTGGGTTTATCCAAGTAGGTAAAAAATTCCCCGTGTTTTTGCATCCAGAAACACACGAAGAATACGCGCTGGCTCGCACTGAAGTAAAAACAGGAATTGGCTATCAAAATTTTCAATTCAATACTGAGGATGTTTCCTTAATTGAAGATTTAAAAAGACGTGATCTGACGATCAATGCGATGGCAATTGATGAAAATAACAAACTGCATGATCCATTCAATGGTCAAGATGATATTAAAAATAAAAAACTTCGTCATGTTAGTGACGCTTTTTGCGAGGACCCCTTGCGTGTGCTACGAGTGGCACGCTTTGCTGCAAAACTCAATTATCTTGGATTTACGATTGCGGATGAAACACTCAAACTTATGCGAACAATTATTGCCAATAACGAGCTAGAAGCTTTATCTCACGAGCGCATTTTACAGGAATTTATACACGCATTAAATACGCCAAATTTTGAAGTCTTCCTATCAATATTACAGCAGCTAGGTGCCTTTAAACATATCCTCAAACCCTTACAAAAATTTCCGCTTAATCGGCTTAAACCACTATTAAATGCCATTGTGCTTAAATGCCAGAACAACGATATTTTATTTGCTTTAATGTTTGTATATCTAGACAATGAACAACAGCTCATAGAAATATTAAACGAACTTAAGCCACCAAAAACCACGCAGTCCTTATGTCTTAGACTCTACCGTCACCATTGGTTTTTTAGCATCTTACAACAACAGCCAGAACAAGATATTTTGCAAACCTTAAAGACAATTGATGCGCTGCGCAATAAATCAGCTTTTAACGATTTTCAGATAGCACTAAGACATCTTTATCAAGGAAAACCTCAAGCTATATTTAATATATGCTTGTGTGATAAAATTCAGAAAGCCTTAACGCAATATGATTATGCGATAGCGCTTAAAAATATTCGCAATAAACAAACGATTGCCAAAACGGTGATGAAGCTACAGTTACAGCTGATCAAAGAAATTATCAAGAGCAAATTACCAGATTAAGCACAAATAAAACTTTCGCTTTTTTCCACTAAACGCTATAGAATTCTATCGCAACATCGCTAATGGTTTGCGCAGGTTTGCGCAACGCAAGAGGGAATCTGGTGTGACTCCAGAGCTGGCCCGCAGCGGTAATTGGAAACAAACGATACACGTTGATTCTCACCTTTTGAGACTCAAAGACATGCACTGATCGAAACGATTGGGAAGCAGTATCTAGTAGGTGTTTAACGCGTCCATAAGCCCGAATATCTGCCATTGGTTAATAGATTTTATGTTAAACAAGCTTTCGTGGAACAAAGCACATATGGCATAAATATTTGGCATTGGTTGATAAATAATAAATCAATATCACCATGTTCCTTGCTAGCCTATGTCCTTGTTCTCGATCGCCTATTGAAACCACCGCGGATAGAGGATAAAGAATGAATGTAAATGTTACCAAACGCTCAGGGCGTTTAGAACCTGTCAACCTTGATAAAATCCATCGCGTGATCACGTGGGCTGCTGAGGGTTTAGAGAATGTTTCGGTTTCACAAGTTGAGCTGCAATCACACATTCAGTTGTATGAAGGTATGAAAACAGCAGATATCCAGGCGATTATCATCAAAACTGCTGCTGATTTAATCTCTGAAGAAACACCAGATTATCAATATATGGCAGCGCGCTTGGCGATTTTTCACTTGCGTAAATTAGCTTATGGCGAATTTGAACCACCGCATTTATATGATCATGTGCAAGCACTGGTTAAAGCAAATAAATACGATGGCCATTTACTAGATGACTACTCACAGACTGAATTTGAGCAAATGAATACACATATTGATCACTGGCGTGATATGAACTTCACTTATGCTGCGGTGAATCAAATGCAAGGCAAATATCTGGTGCAAAATCGTGTCACTGGCAAGATTTACGAAACACCGCAAATGCTTTATATGCTTGTCAGTGCTTGCCTATTTTCAAAACATGACAAACAAACACGCATGCAACATGTACTTGATTTTTATGATGCGATTAGTCAATTTAAGCTTTCTTTACCTACACCGATTATGGCCGGTGTGCGCACCCCTACAAGACAATTTAGCTCATGTGTGCTTATTGATACCGATGATAGTTTGGATTCAATCAATGCCTCAGCATCTGCGATTGTTAAATATGTATCACAACGTGCCGGCATTGGGATTAATGCCGGCAAAATACGCGCACTAGGCAGCGAAATCCGTCAAGGTGAAGCATTACATACTGGGTGCATTCCATTTTATAAGTATTTTCAAACAGCCGTGAAATCATGCTCACAAGGAGGTGTGCGCGGAGGTGCTGCTACCTTGTTTTACCCACTATGGCATTTAGAAGTTGAGTCCCTCTTGGTGCTTAAAAATAACCGTGGAGTTGAAGATAACCGCATCCGTCACTTGGACTATGGAGTGCAAATCAATCGCTTAATGTACCAGCGCCTAATCGAACAAAAAGATATCACACTGTTTAGTCCCAGTGATGTGCCGGGTCTGTACGATGCTTTTTTTGCTGATCAAAGCAAGTTTGAAAAGCTTTATATTACTGCAGAAAACAATCCTGATATCCGTAAAAAAACACTTAAAGCAAGTGAGCTTTTCGCACTTTTAATGCAGGAACGCGCACAAACTGGGCGTATTTATATTCAAAACGTTGATCACTGTAATACACACTCGGCATTTAACGCACAACTTGCGCCGATTAAACAATCTAATCTGTGCATGGAAATCACCTTACCCACTAAGCCACTTGAGCATATTTTTGATGAAAATGGCGAGATTGCATTGTGCACTTTGTCAGCATTTAATTTGGGTGCGCTTGACTCTCTTGATGAGTTAGAGTATTTATCCACGTTAATCGTCACCGCCTTAGATCATTTATTAGATTATCAAAACTATCCATTAGCATCGGCAAAAATTCCAGCAAAAGCGCGTCGTAGTTTAGGCGTTGGTGTGATTAATTTTGCTTATTACTTGGCTAAAAATCATGTCAGATACAGTGATGGGAGTGCTAACAAACTGACACACCAAACCTTTGAGGCAATCCAATACTATCTACTTAAGGCATCGAACAGGTTAGCTCAAAAGAAAGGTGCTTGTACATATTTCAATGAAACAAGCTACGCCCAAGGCTTATTACCGATTGATCATTACAAAAAAAGTATTGATGCGTTTGCTGATTTTACTTTGCAGTATGATTGGGAAGTCTTGCGTAAAGACATTAAAACATATGGTTTACGTAATTCAACCTTAAGTGCAATCATGCCATCAGAGACTTCATCGCAAATATCAAATGCTACTAATGGCATCGAGCCACCACGCGGACTGGTCTCGATCAAACAAAGTAAAGATGGCGTATTAAAGCAAGTCGTGCCTGAGCTTCATCGGTTAAAGTCTCAGTATGAGCTGTTATGGCAAATGCCTAATAATAGTGGCTATTTACAACTATGCGCGATTATTCAGAAATTTATTGACCAGTCAATTTCCGCTAATACCAACTACGACCCACTTAAATTTACTGATCACAAAGTACCGATGCAAACATTGATGTCTGATCTATTAATCGCTTACAAATATGGCTTAAAAACGCTTTATTATCACAACACGCGTGATCATGCCAAAGAAAGCAAAACATCAACTGATCATGTCATTGAAATAGCAGATATCGACGAGTGTGAATCAGGCGCTTGCAAAATATAATGATGAACAAGGATAATAAACTAATATGACACAAAGCTACCATTATTCGACGTTTCAAACGGCTTCAAACAATCAATTGCATGAGCCGATGTTTTTTGGCACACCCGTGAATGTCTCACGCTTTGACCAACAAAAGCACTCTATTTTTGAACGCTTAATTGAAAAGCAGTTGTCTTTCTTCTGGCGTCCTGAGGAGATTGATTTAAGTCGTGATCGCGTTGACTTTCAAAAGTTCAATGTGATTGAAAAACATATTTTTTTGTCTAATTTGCAATATCAAACCTTGCTAGACTCAGTACAAGGGCGCAGTCCAAATATCGCCTTTTTACCACTTGTATCCTTACCTGAGCTTGAAACGTGGATTGAAACTTGGAGCTTTTTTGAAACAATTCATAGCCGCTCCTATACACATATGGTGCGATCGTTGATGGATGATCCAAGTCCTGTGTTTAATGCCATTGTTGACAACCCTGAGATTAGGAAACGCGCTGAAAACATCACTTACTATTACGATCAGTTGATTATGCAAACACAGCTTTTACAAACGCAAGGTACTGGAAACTATAGCATTGAAGGTAAAACCATTAGCGTAAATCAACAAAGTGTTAAAAAAGCGCTCTACTTAGCACTACATGCCGTTAATGCACTTGAAGCAATTCGTTTCTATGTCAGTTTTGCCTGCACATTTGCCTTTTCTGAGCAAAAGAAACTTGAAGGATGTGGCAAGATCATGAAGCTTATCGCTCGTGATGAGTCCGTACATCTAACCAGCACCCAACATATGATTAATATCATTCTCTCTGGCAAAGACGGTGATGCTGAACTAACCGAGATTGCACATAGTATGCATGATGAAGCTAATTCTATTTTTAAAGAAGCTATATCACAAGAAAAGGCCTGGGCAAAGTATCTCTTCTCGCAAGGCTCTATTTTGGGACTTAATGAACAGATTCTTTGTCAATACATTGACTACTTAGCCAAAGAGCGGATGCAAGCAGTTGGGCTAAATACCGATGATATTGCCGCTCCCAAAGGCAATCCAATACCCTGGATTAACCATTATCTTAATTCCGATAATGTCCAAGTCGCCCCCCAAGAAACTGAGATTAGTTCATATCTTGTCGGACAAATCGATAGTAATGTTTCAGACAATGCCTTTAGTGATTTTGAACTATAACAATGGTCCGTATTAAGCTCAATGAGCAAATTATAACGATCGATAATAATGAATTAACAATACTAGAGTGTATTGAACAACAAGGTGTTTCCGCTAACTTCCAATGTCGCAACGGTGTTTGCGGCACATGTCGCTGTCAATTAATTTCAGGAAAAATTGAATATGTCAAAGAGCCTTTGGCTTTTATCAAAGAAGATGAAGTACTTATTTGTATTGCTAAAACACAGTTGTAATTAACGCCCAATATGTGCAAGACGTTTGCCTGATTTTAAGTTTTGCTCTATTTGTTCTAATGAAACACCTTTTGTTTCAGGAACAAAGAATTTAGTAAAGAACATACATACAAGACAGACCAACCCAAAGCCAAAGAAAGTATTTCCTGGAGCAAAAGTTAACCATGTTAACGCAAAGTTCCCTAAGATAGCATTACAAACCCAATTTGATGTCGTTGATGCAGTAATTCCAAAATCGCGGCCTTCTAGCGGCTGGATTTCAGAGCATATAATCCAAATCATCGGCCCCATTGAAATTGCAAAACCAAATATAAATACCAAACAAAAAATCAGTGTAATCCATTGCACAGCAGAGCTAAGCTGCATATGTGAAACAGGTAGGTTATTGATCAGCTCAACCGAGTAATGCGTTTTAAACACTATACCAACGATAAGACAAGATAAAACCAATAAACTCAAGCCAAAATAAAGAATTGGTTTGCGCCCAAATTTATCGACATATTTTATCGCTAAAATAGTTGTTAATACATTTACCAGACCAATGACAATTGTTGCTACTGCAGGATTGCTAAAACCTGCCATTTTAAAAATATCTGTTGAGTAATACATAAAGGCATTCATCCCAGTAAACTGTTGAAATGCTTGCAATAAAATCCCTAATAGCAGTACTTTTAAGAAAAAGCCATGACGTAGCATTTTAAAGCCACCGCCTTTGATATTGGTTGTATTTTTAATTTCATCTGCTTCTTTATAAGCTTCTTCATCATTATCTCGAATTCTTTTTAACACAACTAGTGCCTTTTCTTCCTGTCCAGTTAGAATAAGCCAGCGTGGGCTTCGAGGTAAGGTTAGACAACCTAGCAACATAATAATTGATGGAATGGCAATACTGGCAAGCATAATACGCCAAGAGCCTGTTGAACTTAAGGCTGAATTACACAGATACATTAAGAAAATACCAATCGTAATCATAAATTGGTACATGGCAATAATCCCACCCCGAAACTCTTTAGGTGCAATTTCTGATAGATATAGTGGCGAAATAAAAGAAGCAATACCAACGGCTAATCCAACAACAAATCGTGATACCAATAAAGCATCAAAGTTAGGTGCAAAAACACCTACAAATGTAAATACGGTAAAAATCAATGCCGCGATGATCAATACCACTTTTCGCCCAAAGCGTCGTGATAGAAAACCACTAAAAATTGCACCAATTGCAGCCCCAACAAGTAATGTGCTCGCAACATGTTGAGACTGCGTTAAGCTTAAGCTAAAGTTTTTGACAATTAAATCTAATGAGCCATTAACATAGGCAATATCCATCCCAAATAAAAGCCCAGCCAAGGCACCAATAATGGCAACACGTATGGTTATTGCATTTAATTTTTTCTCTTTCATCACGCCCTCCCTATTTGCATTTTCTACATTTCCAATTTTCACCAAAGTTTCGATTGTATGTTATCGATTTAATTTTTATTTGTAAATATATTACCTGTTTATTATTTTCCAAGAGCTTTAAGAATCTTACTGATTAAGCCTGACAACATGATCAAGCATCAATCAATACTTCTAAAGTTAACACTCAAGCACTTCATAAAAGCATGAAACCATTTGAATCCGCTTTTTAGTTTCGCTACCATCTACTGTAAATTCCCAACATTTAGACAGTGGCTTTTCATTATGACATCAACAAATCCATTATTTGAGCGCTCACATCGCCGCCGTAACCCACTCACAGGCGAATGGGTTGTCGTCTCGCCACATCGATTATCAAGGCCATGGCAGGGACTCAATGAAGTAAAAATGTCTAATAAAAGACCGCATTATGATCCAGAGTGTTATCTATGCCCGGGCAATGTTCGCGCAAACGGTGTCAAAAACCCTCAGTATACAGAGACTTATGTTTTTGATAATGATTTTCCAGCCTTGATGTCAGCACAAGCCAATGAACACTTTAACCATTTAACAGATACATTAATGGCAGCGCAACCAGCCAATGGTATTGCCAAGGTGATTTGCTTCTCTCCAGATCACAGCCTAAGTATGGCCAAGATGAATGAAAAGGACATTACAGCAGTGATCTCTACTTGGCAGGGTGAGGTTAATGAGATTTCAAAAACCTATCAATGGGTACAAGTATTTGAAAATAAAGGCGATATTATGGGCTGTTCTAACCCTCATCCGCATGGGCAAATTTGGGCTTGTGATTTTCTACCTACTGAGGCTGACAAAGAGCATCGTCAGCAACAAACTTACTATCAAAATCATCAAAGTAATTTACTCATCGATTATGTTAAGCGTGAGCAAAATGCACAAGAACGTATTGTACTTGAGAATGATGAATGGCTTGTTGTGGTGCCATTTTGGGCTGTTTGGCCGTTTGAAACATTATTAATTCCTAAGTCACATTGCGCACATCTAAACCACCTAAATGAAAATCAAAAAATTAAACTTGCCAGCATTCTTAAGGCACTGCTACAAAAGTATGATCGACTATTTGGTGTTTCATTTCCATATTCTATGGGCTGGCATGGCTCCCCTTATGCGAAAGATGACCCATTTTGGCAATTGCATGCCCATTTTTACCCACCCCTACTACGTTCAGCTTCGGTTAAAAAATTCATGGTTGGTTTTGAAATGCTCGCTGAATCACAACGTGATATTACACCCGAAGACGCTGCAAAGAGGTTAAGCATATTATGATATTAGCAAAACATAACAATGATCTACATGATCACTATCAATCAATCTTTAATCGCCAAGATTATCAATGCTTTTACGCACCAGGACGTGTTAATTTAATCGGTGAACACACCGACTACAATGATGGCTTTGTTATGCCTTTGGCAATCAATATGGGGACAACCGTTGCCATCGCACCACGCAATGATACTAAAGTCAGCGTTTATAGCAAAAACATGGATCAATTGGATCGCTTTGATTTAAATAATTTTTCAGCTTCAGAACATTTACAATGGTGCCGCTACGTTGGCGGCATGCTGTCACTTATCCAGCAAAGTGCTAAAGAAATAATAAAAACTAAAGGTGCTGACATTTATATCTCTAGTAATTTGCCGATTGGTGCGGGATTATCATCCTCAGCCTCTTTAACTGTTGCCTTAGGTTACGCTTATACAACACTTTATCAACTTAAATTTGATAAGATCGATATTGCCAAATTAGCGCAACAAGTCGAGCATCAATATATTGGTACACTTTGTGGCATTATGGATCAAATGGTCTGCGCATCCGCTTATGAGAATCACGCACTTTTGATTGATTGCCAATCACTTAAAACAGAACATATCCCTTTTAATTTAACCGATGTATCACTACTAATCTGTGATAGTAATGTTAAGCACAACCTGGCAGAGTCTGCTTATAACAAACGCCGTCAAGCATGCGAGAAAGTTGCAACAACTTTTAATATCAAGTCATTAAGGGCGTTAACCATTGAGCAATTAATGGCATCAAGAGATTTATTGGATATTGAGAGCTTTCAATGTGCCAAACACATTATTAATGAAAATCATCGTGTTCTACAGGCTGCTAATGCCATGAAAAACAATGACTGGCTGACGCTTGGCAAACTGATGTATGCTTCACACAACGCATTACAACATGAGTATAAAGTAAGCTGTGATGAGCTTGATTACCTGATTGAGTTATCGATTGAATACCCTGGAGTATACGGTGCACGGATGACAGGAGGTGGCTTTGGCGGATGCACGATACATTTAGTTCAAAATCACGTTATTGATCATTATCAGCATCACCTGAAAACCGCTTATTACAACCGCTTTAAAAAATCACCGACTTTTTATATCTCACGCGCTTATCAAGGAGTTCATTTACTAGATGGAGTAAACTAAACAACGATGAAAAACAACAGTTCAACAACGCATATTCATAGCCGATGCTTAGACCAAACACTTGGCATTTACCAAATCAACATCGATCACCCCCACATTAAATTACAACTTTTAAATATCGGTGCGGTAATCCAATCGCTGTGGGTACAAGACAAGCATCAAGCTTGGCAAGATATCGTTTTAGGATTTGATCACTATCAAGACTATCTTAAAAGAAACAATCCATCTTTGGGAGCAGTCCATGCTGTTGTCACCAATCGCATAGCCGACGCGCAATTTATCTTAAATGATCACATCTACAGACTCTCGGACAACGAGTCAGCAAATGCGCTACATATTGGTAATTTAAAAAATAGAGTTTGGCAACAGTCCATCATTAGCAATGAGCACGCCCAAGGTGTTGCCTATCACATCAAGCTTGAAGATGGTTACGGTGGTTTACCAGGACCAATGACGATTACCATTGAATATTTGATCTTATCCGATGGTACTCTACAAGTTGATTATCTTACTCAAACCAATGAAAATGCTGTGATTAGTAATCTCACCAATCACAGCTACTTTAATCTCAATGGCAACACGCATAATAAATTAGATCAACATGAACTAACACTTTATTGCGATACTTATCTTGAAACAGATGATCAGCTGATTCCAACGGGAAAAACCGTTAAAGCGCATGATGCGCTTGATTTTTCCCAATCTAAGTCATTGACTGATAGTTTATTGCAAAATAATAAAAGATTACGCCAAAATAAAGGCTATGATATTTTTTATATTCTATCTAAATACGACAATAAAACATTGAAATATCAGTTATGTGCTGAGCTAACAAGCAAAACTACCGGTATCCATATGCAATTATTGACTACATATCCAGGATTACAGTTATATACCGCTAATTTTTTAAGCAACTGCAAAGGCAAGTATGATGAAATATATCAACCATATTGTGGTGTATGCCTAGAAACACATGACTATCCAGATGCACCAAACCATCCCCATTTTCCAAGCATTGTGACACCTGCACATCGCTTAAGAAAACATAGCTCTCGTTATATATTCTCAACTGTTTTAACAAATACATAATGAGCGGGGGATACAAGTATTTTATAGCAAAACCTCTCTTCGTGTTGCATCAAAAAAAACAATGGCTACCAAAAGCCAGCTAGGAAAGTCTGTAAAATAATTTACAAGCGTTATATAATGCCAAGGCAGTAACATAAGGAGTCCGTGTGTGGCAGAAAAGCAAAAAGGTCAAAAGAAAATCATTAATGCCGCTAAAAAGTTATTTGTCAAAAAAGGCTTTGACGGCACCTCACTACGCGATATTGCAACCAAAGCAAATGTCCCTGTGTCTTTGATCTATCATTACTTTGAAAACAAGGTTCACTTATGGCAAGAGGTCAAAGTGAGTCTCTTGATTGATAGCGGTTGGATGGGAGATTATAATCTTGATAAAGACCGTAATTTTGCTGAATTTCTACAATATTTTATCAATATGCGCTTGCAATTATTATACGCCAATCCTGATATTGTACGACTCTTTGATTGGCAGCGCCTTGAAAATGGCAAAAACCAGCTTTTTGGTTTGGGTAATGCGCCAGAAGGTAGTAAATGGAAAACACTCTTAGATTACTTACAGATTTATCGCAATAAAGGTCAAATCACAAGCAACCTCAGTGATGAGGCTGTAACGAGTATGGTCTTTGGCTTAATTTTAGGTCCATTTGTACGTACAGGCCAAGCTTATTTTAAAAACGAAGATGAGTATTCTATCTATAGAGATACTATCACAACCACACTAATCCAAACGCTTGCTGTAAAGCAAATTGAGTAATTTTTAAAACGCTCTACCATAAAAGCAAGTTAATTTAATGAAGATAAAGAAGAGGAAAACCATTCATGAGCAAAGAGAAAAAGCTCAGTATTGAAGTCATTGGTGGCATTATCTTATTCACAGCTGCAGTTGCTGCAATCGTTGTCAATAATTCGTGGCTTAGTCCATATTACCACATGCTTGACACAGTGTATGCTGGAGTATCCATTGGTAATTTCGCCTTTCAGAAAAGTTTAGTTCACTGGATTAATGATGGGTTTATGGCACTTTATTTTTTATTGGTTGGTTTGGAAATAAAACGTGAATTTGTAGGTGGAACACTTTCAAGCAAATCCAATATTATTATTCCTGCTATTGTTGCTTTCTTTGGCTTATTGGTGCCTGCACTTATCTATTTTCTGATTAATCAGCATAACTCAAGCTATATTGATGGCTGGGCAATTCCTACAGCCACCGATATTGCCTTCACTTTAGGTATACTAGCTCTTCTTGGTTCACGTATTCCTACATCACTTAAAATACTTGTTACCACCATTGCAATCTTTGATGACATTGCTGCTATTGCAATTATTGCAGCATTCTACACCAGCAACTTATCACTTGTGTCATTATTTGCTGCCCTTATCTGTATCGTGATACTTATTTGTATGAATCGTTTGGGTGTTAGAAAGCTCGCACCATTTATGGTTGTTGGCGTCATCATGTGGTTGTGCGTTTTACAATCGGGAGTGCATGCCACTCTTGCCGGTGTCGCTTTAGCATTGACCATTCCACACACTGAGAAAAACTCGCCTCTTTTAAAACTTGAGCATGGTTTAAACCCTTGGATTATTTTTATGGTGTTACCGTTGTTTGCTTTTGCCAATGCTGGTATTAGTTTCAGTGGCATGAGTGTGTCACATCTATTTCACCCCGTATCACTAGGTATTATCTTGGGGTTATTTCTTGGTAAACAAATTGGTATTTTTATTAGCCTGTATCTATTTAGTAAAACCAAATATTTTACCATTGGGCGCCAACTCTCTATAGCACAACTCTATGGCATTGGCTTAGTTTGTGGTATTGGCTTTACTATGAGCCTTTTTATCGGCACACTCGCCTTTTCAACACCTGAGCTTATGAATATGGTCAAAGTTGGAGTACTCGGTGGATCATTGATTTCAGGAATTGCTGGCTATCTTGTACTTAGAAAATATTGTGCACCAGCTCAAAAATAATACACTAGAATTTTGGTTATCTCGCAATAAATGATAGCTGAATAACTTCTTAAGCCATAAAATCAAAGAGACGAAACATCAATGACAAGGCAGTTATATATACTCCTTGCTTGTTTTCTCAACTTCGACTAAACTGCTATGCTTTGAAAATCGACAAGAAAATCCTACTAAACCATGGAAACAAAAGAAATTCTAGATCTAGCCGTTAGTGCATTAGAAGATGTCAAAGCTGAAGATATCACGGTTATGAATGTAGAGCATTTAACTGAGCTGATGAGCTATGTCGTGGTCTGTACTGCAAACTCGGGGACCCATGCCAAAGCCTTAGCTAATAATCTTGAAATGACTGCTAAGAAAAATAATATCAACATTTTAGGTATCGAAGGTGAGGCCAAAAGCGACTGGGTTCTTGTTGATCTAGCGGATGTTGTTGTCCATATTATGAAAGAAGAAACCAGAGATTTCTATCAATTAGAAAAGTTATGGGATATCAAACCAAGCTCGCCTAAAGCAGTTTAATATTTATACAATCACATACTACTTAATAATAACTTCATCTCCTCAGGGGAAACAAATCCCGCTAGGCGCTTTGTGCCTTTGCGAATTTCAGTCACTGACAATACCATCTGACATAATTGCTCTAAAAAAGTAGCACTTGACTTGCACCCTCTTGCTGCTGCTAATTTCATAATATAGCGCAAACGCTCCAGCGTCTTTTTATCTTTATTTGCAGCTTGATTAAATGATTTAAAATAATTGACAACCCAATCGAAAGTCAGTAAAAATTTTCCTTTTAACATGCGGACTCCTTACTTGATGTATAAGTTTATATCCGCTTTAAATAATGGCTTGAAGCTTGATTAATTTCAAGATTTATTAGCAAATTAATAGAGATTAATCAACAATTTACGCTGTATTATTTTATGCCAACAGCTATAATCTACATCAAACACCTGATGAGAATTAAGAATACCGTTGTCAAAACGCAATTTAAGTAAACAACAACTTCGCAATATCAAAACACATAAAGCATCTAATGAGGACTTATCAAATGCTTTGTCAGGTCTTGTTATATCACATTGTGGTAAACTCATTGAAGTTGAAAGCCAAGCCGGTGACATTATTTTTTGTCAATATCGCCAGAATTTAGGTGCTATTGTGGCTGGTGACAAAGTGCTATACCTACCACAGAACAATAGTCAATACGGTATTATCTGCCAAATACTGCCGCGCTATAATGCATTAATACGGCCTAGTAAACTTGCACACAATCATAAAACTATGGCAGCGAATATTGATCAATTAATTATTATGCTTGCCGTTACTCCCACACCAATTGAACATTACATCGATCGCTATCTTGTTGCAGCACATCATATGGGTGTTAAACCGATTATTGTGATAAACAAAATGGATTTATTTGCTGATGCTAATAACAAAGCACAACTAGAAACTATTATCCATCTTTATCGCAAGCTAGAGTATGAGCTAATTACTTGTTCGGCATTGCAGCATGAGAATCTGCAGGCACTGAAGATGCTTTTGAAGCACAAAACGTCGATTATCGTTGGTCAGTCTGGTGTTGGCAAATCTGAGATGCTCAATGCATTATTTGGCACGAATGTAACACTAACAGGCGAGATTTCAGAACAGAATAATCGTGGCAAACATACCACAACAAGCGCGCGATTATTTCACCTAGACCAAGGTACCCATATTATCGACTCCCCTGGCATTCGTGAGTTTGGCATTTGGCATTTAAACAAAGCGGATATTTTCGCCGGCTTCAAAGAGTTTGTTCAACAAGAGAATGAGTGCAAATATAGAAACTGCGAGCATATCGAAAGCACCGCAGGTTGCACGATTAGTCAAGCCGTTGATGCTGGTAAGATCAGCAAACAACGCTTTATAAACTATCATCGATTAATTCATGAGCATTTAGAGCATAAAAACTAACTTTAGGATTATTTGGACAATCAAGGAATCATTGCATATACTAAAAGCACAGTAAGCATACTATCTAATTGAACGAGGTTCTTATGCATCATATTTATGGTATTGGCGATGCCAAACAAAACTTTCCCAAACTCATTAATTTAGTATCAAACTCTGGTGAGGAAATTCTAATCACACGCGATAAAAAATTAGTCGCTAAAATTATTCCTGTGGAAAAGAAAAAGCGTATTATCGGAAAACTTGCTGAGCAAACCTACTATATGTCTGAAGATTTTGACGCGCCCAATGATGCTATTGACCAACTATTTTATGGTGAATAAATGTATTTACTCGATACCCATTATTTAATTTGGCTATTATATGAGCCTCAAAAACTATCCGCCAAGTTGACTAAAATCATTGAAAACCCTGATAATGATATCTTTTTCAGTGCAATGAGCATCTTTGAAATCACCATTAAAGAATCTATTGGCAAACTCAACGTTGCTCCTGATTTTGCCCATCATCTTGAAGAATCCGGATTACAATCTTTACCCTTTCTAGCTGATCATGCCAACTGGTTACGCACGTTAACACTCGATATTCATAAAGACCCATTTGATCGTGCTTTAATTGCTCAGTCAGTAGTTGAGGGTATAAACTTAGTTACCAAAGACAAACTGATTTTGCAGTACAGTAAAGATCTACGTAATATTAAAAACTTATAACCAACTCATCTGGGGTAAATTAAAGCTCACTAACTAAGCCAAAGCTTTACCTGATGCTTTTTCTAAGGCATTTAATACTGGCTGAATTTGCGCCTGTGGGTTTTTAAACCAGTCACTTGACCAGATTCTTATTATCTTCCACCCTAGATTTTCCAGTACGCTTTGGCGCAAATGATCCCTATCTCTGGCTGATTTAGCACTGTGGTAGCTTGCACCATCACACTCAATCGCCAGCAAGTACTGCCCTGGATTATTAGGATCAATAACTGCAATATCTAAATAATAACCAGCAACCCCTAGTTGCGCTTCACATTGATAACCATGGCTTTGCAACATATCAATAACAGCAACCTCAAAGTCACTTTTTGGTGACTTGGCTGTTTTTATTGGCATATAGCCATGTCCAGACTCACAAAAATACAAAAATGCCTTAAGTGCTTTTTTTCCACGTTGTACAGCACTTTCTGAGCAAAGAATATCACGTGAGTGCATTGAAGTAAAAATCTCCATTTTTCTTTTTGCTCTGGTCAATAAAACGTTTAATCGGCGCCAACCATCACTATAGTTAATTGGACCAAAGCGTTGCGCTACTTTTTTAAGGAGCCTGCCTACTTTTTTCTGAACCATCATCAGCCCAATGTAAAAATCCAATAACTAGATATAGGGCATTACTCCCCGTCTCCTCTAGTATCATCTGAGCATTTGATCGCATAACTTTTAATCGTTGATTGAGAATCTTTTGATAAATAAGCGATTGTAGGTCTGTAGTCTTGTTTACTGTATTTAGGTTCTGATCTTGCTCTTGCAAATACTGCTTCCATTTTTCAGCACTGACTTTGTTTAAGACATCCTTTTGCCAATCATCATTTTCTAGGATATTAGCATAAGGGGATTGAACAATTTGTGCTCTAGTTGGCTCTGGAACACCCATAAACTTAAGAGACTTGTCCTCTTGCAAAGTACTTACCAGCGCATTTAAATCATGCCCCGTCACTTCTAATGTCTTTAACATTAACCACCTCAGCACCCCACACCACTTAATACACTTTTTCCACCTGAGATTGGAGTGACCTTGATCTGCGAGCTAATACGCTCTTTAAGTGCTGGGACATGCGAAATCACACCGATTAATTTACCATCTTGCTGCAAATGTGATAGTGCTTCCAACGCCATCTCTAGCGCATCTTCATCCAATGTACCAAAACCTTCATCTAAAAATAAAGAGTCAACACGAACTTTTTGACTTGCCATTTTGGATAAACCAAGTGCCAAAGCCAAGCTCATAATAAAACTCTCACCTCCTGAGAGGTTTTTTGTCGTGCGTATTTCCCCTGCTTGATAATTATCAATTACATTTAATTCTAAAGGTTCATTGCTATCACGCACTAACAGATAGCGATCACTCATCTGTTGTAATTGCTGATTGGCATAATTAACCATCAGTTCAAAAGTTAAGCCCTGAGCAAAATTGCGATACTTTTTGCCATCTTGTGAACCAATCAATGCTCTAAGATTTGCCCATTTTTGCGCTTGTGTTTTTTGCTTATCAACACTCAATAGCTTATTTTCAAATGCCAACACGGCATTATCATGCGCTTGTAATTGCGTATTTAATGACCCTAAACTCTCATACGTTTGTTGTTTTTCATTTTGGATAAACTGTTGCTGCTGCTGCAAATTTTCCAGTTTCTCGTCTGTCAATGACGCATTATGAAGTTGTTTATACTCATTCTTTTTAATGTTTAGCTGACTATAGATCTCACGGCAATGATTTTGTAATTGCTCCGCTTGCTGTTGCAATGGTTTGATTTGATCTATTTGCTTTAAAAGCTCTTTAAAGGCATCTTCATCCATCATATTGTATGACTTTAGCTGCTCATAAAAGTCCTGTTGCCGCTGCCTAGTCTCATTGTCTTTTTCTATTTGCAATGCCTGATAGGTACTTAATTGAGTCTTCAATTCGAGTATTTTATCATCACTCGCTTTTACCTCTTTAGCAAAATGATCATATTGCTTTTGAGCCTGATCAACTGCTTGTTGCAATTGCTGCTCATATTCATCAGGATCTCTATCTGCAAATAACTGTTGCCGATCTTGGACAAGTGATTTCTTTTCTTCATTGAGGTTAGCTATTGTTGCTTGCTCTTGTTGTATAGAAGCATTGTTCTGCTTAATTTGCTGTTCAACAAGATTTAGTTGCTCAGTAAACTGTTGTTTTTGTTGTGCATAGTTTTGCAGTGCCTGTTGCGTTTTTTGCCATTGATCCAGACGTTGTTGTAGGTCATCATTGACTTCAGAGAGTTGCCCAACATGTGTTACTACCATGCCATATTTATTCAACATTTCATTAAATTGACACATTGCCTGTGATACGCTTTCTTGCGCTAGTGATCGTTGCTCTTTTGCCTTAGCTAATACTGATTTGGCACTTGTTACTTTTTCATCTGCCACACGTAACTGCGTCGTTGAATCACCATACACTTGCTGCTTTTTAATAACCTGCTTCTCTTGCTCAGAAACTTCTTTTTGCGATGCTTTTATTTTTTTAATCTGTGATTTCAATGTTTTAATGTCATCATCTGCATCAAATACTGGTAAGTCCTGTGTATAAGGGTGATCCAACGCGCCACACAACGGACAAGCTTCTCCATCAATGAGCTTGTGGCGCTCTTTCTCTAAATGAATAATGACTTTTTGCTGCTCTTGGATATGTAGTTTAAGCTCCAAAGTCTCCTCATAATCTTCAAGCTGCTTACCTGCCAATATACTTTCAAGATTAAGACTTAATGTTGCCAAATACTGCTTAGCTTGATCTAAATCATTATTAGCAATATTCGCCGTTTGTTGGCATTGATCTTGTTGCTGCACAGCTTGATCTAGTTGCTTTTGCGTCTTTTCAACTTCAGTATGATAATCATTAAGTGCATTGTGCTTATCATTGATTGAAGTGACTTGCATTTTGATGCTTTGAAAATCACTAACCAAGCTCTGATCAACCGCATGATCCTGAGTGTATAAAATATTATCTTGATTGGCTTTATCAAGCTTAATGATACCCTGTTGGATACTTTCTCTCTGCTTCTGTTGATTCGTCAGCTCAGTATTTAATGCATTGACTCTCTTTTCAAGCTGATGCAATTGATCTTGTTTATATTGAATATTATGATCAAGCTTGCGCACGTCTTTAATGATTGGAGTTTGTTCTCCTTGAGCTTCTTTAGCTTGTTGCCAACCTGCTTTTGCCGCATTAGATTTTTCTACAAATCGATCCGCATCTTTTTGTAACTGTGGACGCTTAAGCTGCAAAGTATCAATCTGATCTTTCACTTTGTTTAACTCAGCATAAACACTCTGATAAGCCTCATAAACTGGATTCATCTCTTTGACTTGCTGTAAACGGATCAATTGCTGCTGTTTTGGTTTGAATGCGTCTTGCTGTTGCTGTATATGCTCATATTGCTTTTGTAGCTGCGACACCTCATGTTCAAGCTTCTCAATGGTTTGAAGCCAATTCACTTTATCACTTAAGACTTTTTCGCTAGTATCTAATCGCTCAATCAGTGACTTGTTAATGACAAGATCATTATTTAGTTGTATCAGCTTCTCTTGTGATAATACCTGAATACCTTCTAACTCTTTTTGTAATAATATAACTTTATCTGTTTCCTGCTTATCACGCGCATACACCATTTTGGAAATATCACTATAAATTTCAGAACCCGTCATTTGCTCTAAGATTTCAGATCGCTCATCTGACGACGCTTTTAAAAAGGCAGTAAAGCCGCCTTGTGCTAACAAAATCGATTTACAAAAACGCTTAAAGTCCATTCCTGTTTTGTGCTCAACGAGCTCTTTAACTTTTTTGATTTTTGTTTCTAATACTTTAGCCTTATTATAATCACTGATTTCATGCTTTGGTGATTGCAACTTTCCATCTGCTTTGCCTCGCGCTTTGCGTTGACTCCAATGACATTGATACACACCTTCATTCGTCTGAAATGTAATTTCTGCAAAACATTCTCCTGTTTGGCGTGACATTACTTCATTGACCGACTCAGAGATAATTTTTAGTCGTGGCGTCTGCCCATAAAGCGCCAAACAAATCGCATCTAATATGGTTGATTTACCCGCTCCAGTTGGGCCTGTAATCGCAAATAACCCATTATCTATGTAATCAGCATTAGTAAAATCAATTGTCCATTCACCATATAAAGAGTTTAAATTTTTGAATCGTAAGTTGAGGATTTTCATTGTTTGTCCTTATTAGTGTCGGCCTTATTATGAGCTTTTATAGGCGCATCATAAATAGCAATAATTGATGAGTTTGGTATTGTTACATCAATAGTCTCACTTTCTGAAATAGGCACTCTAATTTTGGTATTTGAGCCTATGCCCTGAAATAAAATATTAACGTTTACCAGTGTACAAAACTGTGAGTTATCTGAACAATCTAAATGTTTTTTTAATATTGCTCTTCCTTTATGCTTTGCCGAGTTAATTAATGGGATTAGCTCGTCTCGTTTTGCAACGATAAGAACATCACCTTTTGAAAGGTTAAGGGCTTTTATAGGAATTTGACTCAATGAAACATGTGTAAAAAAACCTGGCATTCCTAGGCCAATTAATAGCGCAAAGAAGGTAAATACAAATGCTGAAAACAATCTTATCGATCTATTTGGCATACTTATAAATGAAAAGACTACAACAGTAGCTATAGTTAGTATCAATGTTACTAATAAACCGATAAACTTCATGGCAGGAGAAATATAATTTATAACATTTCCCAGACTTACAGCAATTATCATAACTAATAAGACTATTAGCATATATAAACTATATAAGAGCATCGCACCATTAATTGCATTATTTTTTTGATCAAAAATATCTGTATATTTAAGTTTTTTAGATACCTTTAAAACCACCCATGAAACTGATATAGATGCCTGTTGCACAATAATAAAAAAACTTAAGTAGGAAATTCCTGAGACAGCAGCTACAGCAATCAATGTATATAAATCCCCAATACTAAGCATCCCTATATTCATTTGAATATGTAATAGATACGCCATGTTCAACTTTTTTAAGTAGTAGATATTGCATAGCATAA
>NZ_QLIU01000052.1 GCF_003574425.1 Cysteiniphilum halobium | reverse complement strand
CCGCTGTCGGTACTATCGCCGTTGATCTTGATAATAATGCAACAGATGATGTCACCGTTCCAAATGGGGCGACTGTTGTTGATAATGGCAATAACACACAAACCATTACCGTTGGCACCAATAGCGTGACCTTACCTAACAATAGCAATGCCACCGTAACCGATGGTGGTGGCAGTTTACTTGGCGTTGATATAGGTAGTAATAATATTGTTGATGTCTTTGTTCCAACTGGGACAGTAATCGAAGAGAACCTTTTGCAATTATTAGTTACGACAGAATCAGGAGATCGTATCATCGTTGATAAAGACTCTAAAGCAAACCTTACTGCATTGGCAATTAATATTTTTAATAGCCAAACAGCCGTAAGTATTGAGCCGACTGTACAAAATACATATGTGATAGGTGGTCCCCTTTCAGGAACAGATGCTACTTTAGTTAATGATCGAGACAATATTGTTACCTATGCACAAGCATTTGCTGGATTTGAAAATAGTACCTTTAACATACACGAAACTAACTTTCAATCTGGTGTAGGCACCGTAGAATCTCCGTTAATAAATGAAATACAAAATGGTAAGAAAATTTTAATTGCCAGTTTATTAAGTAGTGATATTGTTAGTGCACGCATATTAGGCATCACACCAGATAAAGGTAAAATTGAAATTATTCGCACAGCTAATAAATTAGATATTTTATTTGTTGCTAACCCTGATTTCTCAGGTGCTGTAAATTTTGTATTTCAAATCTATCATCGTCAGCAGCTGTTAGATCAACGATACTTTGGTCTGAATGTTATTTTGACGCCAGATGTATCAGCAAATAATCCTAATCACTCTTTAGCAAGAGCCAACCTAAATGCTTATAATACAAATACAGATTCTTTCTTGTTAAAAGATTTCTTACCCAAACCTCAATCATTTGATCGCTCTGAAATCACTATTTCAGCAGATGCTTTATTGAAGTTTACTGAAGCTTTAGCTACTGATTCATCAGCATTGGACTTAAAGGGTGTTGCTGGAAATATTATTCAAGAAAGCAGGTATAACTCATATGATCAGGTAGTTGAAGGATTATTGCAGCAGATGATTAATGCGCGTGAGCCTGAGTCTAATATTGGAATGGTTGCTGCAAGTATTGTAGATACTAGTTTGGGCATTGGTATTACTAGTGAAACCGCTGTTAAAAATATTATCCAAAGTGTGACAGATTCTCAATTAAGCTTAAATGAGGCAGCAAACGTAATATCGTATATGATTCAAGGGGTTAATCGTGAAGCTCAAGGTAATATTATGGTGGTTATTGCGCATCAATCAAATACAAGTGAGGACTTTAATTCAGCTGTTCATGAAGCTTTGCAGAAATTAGATCCAGCTTTAGCAGAGCAGTTTATGACAATAATCCAGCAAAATCAAAGAAAGGCAATAGATGAAGGCGAGCTTGAGGCAACAAACTCTGTTGAATCACACACAAATCAAGGTATTTTGATTGCATTAAAAAATAAACTATTAGGCAATAGCATGGTTAACCAAGGTAAGCAAACCTTTAGTGAGGCGGAACAACGTTACAAAATCGCTTATGCCAAAGCCAGTTTATTGGCATTAGATGATAAAAACAAGCAAAATAACCCAGCTAAAAAAAGCTGATATCTTAGAACAGATTGTAAAGTTAGCGTACAAAAAATCACTCTAACTATGGGAGATTTATTGAAAGTTAACTATACTCACCAGGCAAGTTCTATAGCGAAAGAGGTACATTATGAATGTTGGAACATTGGCAAAAATGCTAGGTACAACAGTTAGAACCCTACATTACTATGATGATATAGGTTTGCTAAAAGCAAAACGTACGCCCTCAGGATATCGTCAATATGATCAATCATGTGTTGATAAAGTTAAATTTATTGAGAATGCAAAGTATCTAGGCTTTAGTTTAAATGAAATTGCTGAGCTTTTTGAGATCGAAAATCAAAATGTATCAAGTGCTGAAGTTAAAGAAAAAATAAACCTAAAGTTAAAACAAATAAATCAACGAATAAAGCTATTACAATTACTAAAAAAACGTCTTATCGATCTAGATAGATCATGCGATGGTAAAAATAAAAGCAACGATTGCTCTATATTGCGTGATTTATATTCCTATAACATATCAGAAAAATCAAAATAGTTTCTAAAAAATTAGCGCCAATATATTCTGCCCCATGTGGCAAATAAATCCTTTGACAGCCAACCTTATTAGCGATAGCATAACTGCCAGTCATTACATTGTCGCTGATTTAAAAACAACTTGCGGGCGACACAAAACAATACCGCTAAAGCGTTTCTATAGTTTCTCTCTAGAAGCCTTTTAGCTTGTACTTGGTATAGAACAAATATAAAAGGAAACTTATCATGGCAAATGATTTTTTATTTACCTCTGAGTCTGTCTCTGAAGGTCATCCAGATAAAATTGCCGATCAAATCTCTGACGCAGTTTTAGATGCTATTTTAATTCAAGATAAAAATGCGCGTGTTGCTTGTGAAACACTTGTTAAAACTGGCATGGCACTTGTTGCCGGCGAGATCACAACCTCAGCATGGGTTGATATCGAAGAGATCGTTAGAAACGTTGTGATTAATATTGGCTATAATAAAGATGATTTAGGCTTTGACGGTAACTGTTGTGCAGTGATAAATGCTATTGGTAAACAATCACCTGAGATTGCTCAAGGCGTTGACCGCTCTAACCCACTGGATCAAGGTGCAGGTGATCAAGGTTTGATGTTTGGATTTGCTACCAATGAGACGCCGACATTGATGCCAGCGGCGATTTATTACGCGCATAAACTCATGCAGCGCCAAGCATTTTTACGCAAGAATAAAACCCTTTCGTGGTTACGCCCGGATGCTAAATCTCAGGTGACATTGCATTATGTCAATGGCAAACCTACTGCTGTTGATACGGTAGTTATTTCCACTCAACACGCCCCTGAAATTCCGCAAAAAGTGATTGAGGAAGCGGTAATTGAAGAGATTATTCTACCGGTATTGCCTAAAGAATGGGTAACGAACAAAACCAAATACTTTGTCAATCCTACTGGTAAATTTGCCATTGGAGGCCCTGTCGGCGATTGTGGTTTAACTGGACGTAAAATTATTGTTGATACCTATGGCGGAGCAGCGCACCATGGTGGTGGTGCATTCTCTGGTAAAGACCCATCCAAAGTTGATCGCTCCGCTGCATACATGGGCCGCTATATTGCCAAAAACATTGTTGCCAGTGGCCTAGCTGACAAGTGTGAAATTCAGGTTTCTTACGCAATTGGTATTGCTAATCCAACATCCATCATGGTTAATACCTTTGGCACAGGCAAACTTGATGATCATATAATTGAGAAACTCGTGCTTGAGCATTTTGATCTACGCCCTTATGCTATTACACATCAACTTGATTTACTGCGCCCTATTTATCAAAAAACGGCCGTCTATGGTCATTTTGGTCGAGAAGATGCCGATTTCACGTGGGAGAAAACTGATAAAGCAGCTATTTTGGCGCAAGCTTTGGGTTAACCATTGTAAAACTAAATCTATGCCCATCGTAAGGCATTTTGCGATGGGTATATTGCATATTTACCTCACTCACATTGCTTGCTGTCTGCGCTGGCGGAGCGTTGGTCAAATCCATTATTATCTTATTGCTCCCTTTGACTTCGCTCAGGGAACAACGGGTATATATCAAGATAAAAGTTATTTTTTGCAAATTCTTATAAATCCCGGCACAATAGCAATATTATTTTTTGATCATTTTAAAGTGTATGTCACAGAAAATTATTGTCGGCGTTTCAGGCGGTGTTGATTCATCTGTTGCTGCCCTGCTACTCAAAGAGCAAGGTTTTAATGTAACTGGTGTTTTTATGAAAAACTGGGAAGAAGATGACAACGATGAATTTTGCTCTGCTGAAGAAGATATTAAAGATGCACAAAGCATTTGCCAGAGTATTGGCATTGAATTTAACAAAATCAACTTTGCAGCGGAATATTGGGATCATGTCTTTGAATATTTCTTAGAGGAGTACAAGGCCGGACGCACACCAAATCCCGATATCTTATGTAACAAAGAAATTAAATTTAAGGCGTTCTTAGACTATGCCAAGCATCTAGGTGGTACACATATTGCCACGGGACATTACGCTAGAAAACGCACATTGCCAAGTGGTGAACATCAATTGTTAAAAGGCTTGGATCATAACAAAGACCAATCGTATTTTTTATACACCTTAGGACAACAGCAGTTACAATATGCTTTATTCCCAATCGGTGAGCTTGAAAAACCCAAAGTCCGTGGTATTGCTGAAAAACACCATCTTGTGACACATAACAAAAAAGACAGCACTGGCATTTGTTTTATTGGTGAGCGTAAATTCAAAGCTTTCCTAAATCACTATCTACCAGCACAACCAGGTGAGATTCATGATGAAAATGGTGTGGTTATCGGCAAACATGATGGCTTGATGTATTATACCATTGGTCAACGTCAAGGTTTAGGCATCGGAGGTGTTAAAAATCGCCCAGAGACTCCATGGTTTGCCGCGCAAAAGGATCTTGAAAACAATGTGTTAATTGCCGTTCAAGGTCATGATCACCCACTATTATTAAGACAAGGCTTAACCGCCATTAAGCTGCACTGGGTCAAAGGTCAAGCGCCAGCTGATAAATTTAGATGCACTGCCAAAGCACGCTACCGCCAAGCTGATCAGGCCTGTCAGGTAACGATCAAAGACGATAAGGCCATTGTCACATTTGATCAGCTGCAACGTGCGATCACACCTGGGCAATCGGTGGTGTTTTATGATGATGAGATTTGTTTAGGTGGTGGCGTTATTCAATAACAACAACCAACTATACCCATCACAAACCATTTTATCACCTCTCTCCGTGAGGAAGAGGTCATACCCTTTGCTGCGCGTGTGAGGAGTAATTGAAACTCAATTACATAGATCACTACTCCTCATCACTATCAACGATCCAATTCTCAGGCGGCATCAAATAAATCACGCGCCAGCCTGCTTCAGGTGTATGTTGACTATCAGGAGATACTACATGAATTTGTAATTTCTTATTAATATAAAATAATGGAATTGCTTGTTGATTGAGAGACAAAAACTGCTCCCAACTAAACTCATTGCTAATTGTTGTCGTTTTAATTTGCCCACCTTGTTTGACAATGCTTCTTAGTGTTTGATAAGAAAGATCTTTACTAAACAAACGTTTTGCATATTTTTTAGTTAGATATGTGAGCTTCGAATTGGCTTTGTGTTGCGCAGTTGGTAACACAAAAACGGACGCGCGGCCATCAAACTCACGATAGTACTTAACCGCTGCCAAGGTATTCATCTGCTCACTCGAGGAACAGCCGAGCATTCGCCCAATACCCACCATGTTCAAATGCCAATCAGCATGCTCAGACACTGAACTACCATAGTAACAAGTCAAACCTTGCAAACGACAAGCCTGAACACTACGCCAGCTGGTGTCAGCAAGAACAACGTGCACATTATTATTATGTAACTCTTTAGCAATGCTTCTGGCTAAGGTATTACCACCAATAACCAAGAACCCACGCGGTTCAGGTGCTGATGCATGCAATACTTTTGCTAAAAAGGGAGCTGTCAGACTCTGAATGATTACTGTACCTAGAATAATCATAAAGACAATAAGAACCAAAAGCTCTCCCTCTTCTGGCAAGCCCAAATTTTCAATGACCTTTATTGAAAACAAGGCAGCTACAGCAGCAGCAACAATCCCCCGTGGTGCAATCCATGAGACCATAACACGTTCACGCCAATTAAGTTCACTGCCTAAAGTTGAGAATCCAGCAGCAATTGGTCTGACAATAAATTGTAATATCAGCACCAACACAATTGCTTTCCACCATACTGCTTCTAAATATTCGAAGCTGACATTAGCACCTAAAATAATAAATAAGCTTGAAATCAAGATGAGGCTTAATGATTCTTTAAAATCAAGAATTTCTTCAATATGAGCATTAGGCATGTTACCCACGATGATCCCCATAATGGTCACAATCAAAAGTCCGCCACCTTCAACAATATGTTCAGCAATCACAAAGCTGGTAATCACAAATGACAACACAAACATATTATTCAAATAGCTTGGCACCCATTGTTTCTTAAGTACGGTACCCAAGAGGAATCCAGCAATAAGCCCACCAATTCCACCAACAAGAAACACCAATAAAATATGCACAGTAATGTGCCAAAAAGCATTGTATTGCGAAGCGGTAATGGCAGTAAAGACAATAACGGCTAATAGCGCACCAATAGGATCAACTAACATCCCCTCCCAACGAATGATATTGGCAAGTTTCTCCGTTGGACGCACGCTACGCAGAATTGGCACAACAACTGTTGGTCCACTCACTGATGATATTGCCCCGATAAGTGCTGCTACTTTCCAAGAAATATCAAAGAGATAATGCACCAAAAAGGTCGTTAAAACCGCCGTAATCAAAAGCCCGATGGTCACGATATTTCTAACGGTTCCTCCCAAGCCTTTGATTTCTCGGAATTTCAAGCTCATACAGCCTTCAAAGAGAATAATCGCTACACAAATTGAGACAATCGGATATAACATATCTTTAAAGATAAGTGTAGGACGCAAGAACTGATAATGATCACCTAGAACCAGTTGACTGACAGGTCCTAATAAAATCCCGACTATCAATAAAAATAAAATCGCTGGCAGACGCATACGCCATGCTAACCATTGACAAGCAAAGCCCAATAATAAAATCACCATTAACACAATGGGAATATAGGTTGTTGAGGCAAAAAAGTTACTCACTTCCACGTAGGTCGTCTTCCTTGTTGGTTTAATTCCAGATAATTGTAGCAAACAACTTGATAAGCGAAAGTGTTTTTTTATCTTCTTTATTCTTACGATTTTATTCGCGCTAAATGCTATAAAAGTTTGCCTAATCTCGATATAATACAGCTACTTTTGATCTAGTAATAAGACAAATGCTTATCTATCCAAACATTGATCCCGTTGCTTTGTCGCTTGGCCCAATAAAGGTGCATTGGTACGGCATCATGTATTTAGTGGGTTTTGCCGGAGCATGGCTTCTATCAAATCTTCGCTGTAAGAAACCATATAGTCCTATTACCAAAACACAAGTCTCTGATATGATTTTTTACGCCGCCCTTGGTGTGATTCTCGGTGGACGTATTGGCTATATGCTTTTTTATGATTTTAGTCATTTTATTCACGCACCTTGGATTATCTTTAAAGTTTGGGATGGTGGTATGGCTTTCCATGGTGGCTTAATTGGTGTGATCCTTGCCATTTCACTATTTTGTCGCAAATATAAACGCAATGTTTTTGATATTTTGGATTTTATCGCACCAATGGTACCAATTGGTTTAGGTGCTGGACGCTTGGGTAACTTTATTAATGGTGAGTTATGGGGACGTGTCACCGACTCACCAATTGGCATGGTGTTTCCCAATGGTGGACCACTGCCACGCTACCCTTCGCAACTTTTAGAGTTTGTGCTTGAAGGTGTTGTATTATTTTTAATCCTATGGTTTATCTCAAGAAAGCAACGTCCGCGTTTACTTATCTCTGCTAATTTCTTACTATGGTATGGTTTATTTAGATTTATCGCTGAGTTTTTCCGCCAACCAGATCCACAAATGGGCTATATGCTATTTAACTGGATGACGATGGGACAACTCCTTTCAACGCCAATGATCGTTGTTGGTTTGATTATTTTGTTATATCTCACCACCCAAAAAACACAAGAAAAGGTAAAGGACAGCAATGCAGCAATATCTTAATTTCTTGCGCCACATCAAGGAGCATGGCGTCACTAAGACGGATCGCACAGGTACAGGAACGCAAAGCATTTTTGGTTATCAAATGCGTTTTGATTTAACCGAAGGTTTCCCATTAGTTACAACGAAGAAGATTCATATTAAAAGCGTCATTCACGAATTATTATGGTTCTTAAAGGGCGATACCAATAATAATTATCTTGCCGAAAATGGCGTGCGCATCTGGAATGACTGGGCACTTGAAGATGGTGATCTTGGCCCAATTTATGGCAAACAATGGCGCAGCTGGCAAACACCTGATGGTGAGACAATTGATCAAATTCAACAGGTGATTAATCTTATTAAGACACGCCCTGATTCAAGACGAATCATTGTTAATAGCTGGAACCCTAGCGTATTACCGGATGAATCGATCTCACCTCAGGATAATGTCAGAATGGGCAAAGCGGCGTTGCCCCCTTGTCATACGCTTTTTCAATTTTATGTTGCTGAGGGTAAATTATCCTGCATGCTCACCCAGCGCTCTGCAGATGCTTTTTTGGGCGTACCGTTTAATATTGCCTCTTATGCGTTATTGACACATATCGTTGCTAAAGAATGCGACTTAGATATTGGCGCGTTTATTTGGTCAGGAGGTGATTGCCATATTTATAATAATCATCACGATCAGATCAATGAACAACTCGCTCGCTCGCCATTGCCATTGCCAAAGCTACACATTAAACGCAAGGCACCCTCAATTTTTGATTATCAATTCGATGACTTTGAAATCGTCAACTATCAATGTCACCCAGCCATTAAAGCACAGGTAGCCGTCTAATGAATGAACAAACCACATCTCTTGATCGCAGTGCCATTAAAGTATTATTACTTGAAGGTGTTCATGCTCAAGCACATAATGCTTTTGTCCAAGCAGGTTATAGTAACATTTCATCATTAACACACGCATTGGATAACACAGCACTTATTGATGCTTTGCAAAGTGTCAAGATCGTTGGTGTGCGTTCACGTACTCAATTAACCGAAAATGTCTTAAAAGCTTGCCCGCATTTGATTGCAATTGGTTGCTTTTGTATTGGCACTAATCAAGTCGACCTAACAACTGCGCAAAGCCTTGGCATTCCTGTTTTTAATGCGCCTTTTTCCAATACGCGTAGTGTCGCTGAGCTTGTCATTGGTCAGATGATCTTGCTTTATCGCAATGTTGTTGATAAAAACATGCAAATGCATCGCCAAAACTGGAGCAAATCTGCCATTGGCGCACATGAGGTACGCGGCAAAACGCTAGGCATTATTGGTTATGGTCATATTGGCTCGCAAGTGAGTGTCCTTGCTGAAAGCTTAGGCTTAAAAGTCATTTTTTATGATATTGAAAATAAACTGCCTCTTGGTAATGCTTCAGCTAGTATCAATCTAAATGTGTTATTAGATGAGGCTGATATCGTCACTTTACATGTACCTGATACACCCGCCACTAGAAACATGATCACAGCCAAAGAACTAAAAATCATGAAAAAAGGCAGTGTTTTAATCAATGCTTCACGTGGTAATGTTGTTGATATTAATGCATTGGCACAAGCACTTAAGGCCAAACACATAAAGGGTGCAGCAGTTGACGTTTTTCCCAAAGAGCCATCAAGCAACAGCGAACCTTTTGAAAGTGAGCTCATTGGTTTGGATAATGTTTTTCTCACCCCACACATCGGTGGTAGTACCCTAGAAGCACAACAAAATATTGCCGTTGAAGTTGCGGATAAACTCATCAAATACAGTGACAACGGCTCAACGATTTCAGCAGTGAACTTTCCTGAGTTATCCTTGCCAACACAAGATAATGTTCATCGCATCTTACATATCCATGAGAATAAGCCTGGAATGATGCGTGCAATTAACCGTGTTTTCTTTGATCACAATGTCAACGTCGAAGGTCAATTTTTACGTACACTTGCCAATATTGGCTATGTTGTAATTGATATCAATAGCAGTGAAGAAACCTCACGTGCCTTACTACAGAAGCTTAAAGCCATTGATGGCACGATACGTTCACGTGTTTTATTCTAATTTAATCTATGCACCAAGCAGCACTTACTCTGATCGATGATGTTGTAACACAACACCGTATTCAGCATCTTTATGTCGCTTACAGCGGTGGTGTTGACTCTACTGCCTTAGTGCATCTGGTTACACAACTGAAAAGTAACATTCATATCCATGCGATTCATATTCACCATGGTTTAAGTGAAAATGCCGATCACTGGCTTGATATTTGTCAAACTCAGGCAGCTCAATTGAATATCGCATTTATTACACACCGACTTTCGCCACCATTAAAACGTAATAACATTGAAAGCTGGGCACGCACTGAACGCTATGCATTTTTTGAATCTGTGATGCAAAAGACACCAAATAGCTTGCTACTTACTGCACATCATATTGAAGATCAAGCGGAAACATTTCTGTTGCAAGCATTGCGCGGTAGTGGCTTAAAAGGGCTTGCGGCAATTGCTAAACAAAAAACCTTTGCCAATGGCTTGCTCCTTCGCCCTTTTTTAGATCTGAGAAAGCGTGAGCTTATCGAATATTGTCAAAGTCATCATCTCATATGGATTGAAGATGAAAGCAATCAATCAACTGACTTTCGACGCAATGCAATTCGTCACAATATCATGCCTAACTTGCGTGAAATTCTGCCCCAAGCAGATATGACCTTGACGCGCAGTGCTGAATTATGCGCTGAAGCAGATCGTTTAATAGATGAGTTATTAGCACCATATTTAGCAAAGATCATGACAGAAAATCGTCTTGATTTGTTTAAATTCAAAAAACATTCACCACTACAGCAAAAGCAATTATTAAAAATGTGGCTAACTCTACATAAGCTCTACCCATCACAAGTGCAATTCTTACAAATTTATGCCGGGACACAAAGCATGCATGGCAATTGGCACTATACACTGACTGAAAATCATTTATCTATAACAAAAGGATATCTAGTTATTAATGAGTCTAATATATCATCTGCATCATTAACTGTTACTACAATGGATATATTGCATTGGCTCAATAAACAACAGCAAACAACATTTACACTTAATGATCTAATCATTCGCCCACGTCAAGCAGGCGACCGTTGCCGCCCCCTTTATAGACATAAAAGCCAAAGCTTAAAAGTGATTTTCCAAGAGCAAGGCATTCCTGCCAAAGATCGTACTAACGCGCGGATTATTGCATTAATGACATCCCCTGATCACATTATTGCTGTGTATCCTTTTTTTATATGTCATTAATAAATTAGCGCACACATCAACACAAAAAACTTCTTTTACTTTATTTTTGTTACCTTTTTTCAGCTCCAATAAAAGCCTTTATCTTACCTAACTAAAGTTTTAAAATGCTCACAAAATGCAAAATGACTTTAGGAGTGCTTTGATGCAAACGATGCAACAAAAGGGAGATATCGCCGTTATTGGCCTTGCGGTAATGGGGCAAAATCTGATTTTAAATATGAATGACCATGGTTTTGATGTCGTTGCTTATAATCGCACAACCAGCAAAGTGGATTCGTTTTTAAATGGTAATGCCAAGGGAACCAATATTATTGGTGCTTACTCGATTGAAGATATGCTGTCTAAACTAAAAAGTCCGCGCAAAATTATGTTAATGGTAAAAGCAGGTGACGTTGTCGATCAGTTTATTGATGCTTTAGTGCCACATTTAGATAAAGGTGACATCATCATCGATGGTGGTAACTCCAATTTTACCGATAGTGAACGTCGCACACATGCACTCAAAGCCAAAGGGATTTACTTTATTGGTACGGGTGTATCAGGTGGCGAAGAAGGGGCGCGCTTCGGCCCGTCAATGATGCCTGGTGGCATGCCTGAAGCATGGAATGCAGTAAAACCTATTTTCCAAGCAATTGCAGCCAAAACACCTGCCGGTGAAGCATGCTGCGAGTGGGTTGGCAATGGCGGCGCTGGTCACTTTGTCAAGATGGTTCACAATGGTATCGAATACGGTGATATGCAATTGATTTGCGAAGCTTATCAGTTTATGAAAGACCTGCTAGGTTTAAACAATGAAAAACTAAGTGAAATCTTTGAAAAATGGAATAAAACCGAGTTAGATAGTTATTTAATTGAAATCACTGCCAACATTCTCAAATTCAAAGATGCCGAAGGCTATGTTATCGATCGTATATTAGATGCCGCAGGCCAAAAAGGCACAGGCAAATGGACAGGCATTAATGCACTTGATTTAGGTATTCCATTAACTTTGATTGCTGAGAGCGTTTTCGCGCGCTGCATCTCTGCACAAAAAGATATCCGTGTTGAGGCCGAGGCGATTTATGGCAAGAAATCATATGATAAACTCACAGTTTCTGATAAGTGGTTACATGACCTACAACAGTCACTTTTATTTGCTAAAATCATCTCTTATGCACAAGGCTATATGCTCATGCAAGAAGCATCCAAGCATTACAACTGGGATCTGAATTATGGCGATATTGCACTGATGTGGCGCGAAGGCTGCATTATCCGCAGCGTGTTTTTAGATAAAATTAAAGCCGCATTTGACAACAACGCGCAACTACAAAACTTACTGTTTGATGATTATTTTAAAGAGATTATTAGCAAAGCCTTACCAAGTGTACGTAGAATCGTTTCAAAAGGCGTTGAACAAGGCATCGCCATGCCTGCATTGACTTCAGGCTTAAGCTTTTTTGATGGCTTTAGCACAGGACGCCTGCCAGCAAATCTACTGCAAGCACAACGTGATTATTTTGGTGCACACACTTATGAGCGTTTAGATAAAGCGCGTGGCGAGTTTTTCCATACGGACTGGATTGGTTCAAATAGCAATGTATCTTCTTCTGGCTACAATATCTAAGCATTACACTAAAGGATTAAATGTCATGAAAAAAATACTCGCTTATCTTATATTAGCCAACATAATTGGCTCAAATTTGGCTTACGCGGATCTTTACATCGGTGCTCAAGGTGGTGTCAGCCACTCATCCAGCCAGCTAAATGCAAATAATAATGTCACAACAGGCCTTCTTGTGGGCTATCAATTTTCTGTTTTTCCTCTATTGAGAATGGGTGTAGAAACAGAGTTAAACTATCTAAATAGTACGGTTAAGCTCAGCAATCAAACCGGGAATTTAATGACAATTCCGTTTTATGCAACGGCAAATATAAGTCTACCACTGGGTTTAAATCTCACCGCCAAAGCAGGCTACGCCTATAACCGCATCTTAGGTATTGATGAAAGCTTATTCCCTAACACATTATGGCGCCCAGCCGTTGCCATTGGGATGGGCTATCAAGTATTGAACTTCAATATCTTTTTCCAAAGTAGTCGTTACTTTTTATACAATCGTGGTGAGCAACCTTTTGCTGATGCATATACATTTGGTGTCAGCTATGCGTTCTAATCTGCTGGTTGTAACTTGCAAATAGCTTTATATCTATGCGACACTGCAAACCTGAATTTTTAACCCAACATCATGAGGGATATTATGCAGATTAACGCACTAACACAAAGCCCATTACAGACTAAAATCATATTTGTTTTTAGCAATGACAATAGCACTATCGCAACCATTCAAAATGCATTGACTCAAGGACTTTTTAAAGCCAAAGTAGCAAGCACTTATTTTGGAATAGAAAATGATAAAAACTATCTTGCTGTTGGTTTAGGTGATAAAGACAAACTAAATATTAGCGCATTAAGAAAAGCCGTTGTTGCAGCTTATAAACAGTTAAAACTACTCAATATTGATCGTTTTGCAGTAGATATCAAAGCAATTGGCGATAATCATATTCGTACGTTTATTGAGGCATTAATCAATGCTGCCTATGTCTTTGATCAATTAAAATCCGAAAAAGAAACCTTCAAATTAACACAAGTGGATATACTCACCCAAAAAGCCACTGAAGTAGCTAATGAGATTCACATTGCACAAGCAGTGGCGCACGGACAAAACTATGCCAAGGACCTGAAAAACTTCCCAGCAAATATCTGTACAACTGACTATCTATTAAACGAAGCAAAAAAATTAATGGATAGTAGTAAACATGGTACATTGCATTATATTGGTGAGGATGAAATGCATAAACTTGGCATGGGCTGCATTACTGCCGTAGGACGTGGTTCGAGCATGCCCAGCTATATTGCTTGTATGGAATACCACGGTGGTAGTAAGGATGATAAACCGATTGTTTTAGTTGGTAAAGGTTTAGTCTACGACACTGGTGGTTTATGCTTAAAGCAATGGCAAAGTATGGCTAGCATGAAGATGGATATGGGAGGAGCCGCCACTGTATTTGGTACAATGAAAGCAATTATTGAACTTAAGTTGCCGGTTAATGTCATAGGTGCTGTTGCCCTAGTTGAAAACTCCATTGATGGTAACTCCTATCGTCCAGGTGATGTATTAACAAGTATGAAAGGTATTACTGTTGAAGTCGGTAATACCGATGCCGAGGGTCGCTTAGCGCTATGCGATACACTGACCTATATAGAACGCTATGATCCAAAAGTTGTGATTGATATTGCGACCTTAACAGGGGCCATGGTCATCTCTCTTGGTGGAGATATCAGCGGACTGTTCGGCAATAGCGATGCATTAGTCAATGATATTAAGCTTGCCGCTGAAGAAAGCCATGATCACGCCTGGCACATGCCTTTGCACCAAGCATATCATGAACAGTTAAAAAGTGAGATTGCTGATGTATATAATATTGGTGGCCCAGCAGCAGGCAGTATTACCGCAGCACTGTTCTTATCGAAATTCACTGAAAAATACACTTGGGCACATTTAGATATTGCAGGTTCAGCAATGAAAGGTTTCGAAAAAGCCACCGCCACTGGACGTCCTGTACCGATGTTAACACAATACATAATCAACCAAGTAAAATAAGACAATATCCATATCACCGCTCGCCTTCATTATTTAACCGTTGGCTGAGCTTAGTCGAAGCCATCATTGTGTGGCTGTTGGCTGAGCCTAGTCGAAGCCTTTCTTAGGGAAACACCCTTCGACTGCGCTCAGGGTACGAGAATGTTACTTCAATAAAACGAATACCATTACGAATGACATATCAAAACCAAGTATTAATGGAAACATTAAAACGCTTGGATAACGCTTTGATATGCTCGAGTGTTAATTCTCTTTCACCATTTAGAATCTTAGACACCAGTGACTGTGAACCAATCTCAGGCAAATCTTTTTGAGTTAAGCCATTTGCTTTTATTAGATAAGCTAAGATATCTTTAGCCTCTGCACTATTATCTGCACCTAAATGTTTCTGTTCATAATAAGCGACTTGCTTAGCTAATGTTTTGGCAAAAGATTGGATCTCGACTGTTCTCTCACCAGTTGGCAAGCCCATGAGTTCACGCAATAATTGCTTTGATGCCTCATACTGTTTCTTTGTTTTGTATGCCTCTAAATATGGCATTAATAAAACCCAAGATTTACTAATATCATTTATCGTTAGCATGCTTCTTTGCCTCTTTTTTGAGTATGCTTTGCTTTTTGTTATACTCTTCGTGCGTCCATATATGGCGCACATCAATCACTGCAAAATCATAATCAACAATCGTTACCATGCGATAATTATGTCCTGCTACGTCAAAATATGACAAATTGTCATCAAAAACGCTAGATGATTTTATGACTTTTTGTCATTTTTAAATATCACAAATCAGTGACACAACCTTGAGAGGCAGAAGCAACTGTCTTAATATACTTCTTCAAAGCGCCTTGTTTAGCTTTAAGCTCAGGTGCTCGCCAATTGGCGCGACGCGCATTAAGCTCATCATCCGATAGGTCAACGTCAATGCGATTATTCACAGCATCAATTGTGATCTTATCACCATTTTGAATCAAGGCAAGATTACCTCCTACTTGTGCTTCAGGAGCAATATGTCCAACGATAAAGCCATGTGATCCCCCTGAAAAACGACCATCGGTGATAAGAGCGACATCTTGCCCTAAACCCGCCCCCATAATTAATGAGGTTGGCTTTAACATCTCTGGCATACCGGGGCCTCCTTTTGGTCCTTCATAGCGAATAACAATAACGTCACCCTTTTTAACACGACCTTCTTCAACGGCAGTTACCAGTTCTTCTTCAGCATCAAATACGTTTGCTACTCCGGTGAAGGTTTCACCTTCTTTGCCCGTAATCTTAGCCACTGAACCTTCACTGGCAATATTACCAAATAGCATTTGTAAATGCCCCGTTGCTTTTAAAGGATTAGTTAATGGACGAATAATGTCATTATCTTTTGGTAGATCTTGAACTTCAGCTAGATTCTCCGCCAATGTTTTGCCGGTTACAGTCATGCAATCACCATGCAACAGCCCTTCTTTTAGCAACATTTTCATCACAGCAGGTGTGCCACCAATCGCATGTAAGTCTGCCATAACATATTTACCACTTGGTTTAAAGTCAGCTAATAATGGCACTTTGTCACTAATACGCTGGAAATCAGCCAAGGTTAATTTAACACCAACCGAATGCGCAATAGCAATTAAATGAAGAACGGCATTGGTTGAGCCCCCCATTGCCGTGATCACAACCATTGCATTTTCAAACGCGTGTTTAGTCATGATATCGCGTGGTTTAATATCTAATGCCAATAGATTCTCGATAACACTACCGGCCTTATCACATTCTTGAATCTTCTTAACATCAGTTGCTGGTGTTGATGAGCTAAATGGCAAACTCATACCCATTGCTTCAATCGCACACGCCATAGTATTAGCAGTATACATACCGCCACATGCTCCAGCGCCAGGACATGCTTTTTTAATCGTCTCAACGCGTTCTTCCTCACTAATGCTACCAGCAAGACACGCGCCATAACTTTGGAATGCTGTAACGATATCTACAGGTTTACCACGCACAACACCCGCTTGAATCGTACCACCATAAATCACAAAACCAGGACGATTGAGTCGTCCTAATGCCATCATGCATCCTGGCATGTTTTTGTCACAACCTGGGATAGCAACCAAGCCATCATACCAATGTGCTGACATCACGGTTTCAATCGAGTCTGCGATTAAATCCCGAGATTGCAATGAGTAACTCATACCATCGGTACCCATTGAAATACCATCACTAACACCAATGGTATTAAAGCGCATACCAACAAGATCTGCTTTAGTAACACTATGTTTTACATATTGTGCCAATTGATTTAAATGCATATTGCAAGTATTTCCCTCATACCAAACACTCGCAATACCTACTTGCGCTTTCTTCATATCTGCTTCATGCATCCCCGTGCCATAGAGCATCGCTTGCGAGGCCCCTTGGGTTTTATCTTGGGTGAGCACTTGGCTATAACGGTTTAGCTTTTGATTTGTCATTATGATTCTATTCCTTTGTTTTTATGCTGGATGCGCAATATTATACGCATCAATAAATGCCTCAACAGACGCCTGAATAATATCTGGTGAAACACCCTTACCAACGGAGTTCTGGCTGCCTTTAATTAATTTCATTTCAACGTATACTGGCGCATCAGCACCCTGTCCACGAATCTGCACCTTATAATCAGTTAATTTATATTGAATCTCACTTGGACACGCTTTGCACAAAGCGTGAATAATTGCATCAACAGGTCCAACCCCTTTATTTGATGCATAGTAAAGCTGACCATTGAGCTCAACAGTAACTTCAGCTTCGGCAATTTTATCTTGTCTTGTGATCACTTTAAATGAAACGACTTTTAAAATATCACTACGTGTGACATCGACCATTTCCATCGCATCTTGAACAATGTCTTGCAGATCTGAAATATGAATCGCACGCCCTTTTGCTAAAAAGCGCTCAATACAACTTTGCACCTTGGCAATTAGATCATCATTATAATTGGCACCAAATAAATCCCCTAACGCTTTTTTTGTTTGACTAGCATTTGGCATTTCATCAAATAACACTTGATCTTTTTCAACGAAAACCATCGTTTTATTATCAAAGAAATTACTGTCATAGAGCTTGTCAAAGTCTTTTTCATTTGGATAAATAATCGGTGGTTGAATCGCTGATTTCAACACTACTGACGGATCCTTTAAACCCTCACCTGATAATACACAAACAACGCGCTGCCCAGCTTTAATCAAGCCTTGTTCCTTTTTCTTAAACAAATGTGCAACCGTTGCCGCTGAAGCACTTTCAACAAATAAACCTTCTTGTGTTGATAGATAGTATTGTGCTTTTAGCATATCAGTATCACTCACTGCGGATGCCTCACCACCGGTTTGGTAAATTGCATCAATTGCTTTATCACCATCAATTGGGAAAGGTACCGCAATTGCTGTAGCAATCGTATCAGCACGCGCTAATGGCTCAAGGTGTTTTGCCTTTTTGTCAAATGCATTCACTAATGAGCACGCGCCTGTTGATTGCACACCGACTAGACGTGGTATTTTATGAATCAGTCCCATGTCTTTATACTCGGAAAAGCCCTTAGCATAAGCCGTAATATTGGTACCACAGCCAACCGGAATAATTACCTCATCAGGTACTTGGAATAATAGCTGATCAATAACTTCAAAGGCACCTGTTTTTTGTCCTTCAACACGAAAAGCATAATCTCCCGCCAGAAAGAACTTGCGTGATTTAGCAATCTTATAAGCAAGATTAGCTGCATCATTATAACTGCCTTTGACTTGGATAATTTTGCCACCAAATGAAATCACTTGCGCAAGCTTCGACATAGAAACCCCTTCAGGTACTATGATAAAGCACGGCATTTTAGCCGCAGCAGCATAGCATGAACACGATGCAGCCATATTCCCAGTTGAAGCTAAAATCACGCCATTGGCACCTAACTCTTTAGCAATACTGATATCAACTGCAGAACCGCGATCTTTAAAAGAACCCGTTGGGTTTTTACCCTCAACTTTGAAATATAAATCAATCCCTAATTCTTTACCCAAAACTTTACTTTTAACAAGCGGCGTGGCACTTTCACGTAATGAAACGAAATTTGCAGGCTCCTGAATCGGCATTAATGGTAAATATTTAGAAAGGCAAGGTGCTGCAGAGACAAAATAATCCAAATTGATTTTACGTTTAATACGCTCAATGTCCATTTGCACTTCCCACGGAGCAGTTTCACCTGCAAAAACAAAATCATCAGTAGTTACAACATCTTTAGTATTAAAATCTAGCAGTTGATACATCTATTTCTTATCCCTTAGGCGACTTTCAGTGATTCTTTATTTGTAGTTTCTTCGGTAGTAATTGTTATACTATTTGAAATCTGAATATCGATCACTTCAATCACTTTTGCTAATTGTCTCACCACTTTTTGTATTTTCTCATCATGAGAGTGCAATACCAAGCTAAAATGTGAAACACCTTTATTGGCAGTTTCGAAAACATTCATCTGTTCGATATTGATTCTGTGACGCGAAAAGATCGATGATATACGTTGTAAAACAGATAAAGCATTTTCTGTCGTCATTGAGATAAAGTAAATTCTCTGTTGCATAAATCTTACCCTCCTACGGATAGTTGTGTATTACTAATTGAAGCACCTGCTGGCACCATCGGAAAAACATTTTCTTGCTGTTCAACCACCACTTCTAAAAAGAATGCGTGTGGTGCGTCTAACATCTCTTGAATACTTGTCTTTAAATCCGCGCGATCAACAACGCGTTTACCGCGGATACCATAAGCTTCAGCAACTTTTACAAAATCAGGTGATGAGATATTAGTATAGGCATAGCGCTCTTCAAAAAAGAGCTCCTGCCACTGTCTTACCATTCCAAGATAGCCATTATTCAGAACGATCATTTTAAGATTAATACCTTCTTGATTAAGTACAGCAAGCTCTTGGATATTCATCTGAAAACCACCGTCCCCAGCAATAGCAATCACTTGCTTTTGATCTTTAACACCAACTTTTGCACCAATTGCTGCAGGAAGTGCAAAACCCATTGTGCCTAAACCACCTGAGGTAATATGACTATTGCTGTTTTTAAACTGATAATAGCGTGCCGCAATCATCTGATGTTGTCCAACATCACTAACAATAATCGCCTCCCCTTTTGTCTTTTCAGATAAAATTGCGATGACTTCCGCCATTTTTAGCTCATCTGTAACTGGCTTTGTTTCATTTTTGATAACGGTGTTATATTCTTTGGCATGATGTTCAACAAATACCTTATGCCAATTATCATGTTTATTCTGACAAACATAAGGCAAAAGTGCTGTTAATGCTTCTTTGGCATCGGCATGAATCGCGACATCAGCTTTAACGTTTTTATCAATCTCTGCCAAATCAATTTCAATATGAATCACTTTTGCATGTGGTAAATAAGACTTAAGATCACCCGTGACTCGATCATCAAAACGCATGCCTACAGCAACAACAAGGTCAGCATCATTGCATAAGACATTAGCCGCATAATTACCATGCATGCCAAGCATTCCATGATACAGTGGGTGATCTACAGGAAAAGATGATAAACCTAACAAGGTACTAACCACCGGCATATCTGCTTTTTCTGCCACTTTGATAAACGCCTCTTCAGCGCCAGAGATCATTACACCGTGGCCTGCAATCATAATCGGTTTTTTTGAAAGATTAATCAGTTGTGACGCCTTGTGCACACTATCCATATTAATCATTGGTTTTTTAAGCCATTTAGGCTTAATCCCCCCTTTTTTTACAGATTGATGGGCACTCATATACTTCATCATTCCCACTTGGGCATCTTTAGTAATATCAATCAACACTGGACCTGGGCGCCCATTTTGAGCAATTTCAAAGGCTTTCTTAAAAACACTAGGAATTTCATTTGGATCTGTGATTTGGTAATTCCATTTAGTAGCAGTTACCGTCATGCCGATAATATCTGCTTCCTGAAAAGCATCTGAGCCCAATAAACTACTAAATACTTGACCGGTTATGCAAACCACTGGGATAGAATCAATAAGCGCATCAGCAATACCAGTGATCAAGTTTGTTGCCCCAGGGCCTGAAGTTGCAATAGCAACGCCAACGCCACCGGTTGCGCGAGCAAAACCAACCGCACCATGAATGGCAGCTTGCTCATGACGAACCAAGATGTGATGCAGCTTATCTTTTGCATCATAAAGGGCATCATAGGTCGGCATAATCGCCCCCCCCGGATAACCAAAAATAGTCTTAGCACCCTCTTCTAATAGTGCTTTAACAATTGCTTGCGCGCCGGTTATTTGCATACCTACTCCCTTCTGTGTCTCTATTTCAACTTATTCACATATACCTATCAAAAAACACTTTACAACTAAACACCACAAAATGATTTGCGATGGGTACATTCTTTCTTTAGCATCACAAAGCAAGCAAGAGAAATAAAAAAGCAAAAAAAAACCCGCATCTTCGGTTGGAAGATGCGGGTTTCCTAATCTTGGCTTTTCTTAGCTACAGCCGCGCACCTTCCGATCGCTCAATGACGACCAGAATAATCAGAATCAGGCTGATTACTGGTGAACGTAGCATAAATCTATCTCCAAAACTTGTGTCTTTACTAATAAATGCTAAGCACTAAACTAGCAATAGATTTTGCGAAACACAACCTTTTATTTACAAATTCTTGAAATTTGTTTTCTTGCGTATAACATAACTCGGCGGATTGAAAACACTACAAATATTCCAACAACCCTCCTCGTATAGCAAAAAAATTGAGATTTTTTGCTATTTTTCTGCATTTTTTATCTAAAAACACTCAATCAAACTTGCGTTTTTAGCATACCTTGACTACCCTTGCGATCGGTAATTGCGTTCAGTTACTTTTGGAACTTAATACATAAGAAATAATAGAAATAAAATCAGGAGAGGAAATTATGAAGAAAATTATTGCAACAACGGTCGCTGCAGCGGCACTGATTAGTGGTTCAGCTTTTGCTGCTGGTGCTCAAACCGGTTTTGTAGTTGGTGGTAATGTTGGCTATGCATATTCACAAAATGGATGGCTTAAAAATGCTAATAACCTTCCGGGTGGTAAAAATGGAAATATTGCGGGTGGATTGCTTGTTGGATATGACTTTGCTTTAAGCCCTATGCTTAGTGTAGGTGTTGAGCTAGGTGGTCAATACTTTAATAAAATAAGTAAAAATGACGCTGGTAAACTCAATATGTGGAGCGTACCTTTATTTGCCACTGCAAAATTCTACATTCCAGGTGCCATGGGCTTAAATATCTTTGGAAAAGCTGGATATGCCTACAATAAACTTACTGGGGACACTGACGGTATGGCAACAAATTTATGGCGCCCAGTTGCAGCAACTGGGTTAGGATTCCAAATCAACCAAATAAATATCTTTGCTCAATATCAATATAACTGGTTACCTTTATACGGAGAAAATGCGGGCGAAAGCACAGTGTCTGTCGGTTTAACTTATACCCTTCCTATGTAATTAATTATCTCAGATCACTCTTTACTTTAGGCGAGCTATTGACTCGCCTTATTATTGCTTTATAGAGCCCATTATTTTGTAATGGCTAAAACCAAATATTTAAACTCAAAGCGCTTATCGTACCCTGAGCATCAGTCGAAGCGATGCACTGAGCATCAGTCGAAGTGGGTATGCTTATGCAACTATATACACATAAAGGCTTAGCCAACGCTTATAAAAGAGCAATGAAATCATATAGCTGATTGCCCATCATTTCGCACTCAGCCAACGTTCACACAACGCTAATGTGCAGGAAAGACAATTATTATCATATTCAACAGCTAGTTTACGCTATGCTTAGTTGGGTGATAAGTATAAAATATGCCATCGCTTAATAAAAAATGGATTGTTATATGCGGCATAAAGCGCGTAAGTTTCTAGGAAAAGTGCCGGTTGGTGTTGTTAAATTTATTATGAACCGTTACCGACCTTATCGCGGCGCGGGTATTAAGACATTACATATTGCCAAAGATTATCGCTATATTAAAGTTGCTATGCCATTAAAATGGTATAATCGCAATTATTTTGGTACACATTTTGGCGGGTCATTATTTGCGATGACTGATGCATTTTATCCAATAATGCTCAGTCACATTTTAGGGCAGGATTATATTATTTGGGACAAAAAATCTTCGATAGAATATATTGCCCCTGGCAAGACAACCGTTTATTGTGAGTTTCGTTTAAGTGATGAAGATATCGATCAAATAAGACAACAAACCACTGTTAATGGCAAAATATACTTCCAAAAAGACATTGAGATCTATGACCAAAATAAACAAACAATTGCTCGCGTTTTACGCACTATTTATATCAAAGACAAGAGATTTACTGCATCAGACAGTGACAAGCTTGTGAAAAGCTAGATGATTGGTTTTGCCAAGAAGTATTTTACATCTGTCGTAAGTCATTTTGCATTTTTGTATTTTTCTATATCCAATTGCGCGATGATTTGTGAAAATTTTGATTAAAAACATGTAGGAAATATATATTAGATATGAACTTGTATTTGATCATTAAATTTACCTTGCAAAATAATCTAAAAAGCTTTTAATTATCTTTATAAGACGGCAACATGATGGAGCAGTACGTAAAATGACTTTACCCCATAGCCCAATGGCTTTGATTAAAACTATTCTAATTATTGATGATGACAAAGAGATCACCAAAAGCTTAACGCAAACACTTCAAAGCCGCTTTAATCTTGAGACATTTGCTATTCATCATCCCAAAGAGGTCAATAAAACCTTAAACCAAAAACAGTTTGATGCCATTTTGCTTGATCTAATGCTACCTGAAACTGACGGTATTGAAGTATGTCGCCAAATTCGAAACATTACCAATACACCAATTGTAATGATTACCGCCTCACAAGAGGTTTCCGATCGCATCTTAGCATTTGATGCCGGTGTTGATGACTTTATAGTAAAGCCTTTTAGCACTTTAGAGTTAATGGCACGGATCAACGCCATTTATCGACGCATGACACATGCTTCGCCAGAGCTTAAAGATAAGATTTATCAGTTTGATCGTTGGCAGTTTGATACGCGTACTTCTTTATTGACAAATGAAAAGGAAGAGGTCCAGCTATCAACGGCTGATGCTAATTTGCTCATGGCTTTTCTTGAACATCCACGGCGGATTTTGGAGCGTGAGTTTCTACTTAATCACACTAATACGAGTAAACGTGATATTTATGATCGCGCAATTGATGTCCGCGTTGGTCTATTACGCAAGAAAATCGAAGAAAATACCAAACATCCTAAACTCATTCAAACCCACCATGGACGTGGTTATGTGTTTAATGCGCATGTTACCAAGAAAGCCATATGAAACAATATAAAAGTTTATTGTATATTTTAGTGTTTTTTGGATTAAGCATTATCTGTGTAAGCTATCTTTTCATGACCGCATATCGCCAGATCAATGAAGATATTCACGCAGAGCTTCATCATAAAATCGCTTGGGAAATTGCCAAAATTGTCAAATATGGTGAAAATGAAGACCTAAGGGAGTTTATTCAAACATTTGACAGTCAACACTTCTCTGATATACAGATTCAGCGTATTGAGCTTGAGATGGCTTTATCTAAAGCACCACAGTTTCACCCGGATTACACCATCAAGAATGCGCAAGATCTTGAGAAAAAAATATTGCAACATCAAACAGGCGTGCATAAGTTCTCAGTTTTTATTCATTCAGACCTATGGCTTAATATCCATGTAGTGAAAAATTACCATTACTTTTTTTCATTATTTACAGCCGAATTTGCAATTATCCTACTGATTGTTATATTACTGCTATTTGCTTGCTGGTTATTACTACGTTTATATCGATTGACTGAACTTAGCCAAAGCATGTTGATTGAACTTGGGCTTCCCCAAAACACATCCATTTACCTTGGATTAATTTCCGGTCCCAAAGCATTATTTGAACAAATGAAAACACGTATCTACAATTTGACGCGTACACGCGCGCAGTTGATGTCTTCGATTTCTCATGATATTAAAACACCCTTAACACGCATGCGTTTTCGCTTAGAGCAATTGGAGTTAAGGGGAGATACTGATGCGACTAAGAGTATGGCTGATATTGACCATATCAATGAGGTTGTTCAGAGCTTCTTATCACTGTCTAATCTACATTTTCAGCAGCGCAAAAAAATTGATCTGAACTTAATGTTACTAACACTACAAGACAACTACGCCGACATGGGGCATTATATTAATTACAAGGAAGCACCTAACATCATTGTCTATGGTTCAGCGCAAGTGTATAACCGCATATTAACAAACATTCTTGATAATGCCTTTCGCTTTGCTGATAAGGTTGACATTTCATTATCTCAAACCAAGCATCTCATTGAACTCATCATTCTTGATCATGGGCAAGGGATCCCTCACGATAAACTAAGCAAAATGACGCAATTTGGTTTCTCTGACAATAGCCAGAATACTAAAGAACATAAACAACACTACGGGCTAGGCTTAGCTATCGTCCATGAACTGGTTAGTCTCACTGGTGGTATGATCATCTTTGAAAATGATCATACTCTTGGCCTTAAAGTTACAATGACTTGGGCAAAATAAATTTTTCTTACATCATAACCATCTTCTTTTCTTGGTTAACATAGCTTTTGGAGTGGATAAAAGCCATCATAATTAACACTATACTAACCACTCCTATAATATATTCAGGTATTGCGATAAAGTTTTTTAACCACATCGTCAGTGCCAAATAACCGATTGAATAATGCGCACCATGCTCTAAAAAAGGTAGATTATTTAAGGTGTTTCTCTTAACTATAAAAAGGGTTAATGAACGAACAAACATCGCACCAATCGCTAACCCCAAGAGAATAATGATAATATCATTACTAATCACAAGAGCAGCAAACAAGCCGTCAAAGCTAAAAGAGGCATCTAACACTTCAAGATATAAAAAGCCAATAATACCTGCTTTAACAAGCGATGATAATTGATTCACCTTAGTATTGATTAATGCCAAGCAATGACTTAATAAAATACCCAATACCAGTGCAATGAGTACTGCAATTGATGCCTTATATATCCATACATAAACACTAAAGAAAATAACACCAAAAATCACCGCAATAATCAGTGGCAGAATGCTTGCGCGCTTATTAGCACATTTCTGCTCTAGCCAACTAAACCATAATGTACGCCCTTCATCTGTGAATAAAAAATTTAAAAAAATCATCAATAAAAACCCACCACCAAATGCACTGATCAATGCGTAATTACTGTCTAAAACGTGTTGAAACTCTGCCGTATTATGCAGCGCTAATCTCAAGGTGCTTAAGAAGGGCAATTGCGTACTGACACTTACCAGTAACACCGGGATTAATAAGCGCACAACAAATACAGCAACGAATATTCCCAACCACAAAAACATCTGCTGCCAAAATGACGACATTTTTGTTAATACTTTGGCATTAACGACTGCATTATCAAAACTTAAAGATACTTCAAGCACTGCCAATAGCACGATCAAATAAATGACATTAAGATAATGCGTCGGTTGATAGATCATACCCAATGCTAAACATATGATCGTCACAAAGCTTGATCCAATAAAGAAGCGTAGGTAATGCTGCATTTATATGTACTTAAGACTAGGCTAACATGCACTAATAGCACAACCATCTCCTAGCCCAGTCAGTTAAGGAAATAGTGTACTACCAGTCTTGCTAAACCTATGTGATTTCTCGACAATCAGTCGCATATGCCATGGCTTTGTTTGCCAATTATGTTGACATATGCCTTGGGTCGACACACCCAAGAAGCTACTCCCTAGTAGAAGTCGGGACATTATAACGTAGATATTATTTGTGTAAACAAGTTTTAAAAACTTAGCAACTAGCTGTACTGACACCAACCTCTGTGAATGCCTTTTTAACATCTGCTGTCGAATAGTGCAGATCTTTGGCAGCATTGACCACGCCACAAGCAGCCTGCTCAAAAGTCACTGAAGGTGTCCAATATTTGACATTTGCCAACATCATCGCATGAAACGCTTCTTTCACACCTTCAGCATATTGATTGGACAACCCTTGCACTTGATTATCAGATGCCCATGTGCTTGCCAATAAATAGAATGCTTTATTAAACACGCCACTACCAGTATGAACGATATATGATTGATTACCACGTGCTTTCTTAAGCATTTGATTGTAACTGATCTTGCATATCAGCGCCCCGTTAAGTGTCGGATCATAACAGTCAGCTGAAGCACCATCTTGTGATGGGTTATTCATATAACGTAAAGCTACGCCATCACCTTTCATAATGGTTTCACCTAATCCCCAACCAATCTGCCCTTTTGGGTCTTCTGGGTAAAACTTCACATAATTAATTTCGTTTTGGCTCAGTAAATAGGCTCTAACGGTTTGTCCTGCCATATCTGAAAATGCCTCATTTAAAGAACCTGATTGATTTGTATAAATAAGCCCTGAATGTTGTTCTGTAAAACCGTGACTTACTTCGTGACCTGCCACATCTAAAGATACCAGAGGATAAAAATCACTACCATCACCAAAGGTCATATTTTTACTATTCCAAAAAGCATTATCATAATTACTGCCATAATGGACACGCATCACAAGTTGCATCGGCTCATTATTTTCAGATAATGCATTAATGCCATACCAGTCTTTATACATATCAATAATAACATCACCAAAATATTGCGCGTCATTAATAGCAGAATATGCGCCATTAATCTCATCTTGCCCAGTATTTTTGCCACAGGTATAAGAATAAGGTGTGGTCGTATTATCATCCCACTTTTGTTGTAAATTGACGGTTCGCACACGAGTATTTTCCATCGTGCACTTTGTCCCTTTTTTTGTCACATCCAAAGAGGGCATCCCATCTTGACCATACCAATATTCTTGCACCTTTTCATTGCCACCAGGACCTGTATCCTCAAAATTTTGGATATTATCCCAGCTTGTCACCACTTGCCCTGTTTTAGCATCAACATAATAACGCATATCCTGTGGTTGATTATTTGCTTTTTGCGCGAAAAACTTAACCTGATAGATCAATTTTGGTTGTTGATTTTCAGTGATGATTTGTAGCTCAGCACTTGGTGCATTACCATTTAGATAATCCACCTGATAACCATTAGCATTTTCATTGTATACAGTCAAAGATTGGGCAATTGCCTGCTGCGCCGAAATATTTGGGCTTGTATCAACATTAAGGTCTTTAACCACTTCACCGTTGGCTTTTTCCTGATTAGCAGCTAATAACATATTATGTCCATTATTTTTAGCAATCGTAATCTGAGCGCCTACGACCTTGATCCCTTTATAATACTGCTGATAACGCTCATAATTAACACCAGCCATACTGGATTGAGATATTTGATTTAAAGTATTTATTTGCGGTGTTGCCATGAGCATTACATGCGCATTATTCACCTGATCTATTTGATTTGTTTGCAAATGAAACCCCTGTAAATCATCGATTGGTACATTGGTTAAATTAACCTTCTCTGCGGCATAAGCTCCTGTTGCTAACATACCTAAGCCTAATACAATACTCTTTTTAAACTTCATTCCTTTCTCCTTGTTATGACTATTTATCTCACAGCTTCTGGTTATAAATGAACATTGGGCAACAGATATTTACAACATCATTTATTAGCAAAAAATGCTGATAAAACATGTCTAAATACACTAATTGCAAGCAAAAGAAGCGATCCTTGCCTGTGTTTTAAATAAACTTTTCCCTTTGTTACATGAAATAGCTTTGCTATGACGGTAGTATTTTTACCACAACATTTTGGGCAGGTAAATAGAATGATTAAAAATTTGTAACAAATTGTATCTTTATGTTGATTGATACTAGATTAAACATACTCTTATTGAGCTACTTAAAAGTACCTTTAAAATAATATGCTTGATTTATATGTCAAAATGACATAATCTTACACAGGAACCCACTAACCAATATTTAAACCATGCATTTAATCAGTAGAGCAATGCTTATCGCATACTGCGAGTACAATACCCAAGCAACAGAACCACTGCTTGAGTGGGCGTACAAGATAAAATTATCTACTGCAAAAAGCCTGCATGAGCTAAGAGAGTCATTTGCTAATAGTGTTGACTCGGTGGGTAAGTATACAGTTTTTAATATTGGTGGTAATGCCTATAGATTAATTACTACCATTCATTACAACAGGCAAAAAGTATACACCAGAGCAATTTGGACTCATGCAGAATATAGTAAGCGTGCAAACCAAATGAAATTATTAAATGGAGGCATATAGCGATGTTAGAAACAAAAAAAACACAGCAAGCACTAAGTGTGGTTGCTCCATGGTTTAAGCCACCAACAAATGATAGCGAACTAAATCAGCTAATAAATTTATCCCTAGAGCTAGCTGACCTTATAGGCGACAACACTCAGCACGAATATTTACCCATTCTGGAGATAATAGAACAGCATATTGCTGATTATGAAAACATGCACTTGCCCGAGCTTTCGGAGCTAACCACACCCAACAAGCTGGTTCAGTTTCTTATGGCGGAATATAACCTTAAGCAAAAGGACCTTGTAGACATCTTCGGCAATCAAGGAAATGTTTCAAAATTTTTAAATGGACATCGCCAGCTAACCCTAGAGCAAGTAGCCAAACTAAGTAAGCGCTTTAATTTAAGTGCTGACGCTTTTATCTCTTGGGAGAATATGAATAATAGTGATTCAGTTCACTAATTTGAGCACCCTGAAGCTACTCTAATTAAGTAATGTACGGTAATTGTAATCATCAAATTTACTATCAGAAGGTATTATATTATCTTTCACTCCACAGCTATAAACTTCCTGCTGATAATCTTTCTCTGTTATCTCATATCTGATGCCCATATACCCTAAGTTAGGCGTAGGGCTATCATATAAATAACAACCCTTTTTATCAAATACCTCAATTTTCACTACTGGCAAACATGTTGATTCTCGTCTTGAGACCCATGGATTGGTCGGAGTATTTTGATATTTAGACATTATCTTTACTGCACCTGAACCAGATGATTCTGAAGCTGCTTCATCTCTTGCTTCTGCCTCGTCCAAAGCTGCAATCAATAAAGTGCTTGTGTCTTTGGTTATATTTTTATTGATTAATTCTAATTTCCATAACGTTAGGTCAGTCATTCTTTACTCCTTTCAACTATTTAGCACCCCACTGACTCAGATATCTCTGACACATAGGGATAGTAAAATGATACATTAATGCCATCTATCGAGAAAGTATAAATAAAAAAGTATCTAATAATTTGAGGCGTTATAAGATGATTATTTGGTGCGGACGGGGAGACTCGAACTCCCACGGTCACCCGCTGGAACCTAAATCCAGTGCGTCTACCAATTTCGCCACGTCCGCAAAGACTGGGGTGAACGATGGGACTTGAACCCACGACAACCGGAATCACAATCCGGGGCTCTACCAACTGAGCTACGCCCACCATAAATTGTAATATTGCAGCCTAAGTTGCTAGAGCTGCTTTTTCTAAGCTCGGCTCCTGCCTCACTAAGAAAACCGGTGCTGCGCTGTCCGTGCTTCGCCTGTTCGATCTAAAACTGTCTGACAGTTTCTTAACGATCTCACCCAACTTGAGCTACGCCCACCATAAACTCTTTTAATGGTACGCCCGGCAGGATTCGAACCTGCTACCCTCGGCTTAGAAGGCCGATGCTCTATCCAGATGAGCTACGGGCGCATTTTCTCTTCCGCCATTGACGGCAATAATGGTCGGAGCAGAGGGATTCGAACCCCCGACCCTCTGGTCCCAAACCAGATGCGCTACCAAACTGCGCTATGCTCCGAATATTTTATAATGGTGGCCAGAGGCAGAATCGAACTGCCGACACGAGGATTTTCAGTCCTCTGCTCTACCGACTGAGCTATCTGGCCAATGCCGCATATTAAAGCGGATTTACCCAACTCGGTCAAGCACTTTTTTGAATAATTTACTCCACCACTGAGAAAGGCTACAAACTAGACAAACAAAGGCTTTGGTTGTTTGCATTAAATACAATTTTATCCCCAATCTTGCTAATTTCTACGCTACAATGCTGACTATCCATTTCAATCACTAAGGAGTAAAATTCATTATGTTATCGATTATCGTCGCCTATGATCAAAAGCAAGGCATTGGTATTAAAAACAGTTTGCCTTGGAAGTTATCTAATGACTTAAAAAACTTTAAAAAACTGACCGAAAACAATTATATCGTCATGGGACGCAAAACATTTGACTCGATTGGGCAAGCACTTCCCAATCGCAAGAATATTATTCTGACACGCAAAAAAAATTATACACAAGATAATTGTGCCATCATCCATGACATTGAACATATCCTCAATCTAGCCAAAGAGAAGCCACATTATGAAATTTTCATTATCGGTGGTGCTGAAATTTATGCTGCTTTTCTACCCTTTGTTGATCGTTTATATATTACAAAAGTGCATACTATAAAAGAGTCAGATGCTTTTTTTCCAAGATGGCAAGAGTCACAATTCAAACGCATTGGGCAACGCAGCTATCAAAGGGATCAAAACAATGAATGTGACTTTGATTTTGAAGTATGGGAAAGGCTTTAGTAGCTTTAATGTTGATGGTATAAAATATCATCATGCAAAAGTACCAAGTAGCTAATGAAAATCATATAGAAAGTGTTTTTGGATTAGCTATATACATCCATCCGTAATTTTATACACCTTGTCCATTTCGCTGGCAAAGCGCTCATCATGTGTCACAACGACAAATGCTGTTTTAAATGCATTACTCAACTCGTGCATTAACTTCAATACTTTCTCTGAGTTTTCAGCATCAAGGTTGCCGGTTGGTTCATCCGCCAAAATGCAACTGGGTTTAGTCACTAAAGCACGAGCAATTGCAACACGTTGGCGCTCACCACCGGATAATGCACTGGGCTTATGTTTAATGCGATGCGCTAAACCTACCGCTTCAAGCATATGCATAGCATCTTTTTGTGCTTGAATTTTTGAGATATCTTTACGCATCATCAACGGCAACATCACATTATCTTGTGCACTAAACTCAGGTAATAAATGGTGAAATTGATAAATAAAGCCTAAGTGCTTATTTCTGAGCAAAGCGCGTTTATTAGGCGATAATGAATCAATGCGTTTACCCGCTAGATAAACCTGCCCTTTAGTGGGAGAATCAAGTCCTGCTAACATATTCAACAATGTGGTTTTACCAGAGCCCGATTGACCTAAAATTGCGACTTTTTGCCCATAATCGACATGCAAATCAATGCCATGCAGGACCCCTGTCTCAAACTTGCCTTCTTTGTAAACCTTGTCAAGGCCTTCACAAAAAATAGCATACTGATTAATATCCGAGTTACTCATAACGCAAGGCCTCCGCTGGTTGGACTCTTGAGGCACTCCATGCCGGATAAAGTGTGGCTAAGAAACTCAAAATAAGCGAGGCAATTGCAACATGCACCAAATCACCCATAATCAGTTTTGATGGAATAAAATCAATTTGATAAACACTCGGACTTAAAAATTGCACATGAAAAACCATCTGAATCCAGTTAACAATTTCTGTGGCATTAATTGATAAAACAATTCCTAGAATAATGCCGATAACCGTACCAATTATACCAATTGCTAAACCTTGAATAATAAAGGTCATAATAATCTGGCGCGATGACATGCCTAAGGTGCGCATAATCGCAATATCTGAGCGTTTATCAGTAACCACCATCACTAGTGATGACAATAGATTAAAAATTGCTACGGCTATAATTAACATTAAGATAAAAAACATCATTGTTTTTTCCATTTGCAATGCCTGGAAAAAGCTCTTATTTTCATCTGTCCAATCACGCGCCATATAAAAATCTGGCAGAATTTGATTATTTAACATCTCCTTTAAAAATGGTGCTTGATAAATATCTTTTACACCCAGTTGCAAGGCTGTAACTGAATTCCCCATTTGAAATAGTTTCGCTGCGTCTTCAATGTTTACTAAAGCATAATAACTATCATATTGGTAACTCACACTAAAGATGCCCGAGACTTTAAACTGCTTCAAACGTGGAATCATGCCAGCAGGTGTTAGATTTGCTTGCGGCACAATAAGGGTAACCTTATCTCCTATTTTGACGCCTAATGAGTCTGCCAAATATTTACCCAGAACGATATTAAACTTACCCGATTGCAATGATGACAACCTTCCTTGTTGCATATGCTCAGCAATCGGCACCACAGAGCGCTCATATTTTGGATTAATCCCTTGAATCGCGGCAAAGGCATTGGTGGCATTGGCTGATAACATGCCTTGGCCTTCGATAATGGGAGCTGCCCCTGAAATAAGCTTATCCTTTTGTTTTAGTGTTTGTGCTAGGCTCTCCCAGTTATATAGCTTACCTCCTGCTTGGTAAACTTTAACCGGTGGCACCATCATTAAAATACGATCTTTGATTTGCTCGTCAAAGCCGTTCATCACTGACATTACTGTAATTAACACAGCAACACCCAAAGCAATCCCAATAAATGAAATGGCTGAAATAATCGAAATAAACTGATTTTTCTTTTTCGCACGTAAATAACGCAAACCAATAAACAATGGTAACGGTCGATACATCTATTCATCCGTCAAATTAAACGCATCAGCATCATATCATAGTTGTGCTTGATGACATACAGTGATGCTAGGGATAATCGTTTTGATCTCATCATGTAATTGAACATCAGAATATTGATCATCGTTTACTTTGATTCCATACACAACAACTAATAATTCAGATGACAATCTCACTTTTTTTGTTTATTTTGCAGCGACAACATACCCATACAATTAAACGAGGAAGTTAAAACATGCTTAAGAAAGTTATATTAATTACATCTTGTGTTGTCTTTGCGTCATTAACACAAACAACATTTGCCAATACGTATAGCACATTAAATCCGGGAGTAACAACGAGTGAGCTTAGCCATCGCATGCCGGTGCACTGGGTGTCTATTGCGCAAATCAAACAGAGTTTAACCAATACACAACCCATTAATGTTGGTTTTGATGTCGATGATACTTTGTTATTCTCAAGCCCTGGCTTCTTTCGTGGCAAGCAAGAGTTCTCTCCTAAAAGCAATAAATATCTCAGTAACCCACAGTTTTGGCAAAAGATGAATAATGAGTGGGATTATTTCTCCATTCCAAAGCAATCAGGATATGCACTCATTCAGATGCATCTTAAACGGGGAGACCATATTTACTTTATTACTGGCAGACCGAAAACAAAAACGGAACAATTAACCCGCATTCTACAACATGATTTTGATATTCCTAAAGATAAAATGAATCCAGTTATCTTTAGCGGCCCTAAGCATGGCGCTAAAACGCCTTATATCAAAGAGCATAAAATCACGCTTTATTACGGTGACTCTGATAGTGATATTACTGATGCACGTGCTGCTGGGGCAAAAGCAATTCGTGTTCTGCGCCCATTGAACTCAACAAATAAACCTATGCCACACAGTGGTAAATTTGGTGAAGAGGTGCTGGTCAACTCACAAAAATAAACTTAATTTGAACTTATGTGCATTTAACACTTGATTTTAAACTTATTTAGAACATAATGAGCGATAAATCAATGGAAATGAGATGCATCCATGTTAAATAACAAAGAGCAGCAAGTTTTAAACATTATTCAAACTTTCCAAACTGAAAACGGCTATTCTCCAACTTTTAGTGATATTGCAGATGCTTTGAACCTTAAATCAAAAGCCACAGTTTCTTACCACATCAAAGCACTTAAAGAAAAAGGTTATATTCATATCCCCAAAGGCAAACGCAAACATATTGAAATCATTGATCAAGCACATAATAAACATCACAATTCCTTACATTTGCCATTGATTGGTACGATTGCCGCTGGTTTACCATTAGAAGCTTATGAGATAATTGAAACCATCGATTTATCTGAACTTTTAAATATGCCTGATCGCTATTTATTGAAAATCTCAGGCAATTCAATGCAAGACAGTGGCATCTTAGACAATGATCTTGTATTGATTCAAAAACAGCATATTGCCCGCAATGGGCAAATTGTCGTGGCATTCATCGATGAAAAGGAAGCTACTTTAAAGGAATTTAAAATGCAGGATAACAAAACTGTAACACTTATCCCGCATAATAAAGACCTCCCCCCGATGGTCTATCCTGCGCATCGCGTGAGCATTCAAGGTGTTTACTTAGGAATGCGCTTGGATAGGTCATTTTTACTATAAAAAAGAAAAGGAGAAAATCATGCTGAAATTCAACAGCCATATCAGTTATACTTTACGGATAAGTAAATATGACCAAAAACATTATGAACAACGCCGCCAAGCGCTAAAACAGCGCCTTTATCAAAGCGTATAATGTCAATAATTTAAATTAAAGTAAAAACTAAGCCAGGAGGGTTTATGAAACATTCATCTTCTTTTGAAAGTAATCTGCGTCACACTGAACTTAAGCTTGAGGCTGAAGAAATGTTAAGTGCAGGTGTACCTTTATCGGTGATTGCCAAAACGCTAAAACTGAAAATCAGCGATATTTTAGACTTGCAATAAATACCACTACTATATGAGGTTGTTTACACTGACCACCACCAAAGAAGCACTGAAATTAAGTGATTTTTTAGCACAGATTAAACCGACTATTGATGCACCTTCTGTTTTACTTAGACAGTTAAACTCTTTGTTGTTGTTATTGATGTTCGCTCTATCGGGTTTTTCTAGCTCTAATAATTTCTTAGCCAGTGATAATTTTAGCAATATTGGTCTGTTTCGCTCACCTGAGCAATCCTTTAACCAACTGAGTATTACTGGAACTCAAAATAAAGGTGAAATCACCTTATGCTGGCGTATTCCCAAAGGGCAGTATCTTTATAAAAATAAAATCAGCATACAACTACAACATGCCGACCAAGCAAAGGTTGGCGAGATTTATTTTCCTCCGGCAATTGCACACCCTGTATTTAAAAATGAACCCGTTTATACAAATCAATTATTATTACAAGTCCCGCTCTCAGGTAAAATCACCCCCCAAAGTAAGCTCGAAATTAAATATCAAGCCTGTGATAACAATCTATGTTATTTGCCTCAAATCAAAGAAATGACGATTGATCAAAACGTATTACCCTATGAACATAATGATTTTAACTGGTTAGGCATTTTCGCACTTCTAGGCGTTGGTTTGTTGCTTGCCTTCACACCTTGCGTGTTACCTATGTTACCGATTATCAGTGCGATTGTTATCGGTAGAAACCACAGTAAATTTTACAGCTTCCTTTTAGCCCTTTCCTATGTATTGGGCATGTCAGTAATGTACGCCGCTTTGGGCATTATTATTAGCATCATTGGACTGTCTTTTCAAATTTTCTTTCAACAAATCTGGGTAATCATTTTACTTGCCTTGCTATTTGTTGTGTTAGCTTTATCGATGTTTGGTGTATTTCAGATTCAACTGCCCCAAGGGCTTAGCACACATCTTGGTCAATCACAACAAAAGATTAAAACCGGTGGCATCTTTGCTAGTTTCTTGATGGGTGCAATTGCAAGCTTGGTATTATCACCCTGTACATCAGCACCACTGATTGGTGTATTAACTACCATTGTACAAACAGGCGATATTTTCTACGGTGGACTTGCACTCTTTGCATTAGGCCTTGGGATGGGTATACCACTGCTGCTGATTGCTCTTGGCCTTAAACGCTTTGTGCCAAAATCTGGTGCATGGATGCAGGAAATCAAAGTCATCTTTGGTTTTGCAATGCTAGCAATGGCAGTTTTCATCTTAAGTCGAATTATCGTATTAGAAGCCATCATTTTTAGCCTGTACGCTTTATTGATTAGTTGTTATCTACTCTATCTTGTTTACGCATCTGTAATGTCCGAATCTATGCAACAAAAAACCAAGCATTTTATTGCTGTCGTTATCATACTTTTAACGCTCTTAACTTTAGTTACTAGCCACAGATTATATACCCCAAGCAAACAAAATATGACATCAATGCAAAATGATTTTACTACCGTTTTTAATAAGCAAGAGTTAGCGCAACAAGTCACTTTAGCACTAAAAACACACCAATATGTTTTAATTGATTATTTTGCACATTGGTGTGAGAACTGCTTGAAACTTAAAGCTATTTTACTCTCTCCAACCATGCAGGATTATTTTGAAAAATATAATATTAAAGTTATTAAGGTAGATGTCTCAGACTATAATGCCAGCAGTACAGAGCTACTTGAAGCGGCAAACGTATTAGGCCTACCCACACTGATTTTGCGCAATCAACAAAATATCGAGATTAAACGTATTGCTGGGGTTGTTGATGTTGACACCCTGATACAAAGTTTTACGACAGTACGCTTAAAACAACCTGAGACTATAAATTAATTCGCCCATTAGCATATTGATGTATTAGCGCTTTAAAAACACTTTGATATTTTAGCCCTTGAGCTTTTGCTTTTTCCAGTTCACTCTCTTTAATAGCCAAACTGATCTGCCGAGTTTACCTCCTTGCTCAACCTCGTATTTAAAAGCAAAGAATCCTTATTTTATTTTACAAACACTTTCACTTCGACCACTTGCGGGGAATTGATATAGAAAAATCGCGTCACGACATAAGCTACATATCTAACATAGGCATAATAATGTGGATAAGTAGCTTCGATAAAGAGTACATTACTGACATGATCATAATAAATCGCTCTAATCACCGATTTAAAAAATTGATATTTTTCTGCATTTTCCTCACCATAAAGAAATTTTAATGCTAATAAGAACCCATTATTCTTACGAATATCAAGATCTGAAAATGCTCTAAATACCTGTACCACACGATCAATATGGCGAAAGCTATTCAGTCTATACTCAGATTTTAGGGTAATCAATTCAAAGTGTGTACTCTGCGTGGTAAAGCTATTGGTACTCACCTTGATTAAACTGCCATGTTCAGATTTTTGTGTCCAGTCTACTTTTGCAAAAACCCTTTTCTCAACATCTAATGCTTCATTAATATCCTTGGGAGAGTAGCTTAGTTTACCAACATGCTTATGAAAGACATACTCACTCACCGTATGATTATAATAATCCTTATACAACTGATTATTAACCCATACTTGATGAACATAACAAGCACGAGCATCGGGATCCTCAGGGTGCAGCAAAGGAATTTTATCATAGCGTTGGTCAATTTTTTGCGATGTTGAATAGGCTTCAAACAGATTAAATAGCGGGATAATGTTGGTAACAAACAGTCGATCCTTCTGGCTGATGAGTTCAAAAAAATCCGCTCTATCATAGATCCCCACAGGAAACATTAATAGTATCTGTTTAACTTTTGTTGTCGTTTCGGTCACCGGGATTTGCGACAACTCGATGCTTAATTTCAGAGAAAATTCAGGTGACAATAAATCTAGACGCGTTTTATCATTTAAGCCTAACGTGTATGCATCGCTATTGTAAACAGTCGCCAAGACCTCCTTTTGTGTGCCATCATCATAGGTTACACGCACTTTAATTTTGCGCTCTTGTAGTGCCATTTCTTTTAACTGACACAGCTTAAATTCCGCTTGTTTCCATAGCAAAGGGTTAACCCATAGATCAAAGACATTATGATTAAGCTCTGTTGCTACATCAGTTTGTAATGAAACTTGTGTTAAGGTACTCGTTAAATCGACATGATCAACTTTGAAGCACGTCAAATTAACTTCGCTTAAATTGCTATAATGAAACCGTTTTTTTGCCTGGATATCATAAACATCAAAGTGCTCTTTTGGTTCAAGATTTAAGCATGCTTTTTTAATCTTTGATTTCACAGCAATGAGCATATGCTTAGGCAATTGCATTAATAGATTTTGATTATAGCGCGATAAACGGTAATCTCGCTCACTTCTAAGTTGTGCCACCAAGTTGCTCTGAATATCCTTACCCAATGCCTCAAATAAATGGGTCAATACCTGATAATGATCATCAGATAAATCATAGTTTTTGCTAACAAAAGCCGTTTTTTCATCAAAAAAATTCATACCCTTCACCCTGTCATTGTCGTCATTTGTGATGGATTAATAAAGCTAATAACCCCGCCAACTGCCGTCGTACACATCGCTTTATTGTTCATCGTATTAATCGGAGAACCTTGCACCATCGTCATAATATTCGTTGGGATAAATTGTCCTGCTGGAATGCACGGCGAAATTGGCTTTAATGGGTTCCAAGCTGGATTCGTCACTGCCGTGCAACTTGGCATTGGCAAGATATTTACCATTGGGGCAGCATCGGTTATATTCGCTGCCGGTTTATTATTAATTAGCACGGTTGCACGCAAAGTACTATACATACCAGGCCCCAAACCAAAAGTGCATAACATTTGTGAGCTTGTACAAGTGACCATTGTTGCCTGAGGCGAACCACTACTGACACTTAATGCACTTGCCGCTTGACCACTTAATACCGCTGTATTACTAATCGCGTTATTTAAATTTGCTAGTGCAACCTCAAGTTGTGTTTGCTCGGTTATTTGCTTTGTTGTTTGTGCATTTTGGATATCTCGCTGCTGAACTGCGATCATATTTTGCATCTGTATCATCTTTGCCTGCATTTCATCTAACGCTTTGGCTGCATTTTTTGACTTTTGCACATATGAACTAATCTCAGCTGTTGCTGAGGCTAAAGCACTATTAATCTCATTAATTTCATCTTCAATATGCGCCAGATTCTTACAACTTTGCAGCTGATTTAATAGCTCGGGTGTTTCAGGGATTAAGTCATTGACACTAGGAACACCCGATGTTGACATACTAGGTGTTGCTCTACTTAACAAAGCTTGCATGTTAGGTAGAGACTCACCCCCCGTAGCCTTAATAAAGTTTTGTTGATCCAATGCCATAAATTGATTTTGATAATTAAGTACTGGTAATAAAACATCATTAAGGGTTGCCACACTGACCATAGAAACACCATTAGGTAATGGAACCTCCTGATTTAGCAATATTGACAAACAATTTTGTAGGTCTTGTAAAGGAGATAATAGATCACCCGACAAAGGTGGTAGGTTTGAGACTCCCATTAAAGGTGGCATTGAAAAACTTATCGCATTTGCTAAATTTTGACATAATACATCAAGTGCTATTTGAATGTGTTTAAGTATGATTAATACATTAGGCAGTGACATCGTATTAAGATCAATTCCTTGTAGAAAGCCCGCAAGATCAGGCAATGAAGCCAAGCTTGGCGTATTGATATTAGTTGTATTAGTATTAGACAAATTGATCCGGGCAATAAGCGATTTCAGCTGACTAAAGGCCTCCAAGACATCATCACACAAACAACTTGCCATTTGCATATTCGCTGTAGGCGTTTTGGGTAGATTTTGCGACAAATTTTTAAGCTTCATAATTTCCGCATTGATACTCTCCTGCAATGCCAATGATGTACTGTCTTGCTCACTTAACATTACATTTAAACTTGCCATATATGGTCCAACAATAGTACTACTATCAAAGCTTCTACCTTGAGGCAATTTGGGCAAATGCTCTAATGCAGCTTGTAGCTCATTCATTTTTGGCAGTATCTCTTGTGCATTAAAACTCATATCAGGCACACATGGACAAAGTGAATCATGTAATGCATTAGCATTTGCAGTAAGCTGTGATTGGAATGCTAAAGCAGTTGGAATTTGTTGTTTAAAATAATCTAACGCTGCTGTCGTACTTTGTAATTGCATTTGATAATTTGCTAAGAGTTCATCACTACTTGGGTTTCCTTGCCATGCCAACGCACTTGTTTTTAATCCCGAGAATTCTGCCATAACTGCATTATTTGCCGTGGTTAATTCTGATAATGGTGATGTGCTCACCTGTGATTGGGCAATGAGTAAACTTATCGTTACTTTCGCAACACTCGTCAAATAATCACTTTGCAACCGTGTCACTTGTTGCGATGGCAGATTTGCAAATGCTTGCTCTAATCGCGCCTGCTTAGCAATTTGTAAATCACTGCCAATAAGATAAGATGCACCATGATCATTCAATATCTTTACTACACCATCACCTGCAACAACCTCCATCTTGCGATTTTCTGTTGTCTGACTTTGCTTGACTGCTATTGATTGTGCATCGCTTAGCATCCGCGCCTTTTTACTGACGTTTTCAGCCACAAGTGGTAAACCAGCAGGTACAACAAACATCGACCAACTTTGCATTTGTCCATTAAGCTTATTAAGCGCTTGTTGCTTTTGTGTCTCTTGTGTACTATTTGCCAGCGCTTGCACATGTATCGCTGCCGCATTAGGATCTCCTAACTGCACATTTTGTACTTTAGCAGCTTCTTCATGATAACTGACAATCGATTTAATCATTTCTACATCATGATCGGGAAGCTTTATTTGCCCCGTTTGTTGCAAAAAGTATGTATTTTTCATCATCAATTGATCTGTTGTAGGCAAAACAGCAATGTTTGCAGTTTTAGCATCAAAAGGGGCATTGGGATAACGCATAAAATCAGCTAAGGTTTGCTTATTTGCAATATCACTTACTGCAGCTTGCTCCCCACTTTCTTTATTTTCTTTATTTCCTTTACTCAAATCACTTAATTCTTTTGATAGATTCTCTTGATAGTCAGCATACGCCTGTGTGTGACTATTGATATCTTCAATACTATCTTCTGCATCTAAGCTCAGAATATTTTTATGAATCTGTACCAAACTTGTTTTTTGACTGCCCTCTGTTGCTGCATTAGTAGTGCTTGATATCGACTCTTGTGCTTGGCTTTTTTTTAGCTGATCATTCAAGACTTTGATATACTCACTACTTGGTGTCATGGTTTGCGGGTCAACATCAACTCGCTGGGCTTGTCGCGTTATTAATGCCTGCTTTTCACTTTGCTGAAAATGACTTACTTGTGTACTTAGACTCTCGGAGATTTTGGCAAGTTTGGACATATCACCAAGCAACCTTGCATCGGTTAATGCATTATTTGCCGCCTTTAAGTTTTGCACACTTGAGACATCCGGTGCTTGAGTTGACTTGGAAGTTAAATCCGCGATTAGTTTTTGCGTTTGATCAAGATTGACATTTTCAAGTCCTGTTGCTTGATACTCTGGTGAGGAATATTGTTTCAATGTACTGAAATTGCGCTGTAATACACTGCTTTTTTGTCTTAACCCTTGCAGTTCACTCTCATGGTAAACCAATAAATTCTCGATAAACTTTTGAAAATATACCAATTCATTTGCCATAGATAGTCCTTAACCAACAGAGGTTGTCAAACCCTTTACTGTCGTACTTGCCGTGCCCTTAATATCCACTGTCATGCCTTGAACAAAAGCCGCTTGAATAGCCTTAACGGCGACACTACCGCCTTGCAAACTCGCACTATCTGTTGATTTTAAGCTAAGTGAGCTAGATCCCGTAATACTGACTTTATCCGCATTCAGCATAATTTCACCGTCTTTGACTTCAATCACACTGCTACCAACAGCAAACTTAATATCCTTATCTTTGAGTGAAATGCTAGTACTACTTTTTTGGATTAACACCTCATCGGTGGTTACTTTAACGGTAATATCACCGACGATAAATGCAATTGTTTTTTCTGCTTTTAAGCTATATTCATTACCAATTTGCAATACTGCGTCGCCTGCACTTTTATACTGGATATTGCAGACTTCTTTTTCCTCTTTACCTTTGACAGCAACCGAAATCCCGTCGCTGTTCATTGCGATTGCGTGCTTTGCCATTATGAGTCCTTTTTAACACTAAATTGATTAATGGTGAAGCTCACACTCTTACCTTGCGGCTTCTCAATATAATACTTCCAACCAGACACCGGCTGATGCTTTAAGATAAAATAGATAGCAACAGGCGTATCACTGACATCTAAAGAAATCTTTTGCGTACGTTGATCTGGCATAAACACATAACGTATAACCCCTTGATCAAGTGCGCTTTGGCTAATTGTTGCATAATCTGCTGTGACAAAACTCTTTTGATCTACCGGTTGGCTAATCAGCATTGTGATTGGCTGTTTATCATTTGCATCTTTGGATAAATCCATTTTCACCGTCATCGTTGTTGAATGATACCAGGGAATTAACGAACAGCCACTTAACACTAAAAACATTGCCGCTATTGTTATATATTTCATCATTTTTGCCATTATTTTACTCCTTTGTGGCGATTTAAGCCTCTGACCGCTTTAATATACCCATATTTCTGTAGACGTGTACAATACGCCTCTACATGCTTTTTATACATCTACGCCTGAAAATTATCCGCATTGTTGTCTTGTTGATACTTAACCAGGTTCAAAATGTCTGACTTTAGCTGAAAACTCACGACAAACGGTGCTACTTTGCTATTGTCGCTACTGATCTTCCAACTACATAGCCAATCACGATTACAATGAGCATCCGCCAACATCTTAAACACCGCCCACTCACCTTGATAGGTTTTTTGATAGGTGATATTACTGCTACTTAACCAACCTATGGATACGGTCGGTTGCAATTGCCAATCATAAACAACAGGGTGATTACTTTGATCATACGTATCTAAACCTAATACACGATCTTTGGCTCCAATCTGCATAAACGACAATACCATTTTGCTAATACCATCTAAAGAAACCTGCTTAAAAGGCGTTGCTGCAACAAACATATCTACCGCTCGCGGTTTGCCATCTGCCGCCCATAAATCACTTTGCAAACGATAAAAGTAATTAAATGAATCAACATAGCTCACAAGCGTCTTTTGCTGTTCTATGGTCAAGTTCTTATCAACTTGCCAAATCCCACTAATCGCATCTAAATGAATAAAGCCCTTAAGTAGTGCATACATTTCATTGTAAACAACACCTTTAGGTCCAAACATGTCATTTAATGCATCTGAGCTCATGACACTACTGGAGTTTAAATCCAGTGGGAATTTACTTTTCACAAGCGCAATTTTAGGCACAATATCCAGATCCCACTGCTGCTTCAAGTCAATAATAAGATACTGCGCAACACTCAAGCGAATGATACTCTCAGGCACTTTAAGCAATTGATATGCCTCATTATTTGGCACTCCCAAAGCATCGATCAAACCATTGATTTTGGCTAATAATGAATCTTCTTTAGTTGAATTAATCTCTTCATATAAACGGGTATAATTTTCACGATTGCGCTGATAAAGATTATTACTAATGGATGATAAAACTTGCTTATAGTCTTGGTATTTCTGGGACGCCACAAACTCATTTAATCGCGCAAAATTATTGGGAATGACTTGCAGCTCAGCTGGCAGTGTTTCTCCTTTGCCAAAACTTGTATTAGTTTTGATATAATCAAGCATATTACTAAATGGCGTATTATCTGAAGTGATATCAATCAAAAACATCTGCAGATTATCAATGGACACTTTGGTTGGCAGCGCATTTTGCAATACTTGATTCAACATCTGCACATATTGACTGGCATAATGTGTTAATGCCCCCTTTTCCAAACGGTCTAATGCGCCATAGTTAATATTGTATTGCTGCAGCAGTTTCACCAGACTTTCATAGCGTTTTAATAGAGGTAACACAATATTCATTAAAGTGTTCTTTGAATACACCAATGACACAGCAGTCACATTACGCGAAAATACGGTTTTGAAAGTGTATTGATAGTAATCACTATTATCAAGCAAATTGATCGTATTTTGATTGCGATCAAGCACACTGACCAAAATAGAGTTAAGCTCGGCACTCAATAAAATTCGCTTCCATACCTGCTCTTTTGATTGGTCGACTGAACGCTTACTAAAGAAGGCATTGACTTTATCGTTATAATGAAACATTTGCTCAACCATATCTGAGAAACTTGTGATATGATTCTGCGTAGCTGGAATAAGGTTTTGTAGATCAATCAATGCCGTACTACCACTACAATAAGACTGATATTGTGGTAAAGCACTGCCTAATTTTGCCAAGAATTTGCTAACACCTGAATTATTATTAAGCACTTCATTGGTTAACATATCTGGTACAACTTGTTGCAATAAACACACCTCTTGGTGGGTAATCACATTGCGACTGATATACTCTTTTAACTGATCATTGGTCGCATGAAAGTAATCACCATCGAAAAAGGCGCTCAACATCTTACCTGAAGCAATGCTACTTGCTGATTTTATAATTTTATAGTCGTCTGATTCTGCTTTGTAGAGATTATTAGGAATATGAGAAACTAGTTTATTGTTGTTACTACCATACCGATAAACAATACTAAATTGCTCAGAAGACAATCCGGTAATCAAGGAAATAAGTGATAAATTATCCTTTAATATATCGGCGACCTTGCTTGAATTGATGCTGGCAATAAGTGATAGATAAATCACTTTGTGCAGATAATCTTCTGTTTGATAAAATTTAGGTAACAACACGTTCTCATACAAATAGTTGGCATATAAGCGGTTTAATGTTTTGTTACCATGCGCATTATACAAAAAAGGCAACAATAACTGGCTGCGATAAAAACTCACCCACTGATCATAGGTTTTAGCAGCTGCTGCCGTTTCCATTGTATCTAGTGGCGCAAAAGGGCGTTTAAGTTGAATAAATTCACTAAATTCATATTGCTGATAGGCATTATAGGCAAACACTGTACTAAAGAATGCCGAAACTAATACTGTCACAGGCACCAAAACATGCCTTGGCTTTAATGCATTTTTATACGCTTTAGAGCCAAAATCAAAAAACGTACTGTGATAGTTTTTAGCATGTATACCAAAATTAAGATGAATCGCTTGAGCGGGCACTTGACCATAGGCACCTTGCGTTAACTCCGAGACTAACTGTATCGCTGGCAAAGTCGCACGTTCAATCTGATATGCAGCGGTTAACGCACGCCGTACTTCAGTCGTATGATTGTTTAAATCACTAAATTGAGTTGAAATGCGGTGACGAATAACAGCAAACACATCATCTAATCTTGTTTTAATATCCTCAGCAGAGCTTGGCACTTCAAAGCTTATCTTGGTATCATGTTTCAATAAATCAAAAAGTGCTTCTATTTCTTCATCCATCGCAAAATCAGCAACTGACAGGTGTATCTGATAATTTCCATGCGAGAATAACGGCATTTGTGCCATAAACTTCTGAAACATCGCAAATTGACTGGATATAAACTCATGACTTGTTGCCTTTAATAAAACGACAGGTAACTGAATATCACCACGATGATATAGCTTATTCAAAAAACCATTAAACAACGGGATATTTAACTGTTTGGTACTTTCTAATGTGATCACGACAATCACCTTACCATGTCCAACAACGATTGATTGATTGGTATCCATGAGAGTAATTTCAAATATATCAAGATCAATCAAACTGCCAAGATAAGTCAAGGCATGATCCATATTGCCTTCATAAACACACAAAAAAGATGGCCAAAATGCATGCTTTGCCTGCTTTTGGATATTTAATTGCGCATCCGCATATGGGTTTTTATTTCTCTTCGCTTTTGGTGCTGCTTTTTTCAAGCGACCAAACATTGACGTTGCCTTACTTTTTTCATTCTTTAATGTCTTGATTAACCAGATAATAAAGACCAAAACAGCAGCTACTCCCATCGCGCCAAACAGCATGACGGCATATTTACTGGTTAATATACTCATTTTGACTCCTTTTCATCACTAAAGCTTAATATAATCCCTTGTTTATCACTAAACACCAAGCCGTTAATTCCCTCGCCATTTTTTGTCGATTGTTTTAGGTTAAATTGTTGATCACTCGCATCTTGGGTATAACTCAGTGCACATTCTTGTTGAGCGCCATAGAGTGTTTGCTGTGCTATTTTTTGTGATGCTTTATCTTCAATCGTTGCCGTATTTAGCTTAACTGATTTAATGTTCACGGTTTCTGCCGAATTAAACTGCAATAACACAACATCACCATTTCGTAATAAATTAAATGTATTTGCTGTTAAGCCAAAGCTCGCTACCGGTACATATAATGGTAAAGGCTTACTCGGATCTTTATAAAGGGCTTTGGGCAAATTACACGCATAGCTTAATAAATTCTCACTTTGCTTGGCATAGACATAATCACTGAGTTTAGTGCTTTGATCATCAGCAAAAGAGCCTTCATTTTCAGACTGCCCTTTATAAAGCTTATACGCATATTTAACACTATCATCAACATCTTTACCGATTGTCACCACTGCTTGTGTTTGGAATGCAATAAAAGGTTGATATCGCGGTAAATCATTTGCTTTGGCACTTTGATCTAACCATTGACTTTGAATCTGCACAAAGTGCGTAATACCAGCCGGTGTCCCAATCATCGTGATCTTCTCATAATGATCCTTATCCGCTTCTGATTCATAGTTCTGCTGGGTTAGTTTACGCTTCACAAATTTGATTGTTGCTTTATTTTGCACAAACTGAAAGCGTTGATAACTCAATATCACTGCTGTGCTTTGACCGACAAAGGTGTTTTGCCATTGTATTTTATCCAAAGCGATCAAATCATAACTTGGTGTTACGGGGAAAAAAGGCATAAGCTCACGCAAGCTTACATGAAACTTAGTGACACAAGCTAAATCGTTTTGCAAATCGTTTAAGATTTTTTGCTCGGTGTTTATGTAAATTTTAGCATCCTCAATGAGTTGAATGCGATCAAGAGCAAAGCCTTTAATTAACGGCTGTTTTTCATTATAAATTTTTACCAATGCTCTTCTATCCATATTCATATCTGCCAGATTCATCATGTTTTGTGCTTTTGACCAGAGTGGTTGCACTTGACAATGCGCATGATCAATTTGGAATAAATCTTTTGAGGTTAATGTACCTTTACCTTCAGGCTTTTTTTGCCAGTCACTTGTTAGCACATCATATAAGGCATAGCTGCTTTTACCCTTTGCAAGCTTATTATAGTCATACACCAAATAAACACTGTAATGACTCAAAGCTTCAATAAAATAATCATAGAAACTACGCGCGTAAGCGGACACCATAATTTGTTTTTGTTTGGCTGCCAACTTTTTGCATTTAGTTACATCAATCTGCACCCAGCTTTGAAAGAAATTATTATCATTAAACACATCAATATATGACTTATCAAAATCAACATAAATAGGCTGATGCTGTGACCAGAATGCCTTTAGTGGATCGCTAAATTTCAAGGTAAAAAATGGCAGCATCGATGCGATTTTACTCGTTTGTTTATCAATATGTTGCTCAACCAAAGGATCGACAAACCGTAAATGTTTATCGTTTGACATGGAAGCAATTGCTTGTAATTGCAGCTTAGTTTGGTACTTGGTATTTTTCTTATTAGGATCATCAAAAACATAGGTATTTTCTAATGTAATCGCCATCGATAACGGAGTATTCTGATACAAAAAAGCATAATCCGGATGGACACCATCATCATATGAGATTTGAAATTTAAGCATACCATCAAATCCATAACGTTTAAGCTCAAGATCAAGCTCTATAATATGATAATTAGCCAACATCAAGCCTTTAAACTGTGACTTTTCCGTTTGGTTTTGATACTTGTTACTCATTAATGTTAATGGCTTTGTTGCTAGATTTTCATCTAATGGATTAAGCTCAATCGTAATGGTTTGCTCGACGATAAACGGATCATAACCGATCACTGGACGAATCTTAGTTTGTAACAGCATAAACAACTTGCGTGACTCGTTCTTACTGACAACACTAAGCGCAAAAAAGCGTGATAGTTTATTCACCACCTGCTTGAATTTAAAAATATCCACGCTATCAAGCTGTAACAACACTTCCTCAAGCAACAAAGCCTCAAGCTCATCCAACATTAAACGCGCATTCTCAAGCATATTCGATGTATTTTGAAAATTTGTCTCTAGAATCTCATCCAATAGATTAATAAAAGTCAATTTTTCAAAATACACCTTAAAAGGTCGTATCACATAGCGTGATAACACGCCAGAAGATAATAAATCTAGCACCCGAGCATAGGCAATACTTTGGCGAAACCCAGGTTTTTGTTTGAGTTTAATTAGGCTTAAAACTTTTTGATGTAACATCTTCAGCTTATCAATAGTTTGATCATTTAACTCATCCATCACAGCAATGGTTAATACATCCAGCAATGCATGTGAGATATGTACAAAGTGCTCTGTACTTAAGCTTAGATTTGGCAAAACTTCAGCTAAGATAATTGACAATTGCATATTAATGTCTTTTGTTTCAGACGCATTTTGTTCTTGTCTTACTTCAGTTTTGCTCTCATCATCAAGCGCCTTATTTTTATCTATTGTTGCCATAACCATACTATTTCCCTATATTACCAATGGCTGCTTAAATTGATGTTTTGGATAAAACTCATAGCAATTAGAATCTTTCTTGCCAACATCCTTAACTGAAGAGATTTTAGATCCATCTTACAATATCAAAACAAATCGACCACTTGTCTGATAAATATCAAATACGTTTATGCTAGTAAGAAGCTTTAGCAGCTACTTAAGCACTATTTTAACGACACTCTTCATATTTTAGAATACCTAACATTCATTATTTTATGATTATTTGTTCTAAGAAGCATTAACATGACAAAGCTTGCTCGAAGATTCCCAATATAAAGTAAAGAATTGTATAGATTAAGTTTATATTTAAGCTAACAGTTAATAGAAATTTCAACTGAGAAATCGCTTATTACTCTGTAATATAAAAGCATCCTATCGATAAAAAAACAATCAGATCAAGCCAAGTTTAAAGCATTTTTTAAAAATAAAAAATAAATTTGTATTTTTTGCCTATATCTATTGACTAACCATAGATCAACAGGTTACATTGACCCAGGCAAATAGCTAACTAGAAAAGTGAATTTCTAGTAAAAATCTTAGATGCTTATAGGAAATAATATAATCAACTATAAGAGCATTAAATTAAGGAGCGGATAACATGGCTGTAAATAAGAAGCTTCCAAAATCAAGATTAATGATTGAATATGACACCAGGGTTAAAGGCGAAGCAAAGAAAAAAGAACTTCCATATCGTATTCTCGTCATGGGTGATTTATCAAAAGGTAAATCTAAAGATGCCAAGCTTCCGTTTGAAGATCGCGATGTCCGCGTGATTAAAAATGGACTTGATACAGTGCTTAAGGATATGGAGATCACCGCAAACATGCGTGTTCCTAATAGCATCAACCCTGCTAAATCACCAATGATTGATATCAATTATATATTCACTTCAATGGCTGACTTTCAACCTGATCGCATTGCTAAGAAAGTGCCTGAACTGAATGCACTCCTTCAATTAAAAGAAATGCTTTCTTCCTTTGAAAAAGATATTGATAACAATCGAACTTTGAAAAAAACCATTGATGGTATTTTTTCAGATAAACAAATGCTTGAGTCTTTGAAAAAAGAGATTCCCAATTTAGATCATTATAATCTTGCCAAAAGTGATGATGTTCTGCTTGAAGGTCAAGTGATCTCTAGCGAAGGAAGTTCACGGAAAAATGGTTAAGGAGAACGCAAAATGTCTGAAACAAGCACTGTAGAACAAAATGCTTTGACAAGTATATTTTCGATGTTTGGTGGATCACAAGAAGAAAAAAATAACAGTATCGAGAAGATAAATGCCAATATTAAAGAAGACGTCCATGCCGTTGACAATATTGCCGATGATTATTACTCAAGAAATATTGCGGCTCTTGCACTTGTACTAGCAAATAACCATGATATTGTAAACTACAATAAAGTATATGTTCAACGCGTAATCGAACGAATTAATCAAATCATTGAGGAACAAGTTAATAGTATCTTGCTGCATCCTGAATTTCGTTATATTGAAAATCAATGGTTACAACTTAAGGAAGTGATGCACCATGATTATGATAACATCGATGTTGCAATACTTGATGTAACCAAGGAAGAGTTACAATATGACTTTGAACGCAATCTGTATGATATCTCAAGCAGTGAACTATTTAAAAAAGTGTATGTCTCTGAATATGATCAATATGGTGGTGAGCCATATGGTTTATTGATGGGGCTATATGATTTCAAAAACAGTATGGATGATATCACTTGGTTAACTGGTATGGGCATGGTTGCTGAGAGTGCACATGCCCCATTTATCTCTGCGATTGACCCACAATTTTTTGGTGTTGACGATATCGCTGAACTCAAACAAATCAAAAGCTTTGAAACATTGCTTGAGCACCCACGCTATCGTGATTGGAATGCCTTTCGCAAAACCGACCAGGCTGCTTATATTGGCTTATGTCTGGGGGATTTTATCTTACGCCAGCCATATCATCCGGTAAACAATCCCGTTGCTGATAGCCGCATGAATAATTTTGTTGAGCAGGTCAACAATTACGAATCAAATGACACTTATCTTTGGGGTAGCTCATCATTATTGTTTAGCAAAAACGTTATGCGCTCTTTTGCTGAAAGCGGCTGGTTCCAGTATATTCGCGGGCCTGAAAATGGTGGCTATATCAAAGAGTTAATCGCACCAGTTTATAATATTCGTGGTTTTGATGAACAACGCTCGGCTTTAAATATTTCATTACCTGACTATATGGAACTGTCATTGGCAAATATTGGTATCATCCCCCTTATTGAAGAGAAAGGCACACCAAATGCCTGCTTTTTCAGTGTCAACTCAATCAAACACATTGAAGAATTTGTTGATGATTTTGATTCAATGAATTCACAATTGGTGGCTAACCTTTCTTACACCTTATGTATTTCACGTATCGCACACTATATCAAGTGTGTTATCCGCGATAAAATAGGGAGTGTGACCAGCACTGAGATCATTCAGGAGCAACTATCAAAATGGCTTGGCCGCTATGTTACCACGGTTTTTCAGCCAACAGCTTTGGAAATGGCAAAATACCCATTTAGAGCGGCAGATATCCAAGTGGCTCAGATCCCAGGCAAAACCGGCTGGTATAAGTGTAATATTACTGTACTGCCACATATTCAGTTTGAAGGTATGGACACGACTTTGAAGATTGATACACGTCTTGATCCAGGTCTTTTTGCTACAGCAGAAGCTAAAGGCGAAGGTGAATAATTATATTATTAACTGGAGTTACACACTTTTAAACCACTATAAAAAAGGAGTTTTAACATGGCAAGTATCGAACCTAAAGTAGCAAGATCCGTCGTCTTAGATGCCAAACCATTGAGCTTTAAACTTGGCGAAGCTGACTTTGCAGGAAGTCACTCTAAACCGCGTGTTTGGTTTGACTCATTGACCATATTAGGGCAAGATATGGGCAAGTTTTTATTTGCCATCGATGGTGGTCAAAACTTAAATGATGTCACAAACCCAACTGCTGCTTGTAATCTGATTGAGTTTCACTTATCTGGCCCACAAATGAAAGCAAGTCTTGAAGTAACTATTGGCCTACCAATTAGTCCAAAAATGAAAACCACATTAGAAGGACTTATTTCTTCTGTTAAGAAATCTGAAGCAAAGGATACATCAATCAAGTTTGGTAGAACCAATGACTCTCAAGAATATAAAAACGATGAGAAATGGGATGTGATTACTGACCTTTCTGAGCTTGTTTTAGTCCCTGTTGAAAACTCAGCCTTCAATATTGACTTTCAACAATATGGCTTTCTAGGCGGCTCAACTGCTGCAGCTGACTACTACATTCTAACTATCACGGGTGTTATGATCGATAAGGCGAATTTCTCCAAGGCTGCATTAGACGTTGTTCATGGTGAGAGTACCGAAAAAGGTCAGTATGGCTTATTGAGTATTGATGAAGCGGCTTCTTCAGCAGGTTAATATACCGTGCATCAATAATAAAAAGGCAAAATATGACAACAAAAGTTCATTGGCAAGATGGTGCATTATTAAGTGCTAAGTATTTCATAACACAAGATACACTAGGACATCAATATGTGGCGCAAGCTTTGCATCTCCCTTATCAAATGCAATATGGCATACTTAGCTTAAAGCTTGATACTAAACTTCTTAGTGTAGGCGAGCTTCAGGTTGATGAGCTTGCATTATATACACAATCCCGCTTGTTCTTTGAACTTTCACCACAACATAATGCCTTACATCTTTCGTTAACGGATCATGATGACACGAAAGCATCTATTTTTGTGAATGTCACACATCAATCACATATCGCTGATATTCCAACTTTGCGTCCTTGTTTTCATCTATCGTTTATACATGATCCAAGTGCTATACACAGCATTAAAATCTGTGAATTACACCTTAGCAGTGAGGGTTGGCAGCTTTCCGAGTTCACACCACCACTTTTAAGTTGCAATAGCACAACCTTCTTGCCAATTTTACATCGGCTGGAGAAAATTCTTATTTCACTTAAGCACCTTATCCAACATTATCAACATAAGTCTTATTTATATCCCCTATTAAATTTAATGCTTTTTAAACTTGAGGATAAACTACAATCCATTACGCAACGTGCTATCCACTATCACCCTATTGAACTGTATACCCTTTTAAAAGAATTATGCTTTATGTTGCCTGATGAACATCAAGTTTTTCAAAAGCACACATTACAAGTGCCTTTTGAGTTTTATGCGCCTTATCAATGCTTTCAAAATTTATTTAACACCCTTGAAACGTTTCTAAATAAACCAATTAAGCAACAGTTTATTGAATTAAAACTTGAGAGTGAATATTTTACTGCATCGCACTTAGCTAGCGATTTCCTTGCAGCTAAGCAATTCTTTTTAGTGGTTAAAAAACCCAACATTGAAAGCGTTGAATTTAATCCAAAATTTATTAAAATTTCATCAATTTCACGCAATAAACATATTAATCAGATGTCACTATCAGGTGTACAACTAGAATACATGCCCGATAGCGGAATACATCAGTTAAATAATCCTTTACTCTATAAAACCTATCGTCTACTACCTGGGCAAGAGTGGGATTATATCCTAAGCGAGAAGAACCTCATTTTCCAAGCCAATACTAAAAATGAGGCTTATCAATTTTTTATCTACTACCGTTAATATTTAATTATGATTAAGACATTTATTGATCGCTACCAGAAGCTCAAACGCTCCGTTAATATTGCCGAGTTACTTGAGTTAATACACTATTACAATATTAGCGCTCAACATGTCTGCTTTGTGTCAAATTTCTCAATCACACCGAGCAATAATCTAATCGAAGAAGTTTATGCTAGTGATCATGATATTTTCGTTATGATCAACCTCTCTAAATTGACGATTTTCGCGGGACTCCAACACTACTATAATCAAGCTGACAAAAATGACCAAATGCAAATTATTAATGCACTTAATCAGGGGACTTCTTTGCTACTGCACCAATATTTTTACGGTTTATACCCAGAGTTTAATCAAATATATGATAGTAGCTATCAAAATGGTCAGGTGATCTATTACCAACATGATACCAATAGCTTATCGATTGCCACACTTGTCACTAGCCTACAATATGCGTTATCGGAATACGGTGTCAGCTTTAGCGTACAATCCAGTAAATGTCTTCAACCTCTAAAGCCCTACTATATTAACCAAACAAGTTATTTAAATGCTTGCTATCTACAAGGGGTAAAAAATACTACCAAAGCACTTCTTAAGATTGTCGTTAGCGTGCCCAGGTTTAACCAATATATTATCGAAAACATTCAAAAAACAATCAGCAATAATGCTTATTTCCAGCGAATGCAAAATCTCATCAAAATTGATTTAACCATAAAACTCAATGAAGTAAATCATAAGTCATTTTTACCCCTTAGCTGTGGCAAAGATATCCTTAATTCCATTTTTCGCATACAACTATAAAAACACCCCAAACAAAAAAGGTCGCTTTCACGACCTTTGAATAATGGCGTCCCCAAGGGGATTCGAACCCCTGTTACCGCCGTGAAAGGGCGGTGTCCTAGGCCTCTAGACGATGGGGACACTAGGAAACTTTCACTGTTTTTCGACTCTCTGGCGAAAACTCCAGCGCATTCTAGTGAGCTTTGTATTTACTGTCAAGCACTATAAGAGAAATATTTTTTATTAATTTTCAAGCAAATGCTCTGATTTACATTAAACCATAATACATCGAAACCGCCTCATTAAAATAATCCAAAATAATATGATTACTGAAGTGCTGACCTGCATTCATATCTAAAAATCGCATTGGAATATCTCAACTAAAAAGGTTTTCTTGTAATAAATCTTGTGGTTTCTTTAAGGCAACAAACATAAAAAGTTATTCCTGATCAATTTATAGCTATCTTGATCACACATTCTAAAACTTCCAATCGACCATAGAAACGACTTTAGCAATAAAAACATAGCGATTTTTGGGCTAGTCCGTATAATAATGCCGGTGTATTGCACAAAGGAAATAAAAACCCATGAATATTGATTTTAGCTTTTGGCTACTGGTACTGACAATTGCCTCTGGCATTATTGCTGCCATTGACAAGTTTAAGTTTGAACCAAAACGTTTAGTACCAGTTATGGATCAGCTCCAAGGTATGAAGAAAAAAGAGCGTCGTAAGTTCATTCAAAAAAACAAAGCATTAAAGGCGCCGTTATTAGCTGATTATGCTCGCTCATTGTTTAGCGTGTTCTTAATTGTTTTTATCTTGCGTGGTTTTTTCATTGGCAATTTCCTAATTCCATCGGCTTCGATGACACCAACATTACCTGTTGGCAACTTTATTTTGGTCAATAAAACGGCATATGGCATCAGAAACCCAATTACCAATAATGTATGGATTAAAACAGGCAAACCGAAGCGTGGTGATATCGCTGTATTTCATTTCCCTGTAAACCCTGGTGTTGATTTTATCAAACGTGTTGTTGGTGTACCAGGGGATGTCATCTCTTACCAGGATAAAAAGCTTACTGTTAATGGCAAAGCAGTTGCGTATACCAACTGCTTAGACAACCAAGTCAATAGTTATAATGGCAATGGGCCAAATACTATTTGTACCGAGCATCTTGGAAAAGTTGCACACCAAATTGACAATATGGCTAATGCACCATCAGCTAACTTCACCAACCTAGTTGTCCCTCAAGGCATGTATTTTGTAATGGGCGACAATCGTGATAACAGTGAAGATAGTCGCTACTGGGGTTTTGTACCTGATAAGGATCTTGTTGGTAAGGCAAGCTTTGTCTGGTTTAGCTGGAATAGTTTAAATAGCTCCGTACGCTGGAGCGAAATAGGACGAGTATTATAAATAATGATCACAGATTACACTTCTTTATATCGTAGCATTGGCTACCATTTCAAAAACGAGGCACTTATTGCACAAGCGCTCACTCACCGTAGCAAACAAAAACAGCATAATGAGCGTTTAGAGTTCTTGGGCGATTCCATTCTTGGCTTTGTAATCGCCGAAGCGCTTTATCAAAAGTTCCCACATGAAGATGAAGGTAGTTTATCGCTCCTTCGCATGTATCTTGTGCGTGGCAAAACACTCACCGACATGGCAAAGCATTTTGACTTGGGTGAGTATATGTCTTTTGGGGTTGGTGAGCTTAAATCAGGTGGACACAAACGCGCGCGCTTATTAGAAGACGCCTTTGAGGCGGTGATTGGTGCAATTTATCTTGATAGTGATATGCTTGTTGTTAAAGAGCGCATCTTGCATTGGTTTAAAGATGTTTTAGCAACACTTAATGTTGAAGAACACACCAAAGATCCCAAATCACGATTGCAAGAGTATTTGCAAGCTAAGATTCAAACACATCCAATATACTCGATCGTTGCCACTGAAGGCTTGGATCATGATCAAACGTTTACGGTAGAAGTTTGTTTAGGCTCATCAACACAAAGCTATCGCGCCAAGGGCAAATCCCGCAAACAGGCAGAACATGCCGCTGCTAAAGAAGCGCTCAAAGCCATTAAAACACAAGATAAATAATTATGGCACGTAAACGTAAAGGTATTGCCTTAAATGGCATTATCGTTATTGATAAACCACAAGGCTTATCCTCCAACCAAGTATTACAACGCGTTAAACGTCTTTTTAATGCGCAAAAGGCTGGACACACGGGCAGTCTTGACCCAATGGCAACGGGTGTATTACCGCTTTGCTTTGGTCAAGCAACACGTATTTCGCAATATCTTTTAGATGCTGACAAGGCTTATCAAGCGACGATCCAGCTAGGCATTAGTACCGATAGCGGCGATGCTGAGGGGAATATTATTGAACAACATGAAGTCCCTGAAATCGCGCTTGAAAGCATTCATAAAGTATTAAGAGAATTTCGTGGTGAAATAAGTCAGATACCACCGATGTATTCAGCACTCAAACATCAAGGAAAACCCTTGTATAAATTGGCACGTCAAGGCGTTGAGATTGAACGCAAAGCACGTAATATTACAATTTACACACTTGAATTGATTAACTACAACCCTGAAAAACACACGATTGACATTGATGTACGCTGCTCTAAGGGTACCTATATCCGCACACTTGGGATGGATATTGCCAAAGCACTGGATTGTGCTGGGCATTTAATCAAATTAACACGCTCAGCATGTGGGTTATTAACAATGAATGATGCATTTTCACTTGAAATGCTTCGTTCACTAACGCTGGATTTATGCTATGAAAAGCTACTTAATCCTGAATATGCATTTACAGATACACCTATTTTTACTATACCTAATGACAAAGTGGACTTATTTTATCTGAAAGGAAAGATGCAACTAACCAATGATTTCACTGGCAGCGCCCGTATTTATGACCAAGATCGATTTGTCGCCCTTGGCCACTTTAGTGATGGCGAACTCGTGAAAAAACAACTTTTTTTACAAGGCATCATCGAAAATGAGCAAGAAATACACGATTGATAACGATCCAAACAAGGATTTAGAAGCACAAAAATATGATGACCCTATTCCAAGCAGGGAAGTCATTTTGACATATTTAAAAGATCTCAAGCAACCAACTGTTTTTGAGAAAATTGCTGATAACTTGGAACTAAAGCGCAGCAAACAACTTGATGCACTTGCCAATAGACTTGGTGCGATGGTACGTGATGAACAAATTGAGCAAGATGGGCAATATTTTAGACTTTTAAAGCAAAAGCGTCATATTATCACCGGCTATGTACGCATTGAGAACGATGGCAATGCGATCATTACTACCGAAGACAGGATGCATAGCGCTTTTTTACCACAACATCAAGCACGTCTAGTATTTAGTGGTGACAAAGTATGCGCAATGATCTTAGGCATTAATCGCAAAGATAAATTAGAAGCACGCATTGATAGTATTATTCAACGTAATACCATTGAAATTACTGGGCGCTATAGCCAACAGTTGGATAGCCACTTTATCCAACCAATTAGCAAAACCATGCCTAAATATATCGCCCTATTACCCCCTTCAGAAGAGCTTGAGCCTGATACGCTGATCAAAGCAAAATTAGTCATCTTCCCATCAACGGTTTGCTCAGCGGTCGCTCAATTTGTTGAAGTCATTGAAGAGCAATCACCTATCCTCACCGCAATCTCAGTTGCCAGTAAAAAGCATAATTTAATTGAACAATGGAGCAATAAAACAGCACGCTTACTGCGCAAACTTCCCTCTGAAGTGCTCGCTACTGAAATATCACCACGCATAGATCTACGTGATTTACCCTTTGTAACCATTGATGGTGAAGATGCCAAAGATTTTGATGATGCCGTTTACGCACGTAAAAGCTCAACAGGCGGTTGGAAGCTTTATGTTGCAATTGCTGATGTCTCGTATTACGTTCGCCCTGATTCTAGTCTTGATAAGGAAGCACAAGCACGATCAACCTCTGTTTACTTCCCAGGTTATGTCATTCCGATGTTGCCTGAAGAACTCTCTAATGAGCTTTGTTCATTAAAGCCCAAAGTGGATCGCTTAGCGCTAATCTGTGAGATGAATATTAGTGCCAATGCCAAGCTTTCACGCTATAGGTTTTATTCAGGTGTTATTAACTCTAAAGCACGTTTGACCTATACTGAGGTATCAAAACTGCTAAATAGTAAAGATAATAGCATCTATTACGAACAACCTGAGCTTATTCCACATTTATTTGATTTATATGACTTGTATAAAGTCTTAGCCAAGGCACGTAAACAACGAGGTGCCATTGATTTTGACACGGTTGAATCACAAATTATTTTAAATGAGCACCAGCATATCTCAGCGATTATTCCACGCCAGCGTAATGAGGCGCATAAGCTCATTGAAGAATGTATGCTTTTGGCAAATGTCGCCACAGCGCGCTTTATTGAAAAAAATAAAGCACACGCTCCTTTTCGCGTGCATGGTGCTCCACCTAGTGGCAAAGTTGATGATTTGAAAGCTTATTTACACTCGCTTGGCATCCACTTCAAACCAAGTAAATCTGGAGCAACTCCGGCTGATTACAGTCAGATGCTAAACTCAGTTAAAGATCGTGATGATTTTGCTAATATCCAATTAATGACATTAAAAAGCATGAATCAGGCATTTTACACACCAGATAATGATGGGCATTTTGGCTTAGCATATCCAGCTTACAGCCACTTTACTTCACCTATTCGCCGCTACCCTGATCTACTGACACATCGCACGATTAAATCAATTATTGGTGAGAAACACCTTGGTGCTTATCACTACACACATAGCCAATTAGATGAGCTTTGTGCCCATGCCTCCAGTCAAGAACGCAATGCCGACTCAGCCTCCAGTGATGTTGAGAAATGGTTAAAATGCCATTTCTTACACAACCGTATTGGTGAGCTATTTGATGCGAAAATCGTCCACATCACAGGCTTCGGCATGTATGTTGAGTTGATTGAAAACTATATTGAAGGATTAGTACATATCTCGTCAATGCATGGTGATTATTACGTCTTTGATGAAGTTCAGCACCGCTTAATCGGTCAACACACAAAAAAAGCCTTTGGCATTGGTCAAAAAATCCAAGTACAACTTGTACGTGTTAATTTAGATGAGATGCAGATTGATTTTGAATTAACGGTTAATGGCAAAGGACGCAGTGATCAAGAGCTTGCTGCAGGTCACACGCCAAAACGCCGTCGCGCACGCATCAAAGCATCAGCCTTAAAATCAACAGCACCAAAACGAACTCGTAAAACCACACGTAATAGCGCCGTTGAGCCAACAAAATTGGTCGATAGCAAACCTGCAAAGAATAAAAAGAAAAAATCTAGTAGCGCAAAACGCCCGCGTAAAAAGTCAAATGCAAAATCAAGTCAATCTGAATGAGAATAATTACAGTAAAAATGTATTTACTGCCCTGGTTTTGCAAAAATTATTGAATTATTTTGTTTTTTATTTAAGTTTAAATAATCATATAGATGTAATCGAAATATCCCTAAATACTCGTGCAGAGCAAAACTAATCAGCGTTAAATTATAAGGGGATGGCGTCCAACTTGCCTTTGTCTTAGATGTATCAGATATTGCTGGAATTGTTTTAATATTGAATTGATCAAAATAAAATAATGAACGATTCATGTGTAGTGAGCTTGTGACCAGCAAGTAGTTGCTATAAGGTAACTTTTTGGTGATGTCTTTTGTATATTCCGCATTTTGATAAGTATTAAGACTTTTAGATTCCAAAATTAAGTCATCTTTCTTAACACCCATATCCTCTAAAATTTTGGCATAAACTTGAGCCTCCGATACACCATACTTTCTGACATCGCCACCTGTAATAATGATTTTATACTGCACGCCTTTTTCATGAGCTATATGATATATACGATAGGCTTCTAGTATCCTGCTATATGCTAAAATTGTTGGTTGCACTACCGAGCCTTGCTTCTCTAACCCCGCACCAAGCAATATTAATGCATTATTTGACATTATTGTAGACTCTGTCACTGGCTTATATTTCTCAAGCCCCGATAGAAAATAACCTGAAACAATGCCAGTCGAGCTAAAGTATAAAATACAAAAGGGAGTCACCACCATAAATATCCTAAACACTTTTTGTTTAATAAACAGGGCAAGCAAAAGCATTAGCAAAACTAAAGTAAGTGGGCTAAGTACCACAACAATCAGTGAGTATAAGTTATCTATCAACCAAAACAAGTCTATCCTCCAGAGCATAAATTCATGCGAGGATTTTCCGTTTTTTTTTGCTAGAATATTCAAGCAGTTTGCTGTAACAAAAAGTAACAGACTAAGGGCGGTCATCATCCAAGCGTTGTGGCGGCAGTAGTGATTCGCGCTTTAAGCCAAATAATACTGCCAGTACACCAGCGACATAAATCGATGAATACGTACCAACGATCACACCCAAGATCAGTGCTAATGAGAACTCATGCAATGAAGGTCCACCAAAGAAGTACAACACAACTACGACCAATAGGGTTAACCCTGAGGTCATAATGGTGCGTGATAAGGTATCATTTACTGAACGATTAACCACTTCAATAACTGACGCCTTGCGCATCTTACGAAAATTTTCACGCACACGGTCATAAATAACTACCGTATCATTTAGTGAATAACCAATCACCGCCAGGACTGCTGCTAAAGTTGTTAAGGTAAACTCTAACTGGAATGCCGCAAAAACACCTAAAATAATAATCGGATCATGGATAAGCGCAATACCCGCACTTATCGCAAATTTCATCTCAAAACGAAAAGCGATATAACCCACGATACAGATCATCGCCACTAACAATGCCAGTAAGCCATTGGTTGCAAGCTCTTTACCGACCTGTGGACCAATGTAGTTTAAACTAACAACTTGTGCATCAGATCCTAGACTTTTTTCAACTTTTACTTTAAGCAATTGCTGTGCTGATTGGCCATCATGATTAATTACTGCCTGATTATTTTCATTCTTTTGAATTGGCAACTTAATCATTAAACTATCGCTAGAACCAAAAGTCGTTACTTGCGCGGTAGGAAAACCATCTCGTGCCAGTATTTTTGCCACCATTTGTGTTGATGGCGCTTTATTATAATTGACTTGAATTTGATAACCTCCAGTAAAATCCAAGCCCATGTTTAAGCCACGAACAATGAGAAATATAACAGACAAACCAATTAATACAATCGAAACAATCGCGGTCCATTTACGGATTCCCATAAAGTCGATATTGGTTTTACGTTTAAAAAACTCCATGCGACACCCCTATATTCCGATTGATAATTTTTTAAGATTACGACGTGAACCATAAATAAGATTCGTCATCGCACGTGAAACAGTTACTGCAGTAAACATCGATGTTAGAATACCGATAATTAATGTTACCGCAAAGCCCTTAACCGCACCCGTACCAATGGCAAAGAGGATAATTGCCACAATCAAGGTTGTAACGTTTGAATCGACAATCGTACCAAAGGCGCGCTCATAACCTGCCGAGATCGCACTTTGTACGGGCATGCCATTTCTAAGCTCTTCACGTATTCGCTCAAACACCAACACGTTACCATCAATCGACATACCTAAATTTAATACAATACCAGCAATACCAGGAAGCGTTAAGGTTGCCCCTGGAATAATTGACATAATGGCAATAATTAACACTAAGTTTAATATCAATGCAACATTTGCGATCATACCAAATAAGTGATAGTAAATCGCCATAAATAGCACAACAAGAATCAAAGCCACCACAATAGACCACATACCTTGCTCAATATTTTGCTTACCAAGAGTTGGGCCGATTTGTTGCTCTTGCGCAATATGCACAGGCACTTGCAACGCCCCTGAGCGAATCATCAACGCCAAGTTATTAGCTTCACGTTGAGCAAGACCTGTAATTTGGAAATTAGCACCTAATGCGCTTTGAATAGTTGCCGCATTGACAAGCTTTTCTGTTTTTTCAATTTTACTGACCTCTTTGCCATTGATCATTTCTTTTTTATAGGTTGTATTAACAAGCATTACCCCCATAAGATCACCAACGTGCTTAGCAGTAACTTCTCTAAAGTGACCCGCCGCATCTGAGCTTAATTGCACTGCAACGATCGGCTGCCCACTTTGATGATCAATGCCAGGAGATGCATTGACAATCGCACTACCACTAACCACTGGATTGCCATTAAGCTGATAGTAACCTGTTTGGCCATTTGTAATTAATGGGTATACTTTAATGCCCTGCTCTTCAACTTTCAAACGATCAGTTACTCGAGTAACAATATAGAAACTTGCCGTTGACGTGCCACCTAAGATCTGCTTGGCACGTGCGGCATCTTGCAACCCGGGTAGCTCAATAATTACACGCGAATCCCCAGAAGCAGCAACAGAAGCCTCGGCAACCCCTAGTGCATTAATACGATTACGCATTACCGTTACCACTTGTGAAATAGCTTCTTGCTTAATTTGTGCTAGCAATTGCGTGTTGAAGGTTACAAGAAGGGTTTTGTCTTTCAAAGCACTATAAACCAACTGATTATTTTGCGTCTTACTATAATCAGCTTTGATATAAGCAATCGCTTTATCTAGATCAGCTTTATTGGTAAAGGTCAAGGCAACATAGCCAGTACCACTATACGTCACAGGTACGGTAAGCACTTTGGTTATGCTGGACTTTTGTGATGCTTTTAATTGCGACTCAGGGGTGACACCCAGTTTTTTAATGCCTTGTGCCAAACTCTCTAAGGCATTGTCCAGACGCGCATTAATCGCAGATTGTGTATCTGCTTCAAGAACTAAATACATCCCACCACGCAAATCAAGACCCAAATTCATGGGTTCAGCACCTAATGCCAGCAACCAGTTTGGTGTGTTTGCTGCCATGTTAAGCGCGATAATATAATCATTACCTATTGTTTTTTGTAAAACTGTGCGTGCTGCAATCTGATCTTGTGCGTCTGCAAATCTGACTTGCACCACTGTGCTTGATTCTTGATGCAATGATTTATATGCAATCTTTTGCGCGTTTAATGTGTCTTTAATTTGCGTTACAAGTGTTGCGCTCACCGTACCATCTTTGGGAGATATTTGTAGTGATGGCGTTTCACCAAACAAATTGGGTAACGCATAAATAATCGACAAAATCGCAATGACCAAAATGGTAATATATTTCCACAAAGGATACTTATTAACCGCAGCTTTTTGTCTGGGATGAAGCATAATCCTAATACCTTAGTTTGAGTTGACTGTATAGCAATATATACCCATCATAAACCATTTCACAGAGTTTCTTGCTTTGCATTTTGCGTGATTTTGATAAGTTGAAGTTTAATGATAGTCCTAGCTATTATCTGCAACCCAGCTTGTCAAAATCTTCACAGAACTTGTTAGCAACTAAACACCACAAAAGGATGCACAATGGGTATAGTCAAAATTAACTGGTTTTAACAGCACCTTTTGGTAAAACACCAGAAACCGCACTTTTTTGCACCTTAATAATAACATTCTCTGCAATTTCAATCTCAGTATAGTTTTCACCAATTTTAGCAATCTTGCCAATAATGCCACCGTTTGTCATCACTTCATCACCTTTAGCCAATTCAGAGATCATTTTACGCTGCTCTTTACTACGTTTCATTTGCGGACGAATAAGTAAGAAATAAAAAATTGCAAAAAACGCAACCAACATCAAAATAGAGCTCATTGCTGAGCCACCAGCAGCGCCTTCAGCAAAAGCGCTTGATGTTAATAACAATAGCGATGACAATGCTACTAATAACTTATTCATTACTAAATCTCCTGTTGAGGTATATTATCACACCGACCGTAAAATAATTAACAAGCGGTATACTATTTAAAATCTCGGATAATGTACATGACAGGGGGTGTTTTGACAACTGTTGTCTGCTGCAAATCCATATACGAGGGAATTCATGTGTATATAAGAGCAATTCATGTAAGGGCAATTCATGTAAGGGCAATTCGTGTAAGGGCAATTCATGTAAGGGCAATTCATGTAAGGGCAATTCGTGTAAGGGCAATTCATGAATTGCCCCTACGACCTTTATACCAAATGATTGCAATAATACATCGCCCTTACAGGTTTTGAGGATGTAAAGAATCCAACTCCCATTGTAATGGATTATTGTCTATGTATTCATATATTCTCAGATAGTCATCCTCATCACGAACAACATGTTCATAATAATTGCGTTGCCACAATTTTTGCCCTGGCATACCTCGAACAAGATTGACTTGCTTTGATACTTGCATTTTGAATCGTCCAATAATTTTGGGTAGTAGCATATTACGTCGTTGCTTTATGGTCATCTGTAGGGGCAATTCATGTAGGGGCAATTCATGAATTGCCCCTACGGTATTGGTGATAACCACAACTCCATGGAAATGATTTGGCATGACAACAAATGCATCACATTTTACATTTGACCATATTGCTTCGATTTTTAACCACTCGCTACGAACAATGTCACCTAATTCATTCAATATCATTTTGCCATTGACGATGTCTCCAAATAAACACGCTCTATCTTGCGTGCAAGTTGTTACAAAATACATCCCTTCTTGAGAATAATCATACCCACTTAGACGGATTGAATGACGATTTTGCTCCCTGCTGCTCATATCCATTTCCAATTTGTATGTATTTTAAGAGAAATATATGTAAGAGCAATTCTTCATGTAAGGGCAATTCATGTAAGGGCAATTCATGAATTGCCCCTACGCCCTTTATATAAAATGATTGCAATAACACACATACGAAGGATTCCCATATGGATACGTAAGGACGATTCACGAATCGCCCTTTTACATATCATTATGACATCATGTTTTTCAAAACGGTCTGCAAAATGCCACCATTTTTCAAATAATCAACATCAACATCAGCATCTAGGCGTGCTAAGGCTTCAAAGATTGTTTTGTGGCCATTGGTGTGCACTGCTTCAACCACAACATTTTCACGTGGTTTAATATTATCCAAACCTTTAATATTAAAGGTTTCTGTACCATCCAAACCAAGTGATTTGGCACTTTGGCCATTGACATACTGCAAAGGTAATACCCCCATACCAACCAAGTTTGAACGATGAATACGCTCATAACTCTCAGCAATCACCGCTTTAACTCCTAGTAAAAAAGTTCCCTTAGCCGCCCAGTCGCGTGATGAACCTGTACCATACTCTTTACCAGCCAATACGATTAATGGTGTATTTGACGCTTTATATTTCATCGCCGCATCAAATACATACTCAATTGAACCGTCTGGATGGTATTTTGTAACCCCACCTTCTGTACCAGGTGCTAATAAATTGCGAATACGAATATTAGCAAACGTACCACGCATCATTACTTCATGATTACCACGGCGTGATCCATAAGAGTTAAAGTCTTTCTTCTCAACACCATGCGCCTTTAAATATTGTCCTGCTGGATACTCCTCTGGAATGGAACCCGCTGGAGAGATATGATCTGTTGTCACGGAGTCACCCAACATTAAAAGCGTACGTGCACCAATAATATCTAAAGAGCCGTTACCTGAATCTGCAAAGTTCTCAAAGAAGCTAGGACACTGAATATACGTTGATTTCTCATCAAATTTATATAGCTCGCCCGTAGGTACCGATAGTTTCTGCCAATCTTTTGTACCGTCTAAAATAGTGGCATAAGACTTCTGAAACATCTCCTTATTAATCACGCGAGATTGCAACTCAGCAATGTCATGTGAGCTTGGCCAAATATCTTTTAAGTAGACGTCTTGCCCATGCTGATCTTTACCAATTGGGTCATGCTCAGGGTCAAAATCAACCGTACCTGCAATTGCGTATGCCACCACATGAATCGGTGATGCCAAATAATTTGCTTTAACATCGGGGTTAATACGCCCTTCAAAATTGCGATTTCCTGAACTTACTGATGCAACGACTAAATCACCTTTGTTAATCGCATCAACAATCGGTTGGTCCAATGGACCAGAGTTACCTATACAGGTTGTACAACCATAACCAACAACATCAAACTTTAATTGCTCGAGATATTTCAACAATCCTGATTTCTCAAGATATTGTGTAACTACTTGTGAGCCAGGTGCCAATGATGTTTTAACGTAAGGTTTAACCGTTAAACCCTTTTCAACTGCTTTTTTTGCTAGTAATCCAGCACCTAACAACACCGATGGGTTGGATGTGTTTGTACATGAAGTAATCGCTGCAATCGCCACATCACCATGTTTCAACTTACAATCCATGCCTTCAACTTTAACCGCTGCTTTGACTTGTTCTTCGGTTAATCCAAAACCATGCAAACCTGTTTCATGCGTTAAGCACTTTTTAAAATTAGCCTTTAAATCATGCATTGCCACACGATCTTGTGGGCGCTTAGGTCCTGCTAATGTAGAATCTACGCTTGACATATCAAGCTCAATTACTGCAGTATATTCTGGTTCTTCTGCTGGATTATGGCGGAATAAATACTGCTCTTCATAGACTTTCTTGGCTAATTCAACATACTCACCACGGTTACTATTTTTAAAGAATGCCATGGTCACATCATCCACTGGGAAGAAACCCATGGTTGCACCGTACTCTGGTGACATGTTCGCAATCGTTGCTCTATCTGGAAGGGGTAAGTATTTTAAGCCTTCACCAAAATACTCAACAAACTTACCAACCACGCCATGCTTACGAAGGAGCTCCGTAATTGTTAATACCAAATCAGTTGCCGTAACACCCTCACGTAACTTACCAGTTAATTTGACACCAACAACATCCGGCAACACCATGTAATAGGGCTGACCAAGCATAACCGCTTCGGCTTCAATACCACCAACACCCCAGCCCATCACACCAATTCCATTGATCATTGTCGTATGTGAATCAGTACCGACAAGTGTATCAGGATAAGCAACTTTCTCGCCATGTTGGTCTTTAACCAAAATACCTTTTGCTAAATATTCTAAGTTCACCTGATGAATAATCCCCATTCCAGGCGGTACAACAACGAAATCATCAAATGCTTTTTGCCCCCACTTTAACAGTGAATAGCGCTCGCCGTTTCGTTCAAACTCTTTGGCAACATTTTTCTCAAGTGCATCTTTCGTACCGTAATAATCAACCTGTACAGAATGATCAATAACCATTGCTGTATCAACTAATGGATTAATCTTTTGTGGGTCCCCTCCTGCATCTTTAATCGCTTGGCGCATAGCAGCCAAATCAACAACTGCAGGGACTCCGGTAAAATCCTGCATTACAACGCGTGCTGGCATGTGTGGAATCTCAGGACGAACCTGAGCTTTTGCATCCCAATTAAGCACATTTTCAACATCAGAAATTTTGACCTTATAATCATCAATATTACGTAATTGGTTCTCAAGCAATACACGAATAGAGTACGGCAAACGTGTAATATCTTTGCCAGTTTCAGCTGCTAATTTTTGTAAGCTGTAGGCGGTATATTGATGCGTTTTTGCATCAATCAAAACCTTCGTTGAACGTTTTAAATCCGTCATGAGGATAGCTCCTTCTTTACTGTTTTTCTGTCTATTGAGGCTTATTTCGGCGCTCATCTTAGCCCAATTAACTGCTTTTGTACAGCGTGATGCAAGCTTGATACAACAATCACTCAACGTGGAAATAAGTCTGAAGTAATACTTCCTGATAAGTGCAAAACCAAGGGCAGTGTACTAACCTTTCAAATACGACTAAGGACTTCCAATCACGAAATGCAAAGAGCATAGAGTCATGCCCCAAAGCATGCCTTGAACAAGTTTCACACTAGAACTAAGTTTTGTAATTTTGTCATAATATCCCCATAAATGCATATGTTTAGCTATATTTAACTCTATATAAACTGTTAAAGCAGCTAATAAGTGAGAACAATAATGCAAACAGCAACCAAACAGTACCATAGACTGCTCAAAAAAGTGCTAAAGCCAGAGTACCTTGTATCATTTCTCACAATTATCATGCTTTTTCGTCTTAGCCAGCATTTAACAGAACAAAAAGACAAATTAAGTACCATTGACCTCACAGATTACTACTATATTTATGCCAGTATTACCTTAGCAATTTTAAGCTTATTTCTCATCTTTGTAATTGCATATTATTTTTACTTCAAGCTTACACGCTTTATTCGCGAAACACGCAAGGTGATCTTAGGCTATAGCGATTATGAAAAAACGCTCAAGCATGGTTATTTCTTCAAACAGCATCTTAAGTTAAATCAATTAGTTAAAGATGTATTAAGGCGACAAAAAAGTGATATGCTTACAATGCTGCACGATCTACGAACACCTTACACACGCCTATCATTTAAACTTGAACTTGATTACACGGATGCTTATAACGCCGTTAAAGATGATATTAAAGAGATTAAAATCATTACAGGGCACTCATTAGCCAAACTCAAGGAAAATCAACTTCTAACTGAGAAAAAAGAGCCGATTGAAATAAGAGGTTTTATCGAACAATTATTTGTGGATTATAAGCGTATGCTTACTCAAGATAGCAAACAACTCACTTTAAACTTAGCACTTAATATCGATCAAAAAACCTATGTAATGATCAAACCTTTTAAGTTAAAGCGCGTATTATATAACCTCCTTAACAATGCCATTGAGTATGCTAATGCCAATATCTATTTATCAGCTGACATTGTTGATAAACAAGTTCGCATTGCCATAGCAGATGACGGCATCATACAGCAAAATTTAGATCTCAAGGTAATGAAACAGCTTTTTTGGCACCACTCGAAAAATGGGCACGGCATTGGACTTTATTCAGTAGCTAAAATACTTGCTGAACATCAATCTGAATTGCAATTCACTACAACTGATCACTGTAAAAGCTTTTATTTTGAACTTAAACCTATTTGAAATATCTCTCAAACTCCACTATAACTTAAAGCATCGCAATAACATGGATCGACAACAAATGGAACGTATTTTAATTGTTGAAGACGACGATTCGTTAGCGCAAATGATCAGTCGCTATCTTGAACGCATGAATTATGAAGTGATCATCAAAACAACGTCGCTTGATACATTAGCCGCCGTTGAAGAAACTGCTTTTGACTGCTTGTTACTTGATATTAATCTTGGCAGTGACAATGGTATCCAACTTTGCCAAAAAATACGCCAAGTGTACGATATGCCGATTATCATGATTTCAGCGATTAGTGATACCACACAAAAATCTTATTCATTAAAGATTGGTGCGGACGATTATGTCACTAAACCCTTTTCACTAGAGGAACTTGAGGCACGCATTAGTGCAAATATTCGTCGCTATAATCAAATGCGTAAGATTGATCAGGCACCTGACACTTTGAGCTCCTACGATTTAGAGGGCTGGCACTTTTATCCTGAGCAATATTTACTTGAACATAAAAACGGTGAGAAGATTTATATTAAGAAAGTCAAAACGCAAATACTATTAATGCTTTTGCAACACGACGGGGTTGTCGAAAAAAAACTTATCCATAAAAAATGCTACGATGAGCCATTTGATAGCTTTGACCGACGTATTGATGTACATATATCACAACTAAGAAAAATTCTGGGCAAAGAAATGATTGAAACCATACACTCCATAGGTTTTGCGCTAAAGTATTAGGAAGTTATGATGAACGACGCTCATTTTTCGCGACGCAATTTTTTGATCTATCTTTTATTGATTGCCGTGTATTTTATTAACTTAAGCCTCATCGATGATAAATATGCAATCACCATACAATTGGATAATTTTTTTAATCGCACTGAAGGTATTTTGTTTACATTACCCTGGATTATTCTACTACCTAGCATTTATGGGTTTATGCGCCAAAATGCACAAATAATGCAAAATATCATGCTTTTTTCTGGCCTTATTTCCATGCTATTTTATGCTGTTGCTTATAAATATATTCCACATCATAGTGTTTTATATCTGGCTATGCTTTTTAATGGGGGATTAGTTTTTGCCTTACCACTTGCCATGATTAATACACTGCAACAGATACACTACGCATTCTTTTTTGTTATCTATTTCATCATTTGTGATTTTCTCTTATTATATGTCGACATGCATATTTTTATCCTATATGTGACCGCTCCTGCTTTAGTGATTATCCTAGCAATCAACATGCTCTCTAGTCATTGGCAAAATAAAAAATGCCGACCAATCACCGTGATGGCTTATTTATTTTTAGCCGATCACAAGGCATCAATCATTTTCTTAAACTACACAATCATCTTAATGATCACTACATTGCTATCAATCTTCGTCTCAATTTTGTCACATCTGGAATGGGTACAAGCCCTGATTTATCTGATTAGCTGTATCATTATTTACTTTTTGTTGTATCGCAAGCTTGCTATTAAACCGAATATATTACTTATCATAATGTTACTAATCAGCGCTTACTATGAATATTTCTTTATTGCATCTGTGGTAAATTACTTAATGCTTACGATTGATTTATCTAAGCAGATTATTCGCAAACGCGAAATTCTCATTTTTGCAACCTTTGTCTTCTACTTGGTTGTTATCTATAACACCTTGCTCGCCAATGTGCTTTTGGCAGTTTTTGCATAGCGATGTACAGGTAACAAAATACTTAATAATTATCATAAAGTTGGTGTTTACGCACGATGATAAGGATTACATCCTATATCTACCACAAAGTGATTACAATAAGTATAAGTCTCGAACGCATTTTACATTTATTTTACATCCTCACAGCAAAATCTTTATAAATACCTTCGTATAGTACCAAGCAAAACAAGCTATATGAATATCTATGGATAAGACATACAGCAATTAGTAGTAATAACAAGCTAAATAAGCAAGTTCGACGTAAGGGACTTAAAACGCATATTAATTAAATAAGGTAGATAGTACATGAAAAAAACATATCTTA
>NZ_QLIU01000051.1 GCF_003574425.1 Cysteiniphilum halobium | reverse complement strand
ACATGACATCCATTCCATAATCCAAACACTAATATAGTCAATAGTTTACTTAAATTGGATTTATTTTGGAACTACTATATAACTGAACTAATCTTAAACTATCAGTACTAGCTCCAAGCATCAAATTAGCGTGAGTGGTATTCGTGATCTTTTTTCTTATTAAAGCTTCAGGGCTTGATCACCTGAACTGGAATATCTAAAGACTCACTAATGTCTACGTAGGTATACCACTGCCACCACCTGAGTCATTACCTTCTTATATAATAATTTTTAGATTATTTTTAAACCAACTATTGACCATGACGTTGCGTAATACTTTAAGATAGTTGCTGACCCAATAATAAACACAAATGAAGGTAGAAAAATATTATGAGTAAAGTAACACTATCATTTAAAGAGCCATCAATAATTATGTCTAGTATTAAGCTTGTCTTATGGCAAATCTTTTTTAATATTCTTATTTTAATTGCTATTTATGGGGTAGAATATGTTTTTCACTTAAATCTATCTTCTCTAAAAGGGGAACCTGCCAATGTATTTGGCTTTTTAGCTGGAACAAGGATTTTTGCTCATAGACTCGTAATAAATAATCCAATGCTAAATTATGCAAACCATCTAAAAAAAGTAGCTATTTTATACTGGATTCTCATGAACATTATAAGTATTTCATACTGTGTTGTCCTGAATATTATGCCTAATGATTTTTATAATATTATAGGTGTAACAACAGAAATGATTATTCTAAGCTTCATTTTTGCCCTAGCATTTTATTGGTTTTCACTACGTATAACAACTCGTAAGTCTAAATTATTGGCTTGCCGATAACTATCAAACAAGTTTTTTAACTTTTCCACTAAGCACTAGTGGGCACTTGCAGCCCTGGAACAAAAATAGTGCGCTTACCATCAAGGTTTGGTGTACCTTTTGAGGACTTATTTTAACTGTAATACTTAAAAATTAAGAAGAGGCATCACACTGCCATAAATAGGCTAAGCAACGTAATGCTAACAATAGAGAAAACAAACATCTTGCGTGCCCATGGGGCTTTGTCTTCAGCTTTAAAACCTTTCATACTTAATGCAATCCAGGCAACACCTAAAATAAATGCAACGGCTAAATACAACAAATGTACATGTGCAACTACTGCCAACATAAGTGTAGCAATAACATATAACACAACAAAGATAAGCGCATTTACTTGGGTATACAGCATACTGCGTTTCAGTGGCAAGACCGGAATATTTGCTGCGGCATAATCATCTTTGCGATAAATAGCAATAGCAAAGAAATGTGGCATTTGCCAACAGAACAAAATAATAAATAATGTCAATGCAACGATATCAAATTGGTTGGTTACAGCGGTATAACCAATCACTGGAGGAACAGCACCAGAAACTGCACCAACAACCGTTCCAAAGATCGAGCTTCGTTTAAACCATAGCGTATAGGCGACAACATAGGCAAAAAGCCCAATCGCCGCAATAATTGCGGTTAAGCTATTTGTCCCAACATATAGAATTAAAAAGCCGAGGATACCGAGGATAAATGCATAACTAATAGCAAAACGTAATGACACTAAACCACAAGCTGACGGACGTTTTTGTGTGCGTTTCATCAGCTGATCGATGTCACGATCAATATAGTTATTCAAAACGCAGCCACAAGCGATAACACATGCCATACCAACAAGTGCACTTAAAAAAACAACCCAAGAAAAATTACCCTGAACTGCGACAAAAAAACCACCGCACAAGGTAACGATGTTCCCAAAAATTATTCCGGGCTTGATCAATTTAATGAGTTTCATTAAGGTTACATGACCATCATCATGCTGTAAAGATTGAACATAATCCATAACGTACCGATTACTAAAATTAATACAACAATTACTGCGAATATAAAGCTGATCAGATTCCAGCGCGCTTTTGAATCCGTGCTTAAGTGTAAAAAGAACACAAGCTGCACATAAAGTTGGATAAGTGCCAAAATCGCTACTGAAATATACAGTCCAACCGGTGGAAAGACTTTAAACCCAACTAAGCAAAATGCAATAACGGTGATAATAATCGATAGTACAAAACCTGTGATATACGTTTTGTATGTACCATATGCGGCACCTGTTTCAGGGTCGTATAAATGTTCGCCTGCCATATTAGATTGCTCCCATTAAGTAAACAACTGAGAATACAAAAATCCACACGATATCCAAAAAGTGCCAGAATAAACCCAAGTACGTTAACTTCGTTTTACTCATCGGCGTCATACCGTGTTTACGAATTTGGAAGATCATACTCACAATCCAGATTAAACCAATGCTTACGTGTAACCCGTGCGTTCCTACCAAGGTGAAAAATGATGATAAGAAAGTACTTTGTGCCCATGAGTGGCCTTCCATATATAGGTGATGAAATTCATAAAGCTCCATAATAATAAAGCCTAATCCCAGGATGAAAGTCACCCATAACCAACCAGTAATCGCTTTAATGTTGCCTGAGTTACGTAATAACGTTGCCAAGCCAAAAGTAAAGCTACTTATTAAAAGCAACATCGTCTCAACAAACACAAACGGCAAGCTGAACAACTCTTTAGGGCCTGGACCACCAAATGTATGTGTGTGGAATACGGCGTATACTGCAAATAACGTTGCAAACAACACACAGTCACTCATAATATAAATCCAAAAACCAAAGACGTTTTTGGAACCATCGTAATGATGGTGATGTTCACCATGATGGCTTTCTACTGTTGCAGTACTCATGCGCCCACCTTCTTCATTTTTTCAATTTCGTTTTCAGTCTCTTCTACTTCTTTTGCTTTTACATAGTAGTCAATATCATAATTAAACGAACGTGTAATCACCGAAATAAGAATACCTAACAATCCAACCCCAGCTAACCACCAGATATGCCAAACCATTGCAAAACCAAAAACTAAACTAAATGCACCAATCACAAAAGCAACACCTGTATTTCTTGGCATATGAATATCTTCATATGGGCGTTTTTCAGTAACTGGACGGTTCTCAATATTTAAGCCTTTTTTCTTTTGCTCCCAGAAGGCATCGCGGGCATCAACAACTGGATCATGCGCAAAATTATAAAATGGTGCCGGAGAAGCAGTTGCCCATTCTAGCGTATGTCCACCCCAAGGATCTCCCGTTAAATCACGATATTTATGGCGATTCTTGATGCTTACAATAACTTGAATGAATTGTAAAAGTATACCTATAGCGATTAACATAGAACCAACCCAAGCCACAATCAGCCATGGCTGGAAACCAGTTGCTGCATCATAATGATATAAGCGGCGTGTCATACCGATAGCACCTAGATAGTAAAGCGGCATAAAGGCAACAAAGAAACCGATAATCCAAAACCAAAAAGCCCATTTACCAATGCGTTCGTTGAGTTTGAAGCCAAACATTTTCGGAAACCAATAAGTCAGTCCTGCAAATGCTCCAAACACTACACCACCGATGATCACATTATGGAAATGTGCAATTAAAAACACACTGTTATGCATTTGGAAATCAACGCCAGGTACCGATAGCAACACACCAGTCATACCACCAATTGTAAAGGTTACTAAAAAGCCCATTAACCAATACATTGGCGAGGTAAAAGTAATACGGCCTCGGAACATGGTAAATAACCAGTTGAAGATCTTAACCCCTGTTGGAATCGCAATAATCATCGTCATAATACCAAAAAACGCGTTAACATTAGCTCCTGCACCCATGGTAAAAAAGTGATGCAGCCATACTGAAAATGCTAAAACGGTAATGGCAATTGTGGCACCCACCATTGTTGCATAGCCAAAGAGTTTTTTCTTTGAGAATACTGAGGTGATTTCCGAAAAAACCCCAAACATTGGCAAAATCAAAATATAAACCTCAGGATGTCCCCAAATCCAGATCAAATTAACATACATCATTTGATCACCTCCACCACTGACAGTGAAGAAATGCATATCCAAGTAGCGATCAAAAGTTAATAGCGCTAAAGTTACCGTTAATACAGGGAAAGCCGCAATAACAAGGATGACAGTACACAATGCAGTCCATGTAAAGACAGGCATTTTCATTAATGTCATACCTTTACAACGCATCTTAATGATGGTCACAAAGAAGTTAACCCCAGTCAATAAAGAACCTATACCGGATATCTGCAGCGCCCATATCCAGTAATCGACCCCGACCCCGGGGCTAAAAGCGGTCTCCGAATAAGGTGGATATGCTAGCCAGCCTGTATGGGCAAAATCACCGATTAATAATGACATATTCACCAAGATTACCCCAACGACAAAAAGCCAAAAGCTTAAGGCATTAAGATATGGAAATGCGACATCGCGTGCGCCAATTTGTAATGGCACAGCAACGTTTAGCAAACCAAATACAATAGGCATTGCCACAAAGAAAATCATAATCACACCATGCGCGGTGAAAACCTGATCAAAATGCTGTGGAATCAAATACCCTGTATGATCTCCTGATGATAAAGCCTGCTGTGTACGCATCATTGCTGCATCAACAAATCCACGAAATAACATAACCATCGCCACGATGATATACATAATACCAATTTTTTTATGGTCTACTGTTGTGAACCATTCACGCCACAAATAGCCCCATTTTTTGAAGTAGGTCAAACCACCTACCAATAACAACCCGCCAACCACAATAAAGATAAACATTCCAAGAATGATTAGCTGCTGGCTTACGGGTTCCCACAAATACGGGAAAACCTCATGCGGATCACTCAGTCTTCCAATCAATGCTTCTAACATATTCGTTTCCTATTTCTTCACACTTTAGTGACTCATTTCTGACATATGGTGCATATGCCCCATCATGCCAGGCTTATAGTTTGGCATCATGTAGGACATAACAATGTCATTAAACAAATTCTTATCAACTTGACCATAATATGCCACCGGATTATTAATTGATCTCTTGGCCAAATGATCCCAGAAATAATTCCAAGTCAGGTCTTTCTTAGCTGTTTTTACTTTAGCAACCCATTGATCAAAATCAGCTTTAGAAGTGGCATCTGCATAAAACTGCATATGTGCAAACCCTTCACCAGTATAATTTGCTGAGAATCCACGGTATTGACCCGGGTTATTCGCCAACAAATGAAGTTTGGTAATCATGCCAGTCATTGCATATATCTGGCCACCTAGCTGTGGAATAAAGAAAGAATTCATTGGCGCGGCTGACGTAATCCTAAAGTTAATCGGATAACCCACAGGAATTACAATTTTATTAACCGTTGCAATATCATACTGTGGATAAATAAACATCCATTTCCAGTCTAATGACACCACCTCAATTTCAACAGGTGTCTTATTTGACTCTAGTGGCTTGTATGGATTAAGTGAGTGTGTTGTTATCCAAGTTACAGTCCCCAAAATCAGAATAATCACACACGGGATCGCCCACCAGACGATTTCCAAGGCTGTGCTGTGTGACCATTCAGGACGATATTTTGACTTCGTTGCAGAGTCGCGATAACGCCACGCAAACCAAAATGTCAAAAAGATCACCGGAATTACCACGATTAACATAAGTAAAATAGCAAATACCAATAGACGAAGCTCATGATGTGCAATGGGTCCTTGCGGATCTAACACACCTGAGCTACAACCTCCAAGCAATAACAATGACAGCAGCGCTGCCAATATACTCAACGGCTTAGCTAAAGGCTTTTTGCGCTTTATTTTTCTGCCCCCAACACCCAACAAAGACAATGGTTTAACCATCCTCTTCAGTGTGGATACAAAAAAGTACAAGTACTTGATCATATTGATTTCCTTAGTTCCTTTATATCTAGCTAAGTTATTGGAAAATAACTTAGGGCATAGTATAACTATTTTTTTGCTAATTAAAACTGGCATGATTGACTTTATGGCGAAAAGGTATTTAGCACGTCAAAAGCATGGTTGCTTATTAAGCACAATTATTTAACACCTATACCCTAACTTACATCCAACTTTTTAGTTGAACAATATACTGTTCAACTCTATAATATTATTAGCAGCTATAATTTAAGAGGTGATCTATGAGAATCGTAAATTTTTCATCCGCTCGAAATAACTTTAATCGTATCCTTGATCAAACGGTTGAGGATCATGACTATACGATAATAACAAGGCGTGACAAAGAAGATGCTGTTGTTTTACCCTTAAGTCTTTTCAACAGCTACCTGGAAACCATGCATTTACTGCAATCACCCAAAAATGCCGCTCATTTAATGAAAGGTATTAAAGAGTACAAAGAAGGCAAAGCTAAAGAACAAGACCTGCTCGATGAATAAGCTTATTGCATTTGTCAATGATGCTTGGGAAGATTACCTTTACTGGCAAGCACAAGATAAAAAAACGTTAAAACGTATCAATAAACTGATTATAGACTGTAAACGTTCGCCTTTTGAGGGTTTAGGAAAACCAGAGCCGCTTCTAGGGAACTTAAGCGGCGCTTGGTCAAGACGCATTGATCAAGTTAACCGCCTCGTATATATAGTTGATGCCTCGCACATCACTATTATTTCATGTAAAGGTCATTATGACTAAAGTAAACAAATTAAGTCTTTTAATGATTTTAATTAAAACACCTGCTATAGCATCACCTTCATCACTGGTGACATAAAATAAGTTGATTCATCATAAACCATAGCTCAGAGCACATTTCCCATTAGCTATCCGCAGCTTAAAATACATATTAATTAAATAATTTTATAAATTAAAAACACACTAATTAGATAGAATATCATTCAACGTGTAAGAATTATCATGGTCGTCATTACAATGAATTAACTGGGAGGGGAAAACAATCATTTGACTGAATTACTTTTTTGTATACTTAACTGTTATACCTTTTAAAACATATAATTATTGTAAAAGATCAGTCAAATGTAAGTACCATCAAAAATAGTTTTTATTCAAAAAAATACAAAATTTTACGTAGGTATTATGAGCACTGAAAAATTCTTCTTGCACCAAGATATACAAAGCTTGCTGTACTCAATACAGGAAATACACCGCCAAATACATGGCACAGTAATCTCAAAAGAATTACTCGTTCGCCTACGCCTCTTACTTGAGAATACTGAGAATGATCAAGATGCACTAGCCATCATCAGTAGTCAAATAGATATCGCATTTAATAAAGAGAAGGCCAATCAACTAAAGCATAGTAATGATAATTTTCTGGTTCAAATAGAAGGTCAATGGACGATTAAACCTGCCACAGATATTATAGAAAAAAGCTATAAAGCTTACCGTTTTGAAAAAAAATCTCAAGATTTTTCAAAACTTAATCTAGTGAAGCTATGGGAGAAGTTTAAAGCAAAACTGACCTATTTAGTATTGCTATCTCTTATTATCAACCTAACCTATTTATCAATCCCTCTTTACATGAATGCAATTTATAGTCGAGTGCTACCTGCCTTTGCAACTGCATCACTTTGGACATTGTCAATTATTGTTTTATTACTCCTGGGGCTTGAGTTTATTCTTAAGAAACTACGGCTAGAAAGCAGTATTAAACTATCTAATGAGGTCATACAATTCATCGAACCCACTATACTCAAAAACGTGATGAGCGCAATAGCGTCAGAACATAACCAATGGGGCAAGAATCAACAAACAGTCATTCATAGTTTAGGGCAACTTAGAACCCTAGTATGGCGTATGATCAACGGCAACTATATTGATTTACCTTTTTTCTTTCTATTTTTATTTTGTATCTGGCTAGTTGGTGGCTATCTTGTGCTAGTCCCACTGGTTATTAGCACGATTCAAATTGCACTAATTTTTTACTTCCTTGGCACTCATCGAAAAAAACATGTTTCAACACACCTTCCAATCGATGGAATCTTAAATTTCATTGCCAATGGACTTAAACATACATTTTTATCTATATACCGCCAGAGATATGAGGCATTTGATATTGCAGAAAGCACTCAAACGAAACAAAATAGTCATCTTAATGCCATAGTTTTTTTGCTTAGTTCATCACAAACCGTATTTACCGTTATTTTAGCGTTCTACTTACTCCAAAAAAATGTCATATCGCAGGGAGCTCTATTTGCTGTTATTTTATTGACTGGAAAGCTATCTCAGCCTGTTATGAATTTATTAAGCGCGATCCCCACATTTAAACAAATAAAAGGCTTAGTTCATGCAATAAATGATTTTCAATCATCGGAAAGCAATGAACAAAGACTTTTACCTACCCTTCATAATACTCAATCACCAACAAATGGCTGGCAACTTAGTAACATTCATTTATCTTTTGACAGCAAATCAAATATATTTGAAAATGTTAGCTTGGACATACCATTATCCTCTAGAATATTAATCATAGCTGAGCCAGGAACTGGCAAAACATCACTATCAAAAATATTAATGGGTGTCATGTCTCCTAGTAGTGGGAATGTACACTTCCAATACAATCAAGGTTATGGCTTTGATAATTTACATGAAAATGCTTATTATTCAAGTTACCCATACGTTCTATTCCATGAAACAATCTTTAGTTATTTTTGGGAATCCAAAGAAAAATGTAGATTTGCTTTATCTTTAGACTTTATGCAGTGGATTATTCCCTATCTAAAAGATGGTATCTATACACATTTCCATCACTTCAGCCAGCTTCTTTCTGATGAAAAACGGCAAATGTTAGACTTAGCAAGAGCACTGACAAGTAACAAAAAAGTATATATCTTGGATGACCCTACAACATTTTTGTCACTCAAAGCCCATAACACCTTTATCGATCAGATGCATAAACTGTTGATGGATAAGAGCATTACTCTCGTAATTTTTTCAAATCGTACTAGCCTTCTTGAATTAGTCGATCATGTTTCAATTCTAACCCCAACAGGAATTTTACTGTCAGATAACAAACAAAATTTTTTAAAAACTCAAAGGACTCAATAATATGGCACATGAAAAAAAAGATGAAATTATTTGGCCAGCCTATGTTGATATGTTAACTGTTTTAGTGATGATTTTTATTATGTTTAGTATTGTATTTATCCTTCGCCTAAGCATGTATAACATCGCCCAAAAAATGACTGCAAATATGCAGCAAAAGCCATCAACACAAATCCAACATCAGCAGCTTCCACCCCCTATCATTTATATGCAGCAGGACGCCAACCTTACAAAATGGGATTTAATACTACCGCTTGATAACTCTTTAAGCTTTGCAAAATCACAACAACAGATGGTCGACAAATGGTTAAAAGAACATCCACAAAGTAGTAATGCACGCTATCAAATTTCCATAGAACTTTCCAACCGGACACATGCATCTCTTGGCGCAATGCTACGCAAAATTTATATTCTCTATGCTAAAACAGCCAACTATATGCATCATAAGCATAACATTTCAACAAATCAAATACAGTTCCTTAATCAATCAAATCAGACTTCTGGTCAATCTAATCTGATTAAAATTAAGGTGGAAAAATGAAAGATAGGCTAGAAAAGGTTAATATTAAATCAATCATTGCAGCCATAAAAAAATTAAGTATCAATCTCAAAATTATATTGGCTTGCTTGCTTATAGCATTTTTGATTAGCTTATTTTTTCTGCGTCTTGATATTTTAGTTCATGCCAAAGGTTATCTACAAATTAAATTCAAAAACATCATACTGGAACATGCCACTGGAGGTACGATCTCAAAGCTACTTGTTCATGAAGGACAACATGTCAGAAAAAACCAGCTTCTAGCCATAATTGACAACAGTTATGTTAGTCAAGAATACACAAAGAACACAAGTAGTATTGCCATGCTGCAGTTACAAATCACACGTCTTAATGCCGAGATTAATCAAACTCCATTTATATGGCAAAATATTAAAATTGAAGGAGTAACTCAGGCAATGTTTTTAACGGAAAAAAATGTCTATGATAGTGAAATTGATACCTATAAACAAAATGAAAAACTTGCAAAAACTACCTATCAGGAAAAACTCGACGAAATTAAAGCCAATGCTGTAGATATTGAAGGTTTGAGAAAGCAAAAACAGCTTATCTCTGACCAAGTCAAAATGATTAAAGACTTGGTTAAAGAAGAAGCCGCATCAAAATCCTCGCTACTCAATCAAGAAGCTGAGGAACAAAAGATTCTTAATCAACTTAATACTGCCATTTCTCGACAAGAGCTTTTACAATCTCAGATGTATGAAGCTCAATTAAAAGTCACTAAAATTCATACTGATTTCATGTCGGATAAACGTAACAAACTATTGCAATTAGAACAACAACTTGCTGAACTTCAAGCCAAACAAACTGGAATATCAGATCGCAAAAAGATTGAGAACGTTTTTAGCCCAACCAACGGAATAATTCAAAGCATATTTAAGTCCAATGCTGGGGCTTTTATACCCTCAGGTGGTAAGTTATTTGAAATATCTCCTGACAATGTTCCGATTATCTGTGTTCTCAAAGTATTACCGAGTGATCGTGACAAACTATGGGTTGGCATGCCTGTAAAAATTTCCATAAATTCCATTTCAACTATTAGTACCAACTTCCTATCTGGAACAATTTCGCTTATTAGCGCAGATACTAAAGATGACAACATCAATGGCAATAATAGACCTTATTTCGAGGTTCATGTTGACCTGAATGAACAGGATATTCACAATCAACACATTAAAATCTACCCTGGTATGCAAGTAGATGGTTATATTATTGTTGGCAAAAGAACTGTTGCCCAATATATTCTAAAGCCAATGCTAACTGGAGCAAATACGGCACTTACTGAAGTGTAGAAGCTCAAAGTGCTTGCGCATCATCTGTCTTAGGACATTTACTTTTTGTTTAATAGCTCACTGGTCATTTTGATCATGTCATAATGGTTTGGTGAGGGTAAACTGTCTTGATAGACAATATTAGATGACGGAATTTTCAATGTGTGCAGCATATAGCCTAACAACTGACTATAAATTAGATACTGCCTTCTTAATAAAGAACCTGTTGAAAAACTACGACTCTTAGCAACATACACTAAGACTATATATTTCCTATTAGGGTGCTTAGCTATCCATTCTTTTATTTTGTTATAGTCAACATGACTTAAGCCATAACTATCTGGTTTTAATTTTAGGCTAAACTCCCATTTTGTACGTTTATTTTGCTGCAAATATTTATAATTATTTGATGGAGAGGTGTCGCTATTTACGTGACTATTCGATTGCTTAGTTCCCTGCGCTTGATTACGCACAGTCATACTAGATAAAAAACCTAAAACCATATTAAAAAATACATACATAATTAAAACAATAACCATTAAAGAGACATAACTCACCCAAAAAGTTGTTTTATTACCGCCATGATAAGCAAAGACTTTTCTTTTCACAAATAACTCCTAAATGAAGATCGTTGAGCAAAAGTAGTTCATTCGACAGATAATGCCTTCTATCCTAATTTAAAATTAGCAAGGTCATTTTATCGATTTACTTCTTACTTTGTCATGTGTATAAATTTCAATACATCACGAGTTTCTCCAGCAAGCTCATATAGATTAACAAGTGCTTCATATGCATTAACCTTATCTTTAATTTTTTCTACCAAAGCCAAGTACAACCCTCGTTCAGAGTTTAATAAATCTAATAGCGGCCTATTCCCTGAAAAAAATTCCTTTTTATATAATTTATTAACTTTTTTATATTTTGAGGCAGTCAATAGATTAATAGCATAATTCTCACGCATTCGTTGATAAACAATCAAATTATTCTCTAATTGCTGATTAATATTGCGCATAGCCATTGTCAGTTTATCTTCAGCTAGAAATTGACTTTGTGCTGCACTATTGATAGCTGCTGAATTATATCCTCCTGTAAAGATAGGCATTGTGATACTGATACTTCCACTTAGCTTGGGAGATTGAACCGATCGACTCCATTGCGTTGCCCCTGCATTGGCGCTAATGGTTGGATAGTCTTGGCTTATCGCCTCTTCATGGTTGAATCTTGCTTGAGACACTTCAGCTTTAAGTCGCTTTAATAGCAAACTATGCTGATATATATAATTAAGTGTTAAATGACTTAATTTTGGAAATGACCTTTTCTGAGCGATACTTTGATAAAATTTATAATTATGCTGACGATCACTAGACAATCCAGTAATTGTTTCAAGATCAACTTTAGCTTTTTGTAGTCTAAGCTCGCCATTGCTTAAAAAATTATGCGCTTCATCAACAGCGACCTTTGATCGCAATAAATCTGACATGATTGACAGCCCAGCATCGACTCTCTTATTGACTTTGTCCGCAATATTCCTAACACGTGCCAAATAGGCTTTATCAACAATCACCAGCTCAGCATATTGTATGTATACAAGGTAGCTTTTAATGACTTTAGCCGCCACCATCTGATTTGTTATATCACGTTGCCATTGACTTGCTTGCAATGCACTGTCTTGCGCCTCATAAGCAGAATAGCGCTTGCCAAAATCATAAATCGTATAGACTGCTGAAATATTGATATTAGGCACATCAGAGTCTGGGGTTGTATAATCACTACCTTCAAGATAATGAAAATTGGCAAAACTTAAAGTCCCTTGTAATTGTGGCCAATATTTAGAGTCTGCCTGCTTGAGCTTTGCTTTGGCAATTTTTTCCTGAATTTTAGATACATCTACTGACAAATCATAATGTAATGCTTTATTAATCGCCTCAGATAATTCAACATAAATAGATATGTCACTTGCTGATTTATGTGGTGTTGTCTTCTTTTTCCCTACCACAGATAAACGGGCTTTTAAAAGCATTTGTGCTGTCGGATACAATACACTCAAATCACCTGATTTACTACTAGGTGTTTTTAAAGCCGATAGCTTTTGTGGCCAATTTGCATTGAATACCTCTTTAATTTCCGCAGGCATGAATTCAATATATGAAAACGACGATTTTTGATCTGCTGTCACCATAGTTGACACCATACTTAATAAGCTAACCAAAGCTACCTTAAAAAACTTATTCATAGTAAACCCTTATATAATAGCAATTAGCCTTGCTCATTGAGCATCTTTTCTAAGCTGAACTTAATCTGAGACATTTGTTGCAGTAAATTAAGTGATATACCTGATGATTGCGCAGTGGTCGCTTTTTCAATTCGTTCGACATCATCAATAACTACCGCTTGAAATTTACGGAAAGTTGACATTAAATCACTCATTAAAACACTCATCTCCTCAACTCGGTGATGAGATTCTTTAATCAGAACATCTGTCGTATTGGTATTGTAAGAAATAATATCAATCATTTTTTGACTAACTATTGGCAGATCATCGGCAATCTGCAGTATCATCTTATTTATTGTTTCAAAAATATCAATACATTGTGGGAAATAGCTATCGAGCTTCAGATTAATTGATGCTATAAGGTCATTATTTTGCTGTTGAATGCTTTGTTGAGAGCTATGTAAAGCTGACATCATCTCATTATTCTTTTGCAATAATTCAGTAACCTGAGGCAACGTTTCATTCAATAGTTTAAACGTTGGCTTAGCACCTTGGTTCATTAAATTATTGCCATTAATTGGCTCATTAATCAATACATTATTATCTAACACCCAGGTCTTAACTTGCTGAGTAAAATCAGTTGTTGCTCTTGCTAAAATAATCGCAAAAAGTCCAACAATTAAAGAAAATAGTAACCCCAACAATGAGGCCGAAAATGCCGTTGACATTCCGGCTAATGGTGCAGTTAATGAATTAAGTATATTTGATGCACTCGACATATTCAGCACATCAGATACTTTACTCATAGTACGCATCATCCCAATAAATGTTCCAAGCAACCCTAGACCAATTAAAGTTGCAGACATGTATTCTAATGCTTTAATACTCCAGCTTTTATATTCGCGCCACTCCTCAATAAGCGCCTCCAAAGCATTACTGCTACTCCCTAACAGGTTATAAAATCTTGCCCCGAAAATACTTTTTAGCGCTTTCCCATCGCTAAATGGCGTCTCACTCGCAACTTCTTTCTGCCATAGATTAGCATGTTTTCTTAGCTGAATTGCGCTGCAAATAGCATATAAAACAGCAAGCAAGCACCCTGCTACAATAAGTGTATTAATCACGGTATTATGTGAAATAACCACGATTAATGCATTAACATCAACCACAGCAAAAGCAATCATCAGCACACCCATAGCAATAATGAGTGCTGAAAAATTTTTAATCTTTGTCATTGTATTTACCTTTTTTATAGATCAAATTAGCCAACCATAGCAGCTTCATGATTTGTATTATCTACTGCACTGTGATGGTCATTACTATGTTCTGAAACCGTATTACGTTGACTATACACATCGATGGTTTTGCCATTGGCATTATATTGGTAGTGTGTTCTATCAACCTGTGTAAAAGAGCCACCATGTAACCAAGCAATGTCTGAGAAGTTATCAACATCGAGTTCATAATGATTATTGCTATCTGCGCGATGCTGATGAATGAAGTTATCTAAATCAAATGTCCAGGTGTTACCTCCACCATCTTTGATCATATTTTTAATATCGAATGTTTCAAAATTGTGAAAGTCTTCAAATAAATCCTCAACATTTAAATCCTTATTCACATGTATCTGACGAGTCAAGCGCAAGGTATCATCACCATCAGCTCCATCAAAACTATTATTGTTTTGACCAAAACGCTTTTCTAAACTTGCCAAAGAAGAGAAATCAAATACATCATCATGTTTTGTGCCAATAACGTCAAATTCTGATTGTAACTGCCCATTTTGAGAGATATTGTCGCTAACCCCTCCCGTGTCAACGCTATAACTGTTACCTCCCTTACCATCTAAATGGAAATCAATCTGCTGATTCAAACAACTAAAATCAACCGTCATCTTCTGCTGATATGACCCTGAATTATACGACTGAATTGAAAGATCAAGCTTGGCATTACCAAAATAGATATGACTATCTAAACTAACATTACTGTTAGAGTAGTTTAGAAGACTAGACTCGGTGTCACTACCATAAAAATCAAACGTTTTAAGGCTGCCATTAGCATAATTTCCAGCGTTAAAGTTCAGCACATCTAGGTGACCATTGATCGTATCGGTACTATCACTACCATAAGCATAATCTTTGGTAATAGACTCTCTACCTGCTACAGCTCTTAAATCAACCGTTAACTTTTGAAAATAATTTGTCGAACCATTATTAAAGGTATTATCGTCATATTGCCCCTGTCCTAAATACTGATTAACGCCGATATCAAGTTCATAATAGTTTTTGTGCCCAGTATTATTAAAGTTATAGCTATCATTACCTGCTCCTGCATACACAAAATTATCAGCATTGTTATATCCTGTGATAGTATCATCGCCATGCCCGCCTTGCACCCTACGCACATGATGCGTAACATCACTCACGCCAGTTCGCTGATCAGTTACTAAATCATTATTAAGATCAATCGTTAGTGCATCACTCATTTTAGAATATGATAATACAGAGCCAGTCAAACCATTTGTATGCGTATCAAAGCTTACCACTTCATAATCCGGCATATCAAATATGTTATTACCTACCATCGCATGAATATCAACAAAACTCATACCCGCATGTGTTGCATCAACACTTAGATTAGCATTAGCTACATTTATATTAAGATAATTAGAATTTGTATTAAAAACGATTTTTTCAACCGAGCTAAATTGGCTGGCATTATAACCACCTGTACTATAGAAAGTTCCTTGATGTTGCCCATTAATAGTCACCTGACTGCTATTGTATGTTCCACTCAATATAAGCTCGTCATCGCCATCGCCACCTGCCAAGTTATAGTTCCCATACGAGCCATCTTCATAAGAAAAAATATCATTACCTTTGCCACCATTGATTTGATAGGTCATTCCCGATGTTCGGTTATAATCCACACCTGTATAGTGACTTTTGAGATGGAAAAAGTCATCATATTGACTACCTATGATATTGGTAAATGTAACATGTGGCGCTGAACCAGTACTTGCTTCGAACGTATCGATACCGCCACCTGTTTTAGTAACTGTTCCCAAATCAGTCATTGTAATAGCAGCATCTTGATTATCATAACTTATCTGATTATTAAAGTTAAAGTTACCAATCGCTCCTTCTGAATGTTGCTGATAATTTGCATCATTGCCCTTGGTTGAGATAACTATATTATCCTGCCCTTGTAAGGTTAATTGTCCATCATAATGATCTGATAAACGATAGGTTGCATTACCTTGCTGTGTACCAATAATATTTTGAATATGTGTCACCGTATTAGCTAAATATGAGCCGCTACTATCAGTGATCACACCATTTTGTAGATCAACATTCAATCCCAAATTGGCAACACTTGATAAATCAACGGTGTTATTATGACTGCCAACATCACCACCGATAATTGACATTCCATAGGCGCCACTGAGGATAAAGGTGTTATTGTCACCATAAGCTACAGCGCTAAAGCCATAATTACCCTGCGTAAACGTAGTATTCCCTGTGTTTAAACCTTTAATTTCAGTTAATTGACCGCTTTGCAAAATTCCTAAAACACCTTGATCTGAATCTATCACACCGCTTTTTAGATTAACATCCAAAGTAGCGACATCATGACTGACCGAAGAATCCGAATAATCTATGATGAGCTGCCCACCATGTACTATGTAATTGACGGGTTGCATACCAGCATAAAAACTATTGTGAACAGTTGTTACACCTTGATAACTTTCCACAGCAATACTCCCGTTAACCCCTGACTTTGCCGTACCAATATTCACTTCAGAAGTTTGTGCATATAACTTAAGATCAATATCATTATTTGCTCCCTGCTCAAATGCAATATTGATCGTATCATTTATGCCATCGGCATCTCCTTTGAAATTGACGACTCCGCTGTAATAGTTAACTGTATTACTTTTGCCGTGCCCTTCAATATAAGCATTTGCTGATTTGTTTTGTCCTATATTATAAATATTAATCGTATTTGAATGATTGCCATTCCCTCCACCAATAAACGCCGTATGCGCGCCATCAGCATAAAAAGTATTATGTGAAGCATTACCTCCACCAATAACCGTTAAATTGCCATTATTATTAACGTGCACTTCACCGCCTAACTCACCGATGACAACTCCATTAACAGCACCATTGACAGTGTCACTTCCTAGTGACGTATTTGATGCAGAGCGCTTATCTATCGACATTTCATTACCGTCAACACTGATATTAGTTACACCATTTAAGCCTGAATAATTGATCTTGCCCGAACCACCAAAGCTAATATGATCATTACCTTGACTACCAACAACTTCATCAATACCTTTGCCTGTATTTATATTATCATCTGAGGCACTTGTGATGAATTGATCATTATGATTTGTACCAATATATTGTTCTACATTTTCAACATGATCTTGCTTATTACCGCTATGTACAATATCGCCATTAGTAAGATCAACCACAATACCATCAACAGCTTCTGTTGAATCTACAGGATTAGTTGATACAAAGTCGATGTGCTTTAGATCAAAGTTAATACCGGTATTTTTAGCGCTCAAATCACTGTAATCAACCGTATCACTACCTTGACCACCATCAAAAACAACTTCACCACCATGAGAAATGAAATGATCATCGCCTTTCCCCGCTTCAAAAGTTGCTTGAGTTGTTGTACTACTTATAAATGTATCTGATGCTGAACTTCCTCTAATAACTTCTATATTTTTTAATGTTTGTTCAATTTTTTCTATACCGTTATTAAAAGTACCACTAAAGCTATTGCCCCCGTCATCTGATCCAGTAATCGTCACGCCATTAAGATGATTGCTATAATCAACAGTATCATTACCTGCATTTCCATCATAACTATCATTACCTCGATCTGAGGCTAAAATAATGTCATCAAATTGGCTGCCTGTGATCTCTTGAGCATTTGGATGAGTTCCCAACATAAAAGTACCATCACCATCTGTTGTTTGATATGGATTGTCCGTAACATCAAGTTTAATGACATACTCAGTACGTCCTTGCTTATCAGCAGGGCTAAAGTGAATGGTAATAATTTGATACGCACTTGTATCAGATGTGTCGTAATCAATGGCAAACTGATTTTTTGATAAATTAGGCTGCATATCACCCGTGATAATTGTAATATTGGACGTGCCACTGCCCTTGATATTGGTAATCTCAGAACCTGGTGGCAGCTCAAATATTTTTTGCAAATTTGTTTCTTGCTTAGATGCCCCCACCTGATTGGCATCAATCGTCCAGCCATGATGCGCTTTAGACAAATCCAATATAACTGGCTTTAACTGACCTTTTTGTCCCAGAGCTTCGCCCGAGCCTCCCGCCTTGACAGTATGATTTGCATCATCATATTGCGGCTTTGGAATATACATGCTCAAGTCAGGCGATACGGTTAACTTGGGTGGCACTGTTGGATTATTGCTGCGCGCAATTTCATTATGACTATTATTTTGGCTTTGAGCTTCAACAACTGGAACATCTGTAGCTGTAATATTATTATCATCACTCTGTGATGCATTTAAAAGCTTATCAGTTGACTCATTAACATCACTTTGCAATTGCAAATTACTTCCATCTTCATTTATGCTATCCTCAGCACTTTCCGCTTCATTAATCACATAAACTTTTGTTTGTGCATCAACATTCGGTGTTATATCTTGCTGGCTCTGCTTATGTGTTAGGTGACCGTCTGTATTAATAATATCGGCCGAGGCAATATCTAGCACCTGCTGCGCGGTTAATGTTTTACCATCATTAAAGTCAAGCTCAAATGCTTTTTTATCAAGATTAGCAAGTTGTCCCCCAAATACAAGATGATAAACCTCACCATTGTGTGACTCAATTAGAATATCCTGGCCATCTAAAGCAAATTTGGCTTGCGCAAAATCAATTGGTAGATGGTTGTCTTGAAATGTTTTTAGCAAAATTATCTTTTGAGAAGAGGGATCTTGTAAATCTTTCTCTGTAATCTGTGTACTCATTTGAACTTTCCCACGTTTAAAAATAAAAAATTAAAAATCTATATTTTGAACAACTAAACCCCAAACGTATAACTTATTCCAAGCGTAAATGCTTGAATTGGATTAGTGTTATCTTGTCCTGCCTGGGGGAATATTGCTCTGTCTTTCTTGCCCCAGATAATTGATATAGGGTGATGCCCATTGTTAATATCAGTTTTTTCATAAGTACCCTCCCCATAACTAGTGCTTGTTTTAACGATTCCACGATTTACTTAAAAAATTAAAAACATTGACTTCTGTTTTATAGAAGTTTTCCTCAAACTCCGATGGCTTATCATCAGCTAACTTTAACTGTCCATTTATCAATTTGACCTGATTTTTACGCAAATACTTATTAATCGTTGACACTGCATACCCTGTTAATTGAGATGCCTGTGTAACAGTAATTCCCGCTGCAGCAAAGTTATCTAATAACCTTCTGACCGAGCATTTGTGCACCTCTCTAGCGTACTGAATAAAAGATTCCTTATTTTTTCCCATCGATACAGCCCTGATTCTATACTTTACCTGCCCTATTTAGCGAAATAATGAATCAAATAGCATCAAGCCATCCACGTCAATCCAACAAGAACACCTAAACCATTAATATTATGGTTGTGTCCCATTATCGCGATACTTGGCATGTACTGTGCTTGAATACTGACAGATAGATGACGATTCAAATTATAGGCACTACCTAAACCAATATCATACAAATAAATCAAGCTGCCAAAATTAGCGACAAGACTTAGGTTCTGGCTAAGGTATTTACTAAGGTATAGCTCAGGAACTGGCAAAACTGCGTTGCCATTGTTTTTGATAAAGTTATAAATTCTAACACCTGCGCCATAATGCACAGATTGCCAATTATCAGTGCCAAACATCCAACCATAATCAAGATCCTGAACATAATAATCACTACGATCGGTATTATAGGTTTGTGTTAAAACGTCTGCTTTATTCTGGCGCATACTCCAATAGCCATTGCCAATGGCTATTCTAAAGCCATTTGTTACTGGATGATCATTTGAGATCGAAGTGGCATTACCAATTGTAAAAAAAATCAATGCCCCAAAAATTACCATTATTTTTAACACAACTTTCTTCCTCCTTTATTTAACCTTTGATATTAGCAAGCAGAATCAACACTCCCCACACTCTTAGCGACACTATAACCAGACAAAATCACATAAATATGTACAAATATGTACTAACTGTAAAATATTGACCATTAGGTTGCTAGGAGACTAAATAATAGCAATATGATTTATTAGGAATGCACTCCACTAACTTCATTTTAAGTTGTGGACCGCCTTTTGGCTTAAAGTGTAGTAGCCCACTCTGTATCATCATCCCAAAGCGTTCGCTTTTGAATATCTGACCAAATCATCCAAATTTGCTCAGAGGTAACATTGCTGTAGGTTTTTCTAAACTCTTCATATACATCATTTTTTACCTTTATACCAATTAGTTACTTATTAAAATTTCACCCACAGCATGAGAACCAAAGCTACAAGTAATAAAAATATTGCCATTATTCGATGTAGCTATAGAGTTGCAGCTATTATACTCAAAATAGCGCTGCCAGGTCGCACCATTGTCATATGAGACTGCAACGCCATAGGTTGGGCTTGGTGCAGAAATTGAATTCAAACCTATGTATATAGCACTTCCACTCAGATATATTGCTTGTATTGAATAACCATCAAGTTCAGTTACCCCGCTTGTCATATTACTCCAATTTGCTCCACCATCAGTCGTTACATACAGACCATTCTTTCTAGTCCCAACATAGAGCTTATTATTTTTTAAATAAACCGATTCAATAGCTTTTCCAGTCAAAAGTTGCTTATCATAAGAACCATCCTCATTAAATACTAACAATGCTCCTGTAAAGCCGCCACCTTGCTGTGTCCATGTGTAGAACTTATCATCAGTTACATATATCTTTGCATAACCATCCATAATGCCATTATAGGTTCTGGCCCAAGTAACACCATGATCTGAAGATATATAAACCCCGTCATTACCATAATCATCTGTCACAGCATATAAATATTTACCATCATCAGTCCCAGCAATAGCAGCAATCCAACCGTGTAATTTACTATCATTTACTCTCTGCCAAGAGCTGCCACTATCATTAGAAATATAAATTCCAACTGGGGAAGCAATATACATATATGCGCCATTTACATACATATCATTTATTTGCATGTTAAAAGGTAAAGATGATCCCTGTCCGTGAGGGGCTATATATGTTGCCCAACTAGCACCATTATCATCAGAAATTGCCCACCCACTTGTCTGACCAAAAGATGTTAAGCCATATAGTTTATGATTAGCTGAAAAAAATTTATGCACTGCCTCAAGAGGGTTATATTGACGTTCAAATGTTGCTCCTTTGTCATGAGATACCCACATGCCTCCGGTGTTTCCATCTCCCACATATATGCTACTTTTATCACAGGTTAATGCTCTAATATTCATCGTCTCAATTGCTGAAACTCTTTGCCATGTTTCTCCTCCATCTATCGAAAACTCTAGCCCTCCATGCCATGTCGTATCACTAGGGTCATGGATTGGCGCATAAATTTTATTATCGAGAAAACAAAAGCCACTGGCATAAGAGTATCCCGCATTAAATTCTTTTCCTATCGCTTTATTATCCCATGTTTTTCCACCATCTGATGTGATAGATAAACCATTGTCGGTTCCCACATAAATTTTATCATTGTGCTTACTGATGGATTCAACCGCATTGTCTACTAGACCATTTGCTGCTTTTTTTATAACTTGCCATGTAGCACCGTTATCATCAGAAATCGACAAACCGCCATTATTGTAATCACCAGCGTATATCGTGCTGCTATCAACATAGATTGAGCCTATTTTATTACCACCTAATCCAGTTGATTGATCAATATTATTCCAAGTCCCGCCCCCGTCATTTGATATGGAAATACCACCATCAGTACCTAAAATAATTTCTTTACCACTGACATAAACTGAATTGACATAATCGTTGATAATACCATCTACTGTTTTAATATTACGCCACGTTACGCCATTGTCATTAGATATAGCAAGACCAGCACCATTTGTTCCTACATATATAGTGTTTGCATCAACATAAGTGCTGTTTATCATACGTACACCTAGTTTATCTTTGCCATAAGTATGCCAAGATTTACCACCATTACTTGATATAGATAAGCCATCAAATGTTGCAGCATATACCACACCATTTTTTAGATAAAATGACCCTTGTGTGTTACTTGCTATATATGCATTGTTAGCTAACTTCAAATCTATAAATTTAGGGAATATATCTACGCCAAGCATAATTCCTGCACTATTATTGCCATTACTTTTGGTGTCACCATATGCTAAAGAATATAGTTTCTCCTCATTTGTCATTACATTTGGCGCTGTATAAGTGTAACTATTGTTACAATAACTTTGACCTAACAAAGTTATACCACAATTATTATTAGTTGATGCGACTAAACTCCCATCATTTGGCAGTATACTCATCGCTAAGTGATCAAGGCTTAATGAACTATTATTTCTCGCCTTTAATGGAATCTCTATCGATTCACCGCTACTAATTAGTAAGTGATAACTATCAGACATTTGCAGCTGACTAGATGACGATGACCCCAACATTAATTGATTCACTTGATCAGCGTTATTCGCTGAAATCTGAAGCTCACCACTACCCGATGGATAGTTCTCCAAGCTGCCATCAATGATAATGCTACAACTATCACCTCCATTTAACGTCATGCCATTAACGCAGGTACTGGCAGGATCTTGGGTAACGCCTGATAGTGCGGGAATGCTAAACTGCACATCTGTTGCAGGCACCACCGAGCTATTGCTAATCTGAATAGTTTTATGCATACCTGGCACGATCGTAATGTGTTGACTATCTAAGCTTAAAAATTGAGATTGTGCTTTGGTCATTTGCGATTTAAAGCCTGATAAGGCATCTTCTGGGTTAATCGACAACACAGGACGCAATATTTGTAAACTTTTTGAAACTTCCGTTTGACTATTAACTGCAACTTTAATATCAATCGCTTGATTACTTGCCATATCTGCAGCTTTAACATCAAAGGTGCAATTTTCTGAAGGTTTAAGAATAACGCCAGAACACGTATTATTTATAATTGATGCACCTGTGGCAGCAATGCTCGTACCACTTTGATAGGCAGCGACACTCAGACCTGAAACACCCTTATCAGCGCCTGTTAACTCAGGAACATCTTGAGCACTGTTGTTGGTTAACACATAATGCTTTATACCACCACTACCCAACACCGAAGAATCTGTGCTTAATGCAAGCTTAACTACCTCCGGCGGCTCTGCAATCACATCTACCGGAATACTTAATTGATTAATGGAGTCACTTGAACGTATTGTTAACACCGCTTTACTACCAACGACGGCACTAGCACTCGCGGTTAACACAATAACTGCTGAAGCACCTGGTGCTAACTGACTGGGAATATTTGATGCAGTCTTATCTATGCTCACACCATCACCTGCTTGTAGCTCAACATCAAAGTCATTTGCCTGCTTGTTACCCGCATTGGTAACTGTAATTTGCAAACTATGTGATGTTTCAATATTCACGTGTGTTTGACTTGGTACTAAGGTGGCTGTTGTGGTCACGGCACTTTTCTTATTCCCGTCATCCGAATTACAGCCAAACAGCAACATACTAGAAATAATTACTGGTATTAATTTTGTTATCTTCATTACTTACACATCTCCACTTTACTTAATTTATTCAACTTGTCAGTCACCGCACTTCAAATGCTTAAAACCAAGTATAGAACAGAAAAACATCTAATTTATGTAAATATGTGTATTAATTGTAAAGTATCGATATTAGTTACCAGAAACTGCTGCTTTAATGTGTTTATAGGTATACTTAACGAAACTAATTACGAATTATCTTTAGTGAATAACACCACACCACATTCTTGCTCCACCACCGCCTAGTGCTTCTGGATGGTCAGAGTAGTTGTCACTACCGGCATGGATCATTAGGCTATGCCCTTTAATTTCACTTAAATTATGTATTCTGGGCGCAAACACTGGGGAGTTAGCATCACCCGCATTATCAACATACAATACAGGAAGATCACCCAGATGCCCATCACCATAAGGCCCTTGATGACTCTTTGTTTTGTTGGGATCCCAATGCCCACCAGCTGCCTTACCTTCATTAGCACAGCTGGGGTTTTGATGAATATGAAACCCATGCGCTGTTGATGCAACCAAGCCGTGAAGTTTAGGCGTAAACAACAATCCATTATCATATGCTGTAACAGTTACTGTCCCAATATAAGCATGACTAGCTGAAGTGCTATACATCTTGATAATGATGTTTTTCTGTTCCTTGACTTTTGATTTTTTACTCGTAACATGCGTGCCTGACTGTGCCATGCTTGAGGAAACCATCAAGCATGATACTAATAAAGCCGTACTCAACATATTTAAGGTTTTCATTCTAGCGTCCCCACGATGATTAGAATTTACATTTTATGTTGCATTAGTGCTGCCTCAACATACTTTCTGTATTCCGAATGTGCTTGGTTAAATTGCGCAAGCATTATTTCTTGGACTTCTTTTGTCGCATGCACCAACCCTCTAGCAATATTATGTGCTAATTGTTGTTTTTGCGATTCACTCATCAATTGAAATAAATCGCCTGCTTGCGTGTAGTTATCTTCATCTTGCGCATCATAATAGCCAATATCACCGGACTGTTTTAAAGGTGGCTCTTGATATTGAGGTGCCTCAGTTGGTGCACTAGTTTGTTGATTAGGATAAAAGTTCACACTATTATCTTGAGAGACATCTAAGTCAGTACCGGCCATCACGCCATCGCGCTGATAGTTATGCATTGGGCATTTTGGTGCATTGACTGGCAAGTGATGCGCGTTAACACCTACGCGATAACGATGTGCATCTTGATAAGCGAGCAGCCTTGCTTGCAACATTTTATCGGGAGAGGCTCCCGTACCTGGGACAAGATTATTTGGGGCAAAGGTGGATTGCTCAACTTCAGCAAAATAGTTTTCAACATTACGATTTAACTCAAGTACACCGATCTGTTTTAATGGGAAATCAGCATGTGGCCAGACTTTGGTTAAATCAAAAGGATTAATATGATAATTATAAGCTTGTTGTTCCGTCATCACCTGAATTTTAACATCCCATTTAGGAAAGTCACCTTTGGCAATCGCATCAAAAAGATCTTTCTGCGCACCAAACCCAGGCATTTTAGCTGCTTCTTCATCCGTTAAGTTTTCAATCCCTTGCTGGGTTTTAAAATGCCATTTCACCCAAAACCTCTCACCCTTAGCATTATATAAACTCAAAGTATGCGAGCCAAACATATGCATATGACGATAGCTCTTAGGAATACCACGATCAGACATTAAAATCGTCATTTGATGTAAAGATTGTGGATTTTTAGACCAGAACTCATACATCGCTGCAGGGTCTGATAAATTGGTCTGTGGGTTTTTCTTTTGTGAATGGATAAAATCTGGAAATTTACTTGGATCTCTTAGAAAGAAAATTGGCGTGTTATTGCCGACAATATCGTAATTTCCTTGTTGAGTGTAAAACTTAATCGCAGTGCCTCTTGGATCTCGGGCATAATCGCTTGAATCCTGACCACCCCCAACCGTTGAGAAACGAATAAACACATCGGTTTGCTTACCCTTACCCTGTAGAAAATCAGCAATGCTTAAATGTGACAAGTCCTCTGCTAAAGTAAACACACCATAAGCACCTGAGCCACGTGCATGAACAACGCGCTCAGGTATGCGCTCACGATTAAAGTGCGCGAGCTTCTCAAACAACCTGAAATTATCAAAGGTTAACGGCCCACGTTCACCAGCACTAATACTGGTATTATCATTAGGCACTGGTGCACCATTATTGGTAGTTAGATATTTCTTGTCCATCATAAACTCTCCTTATTGTTATGAGTAAAATATTTAAAAAACTTTATACTCCCAAGCTTAGCAGTACTACAATCTATATAGAAATATATTATATTTTAATTTTTAATATATTTTACTTATTTATCTGCCAGCACTAAAAAACGAATGAATTGGTAACGATCCTCCCTGTTTTTAAAGTTGTCCCTAAACAACCACAATTTTAAACGCTTATGGGGTGTAAGTTTGCACTCCAAATATAACGTACCTGCTATCATAATGCTACGACGAACTGTCACATCATTATACCAATGATCTCCATATTGTAAGTGGATCTTACGTGCATGCACAGTTTCAATTAAAGCGATAGCATGGAGCTTCTTACTCAATAAATAACTTAATAGCATACCAATAAATGCAGTTCCCCATAGAAATAATGCGCTATAAAAAAGCACTGCATGTAATAGATGAAATATAATAAAAAGACAAAAAGAAAATAATAAAAAAATGAAAAGAAGCTGGATAACTGATCGCTTTAAGCGCACTTTCACCGTCGTCATTTATCTACTCTTTCGTTTTTAATGTTGTTATTGTCAGCCTTGTCGCTTCTTTGGTTGACTTGCAAAATTTAAAACTATTATTTTTCATTCTCTATTAATAACCTTATTTGTTTTATTTTAATCCAATAGTATTTTAAGCTTTTCAAAGCACCCTAAAAGCTAAATAATTTAACCTGTTGAAGTTACCTAAAAAGTATAGTCATTACTGACATAAGCTAAACAATAAAACACATAAATTTTTATTTTGTAATATAAGGAACCATTAAAGCATCTAGATTTTCTCACATAATCCATCGTATTGCTGCAAATCATTATGGCGCATCACTGTCTTTAGAATCGTCGCATATTCATCGCCTTTTAAGCCTGAGTACAACTGCAAATAGCTCGCTAAGTCATAGCCATTTAACATAATTAGCTTCGCTCTTTTCTGCCTAAACTCAGCATAGGGTGCTAAGGTGTTAAGCACACGGTAATAATTAATAATACCTGCTGTAACATCAGGGAATTTACTCACTTCATCAATTACCCCTGGCATTGGGTATTTAGGCGCAATACCACAACCTTGTGAAAAACAATGTAAGCCAAAATAATTCTTACCGTGAACCGCAAAACGTGAGCCACCCCAGTTGCTTTCAACAATTGCTTGCGCCAAAGTCAGGCTTTCCGGAATAACATTAACTCTTAACAACAAGTGCTTAATCAATCTGTTATTATTCTTTGCATGAGCGCTTAGCGCATAATCCACTGCCAACTCGTGCAAACGTGCTTTATCTTGACACGTCAGCGTAGGTGCTGATTTTAATGCCAGCAGAAAGCTTCTATCTTTGAGGATTTGTCGATTAATCGGGCATATCTTAGTAAGCATTGAGTTAATAAATGCCTGCTTTGGCAATGTCAACGCTTGTGAAATAGATAAATTATTATCCTCAAGGTTATTCATCTGCACAATGCATTGTGATGAAACACCTATGCGGTGAGCAATTCTGTCAATCATATCACCCTTTAATACCAGATATTTATAAGTATGATTATAACTACAACTTGGCGGCAGATTTAGTTTCGCTAATATCTCATGCTTACCAATATTCACATTATCAACTACTTGTATTTTCTGTTCTTTTGCTACTGGATAACTTGTCGAATTTGGTGTGTTATTTAGCGTTGTGCAAGCACTCAAAAATACAGTGCACAACATTAAGCTTTTGTTTTTTATCTTCCCCATCTCTTTTCTCTTTTCTCTTTTCTCTTTTCTCTTTTCTCTTTTCTCTTTAAAACTCCATGCCAAAAACCTTGTATCTTAACACTTAGACTCTTTTATTAAGAAGACCAATAGTAATACAAGATAATTAATACATATTGGAATAACGATAAGCATCTGGAACTGAAAATTTGCGTAAACGTATCAAAGCCAATCTGCGCTGACTTTACAGCGATATTTTAAGATGTCAAGCACCTTGCTTTCTAAGGTCGAGTTTGCTAGGATGCACATGCTTTTAATCACAGTATTGATTTGATTAATTTTCTGGAGGGGTGTCCAAGTGGGCGAATTAGTCCCCCGAGCAGTGACTAAGCTGCGAGCTAATGAGCGCCTGTAGCAGGAGCGAAAGGCTGGGTTACTTAACGAGATCACGATGATTGAGTTTAGTAACAAATCAACCACGAGTTGAACAAGTTAATTTTCTGGAGGGGTGTCCGAGTGGTTGAAGGAGCACGCCTGGAAAGCGTGTATACGTTAACGCGTATCGAGAGTTCGAATCTCTTCCCCTCCGCCACCCTACGTTCTTTGAGTTTTAGGCGGCACACCAAAAGTGAGACCAAACTGTTTCCGCTAAAGCTGTAGCACTGAAATGATTTGTTTAAGTTTAATCTGCATAGCACATGATGAGAAATTGCAGCATAAGAATTGCGCATTAATGTGAATTAAAGCAAAGAATCCTTATCAAGGAAAAGTCATAGAATAAAATATTGAAGATGGTGGTCGCTACTGGACTCGAACCAGTGACCCCTACCATGTCAAGGTAGTACTCTAACCAGACTGAGCTAAGCGACCAATGAGGCAGAATTATAATTCGTTTATAGAAAATCACAAGCCTATTTCGTGATTTTCTATAAACTTTAAGAATCAGGCACTAACACGCTCTTTCACTAGGCTATTGATGATATGATTAAGTGTCACACTTGGACGCATTACTTTTTCGATTTTTTGCGCATTCGGGTGATAGTAACCACCGATATCAACTGCAACACCTTGCGCATTATTAAGCTCAGCCACAATCTTAGCTTCATTAGCTTTAAGCGCTTCTGCTACTGGCTTAAATATCTGAGCTAATTGCGCATCTTGTGTTTGCTTAGCCAAACTTTCCGCCCAGTACATCGCCAGATAAAAATGGCTACCACGATTATCAAGCTCTCCAACTTTACGTGACGGAGATTTATTATTATCTAAGAACTTAGCATTTGCTTGATCTAATGCATTGGCTAATACGCGCACTTTGATATCATTTGTTTTATTGGCTAAATCATCTAAAGAAGCAGCTAATGCTAGAAATTCACCTAATGAATCCCAACGCAAATGATTCTCTGCCACTAATTGCTGCACATGCTTAGGCGCTGAACCACCAGCCCCTGTTTCATACAGTCCACCACCGGCTAGTAATGGTACAATTGACAACATCTTAGCACTAGTACCTAATTCTAATATTGGGAATAAATCTGTCAGATAATCACGCAGCACATTACCTGTCGCTGAGATGACATCTTTACCGGCTTTAATTGCCTTAAGCGAGAAGCGTGTAGCATCAACTGGTGACATAATATGTATCTCAAGGCCATTTGTATCATGACTTTGCAGATACGTTTTCACTTTAGCGATCAAATTCGCATCATGCGCGCGCTTTTCATCTAGCCAGAAAACAACAGGTGTATTGGTGATACGTGCACGTGACACAGCTAGTTTCACCCAGTCTTCAATCGCAACATCTTTTGTCTGGCACATGCGCCAAATATCGCCTTTTTCAACGTCATGTGATAATAAGGTATTTCCACTGGCATCAATCACACTGACTTTGCCATCAGTTGTAATTTCAAACGTCTTATCATGTGAGCCATATTCTTCTGCTTTTTTTGCCATTAAACCGACATTGGCTACACTGCCCATCGTCGTTGGATCAAAAGCACCATTTTCCTTACAAAAGTCAATCGTTTCTTGATAAACACCGGCATATGAGCGATCAGGAATCATCGCTTTTGTATCATGCAACTTGCCATCACGTCCCCACATCTTGCCAGAAGATCGAATCATCGCCGGCATTGATGCATCAATAATGACATCATTTGGTACGTGTAAGTTGGTGATTCCTTTGTCAGAGTCAACCATCGCAAGCTCAACACGCGTCTTATAAACATTCTCAAGATCCTGTTTAATCGCAACTTGCTCCGCTTCTGATAAATTCTTAATCTTGGCATAGACATCGCCAATACCATTGTTTGGGTTAACACCAAGCTTGGCAAAAACATCTGCATACTTATTAAAGACATCCTGATAGTAAATACGCACTGCATGTCCAAAAATAATCGGATCAGAGACTTTCATCATCGTTGCTTTCATATGCAGTGATAACAACACATCGTCTTTTTTAGCTAATTCAATTTGCTCAGCAAAGAATGCTGTTAATGCCTTAACCGACATTTTAGAAGCATCAATCACTTCACCTTTTAGTAATGGGAAGTCTGGCTTAAGTGTTTCACTATGCCCTGATTTATCCGTGAATACGATTTTTACCTTGGTATCATCAGCAATGACTGTTGATACTTCGCTACTATAAAAATCACCTCCTGACATGTGTGCGACATGTGATTTGGACCCTTTATCCCATGCGCCCATTGAATGTGGATGTTTTTTTGCATACTCCTTAACCGCTTTAGCCACACGACGATCTGAGTTTCCTTCACGCAGAACTGGATTTACTGCACTACCTAACACCTTCGCGAAACGCGCTTTGATCTCTTTTTCTTCAGCCGTTTTAGCATCCACCGGATAATCAGGAATAAGGTACCCTTGCGCTTGCAACTCAGCAATTGCTGCTTGCAGCTGTGGAATGGAAGCACTAATATTTGGCAACTTGATAATATTTGCACTCGGCGTTTTCGCTAACTCGCCTAGAATAGCTAGATCATCTGCATGACGCTGTACCTCAGTTAACGACTCAGGAAAATGTGCCAGAATTCTTGCTGCAAGTGAAATATCTTTTGTTTCAACCTCTATACCACAAGGCTTAGTAAACGCTTTAATCATCGGCAATAATGAATAAGTTGCCAGCATCGGCGCTTCATCCGTATGGGTATAAATTAGCTTTGTTGAGCTCATGCTTATGTCCTCTTGTATTTTGAATATTTATACCGCTCATAAACCATTTTACAACATTTCTGCTATTGAATTTTCCGCCCTTTTGGCTGATTGAATTTTGGCAATAGCGAATGCGTTAAGAAACAATGAATAGTTTCATTGTTTTAGCAAATGAGCACCCAAAGACTCTGTCAAGGGTAGCTATTACCTGCAATCCAATCACCCAAAGGCATCAAAATTTCTTCGGCACCGAACGCAAAATGATTTACAAGCGGTATAAATCAATGATTGCTACATTAAATTTGCGCCTTATCATAACAAAATATGTGCTTGAAGCCTATCTTATGTTTGACGCAATTGAATATCTTGCTATAATCGCCATGGATTGTAGATATTAACTCTCTTTAAACTTTCGTTAAATCAATTACTCGATTAAGGATATAAAAAACCATGGCTCGTCCAGGAATTTCTTACGAAGATATACTCGAGGCTATTGCTAAGCTAGAAGCACAAGGCATTACCCCTAGCATTAACAATGTACGTGATACAGTTGGTCGTGGCAGCCCGACCACTATCAGCAAGTTTTTAAAACAGTGGCGTGAAGAACGTGCAAGTGATAAACCCACAGCGACTCATAAAAATACAGAACATACTATGCAACCTGCCACAGAAAACACGATTACTGCAAAGGTGCAAGCAGCAAAAACACCTGAAGAAAAACCGCAACCAAAAACAGCAGTTAGCGACAAACCGTCAACATCTGCTAGCACAATGAAGGCACAAGACCCAATGATTCAAGCACTTCTTACGAGCTCTAATGCATTAAGTAGCGATATTCTCAGCAGCATGTCTGATGAATGGAGCATGATTTTAAACGAAAGTAATACTGAACTTAAAGTACGTAAACTATATGCTGCTTTAGTCAAAGAACAAACACGTCGCGAATCAGCAGAACAAGTTGCTAAAGAGGCACGTATTTATGCTGAAACGTTAAAAGAACAAACAACACAACGCATCTCAGACCTGCGTGATGCTTTAGAAGGACAAATCGCTTTTTTAAATGGTCAAATTCGTCAACTCAAGCGCGAATCTGAGCAAACACTTGAGTACTATCGTAAACAACTTGAAAAATCAAATGACGCATTAGCCGAGAAAAAACGCTCATAAACGAACTTAGAAATCGCCATAAAACCAAACTAAATATTTGCGCTGCCTATTTCCCACCTGTCTGTGTCGCTTAAACTTCGCTATAGTCTTGCTATGTCTGTATTTAAGACGTCTTGGTGGTAGAAAACAAATCTGCTTTGCAAACCTTCTTTTACTTTATTTTTCTCCAGTCCATTACGATTTTAATAGACGTTTATCAAACCTGAAATCTGTTAATTCAACGTCTCTAATATTGGCAAAATCCTGATGCAGTGGATTAATCAGATAATTATACTCATTAAATGGCGTAATAATTGACGGAACTTTTAGCACGCAACTGGCTTTTTGCTTAAGCCAGTTATCGCCAAGAGCACGCAAATCATGCGCATACATACCTTGAATATCGTTATTATCTAAACCAATATCTGTCGCTGTTAATAAAGACACTGCAGCGATATCAGCTGAGATAATCACCTGCTCAATCGGTGCATTAGCTGGATCATAGTGTACTAATGATTCTAAAATAGCCAAAGACTGCGACTCTGCCATATAAATAATTTGCTGTCCACGGCTATGCCAACGACCTCTCTGTACACGATGATTTTTTCATTTGAGTAGCTCCTGTAATGGTCGATTTAAAATCTTAAGGCAGAGCTTAAAATCTCTTATGCTAAAAGCTGCTCTTTGATAAGCATTAGCAATCATATCCAAGCCATACCGGAAATAGCTAGACTGTAACCGACCATGTTTTTTACGTTTGATTGGCTTTAATTTAGCGTCTTTGTATTCACCAACCTTATGTGCCCAGACTACGCCAACGGTAAGCAACGCCATTAGTTTGGAAATTTTATTTGAGTCTTTCAAATGCGTATCTTCAAAATTAAACCCTCTGCCTTTAAGTGCTTGAAAAAGATTTTCAATTTCCCAACGCATACCATAAGTTGAGACCAACTGCTCAATGGCTTCTGAGTTGCTAACAACAGCTAACAATTCACCATTAATATCTCTTGTACCCGCAAAGTAGACGTCAATCCCTGAGAACTTCCTTTTGCC
>NZ_QLIU01000050.1 GCF_003574425.1 Cysteiniphilum halobium | reverse complement strand
ACTATTGAATTTATTAAACTATTTAGCCTTAGCACTCGCCTCCTTTTTAAGCATCATGTTTTAAGATACTTAGCTACAGCAATTCCCGCTGAGTGTGATAATGCTTGCAAATAAAGGGTTTTAGCGCGAAGATAAATTTATTTTTCGTAGTCGTACAGAAATGCAATGAAGCATCAGTTTAAAAAACACCTATCTATTCCCGGTTTGCTTGAGACGAGTCGCAAAGCGTTCTCTAAAGTTTCGGAGCGCGATTTGTCGAGTAAATACTCGCTGGTCGACTGCCTGATGTGTGGGATGGCAATATTTGGCATGAAATATGCCTCTTTGCTCAAGTTTGATCAGGATATGCGATCAGAGGAGAGTGAAATTAAAAGTAACCTTCGCTCGCTATATCAAGTCGGAAAAGCGCCTTCTGACACCTGTTTACGCGAACGTTTAGATGACATTGATTATCTTGAATTACGCCCTGCCTTCAATGTGCTATTAAGTGCTCTGCAAAGAGGGAAAGCATTAGAGCAGTACCATTTTTTTGGTGATTATTATCTGATATCAAGTGATGGTACGGGAATGTTTTCATCCCATGAAATTCATTGTGAAAATTGTTGTGTAAAGAATCACCGTGATGGCACAAAAACCTATTATCATCAAATGCTATGCGCATCGATTGTGCACCCTGATATTAAGCAGGTTATTCCACTGGCGCCTGAGCCAATCATTAAAAGCGATGGCAACAAGAAGAACGACTGTGAGCGCAATGCAGCGAAGCGTTTGCTTGAGCGTCTGCGTAAAGAACATCCACATTTACCGATGATTTTTGTTGAGGATGCGCTATATGCAAATGGTCCACATGTTGATGAATTAAACAAACATAATATCCGTTATATTCTGGGCGTGAAACCAGGCGATCATGCTTGGTTGTTTGACTGGGTTAGCGCAAGTACATTAGAGCGTTTAGTAATTAAAAAAGATGGGGTCACCCATGAATTTGAGTGGATAAATGGTGCTGAATTAAATGAGACCAGAGGTGATATAAAGGTTAATTTTTTGTCTTACAAAGAGATAAATAAAAAGGGCAAGATTCAATGTTTCACATGGGTGACTGACCTTGAACTTAATCGAAGTAATGTATTTAAAATCATGAAAGGAGCACGCGCACGCTGGAAGATCGAGAACGAGACGTTTAATACGTTAAAGAATCAAGGGTATAATTTTGAGCATAATTTTGGTCATGGTAAGAATAATTTATGCAGCGTGTTTGGTTTTTTGATGCTGTTGGCATTTATGGTAGATCAAATTCAAGAGTTGTCCTGTCCGTTATTTCAAGCGGCTCTTGAGAAGCTTGGAAGGCGAAGTTATCTATGGGAGCGAATACGAAGCGCCTTTTTTGTGACGATTATCAAGAGCTGGGAAGCATTATATTTGTACATTGCTGGAAAGCTTAAGAGTCCTCCCATTATTGACACATGTTAGCATGACATACCGTGAACTATGTGCTTTTGATATACCCTAGAATTTTTTGATACGACATAAAAGTTTAAAATGCTGTTAAAGATGGCAGGGCATTTTATTTTTTTCAAAAAGCACCTATTAAGGCTATCAACAATAAAAAACACAGCGGGAGCTGCTGGTGAAGTATTTATTCTCTGGCGCAGCACGTGTTGCTTGTGATATGATTTGTCTCTTAGCATATGATAA
>NZ_QLIU01000049.1 GCF_003574425.1 Cysteiniphilum halobium | reverse complement strand
AAATCATCGTGTACAGAGGTATCAAGTAATTTTTATTTAAAACAATAATGCCCAAGGCAATGAGCAAAATAACATATAGCAAGATTATTGCATACTTTTTTGAAGTAGCGGCTTTAAAAACTTTTAAAAATGACTCTACAAAGTCGTATAGTATAATCATAGCTAAATATAAAACCCCAATTCCTATTGTCATATAACCAATAACAGAAATAGTTTGTGAATAATAGGTTAACATTGAGGCAAGAAAACCAATTATGACAAATAAAACAGGAAATATGTAAGTTAATCTATTCATAATTAAGTCCTTTTTGTTATCTACTCATAGATCATAACACTAATTTTAAAAATCTATCAATCTCATCTTGTCAATCGCTGAACAAAAAGTCTAAGCTAAAAATTTAACTTGATAACATGCAGCTTAATGATTGTGTTACAATCTAAACATTCATTTTTACGGCATTGGGTCATGGATAAAATTACAATTAAGGGTGCGAAAACGCATAATCTCAAAAATATCGATTTAGAGATTCCTCGCGATAAGTTAACAGTTATTACTGGGTTAAGCGGATCAGGTAAATCGTCGTTGGCATTTGACACACTCTACGCTGAAGGACAGCGGCGCTATGTCGAGTCGTTGTCAAGTTACGCCAGACAATTCCTATCCTTAATGGATAAGCCAGAAGTAGAGCATATTGAGGGTCTGTCACCGGCAATTTCTATTGAGCAGAAAACCACTTCACATAATCCACGTTCGACGGTCGGTACGGTGACAGAAATTTATGATTACCTGCGTGTATTATTTGCGCGTATTGGTGAACCAATGTGTCCTGTGCATAAGGTTGAATTAAAGGCACAAACCATTAGCCAGATGGTCGATCACACCTTAACTTTTAATGATGAAACAAAGCTTATGATTGTTGCACCTGTAATTATCGATAAAAAAGGTGAACATATTCAGTTAATGGAAAAGCTTTATGCCGAGGGCTATTTGCGTGCGCGTATTAATGGTGAATTATATGAGCTTAGTGATCCACCTAAATTGGATCGTTATAAAAAACATTCGATTGAGGTGGTGGTTGATCGCTTTAAACCGCAAAAGAAAAACCAGCAGCGTTTAGCGGAGTCGTTTGAAACAGCATTAGATTTATCAGCAGGCATTGCCAAGCTTGTATTTTTAGACGGTGAACAAGACGATATTATTTTTTCATCTAAGCATGCATGCCCGCATTGCAACTACTCATTGAAGGAATTAGCACCCAGAATTTTTTCATTTAATAGTCCGATTGGAGCTTGTCCAAGCTGTGATGGTTTGGGTACCAAAGCATATTTTGATGCCGATAAGATTATCGTTGATGAGCATTTAAGTTTAAACCAAGGCGCGCTGCATGGCTGGGATAAGCGCAATGGTTACTACTTCGCGCAATTAGAGGCATTGGCTAAACATTTTAATTTTTCTCTGGATACACCATTTAATAAACTCACCGATGCACAAAAGAAATTAGTGTTAAATGGTTCAGGGAAAACTGAGATTAATATTTATTTCAAAAGCTCAGGTGGCAGAGAATATCGAGCACAGAAGCCATTTGAAGGCGTTTTAGCAAATTTCGAGCGTCGTTATAAAGAAACCGATTCAAATATGATTCGTGAAGAATTAAGTAAACTCATGAGTAATTTACCATGCCCAAGTTGCAACGAAACACGCTTAAATGAAGGTGCGCGTAATGTATTTATTGCCGGCAAAAATATTGCGCAATTAACGGCATTGTCGATTAAAGATAGTGTGAAATGGTTAGATGATTTGAGCCTTACAGGTCAAAAGCGGGTAATTGCCGAGCGTTTACTCAAAGAAATTCTCGCGCGCTTGGGTTTTCTGGTTAATGTCGGATTAGATTATTTAAATCTATCACGGCAAGCCGATACACTCTCTGGTGGTGAGGCACAGCGTATTCGTTTAGCAAGTCAAATCGGTGCAGGCTTGGTTGGGGTGATGTATATTCTCGATGAACCATCGATTGGGCTGCATCAACGCGATAATCAAAAGCTATTAGATACCTTACATCATCTGCGTGATTTGGGTAACACGGTGATTGTAGTTGAGCATGATGAAGATGCGATTAAACAAGCTGATCATATTATTGATATAGGGCCTGGTGCTGGCATTCATGGTGGGACAATTGTGGCTGAAGGACGATTGAGTGAAATTATTGATAATAAAAACTCATTAACGGCGGATTACCTCTCTAAACGTAAACAGATTACGATTAATGGTAAAAAATTAAAGCCACAAAAAGGGCAATATGTTGAAATCTATGGTGCTAAAGGTAATAACCTGCAAAATGTTGATTTAAAAATTCCTTTAGGTTTATTAACTTGCGTTACCGGTGTCTCAGGCTCGGGTAAGTCGACCTTGATCAACAGGACACTTTATCCCTTAGCGGCAAAACTTCTTAATAAAAATAATAGTATTACTCCACAAGCCTATGATAAGCATAAAGGTTTTGAGTTATTGGATAAGGTTATCGATATCGATCAAAGCCCGATTGGGCGCACACCACGCTCAAATCCTGCGACTTATACTGGCGTTTTCACACCGATTCGTGAGTTATTTGCAGCAACTGCTGAATCGCGCTCACGTGGCTATCAGGTGGGACGTTTTAGCTTTAATGTCAAAGGCGGGCGTTGTGAGGCATGTCAAGGTGATGGTGTTTTAAAAGTTGAGATGCACTTTTTACCAGATGTCTATGTATCATGCGATGTTTGCCAAGGTAAGCGTTATAATCGTGAGACCTTGGAGATTCAATACAAGGGCAAAAACATTAGTGAAGTACTCAATATGAGTATCGAAGAAGCACTGGATTTCTTCTTTGCGGTACCGCAACTTAAACGTCGTTTGCAAACGCTGATGGATGTTGGGTTGTCATATATTACCTTGGGGCAAAATGCGACGACTTTGTCCGGTGGAGAGGCGCAAAGAGTAAAATTAGCCAAAGAGTTATCAAAGACAGCTACAGGCAAGACATTGTATATTCTAGATGAGCCGACCACAGGACTGCATTTTCATGATATTCAGCAATTACTAAACGTTATTATGCGTTTGCGCGAGCAGGGTAATACCATCGTCATTATTGAACATAATTTAGATGTGATCAAAGTAGCGGATTGGATTATTGATTTAGGCCCTGAAGGGGGTGATGGCGGTGGTCAGATTATTGCTGAAGGTGCGCCGGTAAATATTGCTAAAAATACACAGTCGCACACCGGCAGATTTTTAAAGATTATACTCTAATATCTAAAATGGGGGAGGATATGTTAAGGCGTATAATCATTTTACTGGTGACATTGATGGTTGTTTTTTCAGTGTATATCCCGTGGTTTAAACCAACAAAATATAAGCAAGTAACGCATAAAACCGTGATGTCTAGTGTTTATTCAGCCAGTGATTTAAAACAATATTTGCGAGGTTAATATGAAGTATAAGGCTGGAACGATTGTTGATGTCGAAATAAAGGCAGGTGATTTATTCATACGCAAAGCCGAACAAAAAACAATTTTTCCATTCTCCGAGTCATCATTAATTGATGGCTTAGATGAGAGTAGTCACAAAGCTTTAATGGCGAAACCACAAGTAATAAGCTAGCGCAAATTGGCACCAATAGAAGCTAGGCGTTTTTTCAAGCTTGGATGGGTGGAAAACATATCATCCATGCCGCCTGCGGCAAACTTACTACTGGCTGGATCATAAAGATAAGAGGCGCGACGCATACGTTCATTACTATTGTGCGCATAGCTTTGCGCAGTTTGCGGTTCGTTGTGATTTTGACTGATTTTAATCAGTGCATTGGCCATTGGTTTATTATCACGCATCAGCTCAACGGCACCAGCATCCGCCATATATTCACGTGTGCGGCTTAAAAATAACACCATCATACTGGTAATAAGTGGCAATATGAAACGCAATAACATAATCACCATAAAGATAATTGCCATCGCATTGCCACTATTGTTATTGTCACGACGGTTGCGGTTGCCACCAAAAAGTGTCGAGTAGAATAAAAACTCAATCATAAACATCAGCATGTTTGATAACACGATGGTAAATAGATTAAGCTTAATATCCTGATTACGAATATGCGTTAATTCATGTGCCATTACCGCTTGCAGCTCATCACGATTTAAGCGATTAGCAAGTGCCCGTGTCACCGCAACCATCGATGATTTTTCAGAAAAACCTGAAGCAAATGCATTCATATAATCGGCTTCAATCAAATATACTTTTGGCATGTAGGGCATATTTGCAGCGATCTTCATCTCTTCGGTGACGTTATAAATGCGCTGACAAAGTGGATCAGGGTCATTTGCGGTAATCTCACGATACTGTGTTCCAGCAAGCATGATTTTGTCATAATAGCTAAAGGTTGCCATCAGCCAAATAAATGCGATTACAGTGGATATAATCGTCGCCCATGGGGTGAGTTTCAAGGTGACAACAAGGTAAGCAATGTCACTAAAGCTCAGACGATACCCGGAATAAGTCATCATACCGCCATACTGGCTATAGCGCCAAACCAAATCAATCAAAAAACCAAGGGCAAAAAAGATAATTAAAAATAAAATGATAACGATATATGACTTGCGCGTGTTTTTCTTAACGACTTCGCGCCAATCAACACCGTTGATATCAATTGCTGCCATAGTTTATAACTCAACACGGCTATCTTCAAGCGCTTGGCGTTTATCATCACTGACTTGCCAGTAGATGAAATTTTCATCAAGCTTGCTTTTAAACATGTTAACGACGATGCCTGCAATCATCGACTTCTTATGTGCGTTGTATTTTTCAATACTGTCGTTAAAGGATTGCTTTGAAAAGGCCAGCTTGTTCTCAGTTGAGGTGATCTCTTCTTGCAGTTGGATGACATTTTGATTGGCTTTTAAATCAGGGTAATTTTCAAATTGGACATTTAAGCCACCAACGATTTTTGAAATTTCATTTTCAGCGGCCATGCGCGTTTCAGTGTCACCTTTTTCTTTGGCTTGTGTTGCCTGGTTCCTTAAAGAGGTAACATCTTTTAGTGTCGTTTGCTCATAGTCCATATATTTTTTAACGACGCTAATGAGTGAGTCAAAGACTTTGGCTCGACGATCTAATTGAACATCGATCTGGCGTTCAGAGTTTTTAACAGCTTCAATTTCGGCGATAAGGCTATTGTATGTCATTAGTACATAGCCAAAAATTAAAGCTAGAATAACAACGATAATAATGAGGGTAACCATATTTTTACTCCTGAGTTTGTTGATTACTAAATTATCAAACAGCATTAATTTGCCACGTATGTTGCTGGCATTCAAGCGTATTGTGTTTCATAATGACAGCATTTTTAAGCTTAAGTGTAATATAGATTGAGAAAAATGCTTGATTTAGTTGTTGTTGAGTCAAAACAAAAAGCAACACATGCTGTGATATGGTTACATGGTTTGGGTGCTGATGGGCATGATTTTGAAGCGATTGTCCCGGAGTTGAATTTGCCAGTTGATGCAAATATACGCTTTATTTTTCCGCATGCGCCTGTGCAACCCGTGACGATTAATATGGGTAGGGAAATGCGTGCTTGGTACGACATAAAACGCATCGACGATATAAAACGTGATGTGGATTGTAAAGGAATTGAAGATTCATTAATCGTGTTAGATGAGATTATTAAAGCACAGATTAATGACGGTGTTGCTACTGAAAATATAATTATTGCGGGCTTTTCTCAAGGGGGAGCGATTGCTGCGTTAGCTGGACTGACGCTGTCTTACGCATTTGCAGGCATTGTGTTGTTATCAACCTACTTACCCGATTGGGATTATTTTAAAACAAAGCTTAACCGTGCTAATCAGCAAACACCATTTTTTATAGGGCATGGCAGTCATGATCCGGTAGTGCCATTTGCAGCTGGGCAAATGCTTGAAACCAAGCTTGAGGAATTAGGTATAAAACACGAGTTTCATGACTATCCAATGGAGCATAGTGTATGCATGCCTGAGATTCATGATATTAGTCATTTTATTCAATCATGTTATGGGCTGATCAATGGCACCACCAAATAAATTGATTATTGCTTCGCGTGATAGCCAGCTAGCATTATGGCAAAGCCATTATGTTAAGGCGTTATTAGAGCAGACGCACTCAGGATTAGTCTGTGACATTATCACGATGAAAACACAAGGAGATAAGATTCTTGATCGCCCATTGAATCAGATCGGTGGTAAAGCGCTTTTTATGAAAGAGCTTGAAGTGGCAATGACTAAAGGGCGTGCAGATATCGCAGTGCATTCGCTAAAAGATGTCCCGTATGAGTTGCCTAAAGGCTTTGCATTGGGTGCTTTTTGCCAACGTGAGAATCCACAAGATGCTTTTGTGTCGAATGCTTTTGTCAGTATTGATGATTTGCCGCAAGGTGCGATTGTTGGTACATCCAGTTTAAGACGTAAAGCGCAGCTCTTAGCCTATCGACCAGATCTCAAGATTCATGATTTGCGTGGCAATGTGCAAACACGACTCAAGAAACTTGATGATGGGCAATATGATGCCATTATCTTGGCAGCGGCAGGGCTCATTCGTTTAGCATTAACCACGCGAATCAAGAGCCTGATTGATGTTAATGTGTCATTGCCAGCTGTTGGGCAAGGTATTGTAGTGGTTGAATATTTAGCACAAAACCTCAAGGTCAAAGCCTTACTCAATGCCATTGATAACGAAGATGCTAGAGTATGTGCCTTAGCAGAGCGTAGCTTTAATGAAGCGTTACAAGGTGGGTGTCATGTGTCTATTGCAGCATTTTGTGAAAAAGATTTAGAGGGTTTACGATTAACAGCAATGGTTGCCAGTAGTGATGGTAAAGAGCTAATGCGCGAGATGTTGATTGGTGATGATGCTGTTGATTTAGGTAAAGCGCTAGCGCGAAAGATGATCCAAAAAGGTGCGAAGAGCATATTGCAACAGTGATGCTAAGAACGTGAGGCAACAAATTTTGCAATATCAGATGCCAACTATTTTTAATTATTATAAATCTTAAAAACATTCTTGATTTTTACTTGACTTTTACCTTGTGAAGTAATTTTTAATCCGCATTCGTCTTATAAGGCTATTAGTGATTAATAATGAGGTAAAAAATGTTAAACAATAAATTTAAGCTATGTATTGCTATAGGAATGTCGTGTCTTTTTATCACCGAAAGCATGGCGTATTCGCTAGATGGGATTAAAGCGATGGATAAGCAAAGCATACATCATCAGAGTGTTTTGGTTGAAACAGCGATTAACTATAATGCCAATGGTAATATGTCTACGGACAATAAGGGTGCGAGTTTTAGCTATAATGCGGCAAATGAGCTAACACAAGTAAGCCTTGCCTCAGGGGCTAAAGAGAGTGATTATTACTATGCCAATGGTCTGCGTGCTGTGGCGCAAAGCAATACTCAAGTACTTGTGCATTACTATTCACACAATAATCAACTGTTAAACACAAGTGATGGTACACAACAATCATCCGCGTATTTAATAGCGAATAATGTGACTGTGCGGAGTGTCATGGGTGATGCAACTGTGCTGTTACACAATCGTCACGGTTCGGTGATTGCTCAGTTGAGTGATAATCCACAGTTCTATCAATATAGTGTCTATGGGGTTCAGAAGACGGAAGACGGAGGACAGAAGACAGAAAATAAAAATGGATCATTAGTTCTTGCAAGCAATCTTTTTCGCTATTCGGGCTATATGTTTGATCCATTGACTGGTTTATATTATCTTAAAGCGCGTGACTATGATCCAAGCTTAAGAAGCTTTATCCAAGCCGATAGCTATGCTTTTAATAAACAAGGGTTAATCAATGGTTACTTCTATGGCAATAACAATCCATTAATGGGTGTTGACCCTAGTGGGCATGTTTTTGACCCAGAGGAGATAAATAAGTGGATAGATGAGGTAGCTTCTGTCAGTGGTGAAAGCCAGGATTTGCAAGAAAGTGCTATGCAAAATATTTCTACTATTCCAATTCATCAGCAATTTAATTTAGAAAGTTCTGTTACACAAACAACACTAGACGAGCATGGCCGTGTAGATGTTACCTTGAAAAGAACACAAATAAAGCAGATGAGTGAGAGTAATAAACAGGTCAGATTTCATGGTGATGATTTAAAGTCCAGGGAAATAAGAAAAGTTCAATCCTCTAGCGATCCGATAGTTTCCGTTCGTAATAATTCTAGACTAAGAGCTAACGATCAGGGTGTACCTGAGGGGCAACTTGAACAGCGCTTCCCTAAAAGTATTTTTTTCTTCAAATTGATTGTAGGAGTCTCTATTGTATTGACTGTAACGATGGCACCGCTAGTAATACTGGGTTTGGAACTTTCCGGACCTGGAACCGACAATCCAGATATATGTACTTCGCAGTAATAAAACTTACTAGCTGGGTATAGTGTTAAAGTGTGATATCCAGGGGTCACCGCCTTTCAATTTACGGCCGATGGTTTGTTTGATTTCGGTGAGAAATTGCAAGAGAGTGAATGAGATGGTGTCGGTTTGGGGGGTAATAGTTTAAAAAATTTGGTTTCGGTACGGAGGCGACACACATAAATCGGTGGAAGCAGCAGACTTTGGCTTTATTAAAAACATTTTTGATTTTACTTGACTTTTACCTTGAGAAGTAATTTTTAATCCGCATTCGTCTTATAAGGCTATTAGTGATTAATAATGAGGTAAAAATGTTAAACAATAAAGTTAAGCTATGTATTGCTATAGGAGTGTCGTGTCTTTTTATCACCCAAAGCATAGCGTATTCGCTAGATGGGATTAAAGCGATGAATAAGCAAAGCATACATCATCAGAGTGTTTTGGTTGAAACAGCGATCAACTATAATACCAATGGTAATATGTCTATGGACAATAAGGGTGCAAGCTTTAGCTATAATGCGGCAAATGCACTAACACAAGTGAGCCTCGCCTCAGGCGCTAAAGAAAGTGATTATTACTATGCCAATGGTCTGCGTGCTGTGGCCCAAAGCAATACTCAAGTACTTGTGCATTACTATTCACAGCATAATCAACTGTTAAACACAAGCAATGGTGCACATTCATCTGCGTATTTAATCGCTAATAATGTGACTGTGCGGAGTGTCATGGGTGATGCAACTGTGCTGTTACACAATCGTCATGGTTCGGTCATTGCTCATTTGGGTGATAATAAGTCACAGTTCTATCAATATAGTGTCTATGGGGTTCAGAAGACAGAAGACAAAGGGCAGAAGACGGAAAATAAAAATGGATCATTAGCTCTTGCAACCAATCCCCTTCGCTATTCGGGTTATATGTTTGATCCATTGACTGGCTTATATTATCTTAAAGCGCGTGACTATGATCCAAGCTTAAGAAACTTTATCCAAGCCGATAGCTATGCTTTTAATAACAATGGGTTAATCAATGGTTATTTCTATGGTAACAACAATCCATTGATGGGCGTTGACCCTAGTGGGCATGTTTTTGAAGATTTTATGATTAACTCTGAAGATATATTTTTCCCTCAATTAATGGAAGAAGTTCCTAGCGAAATTCCTCAATACGAGATAATGCCAGCTGCAGCTGATTATCAGGACTCTACATTTAGCGAAATTATAAAATATAGAGGAATTAATAAACAGTTCAAAGCTTATTTTGATAAATATGTAGCCCGTCTGACAAACAATAAATTTCAATCCGTTAGTGATCTGATCATTGCTGTTCCTAAAAAATTGAGGGCAATAGTTAAAGATTATCGCACTCAGAATATTTCTAGGGATGATTTTGAATGGCGCACACTAACTCCTTGGGAAGAAATCAATGATTCAGGTTCTGATATGAATAATGTTTCACGTTTTAATATGAATAATGCAATGGATTATTATTTTAAGGAATCTGCTGAAGATCAGGAAAAAATTACCTCCAACATAGATAACGAACAGGGCAGGTTGGAAAGATTACATAAACAGCGTCTTTTTATACAGTGTCTTTGCATCACATATTTTGTTACAAGCGTTGTATTGGTGTTAATAAGTGCAGCTCTACCTATTTATTATGTCACATTTTTACAATAAAGCGCATCCATATCCTCTTGTTGTGCAATTTACTCCGCAGTGATAAAGGTTGCTAGCTGAGTATAGTGTTAAAGTGTGATATCCCATAGTAATCAAATATAGCATGATTTAGATTATGATCATCCTTTGAATTACCATCGCTGCTGCCGAGAAGTCCACGTTTACATAAAAAAGGCGGTGAGGATATGGCCATAATCACTTAAGTTTACAAAAAAATAGATTTCTCAATAAAACGTAATAACCCAAAAAATCCTTCTTGGAATGGACGGCGTGCGTAATTGCGGTAGGGGTTGGTTACAAGAATAGGGAAGCTTCCAGCCAATATACAGGCAAGGCATCCGGTTAATAACCTATCATCGACAAGAACAAGCTCATGTGCTTTGCATGGCGCTAATTCTTGAATTTTTAACAAGCCATCAGGATAAGGCTTTTTGGCAACTTCATCAATAAAACGGATATTAGGAAAATGCGTTGCAAAGTATTGTGCGCGTTGTGCTGTTGGCTTATTGGAGAGAATAAAAATATGATGCTCACTATACTTATCGGTTAGCGATTTCAGCCAATTTAGAATTTTTTTGTCTGGCAATGGTTGACCATGCGCGGCGAGTACACCATCAAAATCAAGTGCAATATAGCGAAGGCCCAATTTTTTAAGTTTTTCAGGGTTTAATTGCATGACATTTTCAACTTGATGTTTGCGTTGCGCAATGGCTTTTATTTTTTTGCGTTGATACCAGCTCATTTTAATCGTAAAACTAAATCGTCCCATTAAACTTGTATTCCTGATGTGTTATTGCTGTTGCTTTGCTTGTTTTCTTTATTTTCTTTATCTTCTTGTATTATCAGAGCTTGTTTATACAAGGCATTCTTTTTGCCTTGGGTGAGCTCTACTGCGATGCTGACAGCCTTTTTGATTGGCAGTTCTGCTAACAATAGATTAAGTAGTTTATGCTCATCAATAATAGTGTCATCTTTATTATCTGCATTAATACCTTCAATTAGGATAACAAACTCCCCCTTTGTTAATGAAGAGTCTTTTGTAAAATCAGACAAAATATCACTAGCACGTCCATGGAAAAAACGCTCAAACTTTTTCGTCAGCTCTTTGGCAACAACCAATGTGTGATTTGGTAAGGTACTTTGAATATCCGTTAAAGTATCGATAATTCGGTGTGTTGACTCATAGAAAGCAGTTGTCATAGTTGTATTTTGAATACTTTGCAAAATTTTTTTACGCGCACCTGACTTAGCAGGTAAAAAACCTTTAAACTGAAAATTATCGGTAGCAATACCTGCTGCTGATAAGGCGGTGATCAAGGCACTAACACCTGGTAATGGTACTACAGGATAACCGTGATCACGCAAGTTTTTTACTAAGTGAAAACCAGGGTCGCTAATCAACGGCGTTCCAGCATCACTGACTAGCAATGTGATTTTTTGTTCATTTAAATACCTAATTAATAATGCAATACGCGCCTGCTCATTATGTTCATGGCAGGAGATAATCACAGGAGGGGTAATAGCATATTGCTCTAGCAGTTTGCGGGTGATACGTGTGTCTTCTGCAAAGATCACTTCTGCTTGTTTTAGCGCATCCAAGGCGCGTAAAGTAATGTCTTGCAAGTTGCCAATTGGTGTAGCAACAACGTATAACATACCGCGTTCAATTTGAGTTTTCATGTAACATACTCACTAAATTGGCAATGTCACCTGCGCCTTGTACCAGTACCACATCATGTGCTATTGCAAGTTTATCTACAAGGGCTTTGGCTTCTTCATTATTATCTACATAAAAACACTGTGCGTGATCATTTTTTAATGTGTTAAATAAATCTAGCGCATGTGCGCCATCTATGGGGTCTTCACTGGCGGCATAACTGCGCATTAAAACCACAATATCCGCACCGTTTAAACAGTCGATAAACTCCTGAAATAAATCGCGCGTCCGCGTATAGCGATGTGGTTGGTAGATGTGAATAAGACGCTGATGTGGAAATTGTTTTGACACGGCATCCAGTGTACTTTGAATCTCAACCGGATGATGACCATAATCATCGATGAGTTGAATTGGGTGATTATTAACGATCGTTTGGTAGTGATTAAAGCGACGATAAATACCTTTAAAGCTTAATAGTGCTTTTTTAATGATATCCTCTGCAATACCAAACTTAAGACAAAGGGCAATTGCGGCAAGTGCATTTTCAGCATTGTGCGTACCAGGCAGTGTGCTGACAAAATCGTTATAAGTTTTATTTGTGACAGCAATATCAAACTTTGCGTGATCTGCTGTTTGCTGGAAGTCAGTAATTTGAATATCCATATCACTGTTTAAACCATAATGTAGTGCGTGTGGCTTTTGTATTTTGACTTTTTCTACGAGTTTATAGGCACTGTCACTACCACTACCAATGAGAATCTCACCATTGACATTATCCGCTAAAGCAAAATCAGCAAAGCTTTGAATAAGCGCTTTAATCTCATGTTGATAGGTTTGCATATGATCAAGATCAACATTACTAATGATAATATGTTTAGGATGTATTTTAAGAAATGAAGCATCACTTTCATCAGCTTCAATAATCATATAAGGTGAATTGCCAGCATGCGCGTGATGTGTGAAATCATTGGCAAGTCCACCGTTAATAAAGCTAGGATCAAAGTTAGCCTCATGCATGATATGTGCCAAAAGGCTAGTAATTGTTGTCTTGCCATGCGTGCCGGTAATGGCAATAAGCTCAGCATAGTCTTTGGTTAAAAAGGCTAGAAACTCCGCACGATGATAAACTTTTACATTTTGTTGTAACGCTTTTTGATATTCCGGATTATCTTTACGCATTGCTGAGGTGTAAATCACGGCATTGGCATCTGTCAAGTTCCTGGCACTATGTCCCAATGAAATTTGTGCGCCCAATTGCTGGAGTTTTATCGTTAGTTTAGAAGATTGCACATCAGAACCAGATACGCGATAGCCTTTTTGTAAGCAGAATATAGCAAGAGCGGACATTCCTATGCCACCAATGCCAATAAAGTGGTAATGCGGTGTGTTTTGTGTCGTTGTCACTGTGGTTATTTAGTTATGGCAAATCAATACTGTGAATTAGTTTAATATAACTAGAGATAAAAATATTGGGGAATTTGGTTTTATTGTACATTTGGATTTTTGATGTAGCGCTGAGCTAGTACTACGGGTAATAAAAAGCAGAATATAAATCCAGGTCCAATATCCAAGATCCATGAATTAACCAAGCAGCCAATAGCAAAAGCAATAATAAGAATGCGTGTGTTATTACGCATCATCATTGGCATATCTTTCGCATAATAAAAAGAAGCGAGCAATAAAAAGACAAAGACTGCTAGTGCCCATATGCCTGATTGCATCAAAAAATAAATATACTGGTTATGCGGATTGTTAATAATACGGTAGTATTTCTTGTCAGCTGATGGTACTTCGCTATTGATAAAATGTGTGCTGCACTGTGTTTGTGCTCCTGTGCCACATCCGTATAAAATACGCTGTGGTTTATGCTCAAAAATCCCAAGAGCTGTATGGTAGAAGCTTAGACGAATCCCGGCGGATGTGTAGGTATTGGTGCCATTATAATAACTGATAGTGCTGTTATATGCTTCATCCACACGCATCTTAAAGGTTGGTGAGAAATGATAAAAGGTGGCAAAAACACTGGGAACAATAACAATGGCAGCAAGAAGCCCTTTCCAGCGGAATTTCATAAAAAAGCCAACAGCAAGCACAGAAAACTCGATCAAATAACCAGTGCGACTGGTGTTTAATCCAAGCTCAGCACAAATAATGATAATGCCAAGAATAAGAAAAAGAATTCGTTGTTTCTTACTATGAGTTGTTAGTGCCATTGAAAACAGCATAAACGCGGCAACGGCAAATATAAAGCCTGTAACAAAATGCGATTGTGCAGCAGGAAAAGTTGGCCCACTAAAAACAATGGCGTTTTCAGGGCTTAGAAAGTAGTAATTCACAAAAATGGCAATCACATTTAGCATCACACCAATAAAAAATGCCAATAAAAGTTTATTAATAATCTCGGGGTTTTTATAACACACATAGGCAATAATCCAGACAATCAAGAGCTTATAAAATTTGCCAACCCAACCAATAGACTCATTCAATGGCAATGTCGAATACAGGCAGCTAATCAATGCTAATAAAATCAAAATGATTACTGGCCAAATATAAAAGCGTTTGATTAAGGAGAACTTAGCACGATAGTCGCCACTGATGATAAATAGCAATAATAGACACAAGGCAAATATGCTGGTGAGTGCTGTGGATACAGCCATAACGATACCTAGTCCGAAAGCGAAAAATAGGTAGGCTTTATTCAATAAGTTGTTGTTTTGGTGGGATGTGGTTTGCATGCTAAGTTTAGTTACCCTAAATAAGATTTTTGCTAGTATAAAGTCCTTAGCATTTCACATCAACTCAAGTAGAATCAATTTTATTGTAATGTATTGACTTCTCTTTATTGTGTTAAAAACTAATGACAAAATTTTACTAATTTCTCAAGGATTAAAGCGAGGTGGTGCTGATGTGGTGCTTCTGAATATGGCGCGACTTTTGTTAGGGCATGGGTTGCAAGTTTATTTGATTGTCTTTGATAAAGTAGACATTGAGGTTGATGAGCGAATTACTGTGTTTGTAGAGGCAGCAAGGAAAGCGCGTGGTATTAAAATGTTACAGGAAATATTGGTATCTAGATTAGTTACCAAGCTAGATAAGCATCACGATTTTAAAATGATTTTTTCCAACAAAACTACTTCAAGGAAATGGTTAAAAGACTCTGTTGAGAACAAAACATTTTATTATCGACATTTTTGTTCAAGTTTTGTGTTGGATAGAAAGTTAGAGGAAAGTGAAAAAGCCTATCAAAAGATGCGAGAAAAAGAATTTAGGCATTTTAACCAGAGACGAATTATATGTGTCTCGCATGGAGTGAAAGAAACACTTCTTAATAAGTTTAGAGTGAAACCAAAATCTATCCATGTGTTATATAACTTTTTTGATTTTGACTTGATTCGTAACAAGGCACAAGAATTTTCAGTTAATGAAAAGCCTTATATATTACATGTTGGTAGATATAGTTTGGATAGTAAGCGCCAGGATCTTTTATTGGCAGCGTTTGACCAGCTTACTACTGATGTGCGTTTGATTTTTATTACTGATAATGTTCCAGCCTTGGAGAATCTTGTGAAACTCTCAAAAAAAAGAAAGCAAGTCAAGGTCATGAACTTTATGAGTAATCCGTTTCCATATATGAAAAGCGCTCAAGTTGTTGTGTTATGTTCTGATTATGAGGCGTTTGGTAATGTGATTGTTGAAGCAATGATTTGTGGGGTAACTGTCGTTAGTACGGATTGTAAGTCGGGACCAAAAGAAATATTAGTTGAAAATTTGGCTAAATACTTAGTACCTTGTAATAATCCGTTGGCGCTAGCTAGGGTTATAAAAACTGCCTTAGTTTCTCCTGTGTTAGCAACAGAGTCTCAATTAGAAAAATTTAGCTTTGAAAATGCTTTTAAGCTCATCAATGAAATATACCAAAAGGATCTACTGTAGCTCAGATGTAAGGGGATAAATACGCTTTGTTTCAAGTAGTTTTTGCAGATGATTAAAGTTTTTAGATTCATTGGATCTATCTGCTTCTTTGTGCCATATGTGTAAAATTGTGGTTGCAAAGTAACCTGACTTTCTTCTTATGCCATTATTAATAAGACGGATCATTAGGTCAGAGTCTTCGTAGCCCCAGCCAGATATTTCTTCCTCAAAGCCTTGGATGTTCAATAAATCTTGTCGCCAAAAAGCCATATTGCAACCTTTGGCTTTTTGCCATTTTTTGGCATGCTTATATCTTGCGTTGCTATTTAAACCAAAGGCAAATAAAGTATGCCAACGATTGATATGTTTTAATAAACGTTGCTTGAGCCAATAGAATAAACTTTTATTTGAAACATCAAGTTGTAAGTTAAGTAAATTGTGACTGAATGTTTGGGATAATAAAATGCGATTACCTGCAACATAGTATCCAGTGTTGGCTAATATTCGGTGATTTAATATAAAATTGGGTCTGACAATGCAGTCTCCATCCATAAAAACAATGTAATCACCTCTGGCTTCTTTGATTCCCATATTGCGAGCTCTTGAAAGTCTAAACCCTTTATCCTCCTGCCACAAATGCTTTAAAGGAAAGCAAGCTATTGTTTTAAACTGCTCAATCATTTCTTTTGTTGTAGAAGTCGAACCATCATCAACAATAATAACCTCAAAATTATTATCTGTTTGATTGTTTAGTGCCGTTAAAACAAGTTGAAGTGCGTGAGGCCAATTATAGGTGGAGACAATAACAGAAATCAGTCCTTGATAAATGCTATTGTTCATTTTGTTGTTTCTCCCATAGCTTGATGTACTTAAAATAAGAGCCATAAGCTGATAATTTAGCAATTAAATAACCGCGTTTTCCATCTAGAAATCCTAAGCGCATAATAAAGCCACGTAAGAAAGTCCAGTGTTTATGAAAGTTGGCTTTTAGCAATGAGGTTCTTTTGCCTTTTTGCCAAAGGATTGTTGAGGTGCCATCGCTATAATCATTCATTTTCTTTAATGAACTTGCAATGCTGTCTTGAGAGTGATGAATAAGCTTGCCTTTTAGCATACCTGCTTGTTTTTTTGAAACATTGAGTTTGGCATGAACAATATCTTGTGTCCATTGATGTTTGCTGCAGTCAAATAAACGGACAATCCAGTCTTTTCCCCAGTCACCATGATAGATAATTTTGCTCAAAAAAAATGACCGACGATGCATTTTATAAAAACTGCATTGTGGGTTTTTCAATGTTGTTTTCATCGAGTTTGAAAGCTCGGGCGTTACTTCTTCGTCAGCGTCGAGGACTAGTCCCCAGTCAGTAGTTAATTGTGAAATGCCAAAATGCTTTTGTGGGCCATCACCAGGCCAATGGCGTTCAATGATTTTAGCACGGTAAGTTTTTGCAATTTCAAGTGTCTTATCGGTGCTACCTGAATCAACGACAATAATCTCATCCGCCCATTTAACAGAAGCTAAGCAGCGTGCGATATTTTTTTCTTCGTTTTTAGTAATAATGACTACACCAAGCGTATTTTTCTTTTCAGTCATAAATGTAAGATTGACCGGATTTGATTATGGAGCATCATAACACAAATTAATCAATGACAAGAATGTGTTATGATAACAATTTGCTAGAATGCGTTAGTTGAATGTTGAATGTTGAATGTTGAATGTTGAATGTTGAATGTTGAATGTTGAGTGAGTGGTGATGGAAATAATTGGATTAACGCTACTAATAGCCTTATGCGCGAGCATACATATTATTGATAAATATCGTACGATGCGTATGAGTTACTTGTTTAAGCCATTAACAACCTTGCTGATTTTAGGGTATGCCTTTTGCTTTAGTATTGCGCTTAATATATTTGTGATGTTGATATTATTAGGACTAATGTTGTCGTTAATAGGTGATATTTTTCTACTATCGACAAAGGCGCGATATTTCACTGGTGGACTTGCTAGCTTTCTCTTAGCGCATATTGCTTATATTGCAGCGTTTTCGTTGAAACTTACACTATTTCATTGGTGGGTTATTATTGTAATGCTGATATATGCGATATTATTTTATCTCATGTTATATAAAACGCTTGGGCAGGATCGTATTGCCGTTGCTGTTTATATTGTGGTGATTATGGTGATGGGGGCTGTAGCGGTTAATGTGTATCTTGCAGATAGGTCGCTACCAAGCTTGTATATCATGCTAGGCGCCTTGTGTTTTATGTTCTCAGACTCCGTGTTGGCATGGGATAAATTCAAACGCAAGTTAAAGCACGAACCAAGTCTTGTGATGATTAGTTATTATTTGGCACAGTATCTGATAGCGAGTGCTGCTATCTTATTGTATTAAGTGTCTCACATACTTTGGCAAGAACGCTTAGTTTACGCTTGGCATCGGTCACATAGTCGTTTGTTTCATCCCAAGCGTAACCGGCAAGAATTGAGCAAATTTTTGCTTTGATTTCAGGTGGCTGTGTGTGGCTAAAGATAATTTGTTGCAATTCACCTGTGTACCAAGCACGCACGTAGGCTTTAAACGTATTAACACCTTTTTGTAAAGGCTCTGCAAAGTCTTTCTGCCAGTTAGTATTTTTGCCTTGTAGAAAGCTATCTAATGTTTCAGCAGCAAGGACTGCTGATTTTAAAGCAATCGTCACGCCTGATGAGAAGATGGGATCTAAAAACTCACCAGCATTGCCAAGAAGTGCATAGCCTGAACCATGAAGCGTGCTAATATCTTGTGCATAACCGACGATTTTGCGTACCGGCATATCAAGGCTTATATCCTTTAAGATTTTATGTAAATTGGGTGTTTCATTGATAAGTTTTGTTAAGATTTGTTCTGGTACATCTTCACTTTGTTGTAGTAAGTGTGGTTCGCCGACAACGCCAAGTGAGTATTTAGTCTCGCTTAAGGGGATAAGCCAAAACCAAATGTCGCTATGTACTGGGTGCACTGTGATCAAAATTTTGTTCTGATCAAATAACCTTTGATCAAGCTTGCTATTGATATGCGTAAAGACAGACATACGCGGTGGAAATTCACTCGGTAGATTAAGCTTTAGCAGATTAGGTAATACGCGTGCAAACCCGCTAGCGTCTAGCACAAATTTTGTATGATATTGATGTGTTTTTCCGTCTTTATCAACCGTAATAACAAGCTGATTATTGTTACTAAAGTGAATGTCAGTAACTTGCTGTTCATAGATAATTGTAGTGCCAAACTTAGCTGCCTTGTTGGCTAACTGTTGATCAAAAACACTGCGCTCAACTTGGAATGTGCTATTAAATCCAGTGCTAAACTTTTGACTAAAGTCGAATTCAACATAGTGCTCTTGGCAGAAAAAAGCGGCTCCATTTTTAAATTGGAAGGGAGTATTTTCAATACATGAAAGTAAGTTAGCATGTTCTAAAAATTCCATCGCTTGTGGCAGCAGGCTTTCACCAATGGAAAAACGCGGGAATTTGGAGGACTCAATAATCGTTACCTGATAGCCTTTTTGCGCAAGTATCGCTGCGGCAACGCTGCCTGAGGGACCGGCACCAATAATTAAAACATCAGAGTGAAAGAAACTAGAAGCAGTATTCATTGAAAAAGTCATTGATTAAAATATTTAAACTGGTGTGCTCACTGTAATCAAAAATCAAGCGTTACTCTATAATAATTTCATAAAAAGCAAGTTTTAGCACTTTTCTTTTTTTTTATCATCAGTTATCTTGTTATAGAGCATTTTTTGCTCGTAGGTAAAATTACCCGTTAAAGAAAACAGGAAGGGGAATACAAATGTTAAAAAAAATCACACTGGCAGTGCTTGTTGTATCTGCTACTACGGTAGTATATGCGCAAGATACTAACACTAGTAGTGCTGATAATCAATCAGTACAAGCACAAATTGCTGAACTGAAAAAAGAGATTGCAGCACTGCAAGTAAGCCAAGAAGCGATGGTGAAGTCAACATCTGCAGAAACTAAACATGGCAGTGTTGAGAGTGTTGGTACTGGAACGGATAGCTCAGATCATGTTACTGTGCCAACGAATATGGGGCAAATTCAGAACTTCTTATTCTCAGACATTCACGAGGGTGTTGTGCCAATGGGAATGATAAGCTCATCGCAATTTGCATTGGGATTATTAAAGCAGCGTAATATATACAGTGATCGCGCACTAGTTCTTGGTGGTTATTTGGAAGCGGATCCACAGGTTTGGCATGGTAGCCCTATTAAGTATGGTAAAGGTACTGCGTCGGAAACATATCAATCAGGTAAGGGCTTACCAATTACCACGGCTAACTTGTATGTTGCTGCTAACCTAGGTCGTTATGTCACTGCTGAGACAACTCTAGCAGCAGACCCCTCTGATAGTTATAAAATCAATGCACAAGAGGCATTTGTGATGTTTGGTAATTTGGATGACTTTCCACTTTATGCTACAGTTGGTAAAAACCGTTTAGCATTAGGGTCATTCTCAGGTGGTGGTCCATGGACTGGTTCATTAACACAGATGTTATTTAGACCAAGCCGTATCAATAACGTCTCTCTTGCCTACTATAAAGATGGTTTAAGTAGTAATGTGACCCTTTTCCAGACGGATGATCATACCAGCAACTTTATCTATGCTGCATTTTATGGTGGCGAGTCAGGTAAATGGGCATATGGTATTAATGGTGGTTACGTTTACGATGTCAATGGTACGGGTAATAGCTCATTTAATATTGCAACACAGCCAGGACCAAGTAAGACACGCATTGGTGCGGTGAATTTTGATGCTAGTTTAAACTACGACATCTATGGTGTTGGTGCTGGTTGGGCGCAAGCGACGAATAAGTCAGATCAAACAAATAGTGGCTATGCTGGTGCATGGTATGCTCAAGCAGGCTTCTCGCCTGATATCTATGGTCGTTCAACTAACTTCAATATCGCTTACAACGGTGCTTATAATACCAATAATTTACCAATTACTTTAAGTGGTAATGCAGATAAGGCATATTCAACTTATGGGGCGGCTACTGGTGTTGATAAGATGGTTGTTGCTTCAGTACAACGTCCATTCTTTACTGAGAATGTGTTGATTGGTCTAGAATATGCTTATATGCATATGTACAACAATCAGCATACCAATGCATATACCTTAGATTTATCGGTATACTTCTAAAAGGAAGAAATATAAAAACAGGAAAAAATCATCCATTTCCTATTTTTACTATCTTTAAGCCTGCAACTGCAGGCTTTTTTATTTGTTCTTAAATTTTATAAGTTATTGATAGTGGTGCATGATCTGAAAACCATGTATCAGTGTAAATGTCATCAGCAATGACCTTATCTTTTAACTCAGGTGTAATCCACTGATAGTCAATCCGCCAGCCGACATTTTTAGCGCGTGCCTGACCGCGATTTGACCACCAGGTGTATTGCTCAGCTTTTTGATTAATCACGCGAAAAGCGTCAATCCAGCCAATGTTACCAAAGACATGGTCAAGCCAAGCGCGTTCTTCAGGTAAAACGCCAGATGTTTTTTGGTTTTGTTTCCAGTTTTTAATATCGATTTCCTTATGTACAATATTGACATCACCACAGATAATAAAACGCTTGTTTTTGCTAAACTGCTCTTTGAGTATACTTTTGTATTTGTCTAAAAACTCCATTTTATACGCCTGGCGCTCGTCACCACTAGAGCCAGACGGGATATAGATAGATGCAATACTTAAATCCTCATAATCAAATTGAATATAACGCCCTTCATCATCTGCCCAGTCTATGCCGAGTGTGTGGATGATGCGCTTGGGTCTACGTTTGGCATAGATTGCAACACCACTATAGCCTTTTTTCTTGGCATCGGTATAGGCGTAGTGATAGCCTTCTGGGAAATAGATAGCATCATCTTTGAGCTGCTCAAATTGTGCTTTAGTTTCTTGAATGCATAAGAAATCAGCATTTTGCTGGCTAAACCAGTCAAAAAAACCTTTGCGTGTGGCGGCTCGAATACCGTTAGCGTTAAATGAAATAACCTTCATATCGTCCTTCTTAAATTTCTATGGTAAATAAAAAAGCCCGCAACAGCGGGCTTAAGGTTAAGATGTCAAGGTGAATTATTTAGCAGTTGTGTCTGCTTTAGTATCAGTTGATTTAGTATCATCATTTGCTGCTGCAGGTTTTTCTGCTTTTTTTGCTTTGATTAATTCCACTTTGAAACTTAATACTTGGTTAGGTCCGATTTGTGGTGGAGCCATTTCACCATAAGCTTGCTTAGGCGCACAGTAAAGAATAACAGTTGAACCTACTGGAATTTGGCTTAAGGCATCAGTCCAGCAAGGAATGACTTGGTTTAATGGGAAGGTTGCAGGTTTCCCTGTTTTTTCAGAGCTATCAAATACTTTACCAAGAAGCTCGCCTTTTGCTAATTTAGCAGCACCTGCTTTAGCGTTCTTGTTAAAGTCAGCAGCAGGAGTGGTTCCTGTATAGTTGACTGTCACAGTATCTGTTTTAGCAGGAATTTCACCTTTACCTTCATTGATCATTTGATAGTAAATCCCATCAGCTGCTTTTTTTATGTTTGGCATCTTAGCAACATCAGCCATGAACGCATCTGCCGCTTTCTGATTTGCTTGGCCTTCTGCTTTTATTTTAGCTTGACTTTTTTGGATCATTTCCATTTGGAAAGCTTGCATAACTTCTTTGCTTTCTTTATCAGAAATCTTAGACTCTTTGCCTTCTAACCCGGTTTTTAGACCATCGTTTAGTTTCTTGACATTAAGCTTGATATCCTGTGATTTGAAGCCTTTGCCCATCTCGTAACCAATGATGTAGCTTACCTGGTTCATGTCAACTTTAGCATGTTTTGCAGCAGCTGGCTTTGCATTAACTGTAGTTTCTGTCGTATGTGCATCTGCCGCATAAGCCGTGATCGAGCCAGCAAAAAGCATTGCAGTGGTTAATGTAATAATCTTTTTCATATGTTCTCCTTAGATTGAGATTATCTGTTGAAAGGTTAAAAGTTCAAATACGCATCACATCGTAGAAATTGATTCGGCATAAGTCAATATGTGTATGCGGCAAAAAATGCTATATTCATTGTGGTGATATTATGCTTAATGCATTTTAGACGGATTCCGTTTATGCTAGTTGCATGGATGTTAAGGATAAATAGTGCGAAAGAGGAGTGCGATGTGAGGGGATTGAAATTGAGTATTATTTTGTTAACTATGGGTATTGGATATGCAGGGGCGCAAACGCAATCTACAGTAGATTATGCGTTAGGAGATTATTATTACCCTTACGTTAATCAACATGAAAAGAATAAAGGCTGTTTGACAGAATTTGTGACGAAAGTCTTTAAAAGTCAAGGGATTGCACTTGGTGAAATTAAATGGTTGCCGTGGAGTGTTGCAATGAAAAGTTTAGCCTATGGTGTGTCACCGAGTGTTTCATTTCCATGGAGTTATACCAAAGAACGTGCGCAAAAATATCTTTATAGTGATGCACTTTACACGAAGTTCGCATATATTTGGGTATTGCTGGATGAAAAGCAAAATTATCTTGATTTCAAACAATTACAAGGGGCTAAAGTTTGTGTGCCACAAGGATATGGTGCTTACGGTAAGCTTGCAGAAATGTTGGAGCAAAAAAAAGCGACACGCATTACCGCGTTGACGATGCAGGATTGCTTTAATCAATTAAAAGCTAAGCGTGTGACCGCAGTCTATGCTGGAGACGATGCACTTGAAAATATTGCACATGTCAAAAATGGGGAGAATCTTTTTATAAAAGCCTTTGTTGCAGATCAGCAAACACATTATCTTATTGCAGCGAAGGATCAAACCGGATCTGCTAAGCTCATTAGTTTATTTAATAATGGTCTTAAAACCATGAAGTTTAACCCAGATCTAGTTTGCAAGTTTGATAAAAATTAATTATTGATTTGTGGGTGGTATATTATTTTAATGATATATTTAATTTCTTTCCAAACATGTGTTATGTAATGACAGAGACAAGTTGCGTTTCAACTATCCCCTCACCCGCGCAGCTTAAGCTGCACGACCTCTCCTTCAGGGTGAGAGGTAATAGCTGATGTAACTTGTTTTTTCACCATTGCCATGCTCACGTCGCTAAATATTGGAATGGTGAAATAAAAGAGTTAGTGTATTCGCTAAATATCTGCTGAATTGCAATTGTGAAGCAATATTTTTTTGTGCTATGGTTGGGCTTGATGAGTGTTTACAAAATTTTGTTGTGAAGCCATCGCGACAAGGTCAGCGATATACTATAATGTCCAACCAATAAATAGACTTTTAGGTTTGACCTTAGAAGTTAAACAATAAGCAAAATCAATAGGATTACATTTGCATGAAGAAAAATGAGTTCTTGCGAAATGCACTATTCTGGGGCTTAATTGCCATAGGGTTGGTGTTTATTTTTAGCAATATGAGCACTAAAACTGATTCATCAACGACGATGAAGTACTCGAATTTTGTGCAGCAATTAAAGAGTGGTAGTATTCAGACGATTAATGTCGATGGTCGTACTTTTACTGGGACAACTGATACCGGTGAGAAGTTTATTACTTATGCTCCGCTATTGGATCAAAGCATCGTTGACCAGATGTTAAATAAAAACGCTGAAGTTTCTGCTAAAGCACCTGAAAAACAGAGCATACTATTAGCACTTTTAATCAATTGGTTACCACTATTGGTGATCTTTGGCCTTATTGCTTTTTTCATGATGCGTGCCGGTGGTGGCAAAAGTGGTGCTTTCTCATTTGGTAAAAGCAAAGCAAAGCTCTTGGGTGAGGATCAGATTAAAGTTACTTTGGCTGATGTAGCAGGTGTAGATGAAGCCAAAGAAGAAGTGGCTGAAATTGTTGATTTCTTAAAAAATCCAGCCAAATACGAAAAAATCGGTGGCAAGATTCCTAAAGGCGTCTTGATGGTTGGGCCTCCAGGCACGGGTAAGACTTTATTAGCGCGCGCAATTGCCGGTGAAGCAAAAGTGCCTTTTTTCTCAATATCAGGTTCTGATTTTGTTGAAATGTTTGTCGGTGTCGGTGCGTCACGTGTGCGTGATATGTTTGAGCAAGCCAAGCGTCGTGCGCCTTGTATTATCTTTATTGATGAGATTGATGCAGTGGGTCGTCATCGTGGTGCTGGCTTAGGTGGTGGGCACGATGAGCGTGAGCAGACATTAAACCAAATGTTGGTTGAGATGGATGGGTTTGCTGATAATGAGGGTGTTATTGTTATTGCAGCAACCAACCGACCGGATGTGTTGGACCCTGCCCTTTTACGTCCTGGTCGTTTTGACAGACAGGTTACCGTTGGTTTACCAAGTGTTAAAGGGCGTGAGCAAATTCTAAAAGTCCATATGCGTAAGATTGTGGTCGCCGATGAGGTACGTGTTGATTGGATCGCGCGTGGTACACCTGGTTTCTCAGGTGCTGAGCTTGCTAACTTAGTGAATGAAGCAGCGTTATTTGCTGCACGTGTTAATAAAGAAATCGTTGGTATGGAAGAGTTTGAAAAAGCCAAGGATAAAATTTTAATGGGTACGGAGCGCCGCTCGATGGCAATGAGTGATGAGCAGAAACGCTTAACAGCATACCATGAAGCAGGGCACGCTATTGTTGGGCGCTTGGTACCTGATCACGATCCTGTGTATAAGGTTAGTATTATTCCCCGAGGGCGTGCCTTGGGGGTTACGATGTATTTGCCAGATGGTGATCAGGTAAGCCAATCACGTGAGCAGTTATTAAGCCGTTTATCAAGTATCTTTGGCGGGCGTATTGCTGAAGAGCTAATTTTTGGTTATGACAAAGTCACTACGGGAGCTTCTAATGATATTCAAGTGGCAACAAATATTGCTCGAAGTATGGTCACTAAGTGGGGTTTATCCGATAAGATGGGACCAATTTTATTTGATGAAGATGATCAACAGCCGTTTTTAGGGCAAAGCATGGGTAAAAATCCAAAACACTTCGCGGATAAAACAGCGCTTGATATCGATGGTGAAGTGCGCCGTTTGATTGATGAAAACTACTCAAGGGCAGAAACTATTCTTAAGGAAAATACCGATATCTTGCACGCTATGGCAGATGCATTGATGAAGTATGAAACCATTGACTCAATGCAAGTTGATGACTTAATGGCGCGTCGTGAAGTCAGAGAACCGGGCGATTGGGGTGATAGTTATATTCCTAAGGATGATAAAGAAAAAGCGGCTCCACAAATAGCGAAAGAAACAGTAACTGCGACACCACCTGAAGTCTCTAAACCACAACAAGCGGATGATCAACCTGAAAAATAAATGCTGAAACGCGTGGATATTATTGCAAATATAATTTGACTTATCACACTTTATCAACGTTGGCTGAGCGTCAGTCGAAGCCATTGTTACTCGTACCCTTCGACTACGCTCAGGGAACGAGTTAAACCCAATAGTTATCTTTATAATGCGCCTAAATCATGATAGAGTTTTTTACGATGAGTGAATACTGTTTTTGATCGAGCACCTAGAACTTCATTAATATCTTCTACAGTTGTAGCATGTTCAATAATTTTACGATCTTTGATTTTGCCTTGTTGATAGAACCATTCAGCTACCGCTGTCCATCGCCATAAAGGACTTTTATTGTTAATTTTCAAAATTGGTTTTGGGAAAGTGTTATCGCCTCTTTTGCCCAGAATATATAACGATAGCGCTTGTTTACTTAATGAAGTTCTATTTGCGATATCTATTGAATTGACAAGATGCTCTGGCGCAACGCTACTCACAGAAGCATTGACATGTGCTGACTCAATATCTTTAATTGCGGAGAGAATTGCTTGCTCAAAATTTTCATCTTCCCTGTCAAAATCAAGGTATACGGTACCATTTTTAAAATTAATGATAGCGTCGTCACAGCCTGCTTCAAATAAGGCATCTTCCAAATTGGGTGTATTTTCATCGACCCCCTGAAGGATGAGTGTAAATTCGTAAGTTTCAGCCATTTTATTTATTCTCCTTGATGTTCACAACTATCAACGACTCTTTTAATTTGTTTTGCATGATTTTCAGCACTACGAGGTGTTGACCATATGCTGATTGAATGACCATCTCGGCTTTCAAGTGGGCATAATAGTCGACCCCAAGCATGCGCAGAGCTCCCACTAGTTTGATAGCGCCATCCTTTCATTTCAGCATATTTGATGGCTTTCTCAATTTCTTTATTCAGGGTGCTGGGTTCTCATGCATTTTGTGTAGTTTATCAAGGTATTTTGGATTATAGCTCAATGTTGACTTATGTCAACAAATGAAAATGTATTTAAACTTAAATTATTCCTTGAAATATTTTTTTTGACGCCCATTTGTTTGCGGTCGAATTTTAAATAAAGCAAACCACAATAGGAGCGAACATGTCTGAAAAACAAGTTTTTGACTTTCAAACGGAAGTAAAGCAATTATTACATTTGGTGATTCACTCACTCTATTCAAACCGTGAAATTTTCTTAAGAGAGCTTATTTCTAATGCATCAGATGCGGCAGAGAAGCTGCGTTTTGAAGCATTAAGCAATGCAGATGTTTTTGAGAATGATGCCGATTTAAAAGTGCGAGTTTCTTTTGATAAAGACGCTAAAACGATTACGATTGCCGATAATGGTATTGGCATGACACGCGATGAAGCTATTGAGCACTTGGGGACGATTGCAAAATCAGGCACTAAAAAATTCTTAGAAGCCTTAAGTGGCGATCAGACTAAAGACTCACAGTTGATTGGTCAGTTTGGTGTTGGTTTTTATTCCGCTTATATCGTCGCGGATAAAGTTACTGTAAACACGCGTAAAGCCGGTGTTGACGCTTCAAAAGGCGTGCGTTGGGAGTCAAAAGCGGATGGTTCTTTTAGTGTGGAAGATATTACTAAAGAAGTGCGAGGTACCGAGATTGTTCTGCATCTGAAAGACGAAGAGCATGATTTGTTAGATGATTGGAAACTGCGTCAAATCGTTAAAAAATATTCTGATCATATCTCCTTACCTATTCAAATGTTAAAAACAGAGCATGATAAAGAAGGCAAAGAAAAAGAAACTAAAGAATGGGAAACGATTAATAAAGCTAAAGCATTATGGACGCGTTCTAAGTCTGAAATTACGGATGAAGAGTACAAAGAGTTTTATAAGCATATTTCACATGATTTCACCGATCCATTGACTTGGTCGCATAATAAAGTAGAGGGTAATCTCGAATATACAAGTTTATTGTATTTACCGGAACGCGCACCCTTTGATCTATGGGATCGTGAGCGTAAATCTGGTTTACAGCTTTACGTACAACGCGTATTTATCATGGAAAATGAGCATTTGTTGCCGTCGTATTTGCGTTTTGTTAAAGGCGTTATCGATTCAAATGATTTACCATTAAACATCTCACGTGAGATTTTGCAGCATAACAAAGTGATCGATAAGATTAAAAAAGCAACGGCTAAGAAAGTCTTAGATATGCTCGATAAAATGGCTAAAGATGATAAAGAGCAATATGCGAAATTTTGGAAGGCATTTGGTCAAGTGTTAAAAGAAGCACCTGCTGAAGATCATGAAAATAAAGATAAAATTGCCAAGTTATTGCGCTTCGCCTCAACACACAAAGATACTGCTGAGCAATATGTGTCATTGGCTGATTATGTATCACGCATGAAAGAAGATCAGAAATTTATCTACTATGTGACAGCTGAGAGCTTTAATGCCGCAAAAAATAACCCACAGTTGGAAGTATTCCGTAAGAAAGGCATTGAGGTGTTATTGTTAAGCGATCGTGTTGATGAATGGATGACGTCACACTTATCTGAATTTGATGGCAAGACTTTAAAGTCAGTGGCTAAAGGTGATTTAGATCTTGGTGATTTGGATTCTGAAGAAGATAAAAAGCAGCAAGAAGAAACACAAAAAAAGTTTGAAAGTGTATTGAAACAAATGAAAGAAGTGTTGAAAGACAAAGTCGAGGATGTGCGTCTTTCTAAACGCTTGACTAACTCACCAAGTTGTATCGTTGTCAATGATTATGGCATGAGTATGCATTTGCAAAAAATGATGGCAGATGCCGGACAAATGATGATGCCTGGGATGGGTGGCAAGCCAATTCTTGAGATCAATGCCGATCATAAATTAGTGAAGCATTTGCAACAAGAGCAAGATGATGCACAATTTGCTGATTGGACAGACCTTTTATATCAACAAGCTTTGTTAGTCGAAGGCGCTCAGTTAGAGGATCCAGCAAACTTTGTCGGTTTGGTTAACAAATATTTAGCGGTGTAATCATATATTCTTGATAGGGAATTATTTGCCAAGGATTGGTATTATCTTTAAAGTTTCTATAAAGCTGTTTAGTTTTTATCATTAGCAATTTAGTATTATTTTGGATTACACTAAGTGGCGTTGATTAGTGTTGTTATAAATATAACGACGTGAGCTTATTTAGTATGAACGTTGACTGAGCGAAGTCGAAGATATTGTGCGTTACGTTTTTAATCACACCCTTTTAGGATTTGGCGGAGGTTAATGTTTTGACCCAAGCTAAATATGAACTATTACTGACTAGATCTGAATAAAATTTTATAAAACTTAAGGAGTTTATTATGCAAAATACACTGGTCTTAATTGCGGACTTTATTAATGAAATTGTGGATCCAAAAGGTGCTTTTGGTGCACATAATGCAGCACGTATTGTCGAAGATAAGACAATGGAAAAAGCCAATGAAGTCATCGCTTGGGCGCGAAAACATAACGTGTTAGTTGCGCATGTTAAAGTTGGATTTGAAACACATTATCAAGAATGTCCTAAACATTCACCGATGTTCGGTAAGGCGCCAGAATATGGCGTATTGAAATTAGGTTCATGGGGCACTGAGTTTCATGAAAAAATGGATGTGCGTTCTGAAGATATTATTGTCACCAAGCATCGCGTGAGTGCGCTATACGGTACGAATTTAGAGCCAGTATTAAGAGCAAATAAAATTGAACGTGTAATCATTTGTGGTGTATCTACAACTTATGTGGTTGAAGCGACAGCGCGCGAATTACATGATCGTGACTATCAAGTGGTTATTGTCAGTGATGCGTGTAATGCGGCAACTAAAGAGTCGCATGAGGCAAGTTTAAGTGCGTTATCACGTCTTGCGCAAATCACCACAACTGCTGAATTTGTTAAAGAGAATTAAACGTTTAAAAACATCTGTCATTGCAAGTATAAGTCCAAGAATCAGCGTTATTGCAAGCAGGGTTTCTGGCAATCTAGTTTCGTCATCGATTATAACTTAACTATTAATTACGTATGCAGTAGCGCATCTTTTTTGGTAAAACGTCCACCTAATATATGGTAATGCAGATGATAAACAGTTTGTCCACCTGCTTTGCCTGTGTTTATTAGTGTTTTAAAGCCTGCTTTAAGTCCTAAAGTTTGCGCAATTTTAGGGATTGCTAAATTGATTTTACCAACAAGAGAAATATCCTCATCTTGAAGATGATTTAAGCTATCAATATGTTTTTTAGGGACAACAAGCACATGCGCTTCAGCCACCGGAAAAGCATCATGAAATGCTAAAATATCAGCGTCTTCATAGACTTTATTTGATTTAATCTCACCATTGATAATCTTACAAAAAATACAATCACTCATTTGTCTAATCCTTTTGTTTTGAGAAAAAAGCATATAGTAATAATACCACACCAACACCACCAACAATGCCATAATGCTTGTCAATGAATTGATGCAGTGTGTTTAATAACTCACCCTGAAACCCAGAGATAATGCCAAGAACGGTCAGTGAAACACCAAAACCAATGATAATACCTCGATGCTTAGATTGCTTGATGTGCTTAGTTTGACTTACTGATTCCAAACTTTCGCGTTTGGATCGGTTAACTTGTGTATTTAATAAATCAAACAACAGCTCAGGGACATCTGGCAAGCGTTCACTAAGCTCAGGAATGCTTGCCATTGAGCGTTTGACAAACCCTTGCCAGCCAACACGTGTTTTCATCCATTTCTCCAAAAATGGCTTGGCAGTCGCCCATAAATTAAGATCAGGGTATAGATCACGACCTAAGCCTTCAATGTTTAATAAAGTCTTTTGTAACAACACTAACTGTGGTTGAACAGACATATTAAAACGTCTTGCGACTTGAAATAAGCGCATTAAGGTATAACCAAATGAAATTTCAGCCAATGGCTTTTCAAAAATAGGTTCACACACCGTGCGAATGGCAGACTCTAACTCATCAACACGGGTATCATACGGAACCCAGCCTGACTCGATGTGCAGTTCTGCTACTTTCTTATAGTCTCGATTAAAAAAGGCTAGAAAATTACCAGCCAAATAATGTTGGTCTTTACGGGTGAGTGTGCCAACGATCCCAAAATCGATCGAGATATATTTCGGGTCTTGCGGGTTAGTCGCATCGATAAAAATGTTACCTGGATGCATATCAGCATGAAAGAAACAATCACGAAATACTTGTGTGTAGAATATCTCAACCCCGCGTTCGGCTAGGAGTTTAAGGTCGGTATTAAGGGATTTCAACGCGTCAATATCAGAAACAGGAATACCCTGTATCTTCTCGATGGTTAACAAATTACTGCGGCAATATTGCCAATAAACTTCAGGAACATAATGAATATGACTATCTTTGAAGTTGCGCTTTAGTTGTGAAGCATTGGCAGCTTCGCGTTGTAAATCAAGTTCATCAAGCAGATTACGACTGATCTCAGCGACAACTTCTACAGGACGTAAGCGTCGTGTGGCTGGGACATAACGTTCAAGCATGTGGGCAAGGGTTTGTAATAGTTTAGTATCTTGTACTAATACTTTGTCGATGTTAGGGCGCAAAACCTTGACGACAACTTCTTTACCATTGGCAAGTGTAGCACTATGGACTTGAGCAATCGATGCTGATGCTAAAGGGTTGATATCAAAGTGAATAAAGGCGTCACTGATTGGTCGTTGTAATGCCTTTTCAATGACTGTTCTGGCATATTCACCAGAAAATGGAGGCACTTTGTCTTGCAGCTTGGCAAGCTCATTGACAAGATCATGTGGCAACAGATCGCGACGTGTAGAAAGCGCTTGCCCAAACTTGATAAAGATAGGTCCCAATCTCTCTAATGCCAAGCGTAGACGTGTGCCGCGATCAAGTCGATTGCGTGCAAACCAGTAATAAGGGTTAAATATTAGTGTGATTTTCAGTGCGCGCAATAATGGTAAATTTGCCATCATCGCGGTGACATTATATTTGTTTAATACATAACCGATATAGACTAGGCGTAGCCATTTCTTAAGCTTAGTCATGCTCATCACCGTTTGCTTTTGCATAAAGATAGTGATTAATTTTGGCAGTAATGCGTGTTAGATCTTGTTTTAATATTTGGATGTCACTAAAAAAATCTTCTACTTCTTCTTTGCATGGAAAAAGCTCTTTTTCATATTGAATATATTCTCTCAACTCGTGCGGTAGGCGCTCTTTGCTTGTCATCAACCATGCTTTAATGACATCAAGTGGTTTAGCTAAAAACGAGTTAAGTGGCGTTGTCTGACCTGAGGTTAAGGTGAAAATAAGATCAGGACGAATCGCTTTGAAGAAGTCGCGATAACACTCAAGTACGTGAATATCACCAATAAACTTAGCTTCACCCTGTTGAATATAGCTTTGTGGATGTTGACTTAATGCCATGGCGATTAATATACCTGAGTTTGCCATCAGTAAATGTGATGCATTGGCGCTTTCTACTAATTCAAGTGTGAGATTATCTTCACTTGGCTGAAAACAAAAGCACAGATTAAGATCGTTAATCGCAATGCTCAATGATTGATTGTGTAATTGATGAAGTAAATAGGCTTTTTGTGGGTCTAAACTCAGTGCTTTATCGAGTATTAAATTAACGGATTTTATGATCATCTGTTCCTTCATTTGATCACCTTAATATTTAATACCCATATGTAGGGCGACGACACCACCTGTCATATTTTGATAATCAACTTTATCAAAACCGGCATTTAGCATCATCTCTTTTAAACTTTCCTGATCAGGATGCTTGCGAATCGACTCCGCAAGATAGCGATAACTGTCAGCATCTTGGGCAATGAGCTGCCCCATAAAAGGTAGAATCTTAAAAGAGTACTGATCATAAATCTTGCTTAATAGTGGCAGGATCGGCTTTGAAAACTCAAGTACTAACAAACGCCCCCCCGGTTTTAATACGCGCTGCATTGAAGCTAATGCCGCATCTTTATCAGTAACATTTCTAAGGCCAAATGAAATTGTGATGCAATCAAACGTATTATCTGCAAAGGGTAAACATTCCGCATTGGCTTGGATATATTCGATATTGCCAACACAACCACGATTGGTGAGCTTTTCACGACCAATGCTAAGCATTGACGCATTGATGTCACTTAATACTACCTTGCCATGATCACCAATTTTTTGGGTAAATTGATAAGCCAAATCACCTGTACCACCTGCTAGATCAAGAACTTTTTGCCCTGACTTGACTGAGGCTTTTTGAATGGCAATTTTCTTCCATAAGCGATGTACTCCAAATGACATCACATCATTCATAATGTCATATTTTGCAGCAACCGAATGAAAAACGTCGGCAACTTTCTGCTGTTTATCTTCCCAGTTGACTTCTTCAAAGCCAAAATGCGTGGTTTGATCATGTGGTTTTTTATGCATAAGAGAAATCAGCAAAGCTTATTATTGCTAGGCAGTATATACCCATAAGAAGCTATTTTACAGCGTTTCTTAGCTTGCTGTTGTGTGCTAGGTTATTGTCCATATCAAACCTTTGATTATCTTTCAATAACCTCAAAACCATTAATTGTCCGTAAATTATAGTCAAAAGAAATGCCCACTTGATAGATTGGCAACTCAAGATGGGTAAATTTCAATGCATAGTTTTTATCGATAATCTGCTGTACAGCTTTTGCTGCCAAGTCTTCACCTTGACTGACCTTAAACTCAAAAATAATAACTTTTTTACCTGTGATAATAATCGACATGTCAATACGACCTTCAGAGGTGTGATCCTCTAGTTTAACATCGTAACCAAGGGCGGCAAAATAGCTATAAATAATCGCGCAATAATAACCTTCATAGCGATGTAATGGTGTTTTGGTATAGTAATCATAGGGAATGCTACTGTAAAAGCTTTGAATGGCTTTAGCAAACTGATCCCAGTCATCGCTTAATAGCGCACGGTTAATGGCAAGTTGATTAGCGGTGGCATCTTCCTGAGTAATCCCAATTTTGGTCAGTTGTCTGTTTAGGGCTGTCTTCACTTCAAAATTTGGATAGCCTAAACGATACCAAAGATCTTGACCAAAATAAAACTGCTCTTTTATCGTTAGATAACCGCTTTGCAGCATTAATGCAGCAATTGGAGTATTGTTAACATCGATGCTATTTAACGCATCAGGCGTTGCTTCATAATTCTCAAGCTCAGGAATTATGTCGCGGCGTTTGCTGATGAGTTTGATTAAAAAAGTGGGTGTGCCAGTTTCAAACCAGTAACTTTGATATTGTTGATTCCTGAAAAACAGCAAGATATCAAACGGGTTATAGACCTTTTGCTTTTCAGAACCTGCAAAATTATAGCCGTTGTACCAGGCTTTGAGTTTGCCAAGATCAACACCGTGTAGATACTCATCAAAGGTTTTTTCTAGCTCATCTTGCGTATAACCACATAGGTCAGAAAATCGTGCTTGAAAGGAGATGTCTTCCAAATTGTTTAAACCACTAAACAAGCTTACTTTAGAGAATTTAGATACCCCAGTCAAAAAGGCAAAGCGTAAACAAGCATCGTTGTCTTTGATCACACTGTAAAGACCTTTGAGGATCTCGCGATTGCGTAGCGCCTTATTAGACTCGCTAATGACATCGAGAATGGGTTTGTCGTATTCATCAACTAAGAATACAACACGTTGATTATATTTTTGATATAAGGTTTTAATGAGTTGATCAAGTTGTAGATCATAGTGTGTACTAGTGTCTAGCTCGACGTCATAGCGCTTAGCATTATCACTTAGCTCACGGCTAATCCATTGCAGTAAGGACTCTTCAGAAAACACGGCTTTAGATCGTCCAAAGCTAAAATGAATCACTGGAAACACTTCGTTAAAATCCCATTTATCTTCAATGTATAAACCTTGAAAAAGTTCACGCTTGCCAAGAAACAGCTGCTTTAAGGTATCGATAGTTAGGCTTTTACCAAAGCGTCGCGGGCGAGATAGAAAATAATATTTGCCCTGAGAAACTATTTCATGAACGTGTTTGGTTTTATCAACATAAAATGTATTGCCGTTAATCATTTCAGCTAGGGTTGAGTAGCCAATTGGTAATTTTTTCATACGTTATTATGTCTTTAAGTAAAACCATTACTGGCATAGAGTGTAGCAAAGAACGCATGACTTAGAAATAGCCATAGCTTGAGTTGTCTAAAACTGTCGTCCGTGACGAGAGTGGGTCACCAGTTCAAAAGAATGAATTTATTTGATATTGGATTTGTGCATTATTTCTAATGGTGTTAATTAATTCCTGCACGGATCAGACCACCTAAGTCATTTTCAACAAGGAAGTTTTCTAGATAAGTATGCACCTCATCAGTGGTTGCAAGTTTGAGTACCTGCTTTAGGACATTACGACATTGCTTCTTAGTGACAGATCGTAATACTTGCTTGACCTTAAGAAGTACAGAAGCGTTCATACTTAAACTATCAAAACCCATGCCAATAAGAAGGGCAGTAGCCAGCGGGTTGCCACCAAGCTCACCGCACAGTGAGATTTCTTTATTATGTCTTTTAGTCACCTTGACCAAGTGGTAAAGTATACGAATCATTGCTGGATGTAGTTGGTTATAGAGGCTGGCTACTTTTTCATTGGTGCGATCGACAGCCAGAATATATTGTGCCAAATCGTTTGAGCCAATTGATACAAAATCAACAAGAGCGATTAAACGATCTGCAAGCACAGCTGAGGCTGGGACTTCAATCATGATGCCAATGCATGGTTTATCAATATCAAAGCCTTCTTCAACAACTTCTTTATAGGCTTGGCGAATAAGCTGTTTTGCTTCTTTTATTTCTTCAATCGTCGTAATCATAGGGAGCAAAATATGTAAGTTATCATGATGTAAACTTGCTTTTAGCATTGCTCTTATTTGCATTAAAAATAAGTTAGATTGATCAAGTAACATACGAATGCCACGCCAGCCAAGAGCAGGGTTTTGTTCTTCTTCGTAGAAATAGGGTAGTGTTTTATCAGCACCTACATCTAAAGTGCGTAAAACGGCAGGTTTCTCAGGAAATGTTGACAAAATCTGTTGGTAAATAATGCGTTGTTCATCTTCACTTGGGAAGCGCTCACGGATCATAAAAGGAATTTCAGAGCGATACAAGCCAACACCTGCGGCTCCCTGACTTAAGGCGCGATCCAAATCTGCAATTAACCCGACATTTGCTTTAAGTACTATTTCATAACCATCAATTGTTGTGCTTGGTAAATCTTTAAGGGCTTGCAATTCAACGGCTTTTTGGCTTTCATGTTTGATTAATCGCTCGTATGCAGTTTTTAGCCCCTTGGCTGGTTGGATATATATGCGTCCAACATAAGCATCAACGATGACTTCTTTGCTATCGATAAAGCTAATCGGTAATGCCTTGATGCCTGTTACAAAAGGGACAGATAACGCTTTAGCTAGAATTGCGGCATGAGAATAAGATGAGCCGTGTTCGGAGATGATTGCTTTTAAGCGTCCTTTGGGGACTTCGGCAATCATCGATGCAGTGACTTCGCTAGCAACAAGGACGGTATCCACTGCATAGTGACTTTTTTTTAGAATTTTATTTTCAAGTGCTAACAAGATGCGTTTGCCTAAATCACGAATGTCACTGGCGCGCTCAACAAAATAAGGCTCATCCATTTGTTCAAAAATTGTGGCTTGCTCGATCACAACACGTTTGATTGCACTTTGCAGCCAAATGCCTTGGCGAATATAATCAATAATTGTGTCATAAAAACGGCTACTATCGATCATTTGCAAATAGGCTTCAAATAATTGAGCTTCTTCATTGCCTGCAAGGAGAGTGACACGCTGTAGCATTTCCTCCAGAGATTCTTTTACATCCTTTACTGCACTGATAAACAATTGCTCTTCGTCATCTGATTGGCTCGGTTTATCAGGGATCTCTTCAATATCTGTAATATTATAGCGGGCAACGGCGATGCCTTTTTGTACACCATCATTTGCACTAACGCCATCAAAGTACATCGGACTTTGTGGTTGATCTTCGATTTGTTCGGAAACATCTTCGATATGAATTGCACGATTCAGCGGTAGCGATAAGTTAGCACACAATGTCGCAACATCGGTTTGTAGGCTTTCAGTAATCTTGTCTTTGTCATTAAGTTGCAGTGCAATAATGGCAATAACATCACCTTTGTAGAGAACTGGAGCTGCTAATAATGACTGCAGGCGATTGCGTGCAAGCGTTTGTAGCACACTATAACTGGGTGCCTTTGACATGTCTGTAACGATAAGTGCTTCCTCACGTAAAGCGACTTTACCCAAGAGATCGTCTTTTGCGCTAATATAAATCATGCCAGATCGCAGTGTTGGTACCAGTGTTGAAGCACTCAGGGTGTAGGTGTGTTCTGTTTCATCTAAAATAAAAACACTACATGCATCAATATTAAGTACTTTGCATGCTTCTTTAGCAAACATCGATAAGACAACATCAAGCTCATATTTAAGCTCGATGATTTTGACTAAAGACTGCCACAGCATGGTGCTTACTCGCGCGGAAAGTCTTTAAGCACAGGGAAAAAGTACTCTAGTGCTTTTTGATAAACATGGCGCTTAAAGGCAACTACCTTTCCTGCAGGATACCAATAGTTGACCCAACGCCATTCATCAAATTCAGGTTTTTTATTGGCGTTAAGATTAATCGCGCTATCAGTAGATTTTAAGCGCAACAGGAACCACTTTTGTTTTTGACCAATGCACAATGGGCAATTTCTTCTAATCAGGGATCTGGGAAGCCGATACCTTAACCATGCTCTTGTTGCAGCAATTACCTCAACATCATAAGGCATAAGCCCCACTTCTTCTTTGAGCTCTCGATACATTGCTTCAATCGGCGTTTCTCCGGAGTTTAAGCCACCTTGTGGAAACTGCCACGAACTTTGGTTGACGCGACGACCCCAGAACACTTTGTTTTGATCATTCACAATAATGATCGCTACATTTGCTCTGAAACCTTCTTGATCTATCACGATCATTTCCAAACCTAGTACTATCCTGCTGTTTAGCATACCGTAAAGCCGGTAACTTTTCCTTGAAAATCTTGCTAAATTTTACAAAAAAACTCTGATAAAATAGATGGTGGTAAAACTATCAACCAAATCTCAAGGAGCGTTATTAGTATGTCTGACTTTACACATTATCAAGCCATGGTTAGTGAATATGGAATCGAGTTTGTCGATCTTCGATTTACTGATACAAAAGGCAAAGAGCAACACGTCACGATCCCAGTTCGCGCTGTTGATGAGGATTTTTTCGCTGATGGAAAAATGTTTGATGGTTCTTCTATTGAAGGCTGGAAAGGAATTAATGAGTCAGATATGATTTTGATGCCAGATGCATGTAGTATGTTTGTTGATCCGTTCTTTGAGGCACCAACCTTGATTATCCGTTGTGATATTTTAGAACCTGCAACGATGCAGGCGTATGACCGTGACCCACGTTCAATCGCAAAGCGCTGTGAAACCTACATCAAATCAACGGGTATTGCTGATACCGCATTTTTTGGCCCGGAGCCTGAATTTTTCATTTTTGATGATGTAACGTATAAATCAGATATGGAAGGATCTGAATATAAAATCAGAAGCAATGAATCAGCATGGAGTACAAATGATCTTCATGCTGGTCGTAACAATGGACATAAGCCAGGAGTTAAAGGCGGCTACTTTCCTGTGCCGCCGGTTGACTCACTACAGGATATCCGTTCAGAGATGTGTTCTATTTTAGAAGATTTAGGACAAGAAGTAGAAGTGCATCACCATGAGGTGGCTACAGCGGGTCAATGTGAAATTGGTACCAAATTCTCCACGTTAGTAGATAAAGCGGATCAAACACAAGTCTTTAAATATGTTGTGCATAATGTGGCTAATGGCTTTGGTAAAAGTGCAACCTTTATGCCAAAACCTATCCCAGGGGATAACGGCTCAGGTATGCATGTGCATCAATCGCTGTCAAAAGAAGGTAAGAATTTATTTGCAGGCAATGGGTATGCTGGGCTTTCAGAGGAAGCACTTTACTATATTGGTGGTATTATTCGGCATGCCAAAGCGTTAAATGCTTTTTGCAACCCATCAACCAATAGCTATAAGCGGTTAGTGCCAGGATTTGAAGCGCCCGTTTTATTGGCTTATTCCGCGCGTAATCGCTCGGCATCTATTCGTATCCCCTTTGTTAATAATGAAAAAGCGCGTCGTATAGAAGTGCGCTTTGGTGATCCGATGGCAAACCCATATTTGGCGTTCTCAGCCATGGTTATGGCTGGAATTGATGGCATTAAAAACAAAATTCATCCTGGTGAAGCGATGGATAAAAACCTATATGATTTACCACCTGAAGAGCTTGTTGATATCCTAACAGTAGCAACATCGTTAGAAGAAGCGCTTGCTGCTTTGGATGAAGATCGTGTATTCTTAACTGCCGGTGGTGTATTTTCAGATGATATGATTAATGCCTATATCGATTTGAAAATGGAAGAAGTACAGAAGCTCAATATGACGCCACATCCGGTTGAGTTTCAAATGTATTATAGTTTATAATTTTACGCAATTTGCGATGGACAGCAATAAATTCAGTTTATTCAATACATAACCAATTAAATTGCTGTCAAACTTGCAATGGGTGGGTAAATCTCTACAATCTGGAATTAAAATTTCATCAACACGTTGGAGCATGAACGGATGGAGATGACACAACTGTTTGTCGATTTATCGCGTAGTCAGTTTGCATTTACGGCTATATTCCATTTTATCTTTGTACCATTGACACTTGGCTTGTCGTGGATACTGTTTATTATGGAGGCTGCCTACATCAAAACGGGCAAGCAGGTATATAAGGACATGGTTAAATTCTGGGGTAAGCTTTTTGCGATCAACTTCGCGATGGGCGTTGTTACTGGAATTACCATGGAGTTTGAGTTCGGTCTAAACTGGGCGTACTTTTCACGATTTATTGGTGAGAGTTTTGGCACGGTGTTAGCCATTGAAGGTTTAACAGCATTCATGACTGAAGCTACACTTTTTGGTTTGTTTTTCTTTACTTGGAATAAAGTCAGTAAGAAAACGCATTTGCTGATTACTTTTTTCTTAGCACTTGGCACAAACTTGTCGATTGTTAATATTTTGGTCGCTAATAGCTGGATGCAGCATCCGGTAGCAACATTTCTAAACCCAGAAACGATGCAAATGCAACTAACGAGTTTTGTGCAGATTTATATGCAGGAGTTAGCACAAATTCGGATTGGTCACGTCGCTTTTGCTGGTTACCTGATCTCGGCTGCATTTGTTGTTGGTATTAGCTCGTGGTATTTACTACGTAAGCGAAATACTGGTTTTGCTATGCGTTCACTTGCTGTTGGCCTTGGCTTTGGCTTGTGCTCCTCGATCTTTATTTTCTTTTTGGGTGATGCCAATGGGCTTGTCGTTGATAAATATGAGCCTGCGAAAATGGCAGCGATTGAAGGGCAATGGGAAACGCAAAAGGCTCCTGCTGCTTGGTCAGCCGTCTCTTTCCCGTCTCAAGAGCACGAAAAAAATTATTTTGAAATTCAAATTCCATGGATGCTGAGTCTAATTGCAGGACACAGTCTCTCTGCAACAGTGGAAGGGCTTAAGCCCATAATGCATGAAAATAAAGAGCGTATTTATGATGGCTTGGTGGCGTTAAAAGCATTGGAGCAAATCAGAAATGGCAAGGGGACAACTGCTGATTTTGATATCTTTGATCCAAAAAACCAAGAGACCAAAAAATATCGCGATAATATTGGTTATGCCTTTATATTACAGGCGCATGCCAAAGACCCACATAATGCAAGTGCTGTGGAAATTGCCAAAGCTGTTAAGGATACTATTCCAGAAGTATGGCCAGTGTATTGGAGCTTTAGAGTGATGCTTGCCTGTTGGGCAATGGTTTTCTTTGTTATGGTATTTGGTGCAGTGCATGTATTGCGACGAACACTGCTTACATATCGCTGGTTTTTATGGCTGGCAGTTTTTGCTATTCCATTGCCTTATATTGCTGCAGAAGCGGGTTGGATTATTGCGGAGATGGGACGCCAGCCATGGGTGGTGCATGGTATATTACCAACGAGCATGGGAGCATCGACCTTGGCATCATGGAATATTGTGGTAAGTCTTGCCTTTTTTGCATTGCTATACGTTGGATTATTTGTGGTAGAATTAATCGTCATGCTTAAAGTCGCACGCAAGGGTTTAAAATCCTTAGGTAATGGTAGCTATGATTATAAGGAGCATCACTAATGTTATTTGATTATATGACCTTACAAATTATCTGGTGGGCGATTATTATTTTAGTGCTTATACTTTATGCAACAACGGCAGGCTGCGACTTTGGTGTAACGATTATGATGCCATTTATGTCAAAGCATAAAGAATTTAAAGAAAACGATGTCGAAAGACGCTTGGCGTTAAATACCATAGCACCGACGTGGGATGGCAATCAAACGTGGATTGTCATTGGCGGTGGTGCATTGTTTGGTATTTGGCCTGCGGTTTATGGTACGATTTTTTCAGGACTTTATCCGGTACTACTATTAGTGCTATTTACTTTTTTCTTACGCCCACCCGGATTTGATTATCGTGGTAAACTCGATGGTGATGGTTGGCGTAAATTCTGGGATTGGGGGCTTTTTATCAGTAGCTTTATTCCAGTACTTATTTTTGGTTTGGTGCTTGGCGCATTATTCCATGGCTTACCATTTTATCATGATGATTTTTTGCTAAGATCGGTTTATGCCGGTAGTGCCTTTGCAAGTGTGTTGTCACCTTTTGCTATTTTATGTGCGTTATTGGCATTAAGCATGGCATTAATGCATGCTTGTTTACATTTAAATCGTCGCTTATCAGGTGAGTTGGGCTTGCGTTTTCGTCGTTTATCCAATTTGTTTATCATCATTAATCTATTACTTGTCACTATTGGTTTAATTATGTTGGTATGTGTTGTCCCTGGAATGGTTATCACAGGCACACCGGCGAGTCTTTCTTTTAATACACAGGTGGATGTAGTTATAGGTGGCTGGCTGCATAATTATGGATTACATCCATGGATGTGGGTGGCACCTGTTGTGTGTTATGTTATGTTATTATTAGCCGCAATTACTAAAGAGAAAAAAGAAGCACTTGCCTATTGGTGTTCAGCTTTGGCAATTGCTGCGATTATATGCTCTGCAGCATTTGCATTATTTCCATTTATTGTCCCTTCTAACTGGGTGGGGGCAGGTGGTTTTGGTAGCCAAAGCCTGACAATTTGGAATGTATCTGCTTCTGAATATAGTTTGATGGGGATGTTATATATTACTCTGGCGTTTATGATTGTGATTATTGCTTATAAGCTGTGGGGCTTTAGTGCGGCATGGCGCGGTAAATCCAAGCTGGATAAAGGTGATTTAGAACAAAATAGTCATACATTCTACTAGTTGAATCAATAGAGGAACCATTATGTGGTATATCACAATTATAATTATGTTAGCGATTTCGATGTATGTGGCTTATCGTTTTACACTGTACGTCGATGATAAAATTGAAAAAGGGAAATACAAAGAGATTAGTGACGATCCCAATCATATAGCTAACAAGGGGGATCACCCAGCTAAAAAATAAAATCTTTGCGATTAGATTAGGCTTTTAGAATACCTTGTGTTCTTTCTTGATGCTCTTGAATCTCTTTTGCCTGTACCGATAAAGTGGCTGTTGGGCGTGCTAGTAAACGTTGAACACCAATAGGCTCACCGGTAAGCTCGCAATAACCATACTCACCATTTTCAATATGTTTCAACGATTCATTGACTTTGCGTAGTAACTTACTTTGGCGATCAACAGTGCGCAAGTAAAGTTGCTGCATCTCTTGTGAGGTGGCAACATCATTTAAATCAGTGTTGCGCTCAGACTCCGCTAAGCTTCTCTTTGCATCATCGATTGCTTCACTTAACTCTCTTTTTTGCTGAAGTAATAGTTCCTTAAAAAAAGCCAACTGCTCTTCATTCATATATGCATCTTCAGACATATTTAATAGTTCTTTCTCTGTCAGCATTGCGCGCCTCCATTAACGAGTTAGTTTTTCATCAGGGCGTTTTTATATCATAAAAAATAATCTATCACTAATAAATTTACTGCATATAAGTAAAAAAAGTAAAACTTTGGCGTTTAGTCAAGAAAATGGGATTAAAAAGTTGATTGAGTTAAGATATTCTGATCAATGCAATTAATATTTGTATGACCACAGAACGCCATGGTTTTGTCTAGCTCATTATAGAGTATTTCTAGAATGCGTCGAACACCATCTTCGCCATATGCGCCAAGTCCATAGATAAAAGCACGCCCAATCATCCCAGCCTGAGCGCCTAGTGCTTTTGCTGTTAATAAGTCTTGTCCACAGCGTATGCCTCCATCGAGCAAGATTTCAAGCTTATTGCCAACTGCTTGATTAATCGTATTGAGCATAGATATGGATGATGGGGCGCCATCAAGTTGGCGACCACCGTGATTAGATACAACAATCGCATCAGCGCCAAAGGCAACAGCTTTGTACGCATCATCAACATCCAGAATGCCTTTAACAATAATGGGGCCCTGCCATTGATCTTTGATCCATGCTATATCGTTCCAGTTAAGAGAGAGATCAAATTGCTCTGATACCCAGCTGCTTAAAGATGATAGATTATCAAGGTTATTAACATGCCCTACTATATTGCCAAAATTTCTGCGAGATGTTGTAAGTATCTTAGACCACCACCTAAATTTTGTTGCTATATTGATAATGTTATTAAAAGTAACTTTGGGTGGGATGGATAAACCATTTTTAAAGTCAGCATGTCGCTCACCTATCATTTGTAAATCAACCGTTAAAACAAGTGCTGAGCACCCGACTGCTTTTGCTCTATTGATAAGCTCACGGGTGAAATTTCTGTCTTTCATAACATATAATTGAAACCAAAATGGTCTGCTGACTTGTTCGGCAACATCCTCTAAAGAGCAGATAGATAGCGTTGAGAGTGTATAAGGGATACCAAAGCGCTCGGCTGCTTTTGCAGCCAGAATTTCGCCATCAGCATGTTGCATGCCTAAAAGCCCAGTTGGCGCTAAAATGACAGGCATTGTGTAGTTTGTTCCAAGGATGTTTGTTGCAAGTGTGCGCTCTTTGATGTCGACAAGGACGCGTTGCCTAAAGTAATATTTTCGAAAATCGCTTTCATTGGCATGATAAGTGCTTTGGTTCCAAGAACCTGAATCACAATATTGCGTAAACACCTTAGGTACTTTTTTATGGTACAGGGCTCTCATTTGCTCAATACTACGAATATGTTCAAGCTTTTTTTGCATTAGACCATCCTCTATTTGTCATGAGATTTCCTTTCTATCTTTATGCCTTCCCTATAACAATATATACCCAACGCATACCGTTTTACAGTATTTCTGCTGTTGAATTTGCAGCACACTACTTAGGCATTCTAAAGTGTGACGAGTATCGTTAAAATGGTGCTTAAGTAGCTGCTGAAGTTCCTTTGCGTGTTCCATGCTTCTTTTTATTGCGTTTTTAGCAAAACAAAAATGACATGAAAACGCTTAAAAATAAAGGGCTTCAGTGGCTACTGTCCTGTAGTGTGATCGCTTGTGAATAGATTTTAAAAAATAATACCTAGACAATAGCAGCACGATACAACGCAGATCTAAAAGGAATCACTATTTGCTTCTACATCTAAAGCTGTGGATCATTGTTGTAATATTCCAGAACTAATGTCTTTATTTCTTCACGATTTCTGTGATAAGAATATATATATTGATTATAATTTGGTTTTCTCTCACCAGTAGAGATGTCGATGGGTGATAATATAGGGGATAGATTGCCTAATATAACTGAATTTAAATATTCTTTGCTTGGCTCTTTGCCTAAAAGCGTAGTTTGAATAGTTTCCTCAGAGTGCTCCTGGATATAAGTTTTGAAATTTTCTGCCCTGAACTCCCCCATAGTTGGGCTTCTATTACTTATTTCAAATTCGATTCCCTTAATCTCGTATGTCAAGATATCCTTCGTTTCTTTGGTAAGTTGCCACTCTTCAAATGGTGTGGTCTTAAATATCTCTGATTTTGAATATTCCTTCTTATGTGTTGCCTCAACCGTACCATGTATTTTATCCTCATCAGAGAGGTTCCCCCAAAACTCTTTGGCGTCCTTTTGTATACTTTCTTTGCTTGGGAGACCCCTCTTAATGAAGTCATTAAACAGGTCATCTGGACTTAGGAGTTCTTGCATTTCTATTCCTTCCTCTACGGGTTGTATTCTTTTATTTACTTTTATAAGCTTGCTAATTTCTTGGCGTAGTTTTGGAGTATCTTCGTGAAACACACCCATATGCCCACTAGGATCAACCACCATTAATGGATTGCTATTACCATAGAAATAACCATTGATTAACCTATGGTTATTAAAAGCATAACTATCTGCCTGCATAAAACTTCTTAAACCTGGATCATAATCACGTGTTTTGAGATAATATAAGCCAGTCAATGGGTCAAACATATAACTCGAGTAACGAAGTGGATTAATAGCAAGAGCTAATGATCCACTTTCATGATCCGTCTTCTGTCCTCTGTCTTCCGTCCTCTGAACCCCATAGACGCTATATTGATAAAATTGTGGATTATCACCCAACTGACCAATTACCGAACCATGACGGTTGCGTAACAGCACGGTTGCATTACCATTAACACTACGCACCACTGCATTATTAGTGATTAAATACGTGGATGATTGTTGGGCACCGTCGCTTGTGTTTAATAGTTGATTATGGCGTGAATAGTAATGTACAAGTACCTTGGTGCTATTTTGCGCTACAGAACGTAGCCCATTGGCATAGTAATAATCGCCTTCTTTAGCACCTGAGGCAAGGCTTACTTGTGTTAGCTCATTTGCCGCATTATAGCTAAAACTCGCCCCTTGATTATCCATAGATATATTGCCATTGGCAGTATAATGAATCGCTGAGCTGACCAAAACACTGCGATGATTTACGCTTTGCTTATCCACCGATTTAATGCTACCTAGTGAATACGCTATGCTTTGGGTGATTAAAAGACACGACATGATCATGCCAATGCATAGCTTAGATTTGTTATTTAACATTTTTGACCTTATTATTTATGGTGTGTTCAAACAAGACAGTTACCATTGAAATTTATAACGTAGGGTGAAAGTCAAAAATAATTTATATGTAGATGAATGTGGGGCAGCTTTGTAGACTTGCGAGGTAGGTCATAGTGCTGGATATGTTTTAGGGTTTGCGGTCGCATTTAAAGTCGCATTTAAAATAGTAGGACACATCTCTTAACCCTAATTCTCAATAAGAAATCAACTATATCAATAAGCTTAGCTTATAATCAATGTGTTTATTTATGGGGTGGCTATAGAATAAATCTAGCAATAAAAAGTGGCGAAAATAAGCGAAATTCGCTAGGCTTGAGCTTACTTTTGATTGGATGAAATGGACTGGTTTTATGGTAAGACGTGTATTACTGCTTTTAGTTACGTTGATTATTATTTTTGGCGGTGGCTATTACTTTTTTGGGCCGCATGATAAAGAAGTCAACAAAAAACAGCAGATTGACTTGCATTCAACCGATCCAGCGGCTGATAAACTGTATCAAGCATTGCAAACCGCAAATTTCATTGAGCAAGGGCAAAAAACTGCAGTGCGTAATATGTATGTGATCTTTGATCCCAATTGTATTTTCTGTCATGCCTTATTTGAGGCGACACAAAACCAAGTCAATGCAGGAAATTTAGCGATTCGCTGGGTGCCGATTGGTATTATTAAGCGTTCAAGCCCACTAAAAGCAATGGCAATTTTAAGTGCAAAGTCACCGATTGATGCATTAAAGCAAAATGAAGCTGGTTTTAATTATGCCAAAGAGGAAGGTGGTATTACACCTGTGGTACATCCAACAAACGCACAAATTGAGCAGTTTAATCATAATATGATGATTTTAAAAGGGTTAATCAATTCAGTGCCTGTTGTGGTATACAAAAACAGTGTGGGTCAAGCAAGGTTAAGTGGTGGTGCGTTGCTACCCTTAAAAGCGGATAGTGCAGCCTTGGTTGAGAATGAACAGAAAGTAGATGTGTTTCTCAAAAACGTTGCTAAAAGTTGGTAAGTAGATGATTGTTTTTGCTATTTATGCTGTCATATTGGCATTTTTCTGGATTAAAACCTTAACTTCTCGTTGTGCAAGTGATGATGATTATGAGATAAATCGCTTTCTTGAGCAAAAACATCTTAAGATCAAACGCTATAAGCAATATGGACTATTGTATATCGTGACGTTGTTTTATTTGGTATCTGTTTCAATGATTTCAGCACGTTATATGCCAACACAAAAGCAAGTATTTGAAAGCACTGTATCGCAACTTAATCATGCCTGGCAGGTGATGCTTTCTTTTCCTTGGTGGTTGCAGGTACTGTTTTTTATTGCACTTGTATTATTTGTCGGTATGTTTGCGCTACCTCTTGCCAATTATGTTAAAGATAAAAAGTGAGTTAGAGGATGAATGATAGTTACTATATTGGTATAATGTCTGGCACCAGCATGGACGCCATTGATTGTGTTGTCGTGGCGTTTAATGGTGATTCATTTAGCCTCAAAGCACAGCAAAGCTTTGTCTATCCAGCTGAAATTAAAGCAAGAATTAAAGATATTTTCGCGCAAAACTATCAGTTATCCTTATTTGATTTTGGTGATTTAGATTATCAATTAGCAGAAAGTTATGCACAGTGCGTTAAACAAATGCTGGCAGCAAACAATCTCAATGCAAAAGATATTGTGGCAATCGGCTGCCATGGGCAGACGGTTTATCATCAGCCACAAGGGGCGCGTAAGTTTAGTATTCAATTAGGCAGTGGTAATGTGCTTACAGCACTTACAGGTATTTCTGTGATTAATGACTTTCGTAATAAAGATATGATTTTTGGTGGGCAAGGTGCGCCGCTGGTGCCGGCATTTCATCAAGCCTTTTTTGCTGATAAAGAGATACCTCGGGTGATTTTAAATTTAGGTGGGATTGCCAATATTACCTGTTTACATCCACAAAAACCTTTAATTGGCTTTGATACGGGACCTGGTAATACTTTGATGGATCACTGGGTCAGTAAACACTGTGCTCAAATATTTGATCAAGAGGGTGCTTGGGGGCGCGGTGGTGTATTGTTACCAAAACTATTGGATCAATTACTGCAAGATCCTTATTTCGCACAAGACGCACCTAAGAGTACTGGGCTTGAGTATTTTAACTTAAAATGGCTAGTTGACTACTTATCCGCTGATGAAAGTGCTCAAGATGTACAGGCAACGTTACATCATTTGACGGCGCGTTCAGTTGCTGATGCTATTTTAGCTTATCAAGCAGATACTCATGAGCTTTATGTTGCAGGTGGTGGTGCGCGTAATGATTTCTTATTGGCATTGCTTAGAGAGTATTTACCAGATGTAAATGTGCAAAGCATTAATGCTTTAGGTGTTGATGGGGCATGGATTGAGGCGATTGCCTTTGCCTGGTTTGCTTATTGTCATACAAATAAGATAAAAATACCATTTTCGGTGACAACAGGAAGTATTAAAGATGTTATATCAGGAAGTTATCATGCTTGTTAATGCAGCATAACATTATATTTTGGAGGGATCATGGGACACTTTTCACAACAGTTAAAAGCGGCGACCATAGACAGTATTGCTGGTTTATTTAAAAGTCGTAAAATGCTGGTGATGTTTATTTTGGGTTACTCGTCAGGCTTGCCGTTAATGCTTACGGCGTCATCATTAACCTATTGGTATCATGAATCAGGGATTAGCATTCAAGATATTGGTTTATTATCGCTTGTCGCATTGCCATATACGCTAAAGTATCTATGGTCGCCGGTGATTGATCGCATAAGCTTTAAATATCTTGGTAGACGCAAAGGCTGGATTTTTTTAATGCAGCTATTATTAATTGTCTGTGTGTTTTTATTGAGTCAATTCTCACCTGCACAATCACCGCTGATTATTGCTGGTATTGCCTTGGCAATTTGCTTTTTCTCAGCAACACAGGATATTGCAATTAATGCTTACCAAACAGAAGTGTTAGACGAAGACGAAAGAGCACTGGGTAGTTCCATTTCGGTATTAGGTTATCGCGTGGCAATGATGGTCACAGGTGCCTTTCTATTGATCATGGTTGAGTATTTCAATAATAACTGGCAACAGGGAATATTAGCACTTATTCCGTTTTTTGCTGTGGCGGTTATCGGTACTTTTTTAGCTTATGAAACCAAAGTTGACAATCGTCCCAAAACATTTGCAGATGCCGTTGTGTTGCCATTTTATGATTTCTTTACACGTCGTGGTTTTGGTGTGGCAATTGTTGTGCTTTTAATTATTATTTTTTATAAGTTTAGTGATGCTTTGGCATTTTCTCTTAATACTGTTTTTTTTGCTGATCTTGGCTTTGATAAAGTCACCATTGCAGTCTCGTATAAAACCAATGCCTTAATATTTACTTTTATTGGTTTGGTGCTCGGTGGGATGTTAGCCAAAGGATTTGGTTTATTTCGCACATTCTTGGTATTTAGCTTTATGATGGCAGTAGCCAATTTGATGTATATGTGGTTAGCATTTGAAGGTAAAAATTATTATTTGATGGTTATCTCCGTTGCTATTGAATATATGGTTGGTGCGATGGGAACTGCTGTGTTGGTAGCCATGATTATGAGTCTTGTCAATAAAAGCTTTTCTGCGACACAGTTTGCAGTGTTAAGCTCGATTGATTCATTGGGTCGTGTTTTAGTAGGACCTTTGGCTGGCAATGTCCAAGCAATTTGGGGTTGGGAGATGTTGTTTTTATTAAGTTTTATTCTTGGCTGTATTGTTACTTTTGCCATCTGGTTGGCACGCAAGCAGATTGTGCTAATGGGAAATCTACATGCGTAGGACACTTAGGATGCTTGATAGCCCGTTTTGCTACATGCTTTTTTATATCTAATTGAGGATCGTTTTTGATTAAGTACTCATTGAGTTTTCGAGTCAAAATACAGTTGAGTTGCTACATTTCAGCAATTGCTTCAACTTCAATTAATATATCTTTTGGTAAGCGTGAGACTTCAACACATGAACGTGCCGGTGGTGTCATGTCTTGAAAAAATGAAGCATAGACTTCATTAAAGGCGACAAAATCATCCATATTTTTAATAAAGCAGGTCGTTTTGATAAGCTTGTCCATACGGCTACCTGCCGCTTCAACGACGGCTTTTAAATTGTGCATTACTTGTGTTGCTTGCATTTTAATATCGCCTTTAACTACTTCTCCTTTAGCAGTTAATGCAATTTGCCCTGAAGTATATAACATGCCATTTATTTTCACTGCTTGGACATAGGGCCCTATTGCCTGTGGTGCATTATTGGTTTTGACGACTTCTTTCATAAAGAATCCTTATGTTTTATAGAGAAAATTTTATTCTGTCAAACTGGTGGAAATTGTCAACGCATGTATCAGCACTTACGTAAAGAGAGTTGTGTTATGAAATTAAACACAATTACTAATAGCACGAGTATCAGTAAACTAGATAGTAACACTTCTTTAAAAGCCATTGTTGAGTAATGATGCAGTAATGAGGTGATAGTTAAATAAATGACCGGAATAAACCCTTGATATAAGATATTAAGATATGTGCTTAACAAGGTATTTGTTTGATTTGAATATTGATTGGTGAAGATGATTTGTCTTAAGCTAAACATTACGACATATTCGACAATTGCGTAAATAATAAAAAACACAATAACGGCAAGTAATACCCAAGCTACATTAGCTGAGCCAATGGTATAAAAACACCACAATAGCGGCAACATCAACATACCAAATAAAAAGATATTCTGGCGTATCTTAGCATCAGTTGTTTGGCTTTTCTTATGTAAAATAAGGCGCAAACCAATGATCACGACGATTAATGAAAATACAGGCTCTAACGGATAAACTGCTTGATAGATTTGTGAAAATTGATCATTGAATAAAAACAACAGTACCGATGACATCAACACATAAACAACAATACTATATTGGCTTGCACCATTGATGCACAACATAATATAGCGTGGCTTGGTTTTGATAGCGATAGCAATACTCAGAAAAACAATAATGACAATGACAAGTGCATCAGCGATATTATGCCAGCGATACATTAATGCGCCACACAACAGTGCTAATAATGCGCCTATGGCAAAGGAGAGTAGACATTTTAAAAACACCTGTATATTGAAGGTTTCAATGCCACGCACAAAACGGAAGTAGTAAAAACATGCACCACAAATCGAAGTCACCAAGGTGAAAGGCAACAGCAGATTTAAAAAAGAGAAGCCAACAAACAAAATGGTGACGATAATGCCAAGGGTGTTGACGATAAATGACATCAGGTTGTTTTTGATCTCATTGGAAAGTGAGTCTTCTACAACAAGCTGATAACGTTTAGTATGCAATACGACTTGATTGCCTAGATAGGATAATAAAAAGAAATGCACTCCCATTGTCATGTAAAGTATACCACCACCAAATTTTCCGGAGAGCAGGATATAGGTAGTGAACATCAATAAAAATGGACAGAAGAAACCAACCATTGTTAAGGCATCTGACTTTTGCTTCACGTCTTTGACCAGTTTTTCAGTTAGCATGATGGTAAGCCAAGTAATGAGTCCTAAAATCGCACCAATAATCAGCATATCTGAGAAGAAATATAAACGTTCAAAATCATCTTTAAAAACTTGATTAAAGCTTGAAATGCTTTCTGCTAATGCCCGAATAGGGACATATACTGGCAAAATACAGAAATATAAAATACTTGGGTGGCGTATACAGTTAATCAAAAAAGCGCGTTGTGGTGACATTGGTAGTGTTCCTTTATTAAAATCTACTTAATGTACGTTCAAGTGCGCGACTAGATAGTATCCATTTCAAGAACTTAGCAATACTGGTAAATTTAGTGATGCTGTAGCGTGGTGCGGGATTTTTAGCTTTAAGAATTTTCTCAACAACCTTGGCTACGGAAATGGCTTCTTCGCTAAATGGTACAGGTTTATGGTCACCTGATATTAGTTTTTTATAATCACTTAAATGCACCGAATTTTTCAGTTCAATATTTTTAACTGTTTTCATTGAATTTTCTCGGATTTTACTGGTCACCGGTCCGGTATTAAGTATCGTCATATGGATGTTGGAGCCTCTTAACTCTTGACGCATTGAATCAACTAGCCCCTCTATGGCGTATTTACTGGTATTATATGCTCCTCGATATTTCAATGAAACCAGCCCTAAGACTGAACCATGCTGGATAATTTTGCCATACCCTTGCTTGCGCATTATTTTAAGTGCTTTACGCGTCAGGTTGTGTAGCGCAAAAAAGTTGGTATCAAACTGCTCTTTGACGTATTTTGTTGGAATATCTTCCAAGGCACCGGCTTGTGCATAACCGGCATTATTAAATACAACATCTAATTTACCATTCGTCTTTTGTAGAATATCAGCCAATGCAGTATCTATTTGCGCATCATTTAACACATCAATCAAGTAAGTTTCAAAACCTTCAGCAATGAGCTTTTCAACGTTTTCTCGATTCCTAGCGGAGGCAAAAACACGGTAACCTTGTGCCTTTAAATATTTTGCAGTGGCATAACCGATGCCGCCATGCGAGCAGCCTGTAATTAAAATCGTTTGTACGTCCATTAAAAAATTAACTCCAATATATTGAGAAGATTAGTGTCCAATGTTTGATACATACATTTGCACCTTTAAATATGATTTACGCTTAGCTACTCATACAACTTCTTATTTAATATTTCATTGACCTGCTTAGGATTGGCTTTACCTTTGCTATTTTTCATTATTTGTCCGACAAAAAAGCTTAAGAGTTTCTTATTTCCAGCGCGATAATCCTGGACTTGTTGTGGGTTATTGGCGAGTATCTCATTAACCAAGCTTTCAACCAATCCAAGGTCATTGCTTTGACGCACACCGAGTTGATCAATAATGCTTTGTATTGCTTGTGGTTGGTCATAATATTGCTGCAACACGGCTTTAGCCGATTTTAAAGAGATCTCATCCTTATCAACGCTCGTGATGAGCTCAAGCAATATCTTTACAGGTACGCAAGTAGCATCAAATGTGCTTTGTGCACGATTAAAAACAGCTTGTAGCTCAACGGCAACCCAGTTAAATGCCGTTTTCGGTGCAATGCTTTGCGTTAATGCATCGTAATAATCAGCTACTTTCGGGTTATCCATTAAGAAGTTGACTTCATCAGCGTTGAGCGTTTTGGTATATGCTTCACGTCGCACTTTTGGCAGCAGCGGCATCTGCGATTTTATGCGCATGATTTCCTCATCAGATAAGAGGATGGGCAATAAATCAGGATCAGGGAAATAGCGATAATCAAAGGCATTTTCCTTGCTGCGCATGCTGCGTGTTTCGTTGCTATCAGGATCATAAAGCCGTGTTTCTTGTGTAATTATACCACCTTTTTCCAAGGTATTGACTTGACGTTGATACTCATAATGAATTGCACCTTCGATAAAACGAAAGGAGTTAATATTCTTAAGCTCAGCCCTTGTCCCAAGTGCATTACCTGGTTTGCGAATCGACAAATTAACATCGCAACGGAATGATCCTTCTTGCATATTACCATCGCAAATCCCTAAATGCTGTACCAGTTGATGAAGGTCTTTTAGATAACAGACTACTTCCTCAGCACTGCGAAAATCCGGGTGTGTCACGATTTCAAGTAAAGGAGTACCAGCACGGTTATAATCTAAACCGGTTTGATCGCCAATAAAATCATGTACCGATTTACCAGCATCTTCTTCAAGATGGGCGCGTTCAATGCGAATGGTTTTAATGGCTTTATTCGTTGTAATCTCAAGCTGACCATTTTGCACAATCGGATTATTCGATTGACTGATTTGATAGCCTTTGGGTAAATCTGGATAAAAATAATTTTTGCGTGCGAAAAAGCTGTTTTTTGAAATTGTTGCATCAATGGCTAAACCAAACATCACTGCCATGTCGATTGCTTTTTTATTAACCACGGGCAAAGTTCCCGGTAAAGCAATGTCAAGAAAGCTTACTTGCGAGTTTGGTGCTTGTCCATATAAGGTTGCAGCCTGTGAAAATATTTTGGCTTGTGTTTGAAGCTGGACATGTACCTCAAGCCCAATGACCATTTCATAACTCATGCATCGACTCCTACTAATAATTGTTGTGGCAGGTGAAAGGCTGTTTCACGCTGAAATGTACAGGCTGCTTGTAGTAATACATGATCTTTAAAATTATTTGCCATCAGTTGTGCGCCAAATGGCAAATGTTCAATATGTCCAATAGGGAATGAAATTGCCGGTGCCCCTGTTAAATTAGCAATCAATGTATACATATCTGATAAATAAGTTGTCACTGGATCTTTTTGTGCACCCAGTTTTGGTGCAGTCGTCGCTGCTGTTGGCAGTAAAATCATATCGACATTTTGATAGATCATGTCAAGATCTTGCTTTAATTTGGCACGCACTTGTTGGGCTTTGTGATAATAGGCATCATACTGGCTGGCTGCTAAGACATAGTTACCAATGACAATTCGGCGTTTAACCTCGGTACCAAACCCTTCTGTTCGACTATTGATATACAGCTCATCTAACGTATTTGCGTGCGCACTGCGATAGCCATAACGCACACCATCAAAGCGCGCTAAGTTCGTGGCAGCTTCTGCCGGCGCCAATACATAGTAACTTGAAACAGCAGCTTGTAAATCAGGCAACTGAATGTTTTTAATCTTCACACCTTGCTTTTGATAAACAGCGATACAGTCTTGTAGTAGCGCTTGTGCCTCAGGCGAGAGTTTTGATAATAAATGCTCATCAATGCCAATGGTCAGGCTTGCTAGATCTTGCTGTAACGATTTGGTAAAAAAGTCTTTCTCTGTTGAGATACTCGTCCCATCTTTGTCATCTTTTCCCACCATGGTTTGCAATAAATAAGCACAATCTTCAGCATAATGGGCTAATACACCAACCTGATCAAAGGACGAGCCATATGCCACTAAACCGTAGCGTGATAAAGTGCCATAGCTTGGTTTCATCCCAGTGATACCACAGTAGCTTGCAGGTTGCCTTACTGACCCTCCGGTGTCACTGCCTGTGGCAAATGGGGTGAGTCCAGCGGCAACAGCCGCCGCCGAGCCACCGGATGAACCACCAGGGACATGACTTAAATTATAGGGATTTTTAACTGCGCCAAAAAAACTATTTTCATTGGTTGAACCCATACCAAATTCATCCATATTGGTTTTGCCTAGTAATGTCATGCCTTGATTTTTAAGCTTTTCAACAACCGTTGCATTGAAAGGTGAGTGGTAGGTGCTCAATATCTTTGAGGCACAGGTCGTAGTGAGTACATCAGTGCACAGATTATCTTTATGTGCCACAGGAAGACCTGTTAATAGTGTCATCTGACCTTTGGCAATCAAATCATCCATTTCTTTAGCATGTGCTAAAGCCTGTGTTTCACTATATGCGATAAATGCATTTAATACTTTATTTTTATGCTTTATTTCTCTTAAATAATCTGCTGTTAACTCTACTGAGCTTATGGTTTTATCATCTAGTTTCTGACGCAATGCTTTTAATATACTCACAAAAAACTCCCTTATTCAATCACTTTTGGCACGATAAAATGCTGCTTAGAAAACTCAGGTGCAATGCGTGTGAAGACCTCTGCATTTTCTTGTATCTTAGGTACATCATCACGCGTTTGATAGTGACTTTGCAAAGGTGAAATCATCGGGTTAATCCCACGGGTTTCAACTAACTTCAGATTGTCAAACAGATTAAAAATATTGTTCAGGTCATATTCAAATTGTGCCAAATCTTCTGGATTGGCTCTTAATTTTGAAAGCATGAGAATATGCTTTAACTCTTGCTGCGAGATTGCCATTATCTGATTCCCAAAGCTTGTTTTGTATAGAGGCTTATCATATACCCATCACAAACCATTTTACAGAATTTTTTCCTTTGCATTTTCTGTGATTTTGCCAAGTTGAATTTTGACAATAGCGAATGCGTTAAGAAACAATGAACAGTTTCATTGTTTTAGCAAAAGAGCGCCCAAAGCCTCTGGCAAGGGCAGCTATTGCCTGCCATTCAACTTGACAAAACCTTCACAAACTGCGTTGTAACCAAACACTACAAAATGATTTACGATGGGTATGCATTGTTAAATGATAACTAAAACAATTGATGATGCGGTTTATGTTCGATAAAGTGCGTCGCGTCATAGGCTGATAATGGCATGCTGAAATAGTAGCCCTGAATATAATCACATTGCAATTTTTTTAGTAGCTGGTATTGTTCAATGGTTTCAACCCCCTCGGCAATTACCGTGCATCCTAGGCGATGGCTCAAATCAATAATGCTTTCAACAATCAATTTACTGTTGATGTTTGTTAGCATGTCGTCAATAAAAACTTTGTCAATTTTAATATTGTCAATCTGCGCATGAATAAGATAGCTTAACGAGCAAAACCCTGTGCCAAAGTCATCAATTGATATTTTAAAGCCCATATTTTTAAGGGCTTTGAGCACCTGCGAAGTATTATCTAAATTATCCATAATCACGGTTTCGGTTACTTCAAAAGTAATATACTCACTCGGGATATTCATTTGTGCCATCAAGTGCTCTAAAAATGTCAGTAGGACCGACGCATTGTTAATCTGCACTGCTGAGAGGTTAATTGAAATGCTTGGTTTATGTATAATTGCTTCATCCTCATGCCACTGATAAAGCTGATAAAATGCCTGGCGAATAACCCAAGCACCCAGTTCAATAATGAGCTTAAGCTCCTCAGCAACGGGAATAAACTCGCCAGGTGAGACTTCGCCCAAATAACGATTATGCCAGCGAAGCAATACTTCAAAATGCATTTTTTGCTTATCATTCAAATGGATAATTGGTTGAAACATGAGATAAAATTCATTGTTTTTGATTGCACTAGCTAGATACTTGCTAAGTTCAAGTCGGCGAAAATAACGTGTGCCTATCTTTTCATTGAAGATGCAATAACTATTGCCACCGGCTTTTTTGCAGTCTCTGATCGCCATATCGGTATATTGCATCAATGTCTCGCGATTACTAGCGTGCTCTGGTGACATTGCTGCACCAATGCTTATCTTAAGATTAATAGGATAATCCTTTACTAGAATTGACTGATGGACAGCTGCAAACAAATGGCTTATGACTAACTTAACATCATCTAAGGAGCGAGTGTCTTTTAATACAATGACGAACTCATCACCACCAATCCGTGCGACAAAGTCACTTTTGCGTACACTGGACTTTAATCGCACCGCAACCTCACGCAATACGATATTACCAAAGTAATAGCCAAAGCTGTCATTGATATTTTTAAACCGATCAATATCAATATGCAATAAAGCAAGCTTTTTATTGTTTTCTAAAGCTTCTTCTAACATGTTTTCAAACACTGTTTCAAAGTATCGGCGATTTGGTAATGCAGTATGTCCATCTTCGTTCAGAAGCTGATAAAAACGACTATTTTCAACGATGACTTTATTGAGCATGGGGCGTAATAAAAGATATAACAACAGGATAAATACCACAACAAAACCAAGCATTGTCAATGGAATATGCGAGAGATTCCGCCAGATATTTGACACTACTGTCTTATTGTTAATGCCAATGGCCAATACTTGTTGTCCATTGATGCGTTTGAAATAATATCTTTTGTCTTTGATGATAAGATTTGATTGCTCTTTTGTCTTTAGCTGAGTTAAGGCCTCTGTTGGTAATGTTGTAAGATTATTGGCAAAACCGAAACTTACTGCCTGCCATGAGCTCCCCATTTTTATAAACCAATAAAAGTCGCGTTTCTGCGATAGGTTTTCAGATTCGAATTTGTTCAATAGCCTACTTAAGTCAAAATATAGCCGATCATATCCAATAATCTCTCTATCTTGTCTAAGTTGCGTGTAGATTGGGCTTGTTAGAATCGCAGTTAAACTGCCATTTTCGGTTGAAAATGTAAGTGCTTTTTTGTTAAAACGCTGATGCTGTTTGGCACCTACTTCAATCAGTAAATGTCCATTGCTTTCAAAGCGCTGTATCGATTGTAATGCAACACTTGACACTAGTGCTGATGCTAAAATTTGCCTTAAGGCATTGACTTCATCAATAATAGCATCACCCTGTTGGTATTTTCGTTCAATTTCTTCAGTAAGCCATGCGGCTTGTGTGCGGCTACTTATCTGCAATGCAATACTTCTTGCCTCTGACAAAGAAAGTTGAATTTCTGTTTTGTAGCTGGTTAACACCTCTTCATAGTAATGATTGATCGTACGCTGTGTTTTTTGATAAAAAGGGTAAAATGACAAAACAAAAACCGTTAAAGAGGACAAGGTGAGTAATACAATGGTGCTGGTTAGTACGCGCCAGAACACTTGCTTACCGATAAGTCGATCGGCTTTACTGGATTTTTTGATTTTTTTGAATATCTTCAAAGTCCGTCATCCTTGTCGCTATCAACTACCATTACTTGCCATTTTCTCAGTATAGCGCTAATAATTTATTTTTCGAGCGATCATCTGAACAATTTATGTATAGTAATAATGAAAAAATAAGTTGCAGCAACGATTATCCCACCTCATGTGGGAGAGCTCATGCATTGTAAGCTGCGTGGGTGAGGGGTAATAAAACTTACTTATTTTTCATGAGCTATATAGCTATCTCCCCATCGTAAATTGTTTTATGCTTTGAGTAAGCGCTTTGAGCATTTGCTATTTGGTAATTTTTTATATCGCAACAACAGTACGGTTTGTTATGATGACATAAGTTCTAAAACCGCAACATAGAAGCAATCTAATTATGATGAATGTTGATCAAGCTGAAATTAATAAGTTTAGCGCACTTGCGCATCAGTGGTGGTGTGAGGATGGTGAGTTTCGCACATTGCACCAAGTGAATCCATTGCGTGTGCGGTTTATTGAGGAGTGTGTGGGTAATTTGGCGCAACTCAACATTGCTGATATTGGCTGTGGCGGTGGTATTTTAGCCGAAGCACTTGCTAAGAAGAATGCAAATGTTACTGGCTTGGACCTTGCTGAAGCTTCTCTTAGTGTTGCTAAACTTCATTTATTAGAATCAAATCTTTCCATTCGCTATCTAAAAGACACAGTTGAAAACCTGGCACAAAGTGAGCCACAAAGTGTTGATCTTGTTACTTGTATGGAGATGCTTGAACATGTGCCTGATCCTGAAAGCATTATTCGTTCATGTGCTGAGTTATGTAAACCTGGTGGTTGGGTATTTTTTTCAACATTAAATCGTAATTTAAAGTCATTTGCTTTATCGATTGTGATGGCGGAGTATGTCATGGGGCTTATCCCCAAAGGCACACATGAATATAGTAAGTACATCAAACCGCTTGAGTTAATCAATGTTGCAAGCAAATATGGGCTTAAGGTCACCAAAATCAAAGGCGTGCACTATAATCCTTTGACCAAAACGCTGTCTCTAGGAGGCAATGCTGATGTTAACTACATCGCCGCATTTACCAAGGAGTCCTAAGCAGCCGCTTGACTTATTACTCTTTGATCTTGATGGTACATTGCTTGACTCATCCGAGGGGATTTTTAATGCGATAAAGCATGCTTTTATTTGTCATAAGCTACCTGTTGATTTCAAGGCAGATACATTAAGGCAACACGCAGGTCGTGGTGTTGAGTTTTTATTAAAGAAAATCAATGGACAACTCACCAGTGAGCAGTTAAGCACTTTGAAATATGATGCTTTTTTACATTATCAACTGCATGCTGCAGATATGACACATCCTTTTATCGGTACACGTGAATTAATGGATACCTTACATGAATACTCTATTGATTGGGGAATTGTTACCAGTAAGACGCGCAAATTAACTGCGGCTGTCATTGATAAAGTACCACAATACAAAAATGCCAAAATCATTGTTTGTGCTGATGATTTAACCTATAAAAAACCACATCCTATGCCGATTATTCATGCACTTAAATCATTAAACAGGACATCACAGTACACCGCGTATATCGGTGACACTCAATCGGATATGATTGCTGCAAAACGCGCGTATTGTTATCGTATTTTTGCTGATTATGGTTATGAAATAAGTACGATCAATGAAGATGACTATGACTTAAAAATCTCAAACTTGGAGCAATTACGCCAGTGGATTATCTATACGCTTGCCTGACTGAAAATACCCCGCAACCTGGATCTATTTATTATTATGCTTATCGGCATTGCTCAGAGGATGCTGCGAGAATACTTTACGCCCTGGATCAGTTAAAATACCAATGGCTTAAGGCATCTGAGCTGTACTCTGAGCCTTATCCTAGTTTGCAAAAACTGCAATGGTGGCAACAGGCGTTAGTCAATTTAAAAGAACATCGCGATCATCCATTACTCGCTATTTTATATCCATGTTTTGAGTTTGACAGATTACATGAATGTTTAACTCATGATCTGGATTATGCTTTACAGACGATTGCTAATGGGCGCAATTATCAAGGTTCACTTGATCTTCTTAGCGACAGTTTTCTTGGTATTGCCACGCTCAAAGCAAGCGCATTGCAGTGTAATGAAATTAAGCACATTAAAACATTAAATCATATCGATGAGTTATTACGCCATATGCTTATGATTGGCAAGCACTTCTCACGCAATATCAGGTTAGATAGCACATTAACACCACAAGTCACTAAAGAGAATTTCCATCAAGTCATGGAGAAACTCATGCAACACACGCAGATATTAAAGGCTCAATTAAATTTAACATCAGCGCAAATTAAACAGATTAAACCATTGATTGCACTACATAAACAGCAAATATTATGTGTTAAAAAATTTATCCAGAAGGTCGGTAATCCATTTACCGAAAGTATCCATATTTCACCTTTTTCCCTATTATTTGCCAGTGTATTTGCATCAAAACTTTAATCTTCCGTATTTTTCTTATACAATTACACTTAACTTAAATATGCCATATTGCTGCCATGAGTAGAAAATGTTTAATTTTATTATTGAGTTTGATTGCTATGCATGGCGTGTTTGCCAACACCAGCCCATCAAAACCATTTGATAAGCATGACTCTTTAGCCGTTAAGCCTTTGCTCAAAGAGCTCTTAATGCAAAATCAACAAACCCTTAATCATCTAATGACGGAAGTCCAAGCGCTACAAAAATCAAGACAACAAGACGTTATAACCACGCCAAAAAAGGCTGAAAAAATGCCCTCACCATTGGATCGCGAAGCAATGAATAGCCCAATTTTCTTGCCTGGTGGTGCGCCAATACCGGAGGGTTATAATGGTGGGGGTGCAAATCAACAAAAACAGCAGCAAGCAAGCACTCAGAATAATAAAAATAAATCTGCAGATGATGCCACGCAAACAAAAAATCAAAACAATGACAGCACAAGTGGCAGTTTATCTAACTATAATAACCCTTATAGCAACAATTATAATAACTATTCTGGTGGTTCATATTTCCCTAATACATCCACTAAATTTCAAGCAACTTTTAGTTCAGTCAATAGTAGTTATAGCTATGGCATTGCCAAGGAAAATAATACTTTTGTCGATCCTTTTGCCAATATTTCTGATAGTGATAAGATTAGTCTTAAGATTACCGGTAACTCAAGCGGATCTAACTCGACCTATAATTCAATTAAGTTTTGTAACGCCAACTTTACTACATGCAATTCAGTATTAAGCATGTCAGGTAATACAAGAAACCTCACAAGCAATCAACTGGTGGGTGGTAGCTCAAGCTACTCGTTGACAAGTCTGAGTTTTAATGGCACAAGCGCTAATTATCAGGTAGCACGCCTTTATGCGCAAATTACCAATAGCTCAAGCATAACAACCAATATTAGCTTTTCTTTTCCTGTATCTAACTGCACCGTTGCTGACAGTGGTGACCTAAGTTGCAGTTTAGGCACAAGCGGTGTCGTAGTACCTGTTGCAAGCAATTAATCGCTGACTAAAATAGCATTGCTGAAGTTTTCTTCATCGCTAAAATGCTTAAACTTTCTACTGGTACAATGAGCTTGCTTTAACTGTTGAATTTAGCGGTATTACTAATGCTTTAATGTAGCGTTCTATTCTCACTACTTAATACCATATCGTAACTATAGCTATTTGTCTTACCGAGTTCTTCATCGATAAAATCTTGCCAGTTCAGTAAGTCATCAATTTCACCTTGAACCGCAATAAACTGTTGGTATTCATCAAGGTAATAATCTAGCGCTTCATCAAGATTCGTTTGATGATCTTTAGCATACATATACAACTGATATACTAATTCCATTTTTTTGTAGAATTCATCCAGTGTCAGTGCGGTAAACACCTGACGCTGTTGTCCTTGATAAAAAACATTAACCGCATAAAGAACTACTTTCTTTTTATCATCAATACAACATTGCGCCTGTACGTTATAGCCGAAATAAGATAGAGCTAATTCAAAATACTGACAGCAACTGTCAAAATGAATGCGTTGTTGCTTGGTAAACAATTGATCGATTGACGTAGTCATAGCGCATCCTCCTATTGTTGGTTAGCCGCATGGCCTGCGCCGCCTGTTAGCCCTGTGCTTTCAGCGCAGCTAACACCGTACCTATCCTTAGTATAGCAGTATATTGAAATACGCAAGCCTCTTTTTTGTTTTTTCGCAAAAAAATATCTCAACAGCAGCTCAACTGCGGCTTTATTGAGCTATATACTACCCATCATAATCATTTTGTGGTGTTCAAGGGCAAAAATACTGTGAAATGGTTTATGGTGGGTATATACTGGCCTCATAGCTTTAAGGACAGCAGGGATATGATGACAAAGATCGCAATCGCTCAAATCAATGCATGCATGGCAGTTGGGGTTAATTTGCTTTGCTTAAAACGCATGATTGAGCGTGCAGCTGACGGTGGCGCTAAGCTGATTATCTTTCCTGATCGTTGTGCACTGTTTTCCATGAATTCATCAGATTATGAAATCAATAAAGAGATTTTAGGTGAGGGACGCATTCAGGATTACCTACAGAAACTAAGTCGTGAAAATAATATATGGATTATTGTCAGTGGTATCCCCATTGTGTCCGAGTACAGCAAACATAAGTATTATTTGGCAAGTATTGTCTATAATAATGTAGGTGACTTATATGAAGTTTACTATCACTTGGTACCTTCCTTGCCTTCTGCCTTTCAATGGACACATAGCCTGCTTCAAGATCAAGAATATGGTGAAGTTGTCAAAGTGATTAAAACACCGTTTGCCAATATTGGCTTAATTTCAACATATGATTTGTTTTTACCTGAAATTTTTCGTTATTTAAAAAAACAAGGTGCTGATATTTTTGCGGTAAGTGCTGCTTTTACCCAGGATATGGGTGTGCACGCTTGGAACACACTTCTCAAAGCACGCGCACTTGAAAACAGTAGTATGATTCTCGCTGCTAATCAAAGCGGCATTCATGAAGATGCTGATTTGCTTTTTTATGGTAATAGTATGGTTGTTAATTACAATGGTCAGCTTGAGCATCGTATTGAGATGGGAGAGCAACTACTCTACGCTGAGATTGATGCAAAATATTTTAAAAATATTTGTTTTGATCAAAATCCATTCCAGCTACAATACCGCAGATAAAATTAACTTAAAGGTATTTATATGCAGGTAACCATGCCAAAAATTGGCTTTGTCAGCTTAGGCTGCCCTAAAAATTTAGTTGATTCTGAACGTATTATGACAAAATTAAAAACAGATGGTTATGAGATCGCTGTGGATTATAGTAATGCTGATTTGGTGGTTGTAAATACCTGTGGTTTTCTAAACTCTGCCATTGAAGAGTCACTAGAGGCCATCGGTGAAGCACTTGATGAAAATGGCAGAGTCTTGGTAACGGGTTGTTTGGGTAAAAAATCAGACATGATCCTTGAAAAATACCCTAATGTTCTAGGCATTTCAGGTCCACAAGATTATGAAAATCTTGTTAAAGCGGTGCATGATAATCTACCGATTGAACATCATGCTTTTACTTCATTAGTTCCTGCTCAGGGCATAAAGCTTACACCAAGGCATTACGCTTATCTTAAAATTTCTGAAGGATGTAATAATAGCTGTACTTTCTGTATTATCCCAGATATTCGCGGCAAGCTCAGCTCGCGCAAACTTGATGATGTCATGCTGGAGGCAAAGCGCCTTGTTAGTGCGGGTGTTAAAGAGCTTCTGGTGATTTCACAAGATACTAGTGCTTACGGTGTCGACATTAAATATGCTGAGTCCAAATGGAATAATGAAACCTATCAAAGTCGCTTTATTGATTTAGCACGTGCTTTATCAACATTGGGTGTATGGATCCGTATGCATTATGTATATCCTTATCCGCATGTTGATAAAGTAATTCCATTGATGGCTGAAGGTAAAATTGCACCGTATTTGGATATTCCTTTTCAACATGCTGCACCACGCATCTTAAAACTGATGAAACGTCCAGCAAATATGACAAATACATTAGAAGCGATTAAACGCTGGCGTACCATTTGTCCAGAGCTTACAATTCGTAGTACGTTCATAGTTGGGTTTCCAGGGGAGACTGAAGAAGATTTTATGACACTATTGAACTTCTTGGAAGAGGCTGAGCTTGATCGTGTTGGCTGTTTTACTTACTCTGAAGTCGAAGGAGCTAAAGCCAATGATTTTCCAAATCTTGTTCCTGAAGATATAAAACAACAGCGTCTTGAGCGTTTTATGGCGGTACAGTCGCAAATCAGTGCCAAACGTTTACAACGCCACATTGGCAGCACGCAAAAAGTGATTATTGATGAAATTCGTCATGATGAGAATATTGCATTAGCGCGTACACAATATGATGCACCAGAGGTTGATGGTATTGTGATTATTGAAAACATCCATGATCATACTCTTGCTAAAGGAGTATTTATTGACGTTGAGATCTTTGCTGCAAATGAACATGATCTATTTGCAAGAGTTAAGATGGATTCGCTATAAACTTAAAGAGGTGAAGCACTGTTTTTTTTCTATCAATTGAACTAAAATCGCAAACAGATTGTTTTCAAAACAAAAACCTACTGATTTTTATTAATAAATGCCATAAGGAGACATTATGCGCTTTTTAAACACATTACTGATGCTACTGACGATTATCGGTGGCTTTAATTGGTTTACCTCATCAGTCTTTAACTTCAATATTATTACCAGCGTTTTCCATAGTTCAGCCATGTGGCAAAAGATCGCTTATGTGATTATTGGTCTTGCTTCTTTGTATTGCTTAAGCCTGTTAAAACAAATTTATAAAACCAAATAATCAGGAAATTCTGCATAATCCGTTTGAGCTCATTATTTATTGTGTCTATACTCTAAAAAATTATGCGATATGGAAGCTATCTTATTATGTGGAAAAAAAGCATTGTGACTTCTTTATTAATGGCTGGGTGCTTTGGCATGGCATTGGCTGATGATATTTCTTTACCATCAGCAAATTTTAATTTTGATGTCAAAACTGTTTCTTCAGACTCAACGTATAAACCCATTATGGGTTTTGTTGATCAAGGGAAAACCTATATTAAATTCCCACCAACAGTCACGAACAATAATATGCCTTTGATCCTAGTCGATCAGCTAGGTGATGGTGGTGCACCGGTTATTTCATGGTATCAGGGCTATGTTGTAATCAACCAGCCATCAACGCATGTTAAAGTCTATAATCCTAAAACAAGAAAACTTATTTATGATTTAACCTTTCCTGATCAATTTAACTATAGCAAAGTAGCCCCTTCACCAAGAATCCTGCCGTATGAATTTGCTGGATTTTTCATGGGCGCTACTGTTGGGATGTCTAACATTGGGGGTAAGGGTAATTCAGCCTCAGCCGGCCTAAAAGCCGGTTATGATTGGCATTTTACTAAAGGATTCCTAGCCGGTTTTGAGCTTGGGTTTAACTATGATGGTAAAGTGTCAAAAGATGCAGTGGATTATAAAAGCTGGGATATTAACGCAATGCTAAGAGCTAAATACCTATTCCAGTCTGGTTTTAATGTTACCGGCAAGGCTGGGGTTGCTTATGTTAAAAACAGTCAATCAACACCAGTTGGGCATCCAAAAAATAGTATTGGCAATAGTGTGACCCCACGGATTGGCGCTGAAGTCGGATACTTATTTACTAATGGTATTGGTTTAAATCTAGAATATGATCATCTTTTCTCAAACTCAAAAGTATTATCGGTTAACACTTTCCAAGTCGGTATTTCTTATATTTTCTAATTTTTCCATTTATGCAAATTGGATTTGCAAAGTAGTAATGGTCAACAGATAAGTTGCATTATCAATTACCTCTTCGCTTGTGAGAGAGATCGTGCAGCTTACGCTGCGCGGGTCGAGGTAATTGAAACTTAACTTAATTTTTTTGATTACGTATGAGAATAAATATTCCTAATATCACTATTAGCTCTTTTAATTTCACAGTGAAGCATGAGTTTTATACACTTCTGCTAAATTATTTTGTAGGAGTTAAACATGAAATTACGTTCAATTTTTTTATTATCAAGTATTGTTTTGAGTACAAGCTCCGCATTTGGACATGGTGCATTATCTTTCCCAGATAGTAGACAATGGCTTTGTTCAGGTGGAGCTACGCCAAATAAAGGAGTTCAGTGGAATGGTCTTAATGGGGCTGATATTTGTAGTGTTAGCTTGCATGGGGAGGGTATAAATCAAGTCATCACTGACTGGAGTGGTGTGGCGCAAGGGGCTGCTGCTGGCTGGTCCAATGATCCATCCTATACCAATGATTCACGTAGCCCACATATAGCTATTATGGGTGGCAAAGATGTACCAATTTGTTCTGCTAATTTAGAAAAATATCGTAGTCTAGAGGATAATAAATGGGTGGTTAATCAAGGAGATGACCTTTATCCAGTTAGATTAGCAGCAGGAGAGCATAACTTTACTTATGCAGTGACGGCACCTCACAAGACATATGGTAAAGGTTATATTGATATATACATCACTAAGGATCATTGGCAAACTAATAAAGTCTTAACATGGGGTGATTTAGAAGAGAAGCCAATTTGTCATTACATGCCAAGCACAAGTGAATCACCACTGCAATCGTATGGTTTGGGTGGTTTTGAGAGTTTTTCATGTACAATTCCAGAGTCAAAAATGGGACAGCATGTGATATATGCTGTGTGGCAGCGTGATGATAGTGCGGAAGCCTTTTATTCTTGCTCAGATGTCATTATTGGCAATGATACACCAACTCCACCAGAGGATGTCCTATGGCAGGAGATAAAAAGTTTTTCTGGAGAGAATGCATTACCAACTTTGAATATTAAGCCAGAGGATACAGTGACTATTGAGGTCTGTACTATGGATGCGCATAACCAGTGTCATACGACATCTTATAAACCGGTTGCACAAAATGATGCAAAATATTGGCAGCAGCAACTTGCACAGGAGTTTAATCAAAATAATCCTTATAATATGCACATTCAATTAGGTATCTTAAGCGCAGATGGTAAAGATATCGATACAAAGTTGCCATCAGGTTACAGTGTATATCAATTAAAATCATCCCCAGTAAATTATCAATGGCGCATCCAACACCATGCGGTAACACCAGAACCGATTGATAGTGTTTGGACACCGCTTGCAGGTAAAGAAGGTAGTGCAGTGTTTGGTGCAAGCTCTGAACAAGCTTACAAAAAGAATGACCTGCTAAATTTTAGATTATGGCGTAGTGATATCTTTGACTCTGGACGTTTAGGCGGTTATGAGGAAGCGATTGAAGTACCAATGGTTATTGATAATTTGGCGACATGGAAATCACAGTATATTGCCAAATTAAATGATGAACTACAGGGGTATGGTGTTGTAATTGGTGTGCTGCAAGATGATGATACGGTTAAGTCAGTCGAAGGTGGTATTAATATGGTTTATATCAATACGGAGATCGAACAGAGCAATCATATCGAGTACACTTGGCTTTTGGAGAATAAAGGACAAGTTTCACCTGAGCCAACGCCAGATTTACCAGAGTGGCCAAATGGCATAGGTAGTTATCAGATAGGCAGTAAAGTCATTAGAAATGGCGTGACATATACATGTACCGGACATGAAGGTTGGTGCAATCAAAATGCCTATGATCCGGCAGGAATCTTTGGACATGGTACGTGGACTGAGGGCTAAATCGGATAACAGAGAGTATAAAACTTAATTTATACTGCTTCATCATCGGTTTCCCCAGTGCGGATACGAATAACTTCTTCAAGGGGAGTGACGGTGATTTTGCCAGCACCAATTTTATCTGCTTTGTTGGTGTCGACAATCGCTTTTATAAAATCTTGTTGTTGTTCATCTTTGCAGATGATCTCGATCTTAATCTTAGGCAAAAAATCAACAGCATACTCGGCTCCACGATAGAGCTCAGTATGTCCAAGCTGTCGACCAAAGCCTTTGACTTCAGTGATGGTGATGCCAGTTGCACCAACGTTGAGTAAGGCTTCACGTGTGCGATCAAGTAGATGTGGTTTGATATAGGCTGTAATCAGCTTCATGCTCGAATTGATTTGTCAATTTGGCTGTCTATGCTACATTATGCACTATCTATTAGTAAAGCATTTAAGTGGTTGAGTATGAAACTAAACAATAAAATAATCGACGATGTCGCAAGCAAAATTTCCAATGGTATTCCAAGTGGCTTAAAAACAGTGGCTAGCGAATTTGAAAATAACTGCAAAAGTGTGCTCAAAGCAAGCTTTGAGAAGCTGGATCTAGTCACGCGTGAGGAGTTTGATATCCAAAAAGAAGTGTTAGCAAAAACACGTTTAAAGCTCGAGGCGCTTGAGAAAAAAGTCGATGAGCTTATTGCCAAGCAAGGAAATAAGTAAGTAACTGTTATGTCGCTGGCTACGGTTTTTAGTCGTGCACAATTGGGGGTGAACGCACCACAGGTAACAGTGGAAGTACACTTATCCCATGGGTTGCCGAGTTTATCGATCGTTGGTCTACCTGAGGCGGCGGTCAAAGAGAGTAAAGATCGTGTCAGAAGTGCGATTATTAATTCAGGTTTTCAATTTCCCAGTAAACGTATTACCATTAATCTTGCGCCTGCCGATTTGCCAAAGGAAGGTGGACGTTATGATTTGCCGATTGCCATTGGTATTTTAATTGCATCCCAACAAGTCATCGCACCTGATATTGCTGATTATGAATTTGCTGCTGAGCTATCATTAAGTGGTAAACTAAGGCCAATAAAAGGTATTTTGCCTTTTGCCATTCAAAGTTTAAGGCATAAACGTAATCTCATTATTGCAGTAAAAAATGAAAGTGAAGTTGCCTTATTGTCAGATCTTCACGCCTATGCAGCTAAGACCTTGATGGATGTTGTTCTACATTTATCAAAAACACAATTTATCAAAGAGGCACAACAGGCAGAAAGTGTGGTGTCAGATAATGCATTTGAATTGGATTTAGCAGATGTTAAAGGGCAATTTCAAGCCAAGCGTGCATTAGAGATTGCTGCAGCCGGTGGCCATAATCTACTATTTATTGGTCCTCCTGGTACAGGTAAGACAATGCTGGCATCAAGATTTAATACAATTTTGCCTAAACTTTCTATGGATGAAGCTTTAGCAACAGCCATGGTGGCATCAATTAAAGGTTCTCAGGATATTGCTGCGCATTTTTATCAGCGCCCATTTCGCGCCCCTCATCACACTTCATCGGCAGTTTCACTTGTCGGTGGAGGATCGAATCCAAAACCAGGTGAAATTTCTTTAGCACATAATGGTGTATTATTTTTAGATGAGTTGCCGGAGTTTGATCGCAAGGTATTAGAAGTTCTACGCGAACCGCTTGAGTCTGGCAAGATTGTGATCTCAAGAGCTAGCGCACAAGTTGAATACCCTGCTAAGTTTCAATTAATTGCAGCGATGAACCCTTGTCCTTGTGGATTTCTAGGTTCACAACGCAAAATGTGTAAAGACACCGACATGCAAATCAAACGCTATCAGCAAAAGCTCTCAGGTCCACTATTGGACCGTATTGACCTGCAGGTGGAAGTGCTTGAGATTGAGCATGATGTCTTGATTACTGACGCGCAAGGTGAGTCAAGTCATACTATCAAGGAACGTGTGATCAGGGCACGAGATGTACAAATCAAGCGTCAAGGAAAAATTAATGCAGAACTTCAGGGTAAGGAAATTGATCAATTTTGCATTTTAGGGGATAATGAGCGGCTGCTATTGGCAGACGCCATTGAAAAGCTTGGTTTATCGGCAAGAGCATATCACCGAGTTGTCAAAATTGCGCGGACTATTGCTGATTTGGCAGCGCAAGAGATGATTGCAAAGCATCATATTCAAGAGGCATTAAGCTATCGTAAATTTGAACGCTTTCAGCAGTAGAACAGTAAATAAGCCAAAAAAAACGGTAAAAGGCGATGAAGAGGATAGGTGCTCAAGCCCTAATATTAATTTTGTTTCTGTGGGGAAAACTAAGCTTCAAAACAGCACAGCGTATTGGTGTGATGATTGGGACGCTATTTTATTATTTTAAAAGCGATATGCGTCGAGTGGCGCGCATTAATATTGATAAATGTTTTCCTGAGCTAAGTGAATATCATAAGCGTAAGCTGGTTAAGAAAACGTTGCAGCAAACCTGTATGACAGGGGCTGAAATGCCTGGTATTTTATTTAAGAATCCACAAAAATTGCTTAAACAAATTCAAGTGGTGCATGGCGCAGATATCGCACAGCGTTTATATGAAGAAGGTCGCGGTGTTATGGTGGTTGCTCCACATTTAGGAAGTTATGAAATCGCCTCGATGTATTATTCAAGCAAATACCCTTCGGCGATGTTATATACACCACCTAAGATAAAAACACTGGATAAGCTTATTTTGCGTGCGCGCTCACGCTTGTGTAAGAACATGTCACCAGCTAATAAAAAAGGTGTAAAAATGCTATTTAAAGCCTTAGCAAATAAAGAGGTGATCGCAATGCTAACGGATCAAGTGCCAGTTGATGCCGGTAGCACATATATTGATTTCTTTGGCAATCCAGCCAAGACGATGAATTTCCCTGGCAAATTATATAAGCGCTACAAGCCCGCTGTTGTGTTAAGCTATGCCGTTAGAAATGACACTGGTAAAGGTCTAACATTGTTCCATGAGGACTTGGAGCCTTTGATTAAGAACTATCAAGCAATTGGTGGGATTGAAGACCCAGTGGCTTATGCCTTTACTAAACGGTTTGAGGAAATTATTCGTCAATATCCAGAGCAATATCAGTGGACATACAAGCGATTTAAATATCATCCTGATGGGGTTGATTATTACAAAAAGGACAAAAAATGAGAACATTGTTTTTAGATGCCTTACAGGGCAAATCTGTTATGCAGACGCCAATGTGGATTATGCGCCAAGCTGGACGTTATTTGCCAGAATATCGTCAGACGCGTGCGAAGTTTAGTGACTTTATGCAGATGTGTCGCCATGCTGAGGCCTGTTGTGAAGTGGCTTTGCAACCTTTAGATCGCTATGATTTAGATGCATCTATTGTATTTTCAGATATTTTAACTATTCCAGAAGCAATGGGCATGGATCTCAAATTTGTCAGTGGTAAGGGGCCTATTTTTTCTTCGCCGTTAACAACTGTGGCTGATGTGGAGCGTTTAGATATAAAAGGTGCCATTGGTAAATTGCACTATGTAATGAATGCGGTTTCAACCACTAAAAAGGCAATTAAAGATCGAGTGCCTTTGATTGGGTTTACTGGTAGCCCTTGGACGTTAGCAGCTTACATGGTTGAAGGGCAGGGATCTAAACAGTTTACACGGTTACGCAATATGCTCTATAGTGCACCAGAAGTCTTGCATAAATTGTTATCTGATTTAAGTTTAGTGATAGTTGATTATCTTGATGAGCAGGTCAAGGCAGGCGCGGATGCTTTGATGATTTTTGATACATGGGGAGGTGTATTAACGGAAGGTAATTATGCAACATTCTCACTGAATTATATGCAAATGATCACAGCTGAGCTTAAAAAACGCCACCAACATGTCCCTGTGACACTTTTTACTAAAGGGGGTGGTTTGTGGTTAGATCAGCTGGCAAAAACAGACTGCGATGGTATTGGGATCGATTGGAGTATTGAGGTATCACGTGCAAGAAAGGTAGTTGGAAACAAATTTGCTTTACAAGGAAATTTAGATCCCGCCGCGCTTTATGGTAGAGATCAAAGTATTATTGAAGCAGTAAAGAACATTGTTACAAGCCAAGCTCCATATAGTCGTTTTGTCTTTAATTTAGGTCATGGTGTCTACCCAGATATTTCACCGGATAAGGTTAAGGTAATGGTTGATGCCGTACGTGAATTCGGCGCTAAAGACTCAGTGAGTTAGAAATTAGAAAAATATATATAAATATAAAAATAAAATAGAAGCATAATGATGAAGAAAATAAAAAGATTTGAATTTAAACGTAATCCTGAAAGTAATGAGATGTGGGTTGAAACTGATTTGCATGGTAAGAGTTTGTTAACAATTGCCTCTCTTAACAAGGGGACAGCTTTTAGTGAGCGTGAACGTGAAGAGTTTGGGTTGCTGGGCAAATTACCTTTCCAGATCGAGTCACTCGAGGAGCAAAAAACACGCGCGTATCAGCAATATAAATCTTTTAGAAGTAACATTGGACGTTATAGCTTTTTAAAGAATTTACATAATATCAATGAGACACTATTCTATCGCTTAGTGCGCGACAATCTCAATGAAATGCTGCCAATTATTTACACGCCAACGGTTGGGGAGGCGGTGATGCGTTATAGTGAGCAATTTTTATCCCCAAGAGGGCTTTATATTGCTTATCCAGATCGCTACAAAATGCGTGAGATTCTGCGCAATCGTACCAACTCAGACGTTGATATTCTTGTGGTTAGTGATGCGGAAGGTGTATTAGGGATTGGTGACCAAGGTGTTGGCGGAATTGAAATACCTGTTGCCAAACTTATGGTTTATACGCTGTGTGCTGGAATTAATCCCGGGCGTTATTTGCCGGTATTCTTAGATGCAGGAACCAATAATAAAAAACTGCTAGAGGATCCATTGTACCTTGGCTGGCGTCATGAGCGCGTGCGTGGTGAGCAATATGATGAAATGGTACAGTTGTTTATCGAGGCAGTCAAAGAAGAGATGCCGGAGACATTTTTGCATTGGGAAGATTTTGGACGTGATAATGCGCGTAAAAACTTAGTGAAATACCAAAATGAAATTTGCAGCTTTAACGATGATATGCAGGGCACTGCTGCAGTTGCTCTAGCTGGCTTGATCTCAGCATCAAAACGCTCAGGTTTGAAGTTTAATCGTCAGAAGTTTGTTATCTTTGGTGCGGGAACGGCAGGCTTAGGGATTGCTGATCAAATTGTTGCAGCACTTGTACATTCAGGCTTAACAAAAGAAGAAGCTTACCAGCACTTTTGGTGTATTGATAAAGATGGTCTGTTAATTGATGATCAGGAAATGATGGATTTTCAACGTCCTTATGCCTGTACACGCGAGTCAGTTAAAGAGTGGTCTACTGATAGTAAGGGGGGCATTGAGCTTGCAGAAGTTGTCAAACAAGTAAAGCCAACGACTTTAATTGGTTGCTCAGGTGTTGCAGGTGCATTTACTGATGACGTTATTTTATCAATGGCTGAGAATAATGATCACCCAATTATCTTTACCCTATCTAATCCAACAAGTCGTTGTGAACGTGTGCCACAGGATATCATTCGCTTAACTGAAGGGCGTGCACTCATTGCTACAGGTAGTCCATTTGATGATGTTGGCTATAAAGGTAAAGTTTATCGTATTGCCCAATCAAATAATGCCTTGGTTTTTCCTGGTATTGGCTTGGGTATTGTCGCTATTGCTGCAAGATGCTTTACGGATAATATGTTGTGGGCAGCATGTAAAGCTTTGGCAAACTATTCAACACAAGATGATGCATTATTACCAAAGTTAAGTGAAGCATATAGCGTGAGCCGTCAGGTGGCTTTTGCTGTGGCACGCCAAGCAATTGAAGATGGTGTTGCCGAGGATGTTGATGATATTTGGCGCAAGATAGATCAAGTGATTTGGGAGCCGAAGTATTATCCATATTATTTTAAATCATAATTTTTTAAGTGTTTAACATACTAAGCTCTGAAAAAGCATATTTATGTATCTTGCCACAACTAAGTGTCAATATACGTTTGTTAAAATTCTTACTAACTTGACTGGGAATTGTCGCTAATCAAGCAATGATCTACTATGAGTATGGATGAACTCTACTGAAATTTATTTATTCTTTACTTTGCTCACTAAGAGTGATAGTTATACGAGGGGGAGTTAAAAGTATTGTAATAACTTTCAGGAGGATAGGTATGAATAATTATATCTTAATTGTGGACCCTTTAGTTTCAGCAAAATATACGGTGGGTGTTTTTTTAAACTTTGGATTTAAGGTTCTTGCATTTTGGACCAAAGAAATTGATATCCCCTACTTTAAAAATTGTATACAGGATGATTTATTTTCTAAGTCAGTACTAAGTAGGCAGGATTTTAATCAAGACATACAGTTAATTGATGGGCAGCTTAACAAAGAAGGCAAGATTATTTTTGTTATGTGCGGTACGGATAATTCGGTTGGATATGCGGATATGTTAGCAGAGCATTATTGCCCTGAATTGGCAAACAATAGTACAACTTCTTTATTACGGTTTAATAAATTTGAGATGATAGAGGCACTTAAAAAAGCAAATCTTCCGACCCAGTACCAAAGGAGTGTAGCAGACTTAAAAGATTTTAAAGGAGATGACTTTTACTATCCTGTTATTGTAAAGCCATTAGCATATAGCTCGGGATCATTTGATGTTAAAAAATGTTTGGATAAAGAAGAAGCTGAAAAGCAAATCACTCAGATATTGTCTCATGATAGTTTATATGGATACAAAACAGCGGCATTAATTCAAAACTATGTAGGTGGAGATGAATATGCAGTTAATACAGTGAGTTATAAAGGCAAACATTATATTACATCAGTTGTAAAATGCATTAAGAAAGATATACAGGGTATGTTCATATATAAATATCTTGAGATTGTTTCTGACGCGATAGTATTAAATGTCATTCACCAATATGTTATTCAGGTATTAGGTGTACTTGAGGTTAAAAATGGATTTGCTCATACTGAAATAAAAATTCAAAATGGAACCCCTTACTTAATCGAGCTAAATCCACGTGTTGCTGGTTGCTCAGGGGTTTTAAATCATATGGAGCATATATTCTACGATATTGATCAGCAGTTACTTCTGTGTCATTTTCTTGACAATAAAAACAGTGTCACCAAGAAGAATTATGATTATTGCTTGTTATATTTCTTGAATAATTTTGATATGCCCTATGATCAAATAAAACTTGATTTGATAATAGGTCTAGATTCTTATGCTTATCATAAAACAATGAAAATAAGTGACAACAATATGCATAAAGAGAATCAATTTTCACTAAATGATGTGGCTGCATATATTGTACTAGCTCATAAAGATAGAAAAGTGATTGAGAGTGATATCAATATGCTTGAAGAATGTATTAAAGATAACGAAGTGTTTCTTTAAGAAAGCCTATGGGTTGTCAAAGAAAGTAACGGTTGATAAGAATGGCGATAAACCCAAAACTTAACATGACCAATGAACGATATTACATCTACTCACTGGTCCCCTTTTTTGTTAGTATCTAAAAAATTAATTTATGATGTAAGATTGTTGAGGAGTTGAGGATGAATGATAAACAGACACTGAAAGTATCAATACTCGCGGGCACTGGCGGGATGTTAGAGTTTTATGATTTTATTTTATATATGCTATTTTCAGCACAGATAGCAAAAGCATTCTTTGTTGATATTCAATCACCAGCATTAAAAAGCTTAATTGTGATGATTGTATTCTCAATTGCGTATATTGTCAGGCCAATTGGTGGCTTTTTAATCGGTTGGATGGGTGATAGTATCGGTAGGAAAAAAAGTTTTTCTTTTACCATTTTACTGATGGCTTGTTGTGTTTTGTTAATGGGCATTATGCCAACTTATGCCATGATCGGTGTGATGGCCCCCATTATTTTTATATTATTACGTATTATTCAAGGTTTGGCATTAGGGGGAGAGCTACCTGGCGCGATTGTTTTTGTTTATGAATCAGTGGCAAAAAAGGGTCCGGCATTAGGCATCCTCTTTTCGATGGTTCTTGGTGGGATTTTATTAGGTCAGATTATGAGTATTATCTTGCATGCTATTTTTGGTGAATATGCTTGGAGAGCCGCTTTTATTAGTGGTTCTATTGTGGCCTTTATTGGTTTCTATATTAGGCGAAAATTGCAGGAAACAGAGATGTTTAGAAATCTAGAAAGTAAACAAAAGTTCCCACTGATCAAGCTCCTTAAGTCACAGTTAAGAAGTCAAGTTGGCACAATTCTTTGTGTCGTTTTAATTGGGTTTGATGGAGTCATGGCTATGCTTTATTTCCCCAAATATTTAACTGTCCACTTGCATTACCCTCAACACTTTACCAGTATTGTGGCGATTATCGCTTCTTTTTTCAATCTTGGCGTAATTTTTGTAGCTAGTTTGATAAGTGATTATATAAACTACCGACGACTATATGCGATAAGTGCTTTATTACTTATAGTCATTGCTTATCCTGCTTTTTATTTGATTAATAGTTTCCATTTTTTTGATGTGCTTATTGGCATGTTGCTATTGACATTGCCTCCGGCAATGATGTGTGGTTTATTTATGCGTATTATTTGTGAAGCTTTTACTACAGATGTCAGATTTTCAGGAGTGGCCATAGGATATAATTTAGCTTTTGCAATGGTTGGTGGTTTGGTTCCGGTATTAACTGAACTCATGATTCAAAGCAGTGGCAAGATTCTTGGCCCTGTAATTATTAGTGTTTGTTGTGGTGTTATTGGTTTGCTTTCAATGTGGATACTAGGAGGTGGAGGATTACAAAATGTATCATATAAGGCTGTAGGGAGTAAGGAAGCTACACAGTCATAATACTCTTTATTATTTTTCACGATTAATTTCTTATGACTGTGTTATCTTAAAAGTTTTGTGTTATCCTATACATGGTGCAATTTTGCATATTCAACTAAAAGCACAACCTTAGTAGCATTTTGTAGTGTGTTTGGTGGTATTTTATTTTTTTGACTTCCTAAAGCAGATGAAACTTGATAACTAAAGAATAAAATCAATAGTATAAGTGTAAAAGTGCGTATCTGATCTACTAGAAATATTTTTTTACATCCATTCATGATCTTCTCCTTACTTCAAGCACTAAACTTTAAGTAAATATCCACCACCTTTAAGCAATGTGATTTTGGGTGATATTGTGTTGAATTTGTTGATACATATCGTTTTGAGTACCTCTTGCATTAGCACTGTAAAATCCAAATACAATAAATGCAGTAATACCTAAGATTCCGAGTAATTTTTTCATGTTATTTCTCCTTAATAAGAATGTGATATTAATTTTAGTATCTAAAACGATCTCAAAATAAAACATAGGGTAAGTCGTTATTGTCTTTTAGTGACCATCTATCTCTCTGAGATGACATGCCTATTAAAGCAGTAAAGGGTAAATAGAAATTAGCACTAAAAGGCGATGCTTTTCCTTAAAAGCTTATTCGTCAATCCGTTCTAGAACTGCCTCCATTATATGACGATTAATTTACTATTATCCAATGACTAATAAATATAGGTCACATAATTATTTGTTATATGGAGTCGAGTTGCATATTTGGGCACTGTCCGCCCATTAGAATTTCTTGGGAGGTGCTTTATATTGTCGGGTAACAGAGCCATGTTGCCATGACCCTGTATAATACTCCCCATTATTATGGTCATCCCTGAAAAAGCCTCATTTCCCCATAACGACATGTTTAAAGTACACTCAAAAACATCTTTAATAACATCGGCTGGTAAGTTTTTTAATGGGTGGTTATCCTTTAGGTTGAAATGTACGTCATTTTCTAACTCCTTCTTGTTAATTGATAAACCTTGTATTGATAATAAAGTGCAGGAAGTAACAATAATGCCAGTATTGTAGCGCTTACCATCCCCCCTATCATTGGTGTAGCAATCCTTTGCATAACTTCAGAACCTGTACCTGTTGCAATCAAAATTGGAATCAACCCCGCAATAATAGCTGTGACTGTCATCATAATTGGACGAACTCGCAGCAAAGCACCTTCAATAATGGCATTTCTAATTTCTTCTCTAGAAGGTTGTTTTTCTAATTGCTTCAGTGACTGATTCATATACACCAACATCAGAACACCAATTTCTACAGCAACACCTGCAAGCGCGATAAATCCAACACCCACTGCAACGGATAAATTGTAGTTCAAAAGATAAATAAACCAGATACCGCCAACAATAGAAAGTGGCAATGTTAAAACAATCATCAATACATCACTGATTCTTCTAAAGCTTAGGTATAGTAACAATAGTATAATAGCAATCGCAATAGGGACTACTTTCATAAGTTGTTGATTTGCACGCTGCATATACTCATACTGGCCAGAAAAGCTAATGGCGTATCCTGTAGGTAAGTTTAATTTTTCATTTAGAATTGACTTGGCATGATGAATATAATTTCCAATATCCCCTTTAATATCAACAAGCACCCAGCCTGTTAATCGTCCATTTTCACTTTTTATCACAGGTGCGCCACTGTCAATGTATAAATGAGCAACATCGGACAAAGCAATGTGAGCACCTGTAGGGGTAACTATCGGCAAGGTTTTAAGTTTTTCTAATGAATCTCGATCATATTGTGGGAATCTTAAATTGACAGGGTAACGTTCTAAACCTTCCACTGTTTCTGTAATATTCATACCACCTACGGCCATGGAAAGCATCGATTGAATCTCTGTCATTGACAGCCCGTAATTTGCCGCCTTTTTACGATCGATATCAACATTAATATAACGCCCACCGCTAGCACGATCCGCATATACTGACGTTGTTTGCGGTATTGTTTTTAGTAATGATTCAATATTCTGTCCTATCTTCTGTATAGTTGATAAATTATCGCCTGATATTTTAATTCCTATTGGTGTTTTTATCCCTGTTGCCAGCATATCAATTCGAGTTCTAATTGGCATCACCCAAGCATTTGTTACACCAGGTATTTTGACAACTTGATCTAACTCCTGCTTAATTTTTTCAAATGTCATTCCCTCTCGCCACATTGATTTGGGCTTAAATTGAATCACCGTTTCAATCATTGTCAAAGGGGCTGGGTCTGTTGCTGTTTGTGCCCGTCCAATCTTTCCAAAAACACTTTTAACCTCCGGTATTGTTTTAATTAAACGATCTGTTTGCTGTAATACCTGCTGTGCTTTACCAATCGATACCCCAGGTAACAGTGTTGGCATATACATCAAATCACCTTCATTCATATCTGGCATAAACTCATAACCAATCTGCTTTAAAGGGTATAAAGTTGCTAAAACAATTGCAAAACATAACACAATAGTCGTTTTTGGAAATTTCAGAACCCAATGCAAAAAGGGGCGATAACAAGCAATAAGAATTCTATTGACTGGATTTTTATGCTCAGAAATAATTCGACCTCGAATTAAATAGCCCATCAATATGGGTACTAAGGTGATGGATAAACCAGCGGCAGCGGCCATAGCATAGGTTTTTGTATAGGCTAGTGGCGAAAAAAGTTTTCCTTCTTGAGCTTGCAGTGCAAATACAGGCAAAAAGCTCAAGGTAATGATCAGCAAAGAAAAGAAAATAGGGGGACCAACTTCAGCGGTGGCTCTACCAATCAATTGCCAACGATTTTCACTTGTTACCTTTTCTTTTTCAAACTGTTTATGTACATTCTCAATCATCACAATGGCGGCATCAACCATTGCTCCAATGGCAATAGCAATACCGCCCAAAGACATAATATTTGCATTTATGCCCTGCATGCGCATAACAATAAATGCACAGAGAATACCGATAGGCAAACTGATTAATATAACTAAGGATGAGCGAATGTGAAATAAAAATACCAGACAAACTAATAATACAATAATAAGCTCTTCAATGAGCTTATAGCTTAAATTATCAATGGCACTATTAATCAATGTAGAACGGTCATATGTTTCAACAATTTTGACACCTTTAGGTAAGCTTTTTTGAAGACTCTGTAATTTTGCCTTGACTGCATCAATGGTAGAAAGTGCATTCTCACCATCACGCATTACAATAATGCCACCCACCGTATCACCTTCTCCATTTAGATCAGCAACACCTCTTCGCATTTCTGGACCAATTTTAATATCAGCAATATCTTTGAGTAAAATAGCTGTGCCATTTTGCATAACACCAACAGGAATATTTTCAATGGACTGAACATTTTTCAGATAGCCATTTGTTCTTACCATATATTCAGCTTCTGCCATTTCTAACACAGAACCGCCGACTTCCTGATTTGCATCAATAACGGCTTGTTTAATTTTATTTAAATTCAGATTATACGCTCTAATGGCATTAGGATTTAGGGTGATTTGATATTGTTTGACCATCCCACCGACTGTAGCAACCTCAGATATACCAGGAACAGTTTGCAACTCATACTTTAAAAACCAATTTTGAAGGCTGGTCAACTCAGATATGTCATGAGAATGTGTAGGATCAGTTAATGCATATTGATAAATCCAGCCAACACCTGTTGCATCAGGCCCCAATGAGCTTTTAGCTGATTTCGGTAATTTAGATGAGACTTGGCTTAACACTTCTAGCACACGTGAGCGAGCCCAGTAAGGGTCTGTCCCCTCTTTAAAAATAATATAAACATAGGAATCCCCAAAAAAAGAATAGCCGCGTACACTCTCTGCCCCTGGAACCGACAAAAGGGCTGTTGAAAGCGGATAGGTAACTTGATCCTCTACAACCTTTGGCGCCTGTCCAGGGTAATTTGTCTTTACGATCACTTGCACATCAGAAAGATCAGGGATTGCATCAACTGGTGTTGTTTTAAGGGAATAAATACCCGCAATAACAAGGGCGATCGTTGCAGTGACAACAAGAAATCTATTTTTAATAGACCAGTAAATGATTGATTTGATCATGTTTTACCTCTTGCTGACGGCAGTAATCATATAATTTCCATCTTGTTCATGGAATGTAAAATTAACCTTGCTTCCAACGTCAATACCATTTAATGAAACACTATGGGCAAGTTGAAAAAACATATCCATTTCTGGCCATTGTAATGATTTAATAGGTTCATGATGTATTTCAATATCGCTGCCATCTATGGATTTGATGACACCAACAGCTTGATAGCTCTCATGAGTTTTTGTCACGGTCATTTCATGATGATCATGGTGCATATCGCTGGCATAGATATTGGCACCAAAAAGTAATAAAAAGCTTGTTATCATTGCAGTTATTATTCTCATTATCACGCTCCTTCTTAATGTGTCATTATTTTAATAATTTCATACCCATTCTTATTTTTCACAAATTGAAAATGTATTTTCTGATCAGGTGTTATACTCTCTAAGTTAACTTCTTTTTGTACAGCAAAGCGCATAGTCATCGATGGCCAATTAAGCGATTTGATTGGCTCATGTGATATAACAATATTATGTTCATTAGCATTCACTTTGCGTACAACACCTACAGTTTGATAAACCAAAGTTTGATCATCTGATTTTATGGTACTTTTTTGATTTACATTAAGACGAACTAAACTTGCTTGTACATTCGACTCTGAATCAATTAAAAACTGCGCTGAAGTAACTACTTTCTCATCTGGGGATAGTCCTTCAAGCACCTGTACATACCCTTGTGTTTCAACACCAAGCTTAACCTCTTTAGCAATGAATCGTCCTGATTTATTCTGAGTGATCACATAATTGATATTTTTTAATCGAATCACAGCGGAGCTTGGTATGCTTAATGTTTTTGGCAGTTCTTTTGAAATGATGGAGACATCCATATATAAATTAGGCTTAAGCAGCTGTTTGCTATTATCAAGCGTTGCTCTGACTGCTATCGTTCTTGTAACTGGATCAATGGTTGGCGATATAAAAGTTATTGTCCCCGTAAATGCATCATTTATTCCTTTAACTTTGCCCGTAAGCTTGTCTCCCACTTTTAGAAATTGCATTTGATATGGAAAAACTTCAGCACTTAACCACACTGTATTTAAATTTACAATTGTCATAAGATTCTGTGCGGGTGTCACATACATCCCTTCTTTTGCGTCAAGCTCAGACACAACCCCTGAAATAGGTGCATACATATCTATCAGCATATCCGCCTTTTTATTTTTCTCTATTCGCTGAATTTGCTTTTGTGAGATGCCAAGTGCTTCAAGCTTAGATTTAGCTGCTTGGAGATAATCCGTTTGATCTGTATAACTGGACACTTTATATTGATTAGTTTGAGTGCTATTTTGCAATGCTAGAACTAATTCCTGCTCTGCTTCAATAAGTTTTGGAGAATATAACTGTGCAACCAACTGCCCTTTTGTTACTTCACTGCCAATTTCGGCAATCTCTAACTTGCGTATCCATCCATTTTCATAAGTATGGATATGCTCTACATGGTTTTCATTTTCCTTAATGATACCTAGAGAATTAATGATGATGTGTAGATTACGATATTTAACTGGTTCAACCTTAACTCCAATATTATTCATTGTGTCAGGTGATATTCTAACACCCCCACTATCGTTATTTTCTTTATAAACAGGAACCAAATCCATGCCCATAGGAGATTTACCTGGCTTATCTCTTTTATAATTTGGATCCATGGGTGCCACCCAATATAATGGCTTTGTACCATCTTGCTGTTTATTGTTAACATTCTCCCGACCAAGGTTTGTCAATAAATAAAAAAATAAAACACCTATGACAAACCCTAGAATAATTAATGCTAAATACTTAACAATTTTCTTTTGCATAGCTAACCTTCTCCAAAACTTATTATGATCACTATTTTTACTTGTCTCCCGCTTTAACAAAGCGTAAACGATTAACATTCATCCAATTCTTGAGCTGGAAACCATTGTTTTTGTCTAACACGAATGCTTTCTGCATCTTTCTAATCCTCTTTTTTGTTAGTTACCTAACTAACGCTCAGCTTTCGCCGGTAAATTTCTCCTCGCAATGTTAGAAAGGCTTTTTACACTAAAGCACTGTTCGTATCTACGCACTGTTTAACTGTTAGCGACAGGACCTAAAGCTGGAGAAGCACTCTAAGGTGTCCTAACCTATCTAACGTAGCACTTGAAGTGCTTAGGCTGGTCAACCATTCCTAAATTCCAAACCTTCAAGCTCCGTCCTTCAGAGCGAGGTAGTTGACGCTGCTTTATTTCATGCTTTTCCATTTTTAAGACTCCTTGTATGACCAACCTCTAATGTATAAAGGCTTTCCATAATTGGGCACTCTGAAGAAGGCCTGCTTCCATCACAAGTTTGATCCAATCGCATTAAGTTTTTCTCTAATTGCTTAAGTAAATATATTTTGTCCTTGATATCAGATAGCTTAGACTGGACTTTTTGTTTTATCTCAATACTGGATATATACTGACGCTCTAATGAAAAAAGCTCATTAATTTCTGATAAACTAAATCCCATAAATTTAGCATTCTCAATGAACCTTAGCTTTTCTACAGCCTTGTCATCATATTGGCGATAGCCATTTTGATTTCTATCTGGCTGTAATAATCCTACTTTTTCATAATGCCTTATTGTTACATTGGTAATACCAAGTAATTTAGAAAGCTCACCAATATTCATACTGGTATATCCTAAATACATTTATTTACTTATAACTATATGATTAACCTTAAGGTTAAGGTCAAGAATATAATTAGATTATTTTTCAAAATATTTGAGGAAACATAATTTAGTGTATATGGATATAATATGTATCTAAAATAAAGCTACTAGCTCTTGTAATATGCAAAAATTAATCAACTGATACTATTAAAAACTCAGCAATAAAGCTTTCATACAGGTCAATGTCATAATTATATCAATTAATTATTAATCGCATGAATTGCAATATCAGATAGCTTTTTTAGTGTTTTCATTGCTGAGTGATAACTTAGCTTATCGCCATATACCATCATATCAATAAATAAAGCCCAGTTTTCTGACCAACAGGAATTGGCTTTCAGTTCATGAAGTGATTGCTTAATTGCTTTAACAGGGGTTGATGGTGTTAAAATAAGTAATTCTTATGGTAATTTCTCAAGATCAACATGATAGAACTACTTATTTCAACATTTTGCCGCATAGACGACTTTTGCATTATCTATGAAAAGCAACTTAAACTCAAACAAATTGGCATGGATAGAAACAGAAAATATGGCAAAGCGCAACAATTAGCAGTGAGCGAAATTATGACAATTTTTATTATGTTCCAGATAACTCAATCGCAATTTCAAAATATATTACAACGAGTTTATCAAAGTTTATTGGCGTGAATATTTTCCTCAAGCACCATCGTATAATCGTTTTGTAGAGCTGATGAGCAAAGCTATTTTACCTTTGTCCTGCTTTGCACAACAAGGGCTTAAACTGATTACTACGCTCAAAAAGAATATGAAAAAACTATTTAGAACACCACAGAAAAAGCAATTGTTACGCCATAGAGGTATGATTGAAACACTATTTGACCATTTGAAAAATAGTTTAATGTTGTGCCATACGAGACATCGCTCACCTGTAAATGCATGCACAAATTTAATGACATGCCTAGCAGTATGGGTTATTGATCCTATCTCTATTGTTGGACAGAGAAGATTGAGTGTTTTATAAACCGAAACTCCGAACTGAGGTTATATGGAGTCGAGTTACATATTTGGGCACTGTCCGCCCATTAGAATTTCTTGGGAGGTGCTTTATATTACATTACTCTGGGATAAGGTTACTTCTTTTCATCTCTTGCCAGAGAGCCTCTGGAATTTTGGTGTTTAACCATAGTTTATTTTGCATTACTTGTTCTGCGGTATTCATCCCAGCAACAACTGATGCAATAGCTGGATGGCGTAAAGGAAATTGAAGTGCAGCAGCAGGCAAAGGCACATTAAATTGTTGGCATATTTTCTCTAATGCTTTGACACGCTGGATAATTTCATTACTTGCTAGATTGTATTGGTATTTGGCATTTTTATTTGCAGAGCCTTCAACCAGGATTCCTGAGCTAAAAGCGCCTGCTACAAGTACACTAATGCCTTTTTTAGCACATTGATTTAAAAACTCCAATGCATTGTGATCTAGAAGTGTATAGCTATCCTGCAACATAAAGCAGTCAAAATCACCATATTTTAAAGCATCTTGACAGACTTCCCATTGCTTAACTCCCATACTGATTGCGCCAATCATTCCTTGTTTCTTGAGTTTGGCTAATAAGGGATAGCCGGATTCCATTGCCTGCTTGAAGTAACGATGAAAAGTATCTTTTAATACAAGATGATCAAGGTCATGAATGTGAACAATGTCGATATGATTTAGTCCTAGACGTTGCAGACTATCCTCAATGCTTCTTTGAAACCCATCATATGAGTAGTCATATATTACTTGAAAGGGTAAAGGGTTAATGAACCAGTCTTCATCTGCTTGAGCTATGCCACTTGTTGGCCTTAGGATTTTACCAACTTTTGTTGATAACACAAACTTATCTTGTTGTTGCTCTTGCAGAAAGTAGCCTAGGCGATGTTCACTTAATCCTGAGCCATATTGAGGTGCAGTATCAAAGTAGTGGATATCACTCTGCCAAGCCATTTTTATGGTTTCATTTGCTTGAAGATTTGATATTTTTTGATATAAATTACCTAAAGGCGCACCGCCTAGCCCAAGTTCTGTCACTCTAATGTCCGTGGTACCAATTTGTCTTTTTTTCATGATATTGCCGCCCATTTTAGACCGTTTGGAAATTCATACTGATTTATCGTTTCAGGATACATCGTAATACTATAGCCTGGCACTGTCGGTGCGATATAATGCCCTTTTTCTATTTTTACAGGTGCAACAAAATGTTCATGTAAATGATCGACATATTCAAGCACCCTATCAGTTAATGAACCAGAAATGCAGATATAGTCAATCATGGCTAAGTGTTGAACATACTCACATAGACCAACGCCTCCAGCATGAGGACATACGGGAATATTAAATTTGGCAGCCATTAAGTAGACTGCTAACACTTCGTTGACACCGCCTAAACGACAACTATCAATTTGGACAATATCTAATGCGCCACTCTCAATAAATTGTTTAAACAAAATACGGTTCTGACACATTTCTCCAGAGGCAACCCATATAGGAGAAATGGCATCTTTAATTTTTTTATGCCCTAGTATGTCATCTGGGCTTGTCGGCTCTTCAATAAACCATGGTTTAAATTGTTTTAAGGCATCCATCCATTGTATTGCTTGAGAGACTTCCCAACGTTGGTTTGCGTCCATCATTAATTTACGATGAGGGCCTATAACCTCTCTGGCAATGGTGCAGCGCCGAATATCATCTTGCAAATTATCACCCACTTTTAATTTAATATGATTCCATCCTGCATCAATGGCTTCTTGACATAAACGACGTAACTTTTCATCAGAATATCCAAGCCATCCAGCAGAAGTTGTATAGGCTGGATAACCTTTTGTTAACATTTCTTTTTTACGCTGTGCTTTATGTGGTGCCTGTTTTTGCAGTAAAGCAAGTGCTTCATTTGGCGTGAGAACATCTGTTAAATAAGTAAAATCAATACAGCGCGCCAGCTCTTCTGGAGACATATCTACTACTAGCTCCCATAGCGGTTTAGCTTGTTGTTTGGCCCATAAATCCCAAACTGCATTTACAACAGCAGCTGTTGCCAAATGAATAGCACCTTTGTCTGGACCAATCCAGCGTAACTGGCTATCGTTAGTAATATATTTCCAAAAAGCACCCATATCTTTAGTAAAATCAACAAGCTTTTTACCAATGAGTAGTGGAGCTAAAGCTTTGATTGCTAAAGTACAAATTTCATTTCCTCGCCCAATTGTGAAGGTAAGACCATTTCCCTCTAACTCAGGTTGATTTGTATGTAGAGTAACGTATGCGGCGGAGTAATCTGGATCTTTGTTCATCGCATCCGATCCTGCTAAACTTTTAGAGGTTGGGAAACGAATATCATACACATTAAGTTCGGTGATAATTATTTCTTTAGTCATTAATATCTCCTTTCACTAAAATAAAATATATAATGCTGTGGTTTCTACAATACTAGTTTCTGTGCTTACGACTTTTTAATATAAAATACCACTAGATTTTTCTAATAGGTCATGCGGTGTATAAATTTACTCCTCATCAATTGTGTATTGTGTTTGTACGCCAAGGCCATCAATTCCTAGGCGAACTTTTTGTCCTGCACGCAAATAAATGGGGGTAGGCTTTTGTCCAAGTCCTACACCTGGAGGGGTGCCAGTGGATATGACATCACCTGGTTGTAAACTAAAGAATTGACTAAGATAATTTATCAGTTTAGGAACTTTGTACACCATTGTTTTGGTATTTCCATCTTGATAACGTTTTCCATCAACTTCTAGCCAAAGATGTAAATTATTATAATCTTCAATTTCATCGGGAGTGACTAAGTATGGCCCCATTGGACCAAAGCTATCAAAGCTTTTTCCTTTTACCCACTGGCCTTGGCGTTCCAACTGAGCTTCACGTTCAGATAGATCATTAATAACACAAAACCCAGCGACATGGTTGAGAGCATCTTCTTGTGAAATTCGCTTACCTCCTTTGCCTATAACAACACCTAGCTCAACTTCCCAGTCTGTTTTTGTGGAGTTTTTAGGAATAATAATATTGTCATTTGGACCACAAATTGCACTAGTATATTTAGAGAAAATAAGAGGTTCACTTGGAATTTGTGCATTAGTTTCAGCGGCGTGATCTGCGTAATTTAAACCGATACAGATAAATTTACCGATATTACCAACACATGCAGCTAATCTAGGTTCGCCATGCACAAGTGGGAGCTTATCTACGTTAAGACCCCTTAAGGTCTTTATAGCTTCTGGTAATAAGTTGTTATCAGAAATATCTTCAACATATTCGGATAACGCTCTAATTTGTCCTTTCTTATCTAACAGTCCTGGTTTAATGACTCCATCTTGATAATAACGTAATAATTTCATTGTTCACCTTTGATTATTCATGTTAACAAAAAATTTAACTGACAGAAATTTTGCTGCTATATGCTCCAGCCACCATCTATGATTTGTACGGTCCCTGTTGTAAATGAACTTTCATCAGAGGCTAGATAGACAACCAAAGCGGCAATTTCTTCTGCTTTACCAATGCGACCTATCGGTTGACGCGCAATAAAAGCACGGCGTGTTTGTTCGGGATCACCATTTCCTTGAGATCGGACACGCTCTTCCCATGAAGGTGATTCAACAGTGGCAGGAGCAATTGCGTTAACCCTTATTCCTTGTGTTATAAAATCAATAGCAAGAGATTTTGTCATGCCAATGACAGCAGCTTTAGTTGCTCCATATAAAAATCGGTTAGGTGCTCCCTTAACGCTAGATGCAATAGATGCCATATTAATAATGCTTCCACCACCATTTTGAAGCATTTTGGGTAGAAAAGCATGATTCATGTGAAACATTGATTTAACATTAAGATTAAAGCTAAAATCCCATTCGTCGTCTGTACAGTCCAAAATTGTTCCATGATGGACAAATCCAGCGCAATTAAACAATATATCGATGGTATCTATTGAGGTAGAAAGCTCTTGAATTGCCTCATTATTTAGGACATCTAATACTTTTATTTGAATCTCAGGGTGTTCTACTTGTAGTTGCTGCAGTAACTTGATATTGATGTCACTGGCAATAACTTGTGCGCCTGCTTTTGCCATAGCGATTGCGGATGCTTTACCAATTCCTTGGCCTGCAGCAGTTACTAGTGCTTTTTTACCGCTTAATCTCATAGATTGAGCCTGTTGATTTGTCATGATATATGCCTCTTTTGTTATAAACAATTTATGTTTCTCTACTCTTTATCTTAAGAAACTACTTAGCATCATACATAATGATATAGGATATGATTCACTCCAATAGAAAGACTGAAGGTATTGTTTTCCACCATTGTTTTTTCGGTCTATCATCAAATGGGATTTGACATGGGGCAGTTTGTTTCCACCACTGTTGGATGACTGGCGAATTTGCCATGGACTCCATATCTTTTTCAAAGCATTCACCATCATATTCAAAGTAAGCAAATAGCGTATCATTATGGATAAAGATAGAATAGTTATTGATATTGGCTTTTTTTATTTCTTGTAGTACTTGATGAGGGACATTTTGGTGTAAATGGATATACTCTTCAATTTTATCTTGTTTGAGTTTGATTATTTCTGCAATACGTTTCATTTTGTTTGTCCAAGGTTTTTTAATCGAACTCCAGAAAAGAGATTTTGCTCAATTGATTCCAATGAAATACCTCTGGTTTCTGGTATGAAATAATAAATCAAAAATAAGCATACAAAATTAATAATCGCGAATATCATAAACGTGTTTCCAGGACCAATACCTTTAAGTACGCTTAAGAAAAATAGCGCTAAAATGAAGTTTGAAATCCAATTTGTGCAAGTGGCAATACACAAACCAAAGTCTCTTCCTTGTAAAGGAAATATTTCTGCACATAAGACCCAAATTACTGGTCCTGAACTAAAGGCAAAAGTCACCAAAAATAAAACAATTGCAATAATTGCAAGAATTTTAAGTGCTAACGAGGTGACGCCAATATAAAAAACTAAAGATAAAAATACCATGGCCACAGTCATGCCTAAATAGCCATAATATAATAGAGGCTTTCTCCCTTTTTTATCAACAAGTGGGATGGCGATTAAGCATGCAATAATATTAACAATACCAATGAATACCGTTACCCATCCTTGAGAAACTGGAGTATTAAACCCAGCCATGCCAAAAACAATAGAAGCGTAATAAAAAATCATATTGATTCCAGTAAACTGCTGCATAGCTTGCAGTAGAATACCGAATCCAACAACTTTTCTATAGTGCCGGTTATAACAAAAAAGTTTAAATCCGCTTTGACTTTTTGTTTGATTAATAGCATGACTAATTTCATCTATCTCTGCAGTGATTTCATCATTTGATTCTCTTATTTTAGTTAATATTTGTCTTGCTTGATCATCATTACCTTTACTCATAAGAAGCCAGCGGGGACTTTTAGGTAGCAGCCATAATAAGGCAAACATAATAACTGCAGGAATTGCAATAATGCCAAGCATTCCTCGCCATGACGCAAAATAAGTAAAAATTGTATCACTTACAAACGACAAGAAGATGCCAAGATATACCATGACCTGATACATACTAATAATTCCACCACGCAGGCGTTTTGGCGCCATCTCTGAGAGGTACATAGGGGCAACAAAAGCTGCTATACCAACAGAAAAACCAAGCATTAATCGGTATACAATCAATACGCTTTGATCTGAGGCACTCGAAGACAAAAGGGAACTAATGGCATAAATGGCTGATGCAAGGATTAGTGAAGATTTTCTCCCATATTTTTTAGAGATAAAGGAGCCTGCGATTGTACCTATAAACGCGCCGAATAAAACAGCGCTAACCACAATCTCTTGTTCAAATGTACTAATATTGAATTCTTTTTGTAATAAGGGTAGAGCGCCTGAAATTACGCCAGTATCAATCCCAAATAATAATCCAGCTAGTGCAGCAACGATTGTAATAAGGACGATCATTTTAGACGACTGTTGTTGACGATTCATGATAATTAAACCCCCTATATGTTTTTAGCTGAAAATTGATACATTTCATCGTCCTTTTTGAGGGCATGAATGATTGCAGAAACCACACAAGCATCTCATGCTTTAGCAATTAAAATGTATTATATTTACAAGAACAACAATGTATCACTAAAAATATAAATTAATCTACCATCAACAAGCAGAAAATAGATGAGTATAGGTAAATTATTTAGATAGTAGTTTTTTTGCGTTCTGATGGAATAATTTTTCTGCAAAAGCATTACCATAAGGTTTAATAATTTGATTTAATGCAGTGATCCACAGATCAAAACAACCATATAGGTTACACATTGGCCAGTTGCTACCGAAAATAACACGTTCTTCGCCAAATAAATTGTAGCAATATTCAATAATTGGCGTAAGATCCTGTGTCTGCCATTGTGGTGTTCCAATATTTTGAAGTAACCCTGATATCTTACAAATAGCTTGAGGGTGCATTGCATAATTTTTGATGCCTTGATGCCAAGCAGCTTTTAATATTTTATTAGTTTCAAGAGGATTAATGCCCCCACAATGATCAATAATAAATCGCGTATTAGCACAGCTGCACATTAATTTATAAACTGCATTCATGTGTTGGATTTTAGGTAAGACTTCACAGTATAATCCCAGCTCGCCAAGTAGCTTTACATTAGTGGTAAAAGTCTTAGATAGGTAAATAGAGGCATCTTGGAAATCGTGGCCACCATGGCGCACGCCAATGACTTTATTTTCTTCTATAAAAGAAAGGATGTAGCTTGGGAAATGTTCACTTGTAAGATCAGCGCCCAATATAATGCTGGTAATTGTATTTGATTGCTTTGCCAGATGGATAATATTTTGAGCTTCATTCATTAAGTCATTTTTAGCTACGTCGACTTCGACATAATTAATTTGAGTAACATTATAACTTGCAGTTGCTTGTTGATAATCCATTAAATCATAGTTGCGATTAAATAATTTTACTTCTGGATTGTTGAGCCATGGCATCTCTAGTTTGTCCTTATTCCAGATATGCACATGCGTGTCATAAATTTTTTGCAACATCAATCCTTAAAAGCTAATTAGATGGCAATCTGAACTTGTGTGGCTACTACTAAAGCATTAGGTGGTGAAGATGGAGTACCTGACAACTGTATACTACCACCATAAGGGTGAATAATATATTGTAAGTCTGGCTGGATCGCTAACCATTTATTTACTTGTATTTTGTAATTTAGGTCAATATTCATTTCATAGCCAAAATTAGCACCTTTTTGTGTAATAACATCTCGACCATATCTACCATAAGCAAAGCCTAAACCTGCTGTATCATTTGGTCTATATGGATTTATCCCTTTAAATGTAAAACCTCCATCTACAAATAGTGGCATATAATTACTTTCCCAATGATTAAAATACTCTATTGTCAGGAAGGTTTTTAATGTTCGAATCCCTTGATCATATATTGCCTGATCTGCTTGTAGATAATAACCCGTGTCTCGCCTATCATAAGTGCCAGAATTTTGCCCGTAGTAAGCTGGATTTTCATTAGGACCAGTAAAATATGTCATACCAAAAGTATAATGACCAGCATAACGTTGATTATCGTTTAATAAATAACCAATGGAACCTATTAACTGTACTCCTTGGTCACCATTGAATGAGAAATTGAAGCCATGATATTTATTTTCCGATACACTTTCATTTGTATTATACACCCCAAATTTGGCAACAACATAATTAGATTGGGCAGATACAATTGCACCCCATTGCGCATTAGGATAAGCAGAAAAAGGTACATTATAAAAAATACCTATCGGACTGCCACAAAAGGCATTATTCACAAATTGACAATAGATATCAGAACTTAAAAAGTCGTTAGATGCATCAAGTCGACCAATTTTAAACGAGATCTCTTTATTAGCCCAATATTGTTGAAGATAAAGTTCATTAAGCCTGAAGTTTTGCCCACCATAAGACTGTGAAACCGGATATTGATTTCGTATATATTCAGCACTTAAGTTATTTCCATCTCTTTGCACAACATCGATGTGAAATCTAGTATTATTTAAAGAGTGCTCTTTAAAAAGTTTACCAAAGTTTACATCTAAGCTGACACCAAAAGAATCATTATATGTGGCACCTTTTTTATAGCCTCCGATGACATTCCCAAGGACAGCACCTGTATAACTTGCCTGTAAATCAATTCCTCTGCTTTTTAAATCGTCTCGGACACCACCCCAGTTACCAGTAAGGGTATCACCATCCCACCAGTCTTGGATGACTGAAGAAGATTGCTTTTGTGCATTTGCGTTTGATGGTAAATCATTTTCATTAGCAGCATTTGCTAATGAAAAGGAAGATAATGATACCATGCTAATTAAAAATAGTATCTTTCTTTTCATGTTCGCACCCGTTTTAGGATTGCATTCCTTTTGTACTGAATGATCAATAACATTTTTATGTGTTTGTGTTCTTGTAACACAAGTTGTTTCACTAGTCATTGATTTAAATTCATCTTTGTTACAATTATGATAATCTTTTTTTGCTCTTTTAGTCATATTCCTCACTCCTCCATCACCTTAATTCTTGTCTAAAATATACCGTTAATAATTTAAATGCAATATTTACAACCATAATAATCGCTGACTTTGGCATAAGCTTTTTATTAAGCTATTAATTGAATCAATTACTAAGTATTTATTGATCATGCGCATGAATTCTTCAGCGTTTTGCAGCAATCAAATGAGTAGTCATTTAAACCTTAATCTTGCTTCATGGCCTTTCATTATCTAAGCATATGCACAATAGAAGTTGAGCTTGAACTCCTAATTCATCAATATATAACCTTAGTCTTTTATGTCTTTAAATTATCAATTTGAAATTTAGTAGTAATAAATATGATTTAAATAGAAATCCTTACTCTACTTATGACAAAGTCCCTTGTTTGCAAGTGTGCCAGATTGAGTTAACCACCACACCATACTTTTAAAGCATGTGTTTGCTAGAATATACCAGGGTGAGAGTATATGAATATTCTTTCGATTCATCAGGAAAATCTAATGGTGCCCGGGGCCGGAGTCGAACCGGCACGAGAGTTAAGTCTCGAGGGATTTTAAGTCCCTTGTGTCTACCAATTTCACCACCCGGGCAAAGACTTTGTTCTGGAGGCTGAGACCGGAATCGAACCGGTGTCCAAGGCTTTGCAGGCCTCTGCATAACCACTTTGCTACCCAGCCAACTGGAGCGGGAAACGAGGTTCGAACTCGCGACCCCAACCTTGGCAAGGTTGTGCTCTACCACTGAGCTATTCCCGCAGAACAGGATCAAATTATAAGGGCTAACCCCCTAAAGTCAATTGTATTTTTTGCGTTTTCATACGTTTATTAATGAATTTTGCTTGAGTGTACAAATGCGCTACAGAATGTATTGACTTAAATCACGATCTTTAACCAAATCACCTAGTTTCTCGTTAACATAATCACTAGTAACATTAAAGGTTTTTTCAGTGCGATCGGAGGCATCAAAGGATACTTCTTCTAATAAACGCTCTAATACTGTATGCAGGCGTCTGGCACCGATATTCTCCACTTCTTCATTCACGCGAAATGAAATTTCAGCAATGCGTCTGATGGCTTGATCTTCAAAGACAATTTCAACACCTTCAGTACCTAATAGCGCGACATATTGTTTAATCAATGAGTAATCAGGTTCCGTTAAAATACGCACGAAGTCTGCCACTTCAAGCGACCTTAGCTCAACACGAATTGGTAAACGCCCTTGTAGTTCAGGAATTAAATCTGAGGGCTTGGCGACATGAAAAGCTCCAGATGCAATAAACAATATGTGATCTGTTTTGATCATGCCATATTTCGTACTGACTGTTGAGCCTTCAACCAGTGGTAATAAATCACGTTGAACACCTTCACGCGACACGTCTCCGCCACGCTGATCTGATTTTTTGCAGACTTTGTCAATTTCATCAATAAATACAATACCGTTTTGTTCAACAGCTTCAATTGCTTTCAACTTGATATCATCTTCATTGATTAACTTACCAGCTTCTTCGTCTTGCAATAGTTTCAAGGCATCCTTAACCTTAATTTTACGACGTTTTTTGCGTTCATTTCCCATCGATGAAAATAAATTTTGTAGCTGGTCAGTCATGTCTTCCATGCCTGGAGGCCCCATTATATTCATCTGTGGTGCAGGCATTGCGATATCGATCTCAATTTCTTTGTCATTTAGCTCCCCTGCGGCAAGCTTTTTTCTAAAAAGTTGGCGTGTTGTATTATCTGCTTTTTGCTCTACCTCAACTGGCTCATTAGCAAAGCCAACTTTGCTCTCACGTGCCGCGGGTAACAGCGCATCTAGTATGCGTTCTTTCGCCAATTCTTCAGCGCGTACAGCGACTTTGGTTTTCTCTTGCTCGCGATGCATCTTGATCGAGCTATCTGCCAAATCACGAATAATTGAATCAACATCCTTACCAACATAACCTACCTCGGTAAATTTAGTTGCCTCGATTTTGATAAATGGTGCATTGGCAAGTTTTGCCAAGCGTCGTGCTATTTCTGTTTTACCAACACCGGTTGGTCCAATCATTAAAATATTCTTGGGAGTGACTTCTTGGCGCATGCCATCTTCTAGCTGCATTCTACGCCAGCGGTTTCTAAGTGCGATGGCAACTGCTTTTTTTGCATCTTTTTGACCGATAATAAAACGGTCTAATTCACTGACAATTTCTTTAGGTGTCATTTGTGACATAATTTCTATCCTCTTCGTCAATTATATCGCTGCTTTATTAGCGAGCTTTTCAATGGTTAAATTATGATTGGTATAAATACAAATATCTGCAGCAATATTAAGACTCTTCTGAACGATGTCATATGCCGAAAGATCTGTGTTATCGACCAAGGCATGTGCTGCTGCCTTAGCAAAAGAAGAACCAGAACCAATCGATAAAATACCTTTTTCATCAGCAGCCATTACATCTCCAACACCTGATATAAGAAGCGATTTATTTTCATCGGCAACAATAATCATTGCCTCAAGCTTACTCATCATTCGATCTAGGCGCCATTCACGCACCATTTCAACTGAAGCACGTTCCAGGTTGCCTTGATAAAAATCAAGTTTTTGCTCAAACTTCTCAAATAAGGTAAATGCATCTGCCGTTGATCCAGCAAATCCTGTTAACACTTTACCATTACTTAATTTGCGTACTTTGATGATATTATCCTTTGCAACAGTATTGCCTAAAGTTGCCTGACCGTCGCCACCGATGACGACTTCATCGCCACGACGTACACACAAAATCGTGGTGCCTTTCATTTCTAACATAATTTCCCCGCTTAAATGATTGGGTTTGTAAAAACATGATCGCTATAGATTGCGTTTAAGAGAAAAATTACAAGTTTTTATTTTAAAAGATTTCATTGAGGTTGAAGCATTTACATCTTTTTAGGTGCTTTACTGTGAGAGTGTATGGGCACCTCTTGAAAGAATATACCCATCATAATTGATTCACAGTTTTTTTTATTTGCATTGCGCGATGCAATCAACGATTGTAAATATCCTCTAATCTTACGATATCATCTTCACCAAGATAGCTACCAATCTGCACTTCAACGATTTCACATGGCGAGTTTGTCGTGTTTTCCATGCGGTGAATTTCCTCTTTTTCAATATAGACATGGTCATTGGTGTGATACATTTTTTTAGTGTCGCCAATAGTGAAAGTTGGTGAACCTTTGACAACGACCCAATGCTCAGCGCGTTTGAAATGTTTTTGCAAAGAAAGTTGCCCACCAGGGTTAACTGTAATAACTTTTACCTGATAACCGCTTGCTAATTCAATCGTGCGATATGTCCCCCAAGGGCGCTCATATACTTTACCTACTTCATTTATATCCATCTTTAAACCTTTAATTAACTTATGCTCAATTTCTCTAAATTGATTATTCTGCCTCAAACACAGGGTTCTGTGGTGTTATTTTTGTAACAGTGCTAGCTAAAGCCAATGCGCCCATAATGCCAGCATTATCTGCTAAAGCCGGTGGCACGATAATCGATGGGATATTATCACAATAGTCTTTATTCAGATAGCCATTAATTTTTGCTTTTACTTTGTTGTGAATCTCTTTAAATAAATGTGTCTGTTTCATTACCCCACCTCCTAAGATGATACGCTTAGGCATAAAACACATTATGTAGTTCACTAGTGCATAAGATAAATACTCAGTCTCAAGATGCCAAGCAATGTGATCATCTGCAAGATCTAAAGCTGAATCAACCTGCCAACGTGTTTTTAAAGCAGGACCTGAAGCTAATCCCTCTAAGCAGCGTTCGTGATATGGGCAAATTCCCTTAAAAGTATCTTGTGTTAAATCCACGGGAATATAGATATGCCCCATTTCGGGGTGTGCACTACCATGGACTAGCTGATTATTGACGATAATGCCACCGCCAACGCCAGTTCCTACAGTTAGATAAATCAGATCACTTACTCCTTTACCGGCTCCCCAGCGGTGTTCACCTAATGCTGCTGAATTGACATCAGTATCAAATGCAACAGGTAGGTGCAGTCCATCTTCTAGGTGTTTAACAATATTGTAGTCACGCCATGGCAATTTTGGCGTATGCGTGATATATCCATATGTTTTAGAATTAACATCTGGGTCGATAGGGCCAAAAGATCCACAACCAATGGCGCTAAGAGGATATTTGTGCATATACTCACGGAAAAAACCAATGATTTCTGGCATCGTTTCTGCTGGGGTGCGGGTTTTAATGCGAATGCGTTGTAGAATTTTTCCGTCTTCTGTACCGATTGCACAGACGAATTTAGTGCCTCCTGCCTCGATAGCGCCTAAAAATTTATGCATAACTTGGTTGCCTTTTTCTTTTTTATGATATTTTTGCAGAAAATTTACCCACGCCAAATATATCGCATTTTGAATTCAGTTGACAAGCATAGAACAAGCCAAATGGTCAGAAAATTAACCTTTCATTTAGCAAATGGTAAACAGCATTAATAGCAACTTAATAACGTGTTCTACACAGCTAGGAACTTTTTGACAGAACAATGATGATTTTATGTAATACCTTTGCAGCCATCTAAATTTGAATTGCTTAATAAACGACATCAAATTATTTTGCGCAATTAATTCAGTAACTTATTGACAAAATATGCAATTATTGCTGCAATGCTGTGTTAGCGGATTTTTACCATTCATTATCTATCTTAAACAAATGCTAAAAGCGGGGAGAATTCAATGACTACTAATGTCAATGCAAAAAAAGAGTATCAGAAACTCGTGTATATGATCTGCTTAATCGGTGCATTAGGAGGTTTATTATTCGGTTTAGATCAAGGGTTTATTGCAAACTCATTATCAACGATAGATCGTGTCTATGATTTAACCATACAGCAGGGCGAGCATTATTCCGCAGTCCTGGCATGGGGCGGTATTCTTGGCGCATTACTTAGTGGACTTTTTGCGCGCGCTTTAGGGCGTAAAAAAGTACTTGTTTTAGCAGGCTTCTTATTTACGATATTTTCACTAATTTCAGCTTTTTTGCCGCCATTAGCCATGCTTGTCGTGTGTCGATTTGGTTTGGGATTTGCTGTTGGTATTGCCTCATTTACTGTGCCACTTTATTTATCTGAGACTGCACCAAAAGCTATTCGTGGTGGTATGGCAACATTGTTTCAGCTAATGATTACTATCGGTATATTTTTAATTGCGGTAACAAATGTCTATATTGCTAAGGCGCTAGGCCACGTTGAAATTTCACTTTCCTTAATGTTTGGTGTGATTGTGATATTTGCTTTAGTTATGTTTCTGGGTAGCTTATTTTTACCAGAGAGTCCACGCTGGCTACTCCTAAAAGGCAAAGAGACACAAGCCATTGTAGTCTTAAAACGTGTCCGTTCATCACAACAAGAAATTGATGACGAAGTAAATGAAATTAAAGAAAGTATATCGCTTAATAAAGGTGTTGGCTTTAATATGCTTTCTAAAGGTTTTTTCTGGAAAATTCTTATCGTTGGTATCGTGCTGCAAATGTTCCAGCAGTTAGTTGGTATTAATATGATGATTTACTACGCACCAACGATCTTTGGTTACGCTGGTATGACAGGAATTATCGCACTTCTTGCTGTTCCAACGGTTAATATGCTGTTTACTTTCCCAGCAATTAAGTGGATTGAAAAATGGGGTCGCAAAAAACTACTGTATGTTGGTGCTGTTGTGATGATGGTGTCAATGTTTGCAGCGGGCTTTGCTTTTCTATCAATGGCAGGCAGTGCTTCTCCTAGCGGATTATCAAAAACGGTTTTACTATTATCAGCTATTGTCTATATTTTTGGTTTTGCATGTTCTTGGGGACCTGTTGCTTGGGTGATTTGTGCTGAGGTTTTCCCATTAAAAGGGCGTGAAATCGGTATGACCGTAACAACAATGGTTAACTGGACATTTGCAGGTGTTGTTATGGCAAATGCATTAAGCTTTATGAAAGCTTATGGCAATGCTTCAATTTTCTTTGTATTTGGTGGATTTTGTATATTAGCAATGATCTTTTTAAAATTTTTCGTGCCTGAAACAAAAGGTGTAAGTCTTGAGTATATTGAAAAGAATTTAGAAAAGGGTGTTCCTCTTAAGAAACTTGGTGAATAAATAAAACCTAGTACCGTTCAACTAAATAAAAGCCAATGGAAACGGCAATCATCGAAATAAAAACACTAAGCATGATATAAACAATTGCTTTTAACCATTCACCTTTTTGTAAAAGTGTCAGTGCGTCGAGGCTGAAACTTGAGAATGTCGTAAAGCCTCCCAGAAAACCAGTGATTAACAAGGCTCTAAAGTGCGGGGTAAGGAAATGCTCAAGCAAACGCTCTTTTTGAAAAAAGGCAGCTAATGCACCAATAAACAGGCACCCTAAAATATTGACAATTAAAATACCATGTGGGAAAGACTTGCCAAATATTTTATAAATAAACTCAGATAAACCAAAGCGGCTTATGGAGCCTAAGCCGCCACCTAAACCAATCAATAATAACGTTAACATTGTTATAACTCTCCTTTAAGCTCTTATTGTATAGACGTCATCAATCTTAAAGGATGGTTTAAGTGTTTTTTCGATATAATCAGCAATACACTTAGGAAGAACGTCATTTCCTTGATGGCAAACTATAACATAATAAATTGTGAAATCAATATGGCTTAAAGTGGATAGCTATTAAACTTATGTAATATCATTTACGATAGGTGAGCTATATCTGTAGCATCTTTGGTATAGATAAGTTAGCATTTTGTAGCAAGTGTTAAGTAAAGGCTTAATGATGATATGGCAAAAATATTAATCGTAGATGATGAACCGCCAATAAGGCAGCTGTTACACCTCACATTAACTCGGCAGCAATATGATGTTGTTATGGTCGAAAATGGTGTACAAGCATTAAAAGTACTAGCTGGTGATTCGAGTATTGATTTGGTTTTGTTAGATTGGATGTTGCCTGACACTAGTGGGATTAAGCTATTGGCAGAAATCAGGCAAACTAAACAGCTTGAGGCTTTACCTGTCATTATGTTAACCGCTAAGGCTGAGGAAGGTGATGTTTTAAGAGGTTTTGGCATGGGGGTAGATGACTATGTGACCAAACCATTTTCACCCAAAGAGCTTATTATGCGCATTCAGGCGCTATTAAAGCGAACAAAAGTATCCAACAATGATCAATCAAAACTTACTTTTCGTGAGCTTAATGCTGATTTACAAAGTCACTTGTTGAGCTGTAAGGGTAAGGTGGTCAAATGTGGGCGGCTTGAATTTAAGTTAATAACATACTTGATGCAACATGCAGGTAAAACCTTGTCACGGGCACGCATTTTAGATCACGTTTGGGATGCTGACAAAGAGATTACTGAACGTACAGTAGACGTGCATATTACTCGAGTTAGGAAACTATTAGCCCCTTTTCATTATGATATTTATCTGCGTGCGATTCGTGGTGAAGGCTATCAACTAATTAATCAAGACCTAGTATGAAGACACCAGAAGAACATAATAAAATCGGCTTATTTTGGGCAAAGACTTTTGCGCAAGGTATCACTGATGCCGTTGTTATTGTTGATCAAGAAGGATTGGTACAATGGTTTAATCAACCTGCTAAAAACTTCTTTCAATTATCAAGCGCGCAATTGATGCAAGATGTCACTGAAGTTTTTGAGTTTCCTGCCTTATCAACCTACTTGCAGCAAAAAAATATGAGTACATTTGAATTACCGCTTCCCAAAACACCAGATCAAATGTTGTCCGTAGTACTTATTCCATATGATCAGCATTTTTTGCTCATTACTCAAGATGCAGGTTTTCGTCATCATATTGAACGTATGCGCCAAGATTTTGTGGCAAATGTGTCACATGAAATGCGCACACCATTAACAGTTATTCGTGGCTATTTAGAGTTGATGCAACCGGATGTTGCTGGGCATTTGAGTGAATGGTTGCCTTATTTTGAGCAAATGCAGCAACAAATGATGCGTATTGAATGGCTTATTGAAGATTTACTGTTATTGTCTAAAGTTCAAAGCCATCAAGTGCAAAAGGGTGAGTTAGAGACCCTAGCCATTGCACCAATGCTAATCGAAATTATCGAGTCAGCGAAAACATTAGGCACGGATAAACATCACTTTGTTTTAGATATTGATGAAACACTATCACTGCAGGGCAATGAAAAAGAGATTAATAGTTGTTTGAGTAATTTAATTATCAATGCGGTGCGCTATTCCCCCAATGGAGGGCCAATTACCATTGCTTGGTATCAGGATAAGCATGGCAAGCATTTTTATGTGAAGGATGAAGGCTTAGGTATTGAACAAAAGCACATCCCACGTTTGACAGAACGCTTTTATCGTGTTGATAAGGGGCGCTCACCAGCAACAGGTGGTGCAGGCCTTGGCTTAGCAATCGTAAAACATGTGCTTATTCGCCACAAAGCATCACTGAGCATTCAAAGTGAGCTTGGCAAAGGTAGTATATTTCGCTGTGATTTCCCAAACTGAGGAATCGTCATAAAATAATTAAATGTTTGCGTTGCCTATTTGTTTGCAAGCTTGTTGCTTTATTTTGCTCCAATCTCTAGTGGTTAATGGATGAATCTAAATAACGCTTAATTTCAATGACTTCATTTTGCTTGTTCACAAATACAAGATGTGGATTGTGATCCATGAGTTCATTTGATTCGTATTCAGCATAGGAGGCAATAATCACGGTATCGCCTGTGGCAACGTGGCGAGCAGCGGCACCATTTAAACAAATTTCGCCTTTATCTCCTAAGATGACATAAGTTGCAAAGCGTGCGCCATTGTTGCAGTTGTAGATTTCAACACGCTCAAAGGGGATAAGGTTAGCTTCTTTACAAAGTGCGCGATCGATGCTAATTGAACCATAATAATTCAAATTTGCTTCAGTGACTGTTGCCATGTGAATTTTGGATTTTAATAGGGTGCGTTTCATGTATTTTCCTTAGTAAGTTGAGTGATTTCAGAAAGAGGGAAATTATCAATAAGACGAACCTCGTCAATAATAACAGCTGCAAAGCGACGATCTTCAATGTCCTCTAGATAATCAATGGTTATATGGTTTGAGATAAGTGCATTTCTCACTTGTTCAATGTCGTTACTTTGACGAATGGCTTTAGCAAAATAACCTGCTTTGGCACGGGCATTCGTATCTAAACGTAGGTTTCTTGAACTAAAAGCAAGCCCATCTTCCTCACGAACAGTCGGGCAAGCAATAATATTTGTTGGAATAAAAAATGCTTGCGCCATGCCTTTTATTAACTGAAATTGTTGGTAATCTTTTTCTCCAAAGTAGGCATTGTTCGCTTGAGCAATATTTAAGAGTTTCATTACAATGGTCATCACTCCCTCAAAATGACCTAAGCGTGAGGCACCACAAAGTATTGGACTTAAGTTTTTCTCCTTGATTAGGTAATTATAATTATCAGGATAAAGCATCTCTTTTTGTGGAGACAGTAGAAAATCAACACCTTGAGCCTTTAGCAAATCAATATCCTGTTGCCATGTTTTTGGATAGTTGACAAAGTCGCTTTGATTATTAAATTGGGTTGGATTGACAAAAATTGACACTAAAGTGTAATCATTATCTTGTTGGCTTTGTTTTATTAAATTCAAATGTCCTTTATGTAATGTACCCATTGTCATCACAATGCCTAGGGTCTTATTAGATTGTATTTGTTGGCGGGTTGCCTGCCAGGACGTAATCTCATTAAAAATCTTCATTTGTTTTCCTTAAACTCTGGAGTTATACACTTTTGCTCAACTTCAGTTAAATTATGCAATCTTAATATCATAACGCTCTTGTTTGTTGGGGTAGTCACCGGTTTGTACTGCTTGATGATAAGTATCAAAAGCGGCCTTAATGTGACTAAAGCCATTAAAAAAGTGGCGTACAAATTTTGGTTGTAGATTATTGTTCAAGCCAAGCATATCTTGAATAACAAGCACTTGACCATCAACATCGTTACCTGCTCCGATACCAATCACGGGAATGGTAAGCATTTGACTAATTTCTTTGGCAAGTCCACTTGGCACACACTCCATCACAAGGCTAAAGCAACCAACTTCTTGCAGTTGTAGCGCTTGTTGTTTTAAGCTCTTAGCAGCTCTGTCATCTTTTCCTTGTACTTTATAGCCTAATGTATGCACTGATTGTGGCGTTAGTCCAATATGCCCCATCACGGGGATACCAGATTCAATAATGTGTTTAACTACATCTTGATGTCCATTAATTCCTTCGATCTTAATGGCATTGGCACCGCATTTAATTAATCTATCTGCACAGTGTATGGCGTGAGCAATACCTTGACGTTGTGCTAAAAAAGGCATGTCAGCAATAATGAATTTGTCAGGTGCTCCTTTAACAACCGATTGTGTCATAAAGCACATCATCTCAATTGTAGCGTGCGTAGTATCAGGGTAGCCTAATTGTGTCATAACGCCACTATCACCAACAAGTAGCATGTCAATGGCAGTTTGATTAATGATTTGTGCAAAAGTAAAATCATAACAAGTTAGCATCGATAGCTTTTGTTGGTTTAGCTTCTTACTTTGCAGGTTACTAATGCTAGGCTTTTTAATTAGGTTATGCGTACTCATATTTCTTTTCCATTTGATTATGTATATTTGCTTGATAGACGTCAACAAAGGCCTGATAAATTGTGGCAAAAGTATCATCTTCAAGTGCGTTTAAGTTGTGTTTTATCGTTTGTAAATCTTGGCGTTTTAAGGGGCCTGTTAGGGCATTATGATAATCTGTGTTAAGGTTGAGTAATGTTTGTTTCAGATAGGGCTTAAGATCCTTTAGTGATGCATTAAAGGTTGTTGTCATTTCATTAAAAAACTTTTGCCATAAGAGAGTTGTGAAATTATTGGCCATCACACAAAGTGCGTGATAATAGGCTTTTTTTGTTTGTGGAATATGAATGAAGGGATTACTTAACTGTGGAAAAATATCATCAAATCTTGGCGAGTTATCCTCACCAACAAATAGCAGGTTTTGATAAAAGTCAAGGTCTTGTAGTTCTGATGAGAATGTCATTAAGGGGTGATATGATAACGCATATGGACTGACTAAAGAACCCGAGAAGTGTACGCATAATTTATCGTTTAATTGTGGGTGTTTATCCAAAAATGAATCTATTCCATCGTCGTTAATTACCACAAGAATAATATCACTTTGACTTATTATATTTTCAGGTGGCTCTGGTTGCTGGCGATGCCACACAGTATGTGGGATATTTTTGAGCTTAAAATAAAACTGTATATGTCGTGCAAGTCGACCATTGCCAATAATACCATAACTTGGGTTATTGCCTAGAGCATGAGATACCTGTCGCATGGGATCAAGTTCCTTATTTTATGTTTTTCTATATTGCTTGAGCTTTTAAGTTGTTACCATTTTTTATATTTTCTCAGTAAAGAGTAAAATTAGAGGGCTTCAACCTAAATGACATCGTAGGATAAAATGGTGGTTGGCGCAATGGGGTATAACATTATTTAGTGGCTTTTTTCCAACGATATGGATCGTGGTAATCTTTTTCAAGTTGATCCATGTTTTTTTGCAAACGATCAAGGCAAAACCGCATGCTTTCAGGGCGTGATAAGTTGCGATTTGCCAGTCCACGGATAGTAATCCCAGCTTTTTCAATTGACGGCATATCAAGGCCTTCAAGCAGCAAGTCTTCAATATCTTTGTTTAATAAGCCGCTGCGTTGTAAATTTGCACTGGCAACGATCTTTTCAGTGATTGAGGTTAAGGTAAACAGGCGCTGTTCGCGTTGCATTAAGATAATTTTAAACTGTTTACGTAAACGAAATATGCTATAGAAACAGATTATACTGCCAATACCAAGCCCAACAAGAAAGCTATAATCCAACATGATTAATATAAGACTTTATAAATCAAACTTGACAGAAGTATACTTGTTTTTTAGTGTGTGTAAAAGGCTATGACCATATTCCTGATCACTTTGATTGTGTAAGCGTTGGCTGAGCGTAAGTCGAAGTCTCTATGAAGTGTGATTTTCCCAAGCTTACCCTTCGACTTACGCTCAGGGTACGGTGGGCACTTGTGGGTGAATATTTAGTCTTAGCCGTGTAAAAAGAGGGCTAAACTAGATGTAGTCCGCCGCTACCTTTCTGTGCATTACCCTTTGAAGGGTTGACGTCATTATCGTCACCTTCATTGACATCAATCCCATAGCCAAACTCACGGGCATAAAGTCCTTGTGCAGTCTCTCCTGCATAGAGCTCAAGTACTGCCTCAACAGGGATTTGTAAAGACATTACCTCGCCATCAAATGTTGCATCAAAGCGAATAAATTGATCATCACAGTCAAAGCGTTCAATTGCTTCAGGGGAAATATTAAGGAGCATTTTGCCATCTTCATCGATATGACTCTCAGGCAAGATAACTTCATCATATTCGGTATCGACAAGTAAATAAGGCGTTAAATCGTGATCGATCATCCAGTCGTAGGTTGCTTCAATTAAATAGGCTCGTAACATTGCCATTGTTGGTATTCCTTATTGGGTTCTAATGCTTTTTCTAAATGAACTGCGTGCAAATAAGCGTTTTGCATATTTGATTAGAGGCATCGCTTTTTCAGGTAGACGGATATCTAATTTAGGCAAGTTGTATAGGATAACTGCCAGTGAGCAATCTGCAATCGTGAAATCATCTCCAAGCAAATAGGATTGCCTGCTTAGTGTTGGGATCAATGAAAAAAGTGCTTTAAGTAGTGCAATCTTATTGGCTTGTCGAATATCTTCATTCTCAGCATTTAATGCATTGATTAGATAAGGCATCCATTCGCTGTCAATTTTCTTACATAACATGCGTGCTTGGGCTCTTTCAAGCGGGAAAACAGACAATAAAGGAGGGTAAGGGAAACGTTCTTCAAGATACTCAAAGATAATATTTGGTTCATATACAATCAGATCTTTTGTCATTAATGTTGGCACGCCGCCATAAGGGTTCAGCTCATAAAGTTCTTCTAGTTTATCTTCCGCAACAACATCAATAATATCTGCACTAATGTCTTTTTCCGCGAGAATCATTTTAATGCGATGACAAAAAGGGTCATTACCGTTGGTATATAAAGTCATTGATGATCGTTTGTTTTGAGCAGACATTTATCCCAATTTTCCTTATTCAATATTAGCTTCAACATTATATACTACTGATCAGCCATTTTGCATCATAGAAGTCATAGTAATAACAAAAAAGCCCCGCTGAAGCTTCAGTTGGGCTTTTAATAAAAATGTATAAAATACAAAAAAATAAAGTGTGTGTTGCTTAACGCTTAGAGAACTGACGTTTTCTACGCGCTTTTCTAAAGCCAACTTTCTTACGCTCAACTTTACGTGGATCACGTGTAATAAAGCCAGCGTGACGTAGCTCAGGCTTTAAGCTCTCATCGAAGTCAACTAAAGCACGTGAAATACCTAAACGAATTGCACCAGATTGACCAGTTTCACCACCGCCGTGAACATTAATTTTGAAATCAAAGCTCTCCAGGTTGTTCGTTAATTCAAGTGGCTGACGTACAACCATGCTTGCCGTCTTGCGACCGAAGTAATCATCTAGTGGCAAACCATTAACAACAATGTTGCCAGTGCCTTTTTTCATAAATACACGAGCAACTGAGCTTTTGCGACGACCAGTACCGTAATTGTATGCTTGAGTCATTTTCCTATCCTATATTTTATATTTCTAAAACTTGTGGTTGTTGCGCTGTATGCGGGTGAGATTCCCCTGCATAAACTTTTAACTTTTTGTACATCGCACGACCTAAAGGATTTTTAGGAAGCATGCCTTTAACAGCAGTTTCAATCGCACGCTCTGGGTGTTGCGCGATTAGTTTCTCAAAAGAAACAGATTTAAGACCACCAATATAACCTGTGTGGTGGTAGTAAATTTTATCTTTTTGCTTGTTACCAGTTACGGAAACTTTTTCAGCATTGATAACAACAATATAGTCACCTGTGTCGACGTGAGGTGTGTATTCAGCTTTGTGCTTACCACGAAGACGTCTTGCAATCTCAGTTGCAAGGCGACCTAAAGTTTTACCATTTGCATCGATCAAAAGCCATTCTCTTTTGACTTCATCACTTTTAGCGCTAAACGTTTTCATCTTTGTTACCTTAATATTTATTATTAACTACTCAGTTTTGCTAATTTTCTGTGTGGGTTGTTGCCAATCCATAAAAATTCAAGCGTGGCGATTCTATCATAGGGATTGGTTAAAAAGAAGTGATAAGTTTAGATTTTGCATGTTTTAGGTGATTGCGTGGGTGAATTATAGGCGATTAAGCTTTTTGGACTCACTTTTTTTCGAAAAAAATAAAAACGCCTCTTTCTATTTATAAAAATGCCGTTATAATTGGCGCCACATTCGGAGAGATGGCTGAGCGGTCGAAAGCGGCGGTCTTGAAAACCGTTGACTGTAACAGGTCCGGGGGTTCGAATCCCTCTCTCTCCGCCATAAGTTTTTTTATCATGCTCAAATGTCTCATTTATCAATAAATTTAGATGTAAGTATTAAGCGTACTGTCAATAATGGTTATAATTCATATGCACTCCCTATAGTGTCATTCTCGCTAATTAAATACTGATCAATATTATACTTTGGGATAAGCCAATAGACGTTTAGTATAATATAGATAAATAATCCTATTGACATGATTGCGAGAGAATATTCTATGCGGTCGAAGACAGA